>CAXHBH010000018.1:0-31915 GCA_964014735.1 uncultured Flavobacteriaceae bacterium | reverse complement strand
TACGACCTATTAGGCAATAAAGTATTGGAAACAGAAGGAAACAACATCAATATGGCACACCTATCAACAGCCACATACATTGTAAAAGCAACAGACAAGTCAAACAACGAAGAGTTAACCTATAAGGTTGTCAAGAACTAAACCATAGGCTTATCACTTTCTTTAAGTTCTGCTACTTCTAATCCTCTTAAGTAGGTGAGACTTACATTTAACATTCTGTTAAAGTAATGTTTTTTATATTCAAATTCTAACTATAAATTTTTCATAATGAAAAAACTTTTTTTACTAATCACACTTATTTCAATTATATCTTGTGAGCAAACAATATCAAAAAGCGAGAATGAACTTTTAATTGAAAGGAATAATGCCATTGTTTCAAAGAATTTTGAAGCGTACAATAATGGTAATTTTGATGTGTTTAAATCTACGATTAGCGATGACTTTACCTTTACTTTGAGGGGCGAGCTCGACATATCAGGAACTTATAATTATCAAGAACTTCTTAAGGCTGCTGGGGCATTTCAATCTCTTTTAAAAAATGGATGGAAGGGAAATGTAGATAAGATAATATCTGGCATTAATGGCTCTGTGATTGTGCTTACTGGAGAAGCTGAGGGGGTTAATGGAGAATACAATAATGATTACATATGGCTGTATAGTATAAATGAGGAAGGAAAAGTCAGTAGTATTACTGAATATCTTTCAGATTTACTTTTTGTAAAACAACTTTATGGTCAAGAGATATGTGGTGAGAAGAAATCAATGCAGAAGCTTTAATACAACAACCAGCCTGATAGACAGTTTTAAACCATAGGCATATCTTCTTCTTTTAGTTCTGCTACTTCTAGTCCTCTTAAGTAGGTTAGAGATACGTTCAAACTTGAGTGTCCCATAGCTCTTTGTAGCTTGTGCAATGACCCTGTACGCTTAAAGATTTCAATAGCCCCAGAGTGCCTAAAAGAATATAGTGTTTGTCCTTGTTCAAGTATATCTGATTGTCTCTTAAAACGGCTCCAAAGGGTCTTAAAATAGTCCTGGTTTAGTGGTTCATTGCTTCCAGAGAAGATATTATGATTGTTAATTCTATAAAACTTTTTTTATTCTGAAAAACCAAGCGAAAAGCAATATTAAAAGGGTTGAGAAAAGAAATAAATCTACTCTTTCTTTGTAAATCATATCTATATGATAACCAAAATTTTCACTTATTAAATTTCTTGTACTTCCCCTAGCCCTAGACATTGTTGTTTCTCTATAAAAAAAGAAATGAATTAATACTTTAAATAAATGTGACAAAAATACAATAGCAACAATACTTCTACTGTTTGAATTCAGATACTTTAAGGTCTTTGATATTAAAGGGTTTAATTTTTTTGATATTACTTTAACCTTCTTTTTATCAATTAATGATTTATATGATTGTTTTTCTTTTTTATATGTGAGGAAATTTATGTCATTAAAATTAAGTTTTTTGAGGTCTTTAAATGATAAAATGAAAAAACATATTGCAAAAAATATCACAAAATAAAATAAAACTATATGTGCATCATAATTTAAAATATAGTAAATAAATATTGAGATTTCTTTTCCTTCACTTGCATTAAATCTGTGAGGAAAACGGATATAATTTTCTAAGGAATAAAAAATTGGTGAAAATAATATTGAAGAAAAAAATGAATATAATACTGTAGGGAATATATTTTTTGCTAGTAAAATGGCAAATTGTTTGAATAAAAAGTATAATATTAGAACAAAAAGAATATAACTTGTTGATGCTGCTATTCTCCTCATAAAAAAGAACAAAACCTCAACAACTCCCATTTCTATTGCTTCTTCAAGGCTAAATCTTGATACGAGTTTACAATCCAAACCATTTTCTAAATAATAATCTTGCTCAAATCCAAAAATGATAAATGAAGCTTTTATTTCCTCTCTTAAAACAAGTGGTTTACTATATATTTTTATTAAAGGTGCTCAGGGGATTATTATCTCTACAAGGCTGGTACTGTTCAAAAGAAGCTAATTCAACAAACGGTTTTTCTGAAAGCGGTAATATTAAATACGAAATAGTTATCAACCCTAATACTATAAAAATATTTTTTACTGCTTTTGGTTTTTGAGTTTTCATAATAACATGATTTAACTAAATTTAGTACAACATAAATCTTCCGGCCATATATGCAACCATATACATTATAGTTTTGTTTGGGTCCCCACTAAAATCAGAAAAATATGATTTGGTAGGCCCAGAATAAGACATACAGTTTATTATATATATGTAGCCCCTTTTTTTGAACAGAAATTGACCTATTAAAAAATCATTATCTCCTTTCTTAAAGCATATTGAAATGTCACGGCCATCTATATTAAAGTTTTCATTTTTAATAAATTTTACGCCTCGTGTTTGTTTATTACAATAACTTTCAGTGTCCAGAGAATTAGCATGCCCTTTTATGTATGTAATAGATATCATATCAGAACCGACATCATTTTTATTGGGTTTAATCCAAAGAATCGTTTCACCCATAGCATCAGACCTTATAAACCCATTAGGAGCATTGAGTGTAATTCCATTTACAATCACTTCTTGGCCAAGCCCAGTCATTGGAACAAATAAAATTAGAAGTAATAATTTTTTCATTGTACTAATTTAAGGAATTAAACCACAGGCATATCCTCCTCTTTCAATTCAGCTATTTCTAAGCCTCTTAAGTAGGTTAGGGATACATTTAACACTCTGTTTAAGCAAACTTCTTAACTTTGGTTTTATGAAAAAATTTATTCAAAATAAAGAAGGGCTTATAATTACAAGTATAGGATTAATTTTTATGGCTTATGATTACGTTTCTAATCATTATGAGTTTTATGGTTATAAGTCTAACTTTTGTCTTATAGCGGGATATGGTTTTATTTTATTTGGATTGATTATAATCTTTGGAAAATATATTTGGAAAAAAACAATGAATTTTTATGGAGATTTTAATAAGCTCAGTTTAGTGGCTTCTGATGTAGAACAACTAAAAGTTTTATTAAAAGGAAATAATTGGTATGATAGAGCCATTATCAATTTTGATTTTGACATACACAAGCCTGTAATTGAAAAATCCAGTATATCAATTCCTTTTATCACGTCAACTGCAAAAAGTGGCCTCGTTAACTTTTACATAAAGTTTGAAAAAAAAGACCCACGTAGCCCAAAAAGAGGTTTGATTAAAATGACAACAGACTCTTATATGCAATCATTCGGGATTTTTGTTTGTCGTTCAATAAGAAGAACTATTAAAACTAACCTTTCTAAACCATAGGCATATCACTTTCCTCAAGTTCTGCTACTTCTAATCCTCTTAAATAAGTTATACTTACTTTTTATAGTATTACTTTTAAATTAAGAGTTAAATTTGAGCTATGAGAGGGGTAAAATCTATTGGAATTAATTACGACAGACTATCCTATGCGATTTTTTCTCCAATATTAGGGGTTGGGTTAATAGCGGGAATTACAAAAAACGATTACCCATATGTTAACAATGGTCTATTCCTCACCCTTATATTTTTTCTGTCAGTTGTTCTTGCTATTTACTTTTTCTTGAAATCATTTAATGTTTTAATTATTGATTCATTTGGCATTGAACTTAAATATCTTTTGTTTCCCTCAAAAAGTATTAAAAAAAGATGGGCGCAAATAAATAATTATGCAATAGTAAGAATCAAAAGGGAGGGGAGCAGGAAACAAATAACCTATAGTCGCAGCGAACTTTGGTTTATTGATTCTAACGATATAGTGTTATTTAAAACATATAAAAAAGGAAGAACAAATTTAAATCAAGCAATAAAAACGATTGACAGATTTGCAAGTAAAGCAGTAATTGATTTAGAAAAAACCGACACTTACTACTCATCAATAGGAAAGAGTAAAGTTATTTATAAGAAACCCCTCACTTAAACCATAGGCATATCTTCTTCTTTAAGTTCTGCTACTTTTAAACCTCTTAAGTAAGTTAGGGTTGATTGTTAAGTTTCCTTAAGAATCATTAAACGCAGTAGGTATTCTCCAATAGTGTGCGTTGTAAATAGGGATTGTATTTAGGTGTATGATTTCAGCTGACAGTTTTATTCTATTTGTTATATGAGAGGTTCAATATTTATTCTACTAGTATCGATAGGTTTTTTGCTTTACTCACTAATTGTTAAATCTAAAAAATGAAAAAACTACTACTACTATTATTCATTCTTTTTTTAATTCCTTTTGCAAATGCACAGGACATTAAACTAAACGGCACAATAAGTGCTGAAAACAATCAAATTAAAAATGTATCAGACCCGACAGAGGCTCAGGATGCAGTTACAAAGGCTTACATTGATGCTCTTATAGCAACCCTCCAAAGCCAGATAGATGATCTGCATCCAAACAGTGGTTATATTAGTTACGGAGACCAAGTGTGGACAGTAAAAAACGCCAAGATGGTGACCTATAGAGATGGCACCCCGATACCAAAGGTAAACAACTACCAAACCTGGCAAAACCTCACCACAGGTGCTTGGTGTTATTATAACAACGACATTACAAAAGGAAAACTTTATAATTGGTATGCTGTTATGGGTATCCACGATACAAACCCTAACACACCTAACAAAGAATTTGCCCCAGAGGGTTGGCATGTACCAAGCGATGCCGAGTGGACAACGCTTGAAGAATACCTCATAGCTAATGGCTATAATTACGATGATGCTACCACAGGCAATACTACCACAGGCAACAATATAGCCAAAGCGATGGCCTCCACCACAGGTTGGAATAGTTCAACAGCAGCAGGAGCACCAGGCAACGCCACAAGCCTAAACAACAGCAGCAACTTTAACGCCTTCCCTGAGGGTTACCGTGACGAATATGGTAATTTCAACTATGAGGGCAGCGAAGCGTTCTTTTGGAGTTCCGATGAGGACGATTTTTATGAAGCACGGTTCCGCTACCTGTTCTTCAGCTACAGTGGCCTAGGCAGAAACCACTATTACAAGCAGTACGGCTTTTCAGTGCGTTTTGTTAGGGATTAAACCATAGGCATATCTTCTTCTTTTAGTTCTGCTACTTCTAATCCTCTTAGGTAGGTTAAGGATACGTTTAAACTTGAATGCCCCATTGCTCTTTGTAGCTTGTGTAGTGACCCTGTGCGCTTAAAGATTTCAATAGCTCCAGAGTGCCTAAAAGAGTAGAGTGTTTGTCCTTGTTGAAGTATATCTGATTGTCTCTTAAAACGGCTCCAAAGGGTCTTAAAATAGTCCTGGTTTAGTGGTTTATTGCTTCCAGAGAATATATTATGATTAGACTCTCCTTTTACAAGTATATCTCTAACATATGTTGGTACAGGCACAATCCTATTTCTTCCTGATTTGTTTCTATTTCCTGATAAATGAATGTATCTAAGGTCTTCTGAAAAGTCTGACCAAGTAAGCTCTCTAATCTCTCTGTGAGGCCTTAAAAGGCAGCCATAGGTCATTAAGCAGCATAAGTATAGCTGTTGATTATAATCTTTGACAGCATCAAGTACTACATTAACATTATCAAATGGTTTATTGAGAGTTGAGGTGGGTTTCTTTAGTCTTACGCTTTGAACCAAATTAGAAGTAAATTCAGAAAGTAATGGACTTAAAGTAGACTTTACTGTTCGTTGTGTTTTTGCACTCCAGTTAGGCCTTACAAGGAAGTTTCTAATGTGAGATGGTTGCAATTTATCAAGAGTAAGATTCCTTAAATGCTGTTCTATCTCATATCGCTTCCAAAGTGTTACAATACGTTTAGCGTCCTTTATAAAGCGCTGTGAACACCCTTGAGCAATCTTTGTATCAACTTCCCTGTTGGAGTGCCTGAATAACCGTTACAGGTAGTTCTTTGACTTCCCTTTTTTTCGATGGAGGCCTCCACCCTTCTCTTAACTTTAGTTCAAATGCAGCTTTTAGCAGATTAGGATTTTCTTCAGAAGATATATTTACATTGATTGCTTTGCCATTCCAATATCGATGGCGTGTTTCATTGTAATAAATGACAATAATAGGTTTAGATTTTGATGTTCCGATAGATACTTTAAAGTTGCTCATTCTGGCAGTAATTACTGGCAGTTAAACAACAAGTGTATTTAAGTAACTGAATAACAGGATAGAGCAGTAGGTAGCTCGTCGGGCTCATAACCCGAAGGTCGCAGGTTCGAGTCCTGCTCCCGCTACTACAGAGTCATCAGAAATGGTGACTCTTTTTTTTGCAGTAAACTCAGTTGGTACTTTCCAATAGCAGGCATTGTAAAAAGGGTTGTATTTAGGTGTAAGATTCCAACTGACGATAAATTATATATTTATTATTAAGAATAATATTATGAACAAACTATTACTCTTATTACTTATAGTACCTGTTTTGGGGTTTGGACAGTATGTGTTTAATACAAAAGCTGAATTGCAAACTGCTGTTGACCTTTATGTCTATAGTAAATCTTTTGCGATTGACCAACATGGATATATTAATACTTGGGACGAGAGTAACATAACAGGTATGTCTCTCCTTTTTAGAGATAAAACTACATTCAATGAGAACATAGGTAATTGGGATTAATTAAATTTTTATAAAAAATTTTCTTTTATACAATTCTTTGACAATTAGGTAAATTACCCAAGTATAAAAAACAGCCCATATCAGTGAGATAAATTGTGGGTCAGCTCCTGTACTTATTCCGAAATCCATCCAGTTTTGCTGGATACCTTTTCCGTTTAAAACAGGTATTTGGAAAATTCTCCAAAGTAAAGCATGTAAAACGTAAGCGAAAATTGCATTTGACCCGAAAATAATTCCAAAGTAAAAAGTATTAGATTTCTTTTTTACGTCAATTATCCAAATACAAGTAGAAAGAAATAGCATAGCTAAACCAGATGTAAATAAGACATAAGAACTGGTCCAAATGTGTTTATTTATGGGAAAGCTGTAATCCCAAAGTAGGCCTAAGCACATTATACCAAAGCCAGTCACAAAAATTAAAATGATTTTTTCACTCAGTTCTATTGATTTATATGAAATAATATGCCCAGAAAACATTCCAGAAATTCCAGTTGTTATTGATGGAATGGTACTAAAAAAGCCTTCAGGATCCCAAGTTTGATGAAACATTCTCCCATACATAATATATTGGTCAACCCAAGCAGCAAAATTATTTCCAGGCTCAAGAATCCCCGCAATTGAATCTCCAAACGGAACTAAAGTCATAAAAATCCAATAAATAATTAAACAAATTATTCCTAGCCACACTTGTGTTAGATTAGAAAACTTCAAATAAATAATTGAACAAAAAAGATAGACTAATGCAATTCTTTGCAATACTCCTGCGACTCTTAGGTTTTCAAAATCAAAATTTGGAAACAAATCTAATAATAGACCTATTGAAAAAAGAATAAAAGATCTTTTAAAAATTTTAAAGTAAATAGATTTATTCGATAATCTTTTAGATAAAGCCAAAACAATAGACACTCCTACAATAAATAAAAAAAAAGGGAAAATTAAATCAGTTGGAGTAACTCCGTGCCATTCAGCATGTCTAAGTGGAGGATAAACATGAGACCAGCTTCCAGGATCATTTACCATAATCATGGCAGCAACTGTTAAACCTCTAAAAAAATCTAGTGATATTAATCTTGAATTCATTAATTCAAGTTACAAATATTTATAACCCTAATCCTACTAAGCCTTCTGATTCGGAAGAATTTTTTATAATTAAATAAGCTATAAAAGATTATCAATAGTTAATGAAAATGAAGTAACATAATTTATCAGAATTCATATATTGTACAATCGACAGACAACATAAACAATGAAAAAATTATTTATTTTAATATTATTAGTTACAATATTTAATGGATGTATTAGAGAAAATAAACTCAGAATTGCTATTGCAGGTCTTGCTGTAGAATCAAGTACGTTCTCACCTGCTAAAACTTTAGAAGCTGACTTTAAAGCTAAAACAGGAGATGATGTTTTTGATTACTACCCATTTTTACAAAAAGATTCAATTAACAGACTCAGAGCAGAATGGATTCCCTCATTAAGAGGTCATGCACTTCCAGG
Source organism: uncultured Flavobacteriaceae bacterium (assembly GCA_964014735.1). Taxonomy (GTDB): domain Bacteria; phylum Bacteroidota; class Bacteroidia; order Flavobacteriales; family Flavobacteriaceae; genus UBA7446. Next base: position 23,821 of record CAXHBH010000018.1, on the reverse strand, counting down.
TGGAATAGTAACAAGACAAGCATACGATTCATTAGTAAGTAAAACTCTAAAAAGAATCGAGGAGAAACTGCCTTACGATGGATTATTCTTTGATATTCACGGTGCAATGAGTGTTGAGGGAATTGACGATCCAGAGGGAGATTTTATAAAACGTATTAGAGAAGTTGTTGGGTACAATACCTTAATATCAACGTCAATGGATTTACATGGAAATGTGTCATATAAATTAACACAAGAATCTGATTTAATAACTTGTTACAGGTTGGCTCCCCATGAAGATGCCATAGAGTCAAAAAAAAGAGCTGTAACTAACCTTCTCGATAGATTAGAATCTGGTAAGGGCAAGCCACTTTACAAGTCAAGAATTGAAGTCCCTATCCTTTTACCGGGTGAAAAAACAAGTACCAGAACAGAACCAGGAAAAAGTTTATATGCAAAAGTAAATCCAGAAACTGTTAAAGAAGGAGTTATTGATGCTGGTATATGGATGGGATATCCTTGGGCTGATGAACCTAGAAATCATGCAGTAGTTGTTGTTTATGGCGATAATAAAGAAGCTGTTAAAAAATCATCTGAATATTTAGCAAAAAGTTTTTGGGATGTAAAAAATGAATTTGAATTTGTAGGGCCTGTTGGAACTTTAGAGAAAAGTATAAATTTAGCCTTAAAAAATAAAACCAAACCTTTTATTATAAGTGACATGGGTGACAATCCAACAGCAGGAGGAGCTGGAGATGTAACATGGACATTAGATAAACTGTTAAGAAGAAAAGAATTTAAAAATGAGAGCGGTCCATCACTAATATATGCCTCGATTCCAGGACCAAAACTTATAGAAAAAGCTTTAAAATTAAATATTGGAGATTATGTAGAAGAATATGTTGGTGCTGAAGTAGATAATAGATATTCCCCACCAATTCTGTTGAAAGGTGAAATAAAATCCATTAAAAAGGGAGACGTAAATGCTAAAACTGAAATAGTTATAAGAACAGGTAGTATAGATGTTATTGTAACTGAGAAAAGAAAGCCTTATCATTACATTAAGGACTTTACAGATTTAAATTTAAATCCTAGTCAATCAAATATTATTGTTGTCAAGATTGGTTACTTAGTTCCTCAACTATTCGATTTAAATAAAGGATGGATAATGGCCTTAACACCCGGAGGTGTTGATCAGGATCTATTTAGATTAAATTATAAAAGGATTAAAAGACCAATATTTCCAATAGACAAATTTATAAAAGAGCCAGATTTAAAAGCAGTCTTTATACCAATATCCAATTAAATTAAAAACAGTCCTTAAAACTAAATCTGATACACCAACTATAAATTTAAAACATGATAAAAAATATTCAAAAAACATTATTTACTCTGTTAAAATGGGCTTTTTTTGTAAAATGGGATTAAAATCAGCGGTTCGAACTTTTATCTTTTGATTTTATAAATTTAATATTCCAATACCAAAGCTGTGTGACAAGTAAATTCTGGAACAACTAAACTAATCTGATTGTTTAATTTTGTTATTTTAAGTTCTTTTTTTTCAGGCATCAAAAACGCCTTTTTAATGTTTTCTTTAAGGTTAATCACAACATTAGTGTCATAAATAGGTGTTAGATCATCAATGACCTGAGCCACACCACGTTGGACTGGCACAGCATAAAGCAGGTGTACAACATAGCGGTTTTTTGCCGGAAAATGCAAAAGGTTGATCCTACCTGAACTTGGTAATTTTACCTTAACCATCTGGGTTTTCAATAATGCATCTAATGCGTTTTTAAATAACTCTCTGTGAATTTGGGCCCCATACTTTAGGTACATTTTATCTAATGCATGGGCTACGACCATTATATTACCATGTCTGTATATTGCAGGGTGCACGGCGGGTTCTAGATTGTAAGGGGTATTTTGATGGGATGTATAATGTCCTTTTGTTCGGCTAAAATATGGTTCTCGAATGCTAGCAAGTAGCTCCACGTCCGTATTGGGTTTAATTTTAAAAGCTGGAATGTAGTTTAAAAACGGAGATCGTACCAGATTTTTTGACAAAACTTCGGAAACTACTGTATAATCCACATCATAACTTGCCTCGCCAAGATAAGTACCGCCAACATCCATTGCAAAACCTGACTTGTCTCTTTTTAAAGCTCCTTCACCAAGGACTAATAATTTACCGCCACCATTAACAAATTGATTTAAGGTTTCAACATTTTCAGGAGATAAATTTGGCTTGCTTGGAATTACAATCACTTCCAAATTTGACCAATCTTTTAGATTATTTACCACCACATAATTTGTTTGAGTGTCTAACAACAAAAGACTTGTCGCTTGTTCTGTATGGTTGTCATAGGTCATCCATAAGCCCGTTTTGGCTACTTGTTTCCCTCCTGGGCCAAATCCTTCAATACTTTTAACATACGAAAATGCCGAACCTATATTTTTATAGGTTTCTATATCAATAATTCCGGAGGGGTGTAATTGATCACCAAAATTCACATTGGCGCCAAAAGCAATCATAGAAGCCGCCTCGTATTTCAAGGCATTGGGGTATTTAAAACCTCCAAACTCCCCCCAAGCGGTATGAAATTTTCCGCTCATTCCCGTGATCGGTTTACCCATATTGCTGAAATATTTTGCGCGCAATGGAAATTCATTATAACCCTCCCAAGTGGTGGGTAAATCTTCTAAATCGTAACTGGTATTATATTCATAGATTTTATATTCAAAAGTATTGGAATTGTTCATATGCGTAGACCAGTTGTAAAAAATAGAGGCATCTGGGTGATATTTCTTTATAATAGTATTACAAGAGGCCATAAAAAACTTAAGCTTTTGAACATGATTCTTTTCAACTTCTAAATCATCATCTACATTAATACCAGCTTTTTTAAAACCTGCCCTGCTGTAAGCATTGTAATTGATGGCATTGTTGGGAATGATATCATACCAGAAACCATCAACTTTGTAGTTTTTACATAATTCCTCAGTTTGTTTTAAAATTATATCTAGATAATCTCCCTCAGGCATTAACAATTCCCAAGTAAAATTTGGGTAGGGATCATTATCTTTTAATGATTTGATCAGATCCCCTTTTTTCGACTTGCCTTTTTTATTTTTAATTATCCATTCTGGATGGCTCAACGCATCTAGTGCAGACCAGCCAATTGCAAAATAAAAAGGAGTTTTTATACCAATTTCGTGAGAAGCTTCGATCTGAGCTTTTAACAAATCAAACTCTAAGTTGGGATGTTGAATGCCAACTTTAGTAGGATAATATGAGTAACCGTGGTGTCCTTTCGCGAAAATATTGATGGAGTTGACATGGGCGCCTTTTAGAGCTTTTTGCCATGAGTTTTTATCAAATTTCTCACCAATATTTTGAAGTTGTTCTGAAGTGTGAAAATCCAGATGGACTTGACGAGTTGAAAAATCTTCAGATGATATTGCCGGATTTTGAGCATTTAGAATACTTGTGGTAATTATAAAACTAATTAGAATATTTAAAATTTTCATGCTCTTTTTTAACTTACAGTTGGTCCCAAAATCTAAAGGGGTCGTTAAGTGCTTCCATTTCTGACAACAAAAGTGCCTCCATTTCTTTACGCTTCAAAAAATATTTTGGCTGGTCTGCTAAATTAACTTGATTTGTTTTTGGGATATTCCCCGTGAGTGCAATTACTTTAGGATCCCTATGTTCAATTAAGAGTTCATTTGGATTATCTTTTAAATTAAAAAGTTGGGTTTTTCTAACTTGACCATTCATAACATCGTATTTAATAAGCTTCCAGTCTCCTTGTCTTACGGACCTTATTCCAGGTTTAGTACCCCCAGAGTAAACCCCATAAATGACATCTCTTATAGTTTGATCCTTATCTATAAGCACCGATTTAAAACTCTTCCCATAGACGTTTTCTGGGATATCAATACCTGCTAAATCACATAGGGTTGGTAAGACATCTGACAAATAAATATTTCCCTTTGCTTTTCTATTGCTATCAATGTTGGGTCCTTTAATAATAAATGGGATTTTTAAACTGTGTTCGTATAAATTTTGTTTGCCCATCAAGCCGTGTTTTCCAACTGCAATCCCGTGGTCGGAAACAAAGAAAATATAGGTGTTGTCCAACTCCCCGGTAGCTTCTAATTTTTGAATTACGCGACCAATTTCAGTGTCTATGGCTTCAATCGTTGCCAGCTCTTTCCCTCTTTCATTTCTAACCGTAGCTTCATCTCTTTTTGTCATAACGCCTTCAACACTGTTTTCATCTCTTAAATCTGGATGGCCTTCTTCAAATGGATGAGCTGGCAAATAATTGATGGGTAATTTTGGGGTCTTTAGGCTTACAGTCATTGGTGGGCCCGGATTAATAGCGCCGTATTTTTTAAGAAGTGCTGGTTTTCCCCGTCTTGGATCGTGTGGATGTGAGAAGCCCAAATAAATAAGAAAAGGTTGGCCTGTAGGTTGGGCGATTCTTCGATCTAAGTATTCAATGACTTTATCAGAATGCCATTGACTACCATTTTCATTATCAGCATCTCTATTGGTCTTGTCGTAACGTTCGTCAAATAGTACGTTTGCACCTTCGTAACTATTGCCGCGTTTACAAGTTCTAAATGTGTAATAGCCAGCTCTTTTAAACAGTGCTGGCAGGCTGTTATAAGATGGGTCTTCAGGAGTTATTTTTGCATAATTTTTCTCTGTTTTATGGATATAATCAAGAGGTGGGTAATTAACATTGAGATTCTGAGTTTCCCAAACATTTCTTCCTGTCATTACCATACAGCGAGAGGGGGTGCAAACCGCCGCACGAAAGGATCCCATATGATATGCAGAGGTCAAAGTCAAGCCCTCACTTGAAAGCTTGTCTATGTTAGGAGTGTCACAAAAATTATCCCCGTAAACATCGAGTGTTTCTGCATCTTGATCGTCAGTGATTATAAAAAGAATATTGGGATGTTTTTGATTTGCGTTTTGAGCCTTTAAAAAAAGGCCTATTAACAGTACACATATTACCCACAAATTTTTTAAATCCATTCGTTTTTTTGATTCAGCAATCATTGTTATAAATTTACTAGTGCACAATCAAATTTTAAACATATGGGCTACATTTAAAATTGATGATAGGATAAATTTTGAATTGACCAATTTTAGGTGTTCTTGATAAATTCTTTTCGTTCATAAATTTAATTATCTTAAAGCTAAATTAATTTTTTACAGTATTTAGGTTAAAGACTTCTATTTTATTTTCTCCAATTTTCAACAATTCAAAAGGACCAGGTTTGGGGGATTTTGGAGATCGTTGGTTGTTTGAAAAATCACTATTTATAGCCAGTTTTGAACCGTCGGTATTTTCAAAAGGAGTTTCCGTTTGAAAAGCGCTACCCAAAACGGCTGTTGTAATAAGCCTAGTTTCTAATTTTTTGTAACTTTTATCGATAGATATTTTTAAAAAAACCTTATTACCAAACTGATAAATAGAAGCTGAGGGGTCAAAATTTGCATTTACAATATTGATTTGTTCTCTATTAAAAGGTAATGCCTTATTATAGTAAAGGTTAGATTCTATAAAAACAGGCAGTTTAAGAGCTGCAAAATCATTTGGCCTTTTCATGTTCTGAAACCAAGAATCACCAGACAGCGGGAAGCCATTAAAAGCATTGAGACCTGTAAATAATTGCTTGTTGTTTGTGGGGGTATTGCAACTGAAAATATTATTATAAAAGTGATCATCTCCGTGATTAATGCCCATCAAGCCTGCAATAGCAGTAGAGTGAGGAAAATGGTAAGGCGTAAATCGGCTGGGGGCTAATCGCATTAAAATATTTCCTGTAATCAGGTTGTGCAGGTATGCAGTACCTTGAGATACATTGATGATAGATTTTTCTGACAACATGATGTTGTTATCAACCACCATGGGGCCATGATTGACCTCATTGAAAAAGTCCTCGTTAATATTGTCAAAAAAAATATTTTTGGAAACTCGAGTTCCTTGCGATTGCCAATCCAACCAAAGCCCGCGATAGTTATTGTGAATTAAATTTTTCTTTATAGAAGTATCAATTGCTGCATGTAATTTTATTGCTCCTGTCTCGAAACCAAAAAATTGTTGTTTAATGTGGATATTGTAGATATGGTTATTATAGATTTCACTAAATATGGCCCCCAAATGACCACATATACCCGCTTGTTCACAATTTTTTATGGTATTGTTTCTAACTATATGAGAACCTATAGACTTTTTAGACCATCCTTTAGTAAGGGCATCAAAAACAACTTCCCGCTGTCTCTGAGTCCCGTGTTTAACTTTTAAATTTGTCCATTCATTTTGTCCTGTACTAGACTCCTTCCCAAGACTTATCCCAGTACATTTCGAATCAGATATCAAATTATTTTCAATAATCCAGCCTTTGCTCCAATTTGGGCCAATAAGACCCTCTTGATGGGCAGTGGGGGGTGCCCATTGTGTGGCAGCATGAGCCATTTTAAAACCCCTAACAGTAATATAGTTAATCCCTGTTCGCTTTGGAAAAAAAACAGTTGGACGAACATTAATCTCTACTATTTGCTCGTTGGGATTTTGGCCTTTAAAATTGGCATATAACGTGGTTTTTTTATCATCTGTCTCACAAAACCATTTGTATTTTGAGGCTTCAGAATCAACCGCTCTTTCAAGAGCTGTTTCAGAGAAAACCTCTTTAAATTCATCAATTTCGTAAAGGGCTTCGCCATTAATGTAAATTTCACCAAGATGGTGGTCTCTACCATAAGTATTCATTAGCCAATCACCTTTTATAATTTCCTCATAAGGATTAAAATCATTAAAAAAACTGTTGTCTATTTGAATTTTCCAAACCGAACCTTTGTATAATTTCCAATCAGAGATGATTTCAGAACCCTTTATCCAGACTTCTTCGCCTTGAGCTGCTTGGTATACAATGCGATCGTGGTCATTAAGCCCCCCACGGGATGGATTAACCCACTCACGGTAAGTTCCCTCATGCACAGTAATGGATGACCCTGGTAAAGCAACCTTAGCTGCTTTTGATATTGTTTTAAATGGGCTTTCTTTTGTGCCAGAGTTATTATCATTCCCTTGTTTAGAAACATAAAAATCTTGAGCTACTAAAAAATGTGACATCAAAATTGATAGAATTAAAAACAAGCGAAACTTTAAATTCATATTTTGAAAGTTATAAATAGGTGAATTTTACAAAAAAAATAAACTTAATTATATTTTGATTGATTTGCAAATGACATACGTTAAAAGAGGAAACAATATCAATATGGAACACCTGTCTACTGCTACTTCTAAACCTCTGAAATGAGTTTCGTAACTTTGAAATATGAGAAAATTATATGTAATTGCTTTATTAACTTCGTGGTTTGCAGCTTTGGACGCAAGCCGGATAGCATCTAGCAAACGCTATAACTCTCCAGTTGAGTAATCGAACTGATTTTAGTTATCAATAATAAATCCACCAAGTTTTTATGGGGTCATCTATAAAAATTTGGAATAATAAAACAGAAATCAAAGTATAGCGAAAAAACTAACGCAATGATGAGATAATTTCCAATGCATTGCGGGTTTGCGATTCAATTTTAGCGTAATCAAATGATCCGTCTGCGTGTTTTGCCATCAGCTTTGATCCCATGCCAACGCAAGTAACACCCGCATCAAACCAACCCTTTAGGTTTTCTTCTGTTGGACTTACACCTCCTGTAGGCATAATATTTGTCCAGGGTTGTGGTGCCAATACCCCTTTTACAAATCCTGGGCCATAGGTGCTGCCTGGAAACAACTTTACGATTTCACATCCGAGTTCTTCTGCCTTAGCAATTTCGGTAAGTGAACCGCAGCCTGGAGACCACAATACTTTTCTGCGGTTGCAAACAATCCCAATATCTTGTCTAAGCACGGGAGTTACCACAAAGTTGGCGCCGTTAAGCATATAAGCCGATGCAGCTCCTGCATCTGTTACTGAACCCACACCCATAATCATTCCTGGGAGTTCCTTAATCGCATACTTTGTAAGTTGTGTAAATACCTCAAGCGCAAAGTCACCTCTGTTGGTGAATTCCATTAAACGAGCGCCGCCGTCATAACATGCTTTTAATACCTTCTTTGCCACTGTTGCATCTTGATGAAAGAAAAGCGGTACCATACCACTTTCTTTCATCGTTTGTGCTACTTCTATTCTTGTAAATTGTGCCATAATGCAAATTTAATAAGGTTATCGGGCTACACGACCTGATGCGTCGCCTCCCATTAGTTTTTCTACTTCTGCAACTGTCACAAGGTTGGCATCGCCTTTTATGGTGTGCTTAAGGCATGATGCTGCCACAGCAAAGTCCAGTGCATGTTGGTCGTTGTCTGGATATTTTAGTAGTCCATAAATAAGACCACCCATAAACGAGTCTCCACCACCTACACGATCTACAATGTCTGTGATTTGATACTGTGTCGTGTCGTACATGGTTTTTCCATCGTATAATACGCCAGCCCAAGTGTTATGCGAAGCCGAAATGGAACCCCGTAGTGTAGTAATTACTTTTTTGGCTTTTGGAAATTTCACCATCATTTGTTTGCAAACAGACAAAAAGGCTTCTGCTTTTACATCATGTCCTTGTGTTTGTACCGTAATACCATCTGGCTTGATACCAAAGTGCATCTCAGCGTCTTCCTCGTTTCCAAGAACAATATCGCAATATGAAGTGATTTCGGTCATGATTTTCTCACGATGTGCATCGTCACAATATTTCCAAAGTTTGGCACGGTAATTTAAGTCTGTTGAAATCGTAATGCCTTTCTCACTAGCAATCTTCACAGCTTCTAGGCACGCATCTGCTGCAGACTGAGAGATGGCAGGCGTAATTCCCGTCCAGTGGAACCATTCCACGCCCTCAAAGGCTTTGTCCCAATCTACCATTCCAGGTTGAATTTCAGATATAGCAGAATGTGCGCGGTCATAAACTACTTTACTACCTCGGCTTACAGCACCTGTCTCTAGGAAGTAAATCCCCAAACGGTCTCCTCCACGAAGCATAAAATCGGTTTCAACACCACGTTTGCGCATTTCTATAAGCGCGCATTCTCCGATATCGTTACTAGGCACACGCGTAACAAAACGTACTGGAACGCCATAATTAGCAAGAGAAACAGCAACGTTAGATTCACCACCGCCATAGATGATATCAAAAGAATTGGTTTGTGAAAATCTTAAAAATCCAGGAGGCGCTAAGCGCAACATAATTTCACCAAAAGTGACTACTTTTTTCATGAGATATATTGGTCAATTGTTAATAAATATTAAATGCAAATTTAGTTCAGCAAATATGATTCAGTAGGTCAAAAAAATTCAAATTTTAGTCCATTATATTCCCAAAACTTGACCGCTACCAATTTGAACCGTTTCAGCTGTCATAAAGTAAGCATCATTAATCGCTAAATAAGCAAATTATTTTTAGTTCGACTTTAGCACCTTCTGCGTTAAGAGCAAGTTGTTGTTTTTATCAAACACTTTTAAAAAATAAAGGTAAGGCGGTAAATGACTAAGGTCAATTTGCGCGCTATTGGACTGCAAAAGCAGCTGACCACTTATAGCAAAGATTTGCGTCTGTGCAGCATCTATACTTGAAATGTGTAATACTCCTGACGTTGGATTTGGAAATACGTTTATACTCCGTTGATCTACTTCTAGTGTATTTAAACTTGACACCTCCTCAATACTAAAATAAGAGAACAGTACTTGCTCATCACGAAGGTCTTCTTCATAAACTAAACTCCGATAAATTCCCCATTTGGGACGCACAAAACTAGCCTCTGGACGCCAATTTATTTTGGGTTCGTCAAAATCTGTGTTGTCATAATAAAACAATTGTTGACCTGTGAACTTATTTACTATATCAATAGAATAAAACCCCGTAGTGGCATATTCAATTTTTTCCGTGACTTCAACCCAATCGCCAATAAAAGGGCTAAGCGTGGTTTCTTTAAGCGTAATTTGAGCATCTGTTTCAGCATAACGAAGTTGTAATTTATCTGGCGTGCCTTTACGAGTTGTTAATGTATAGATGGGCATACTTGAGTAGTCACCCCCGACAGATTTTAATTGATGAATATGCGTAAATTTGGGTGAGGATTGGAATCCATCAGCAAGTTTAAATGCCCATTTATAAATAACTTTTTCACCTTGTACTCCTTTTAAATTTGCAGGCGATGGACTGTACGTTTTGATTTCATTTCTTTGCCGGTCGTTAATTGTTGCAATACAGCGATCATTATCAGGAGATACATGAATAAAAAACCTATATGCATAGTCGCCAAGGCTGCTGTCGTATTCTTCGTCTATATGATTTCCAAAACTAGTATGATTGCAATCTGGCGACTCAATAGGGTTATAACCAGGTGCCAAAAAACTAGTGAGCTCTTGATAGGTGTTCCCAGGGCCATTTGCCTTAATTACTTCCTGTGTCCAAGTTTGATTCATTGTAAACAATGAAAGTGTTACAGCAGCAAAAGTTCCTCTTTTTGAAGTACCAAAGGCTAAACAGGCATTGTTAAAGAATTTTATCATTTGATTTTTTCGTTAAAAACTACAGATCAAATATTGAAGGAAGCCAGAGTGAGAGTGCAGGAATATAAGTAACCAACAAAAGTGCGACAATCATAGCCAAAAACAAAGGTATAAGTGGTTTAATGACTTTTTGTATAGACGTATTTGCAACACCAACTCCGACAAAAAGAACACTTCCAACAGGCGGTGTACACAAACCAATACATAAATTTAAAATCATGATGATACCAAAATGAACAGGATCAATTCCCAATTGGGTTACAATGGGAAGAAAAATGGGGGTAAATATCAATACTGCGGGTGTCATGTCCATGAAAATACCCACAAATAACAAGGTGAAGTTAATCAGTAGTAGTATGACAATTTTGTTATCGCTAAGTGACAAAATACCACTGCTTATCATTTCAGGAATATTCTCATAAGACAATACCCACGACATGCTCATGGATGCACCTATCAGGAACATTACAATAGCTGTTGTGGTAGAAGATTTTAGCAAAATAGTAGGGAGCGTTTTAAACGTGATTTCTTTATAAACAAATCCCAAAACAAGAGTATAAATAACAGCAATTGCAGATGCTTCGGTAGCTGTAAAAACTCCCGAAACAATACCACCAATTACCACAAAAAGCAGCATCAAACTTGGAAATGCGCGAACAAAAGAGCCAAAAACTGTTTTGAGTGGTGCCCGTTTTCCTGTTTTAAAGTTTTTCTTCTTTGCCCAAATCATGGCAACAGCCATTAAAAACAAACCTGTTAGTATGCCAGGAATATATCCCGCCAAAAATAAAGCTGCAATGGAAGCGCCCCCGCTAGCCAATGAATACACGATTAAAATATTACTAGGTGGAATAACCAATCCAGTAGTAGCAGAAGTGATATTTATTGCCACCCCAAAACCTTTGGAGTATCCTTCCTTTTCCATCTCGGGTCCTAAAATACTTCCCATGGCAGAAGCTGATGCCATGGCAGAACCAGCAACTGAACCCATTAACATGGCGGATATAACATTAATAAGTGCTAAACCACCGGGTAAAAAGCCAACCAATGCTTTGGCAAATGCAACTAGTCTGTGGGCCACGCCTCCCTTATTCATCAACTCTCCTGACAATATAAAAAACGGGATAGCCAACAAAGCAAAACTATCTATCCCAGTTGCCATGCGTTGGGAAATAGTAGTCAATGCAGGTAAAAAAGGAACACTCACCAAAAGGGTGAATAGCGATGATATTATAATACTCCAAGCAACAGGTGTCCCAATTGACAGCAGTAACAAAAAACTAAATAACAGTATGGCTATTGAAAAAACTTCCATTATGATTTGTTTAATGTTAGATCACAGAACTTGTAAAAAACAATACATGCCCCGCTTAGTGGTACACACATGTAAACAAGGTATAGTGGAATTTGTAATGCGGCAGATTTTTGACCTAGCACATAACTTAAATATACAAGTCTTGAGCCGCCAATGATAAAAATCAAAACTGTAGCCAAAATGATAATTGAAAATATAACTTTTTGCATAGCTTTTTGACGAGACGAATTCAATTGACTGGGAAGAATGTCAATGGCAACATGAAGTCGTTTTCCAGAAACATAGGCGGTGCCCATAACACCCAACCATATCATGAGATAGCGAGCCAATTCGTCTGTAAATGAGCTTGGATTTGCCAAGATATACCTTGAAAAAACTTGCCAACTTACATTAAGCACCATGATGCCCAGCAAGGCTACCAAAATAATCTCCAAAATGCAATTTAATTTATTTTGCATGCCTTTCATTCCTATTGATTTTTTATTTGATTAATCAAAACATCCATTTCCCCATTTGTGCGGTAATAATCGTAAACAGGCTTAACCATGTCCTCAAACATTTTCTTGTCAGGATAAATAATTTCTACACCCGCTTTTTTAAGTTCAAGCAGCGAATACGCTTCGGATTCTGCCCACAACTGACGTTGATAAACAACAGAAATTTCAACTGCTTCATTGAGCCATTCTTTTTGGTTTTCGTTTAAGCCGTCCCAAAAATAAGAACCACTTACCAAAACATCAGGCAAGGTTGTATGTTCGTCAAGAGTATAGTGTTTACACACCTCAAACTGCTTGGAAAGGTAAAAACTTGGTGGATTATTTTCTGCGCCATCCACCACTTCTTGTTGCAGCGAGGTATACAGTTCACCCCATGAAATTGGCGTAGGAGAACCACCCATGCTTTCAACCATTTTCATAGCTGTAACACTTTCCATGACTCTAATTTTTAACCCTTTTAAATCTGATGGGGATGCAATTGGCTTACGCTTAGTATAAAAACTTCGACTACCAGCATCATAATAAGCCAAGCCCTTAATCCTAAAGGATAATGTTTCATTAAGTAACTGCTTACCAATAGCGCCATCCAAAACTGTAAACGTATGTGCTTTGTCACGGAATAAATAAGGAAGCCCAAGCACTTTCATGTTGGGAGAAAAATTTTCCAGAACACCTGTAGATACTTTGGTAATATCAAGGCTTCCTATTTGTAATAATTCAAGGCATTCGCGCTCAGAACCCAGCTGTTGATTTGGATATATTTTAATTTGCATAGTCCCTGAAGAAATTCGAAAAAGCTCTTCCCCCATTTTTACCATGGCCTTATGGACAGAGTGGTTGGTATCAAGCGCATGACCCAAGCGAATAATACGCTTGCTATTGTCCTGTTGACATGCAACGAACTGGAGAAGCAAAAAATATAACAAGGCTTTTTTCATTCGTGTGAATAAAAATTAAAATAGGATTTAGCATTGTGATAACATATGTCGGACACTATGGTTCCCATGGCATCTAAATCGCGGGGTAACAACCCCTTTTCAACATCTTCTCCGATAATATTACACAACAGCCTTCTAAAGTACTCATGTCGTGGAAAAGACATAAAGCTTCGTGAATCTGTAAGCATTCCAACAAAGGTGCTCAAAACACCCATGTTTGACAAGCTATTAATTTGTTTACGCATTCCATCCAATTGATCTAAAAACCACCAACTTGCTCCATATTGAATCTTGCCACTCACGCTACCATCATTAAAATTTCCTGCCATAGTTACAAAAAGTGCATTTTGTGCCGGGTTTAAATTGTATAAAATGGTTTTGGCCAACTCATTATTGGTGTCAAGTGAATCTAAAAACCTAGAGAGGCCTTGCGCTTGATGAAAATCACCAATAGAGTCACAACCCATATCGGGACCCAAATTGTTGAGCATACGGCTGCTATTGTTACGTAATGCGCCAAGGTGGTATTGTTGCACCCAGCCGCGTTTGTGATAGCCCTTTGCTAAAAACAACAAAACAGCGGTTTTATATTGCTCAAGATCATTGACAGTCAAATGCTTTCCTTGAGCTTTTTTATGCATTACAGCATCGGCCATTTCATCTGAAGTCTCAGCATAGCGAATTTGTTCCAAACCATGATCTGATATTGTACACCCATGAGCCGCAAAGTAGTCCATCCGCTTATCCAAGGCTTTTTTAAGTGTGCTAAATGAATCTATCTTGTGTCCTACAACCGTTGCCAATTTGGCTAAATAGGCATTGAAGTTCTCATGCTGTATTTCTATGGCCTTGTCTGGACGAAAAGCAGGCAAAAGCGTAAGTGAATCATTAATACCAAATGCTTTATGGTGTTCTAAACTATCCGTAGGGTCATCTGTCGTACATATTATCTCAACACCTAGTTTTTTAATGAGATTTAAGCAACTGTATTCTGTTTGATGTAGTAAGGCAGTAGTTTGCTCATATATAGCCGCTGCATTGTCAGCGTTGAGCAATACATCAATACCGAAGTATCTTTTAAGCTCAAGGTGTGTCCAGTGGTAAAGTGGGTTACGAATTAGCTTTGGCACGCAAGAAGCCCAAGCAATAAATTTCTCTCTAGGTGAAGCTTCCCCCGTTATGTATCGCTCATCAACGCCCAAGGTCCGCATAGCACGCCACTTATAATGATCGCCATCAATCCATATTTCTGTTATATTTTTAAACTGATAATCATTTGCTATTTGAGCAGGAGATAGATGGCAATGATAATCAATTATAGGTAGCTTGGCAGCGTAGTTTACGTAAAGTTCAAGTGCGAAGGGACAATCAAGTAAAAACCCTTCATCAATAAACGATTTGTGTTTTCTGATCATAGCTCATTAGATGGTTTTCCAATTGTTGCCAATATGCCTCCGTCTACGTAAATAATTTGGCCATTTACAAAATCACTTGCTTTTGATGCGAGAAATACTGCCGTTCCTTTAAGGTCATCTGTTTTACCCCAACGGCCAGCAGGTGTTCTGTTAATAATAAACTCGTTAAATGGGTGCCCGTCTACTCGTATTGGGGCGGTTTGAGTAGTCTCAAAATAGCCAGGGCCTATGCCATTGACTTGTATATTGTGTTTGGCCCACTCTGTGGCTAGGTTTCTTGTAAGCATTTTCAAACCACCTTTGGCAGCTGCATAAGCACTAACTGTGTTACGGCCCAACTCGCTCATCATCGAGCAGATATTAATAATTTTTCCTGATTTGCGTGACACCATAGGGATGGCAAACTGTTGTGCTAGATGAAAAGAACCTGTAAGGTGAACATCCGTGACGGCTCTAAAGTCTTCGGGGCTCATTTCAAGTGCCGCAGTTCTTTTAATAATACCTGCATTATTGATTAGAATATCAACTTGTTGTTTTTTAAAAATTTCAGCAGTCACTTTTTTTACTTGCTCATCGTTGGTAACATCCAATACATATCCAGTTACATTAAGATCCCTTTTTGTGTATTCATAAATAGCACCATTTAACTTGTCTGGGCTTGTACTTGAAATAATGAGTTTGGCTCCTGCCTCTGCAAGTCCTATTGCCATAGCCATACCTAGTCCGTGTGTTGCGCCAGATATAAATGCTGTTTTTCCTGTCAGATCAAATGGATTCATATTTTAACGTAATTCGTTAATTTTTACACCATCCATATCTCCATAATCTAAGTTTTCACCTGCCATACCCCAAATAAAGGAATAGTTTGAAGTGCCACATCCACTGTGGATAGACCATGACGGTGAAATTACCGCTTGATGGTTTTGCATAAAGATATGTCTTGTTTCTTGAGGTTCACCCATAAAATGAGATATGGAATTGTTAGCATCAATGTCTAAATAAAAATAAACTTCCATTCTTCTTAGATGCGTATGTGCAGGCATGGTATTCCACACATTTCCTTCATATAACATGGTAAGGCCCATCTGTAACTGACATGTAGGTATGATTTCTTGAACAATAAGTTTTTTTATACGTCTTTTGTTAGCATTCTTATCGTCTCCGAGCTCTACATACTGTGCCCGTTCAGATGATATTTTTTCAGTTGGGTAACTTTTATGTGCTGGGGTAGAATTGTAATAAAACAAAGGGGAAGAGCCTGAGGTGTTTTCAAAAACTACATCTTTAGCGCCTCTACCAACATACAACGCTTCTTGATTTTCAAGAGTATAGGCAGTACCATCTACGCGAACAATACCCGTTTCACCAACATTGATAATGCCCAATTCTCTGCGTTCCAAAAAATAATCCGCTCGAAGCTCATCAATAGCCTCTAAGGTAAGTGGTTTAGATACGGGTTGTGCGCCTCCTACAAGGTATCGGTCGTAGGTGGTATAATAGGCCGTAATATGATCAGGATTGAAAATGGTTCCTATTAAAAAGCGATTTCTTAACTCACCTGTGTCAAAATTTTTCGCTTCTGTTGGACTAGTAGCTAAGTACGTATTATTAGATTGCATATAAAATTGTAATGGATTGCAAATATAATTAAATTGAACACATTTTTTAAATATATTTTTTAGCTACTTGTGCGTTTTTCGATTATTTTTCAATGAAGAATCCCTAATGTATAGCCTGGGTTTTAGTTTAATAGCGTGCTCAATAATCGCATTTTTTGAATTCATTTGATCCAAGAAAACACGGGCAGCACTTTTACCCATTTCATAGGGACTTTGCTCAATTGAAGTCAATGTCAAATCCAATAGTTCAGTAAAAGGTTCGTTACTAAATCCAACTACTGCAACATCGTCTGGGATACTAACATTCTGTTCTTTCATTTCTTGCATCACACCAAGTGCTATATAGTCACTTGAGCAAAAAATAGCATCAATATTAGCATCGCTAGACAATATTTGACGTGCTACTTTTCTTCCAGAAGCAATATCACTATTGGCCTGAAACACAAGGTCTTCCCTAAAATCAATACCATTGCGGATTAAGGATTCTCTGTATCCCTTAAAACGATTCGTATATATATTAAGATTTAAATCAACCGTGACATAAGCTATTTGGCTACAGCCTTGATCAATCAAGTGTTGTGTGGCAATTTTTCCACCTAAAACATCATCTGTCTCTACACAACTTGAGTTTTCAATATCAGCCTTTCTATCAAAAAAAATAAGGGGTAAATTGTTATCGATAATCTTATTAAAATGATCTTTAAATCGAGTTGTTTTGGAAACAGAAATAAGCACCCCATCAACCTGATTTTGCAAGAGCGCTTCAATAATATCTTTCTCTTTTCTCTCAGATTCATTTGATTGGAATATCATTACTTGATAACCCTTGGGATATAACTCTTCCTCAACACCCATAATAATATTTGAAAAAAAATGACGATTAATAAAAGGGACAACCAAACCAACCTGGTTTGTTCTACCGCTTTTCAAAGCCAATGCATGGCGGTTTTTGAAATAACTTAACTCATCAGCAGCTTCCAAAACCATTTTCTTGGTTTTTTTGCTTATTAGCTCACTGTCGTTTAACGCACGTGATACCGTAGCAGCGGTAATATTAAGCTTTGTAGCAATGTCGTATATGGTTGTTTTTTTTTTTAACATTTTTTAAAGATCCGTAAACTTATTAAAAATGTTTTGAATTTTAATCAAAAACGTTTTATATTGTGCAATCCATTGCATAAATATATGATAAAAATAAAAATAAACTTTTTAATGCTTATCATAGCGATACTAAACTTATTCTCAGTTAGTTGGTCGCAAAACATGTCCTTTATACATTCTGGAGTAAATGTTATTGACGAGAATTATATTCCCGACTTTAGTTATGCTGGCTACCATAATGGAAATAAACAAATTCCAAATTTTACAGGAACTATTGTAAATGCAGTTGATTATAATGTTGTGGCTAATGATGGTCTTGACGACACCAAAGCGATGCAACATGCCATTAGCGAAGTCAGTAAGTTAAAAGGCCCTGTTACATTACTATTACCACCTGGAACAATAATTATTAGTGGAATCATTTACATTGAGCGTAATAATTTTATTTTAAGTGGTGCTGGAACAGGTCAGCATGGTACTGAAATATATTGTCCAAGACCCCTAATGTATACCAATGATCCCGAAGATCTCAAAGAATTGCGTGAGTATCTGATTGAATTTGATAAAAGGCAACGGGAGAAAGAAAACAATATAGACTTACCATTTTCCCAATTCGCTTGGTCAGGCGGGTTTATATGGACTCGAGTTCCAGGAGAGCGTGTGAAGCCATATCTAAAAAAATACGAGCGGCCTTACGAGGTGCTCGCAAAAGTCTCTGAAGGAAAAAGGGGAGGCTTCACCTTGAGTATTTTCGAATCGCAACATTTAAATGTTGGGGATGTTGTCGAACTCCAACTCTTTAATAAGCAGGGTGAAGAAGCTCAGATAATCAAGGAGCTTTATAAAAATCAATTAACAAGAATTGGCAGCCATCATTGGAATTTTCCAGAATTACCACTAGTCCGTCAACAGATAAAAGTCCTTGCAATATCAGAGGGAATAGCAACAATAAGCAGCCCTCTAACCATTGATGTAAAACCCGTATTTGAAGCGCAATTAGTGAGATGGAAACATCTAAAAGAAATTGGTATCCAAGATTTCAGTATTCGGTTTCCAAAATCGCCTCGCATTGCGCATCACGTTGAACCAGGTTTTAATGGTATTTACCTTACGCGTGCATATAACAGTTGGGTAAAAAATATCATCATTGAAAATGCAGATAGTGGCATACTTACAGAAAATATTGCCAATGTAACCATTGAAGACGTAGTCACTAAAGGGGAAAACACAGCACATTATACTGTTGCAATGTCTGGTACATATAATGTATTGGCCAGGGGAATAAAAGTTTATAACAAAGCAGTACATCCGCTGAGCTTCAATACATTAGCAACAAAATGTGTATATCTAAACTGTGAAGTTTTTGTGGATCCCATTTTGGATCAGCATTCGGGTGCGAATCATCAAAACTTATTTGACAATACTACAGTACATATTACGCCAGATAAAGAAATGAGTTACCCCCTATTTAAAGGTGGGGGTGCCGGCTATTGGAAACCTTCGCATGGTGCATTTAGTACTTTTTGGAACACTAAAGTTAATGTGTTAAGTGATATCAATCCATCAAAAACAATAAAGTTAGATGGAATGAAAGATGGCCCTTTTGCTCGTGTTGTAGGAATCAATGGGAATCAAGCTTTTGAAGTTAACTATCAGCCTATGACTATGATAAAAGCAGTTAATAAAGTTTTTGAAAAACACCAATCACTTTACAATTATCAACTATCAAAGCGACAAAAAAAATAAACCCCAATGATGATTGAAACAAGAGTTGGGACAGAATTAAATAATACCGGAAATATGTATTTAGCAGATGAACTTAAAACTAGGGCTAAAAATTTAGAGTCATTAATGGCTCAACCTGCCTATGAAAAGGAAGCGCTTATAGAACAGGTGCGAACGCTTTTTCAAGAAGTGGCTAGGCTAAAGTCAAGAATTGAATCTCTTGAAAGGGAAAACGAGCAGCGATTTGTAAAAGAAAGAAACGCACAAGATTTTTTACAGCCAAATGAAGTATCTATTTCATCATTTGATGAAAAACTATTTAAAAAAGCGCTTCTCATTATAGAGGAAAATATCAGTAACGAACTTTTTAACATTTCTATATTTTGTTCTGAACTAGGTGTTAGTCGTACATTATTGTTCTTAAAGGTTAAAACATGGACAAACTTTACTCCAAACGAGTTAATAAAACATTATCGCATGAGACGTGCTGTACAATTACTTGAGAAAGGCAAGATGATTGTTTCAGAAGTAAGCTATCATGTTGGATATAAAAACCCAAAATATTTCAGTATATGTTTTAGTGAAAAATTTGGTCTTACTCCTAGTCAATTTCAAAAAAAATACGCAATCTAATAATTTAAATTTACTGAAATTAAAAAAGCATTTAACAACTTAAGCCAATCTTAACAACCATGATCTTTAGCCAAAATAAAAATTATTATTTTCTCTTGATTTTTGTAGCCCTTATATTATTGGGGTGCTCAATAAAAAAAGAAGATGCTAAATCGGATATAGACATACTTTTAGAAAAGAGGTATGAGAAATTACTAACATACTCGGTTGATTCATTAGCATTCCCAAGAAGCTATTCTTACAAAGCAAATGCTATTAAAAAAGTTCCTTCTAAAGATTGGACTAGCGGCTTTTTTGCAGGTAACCTTTGGCAGTTATACTCCATAACTGGAAACCAAGATTACATCGAAAAAGCCGAGGAGTGGACAAAATTTATTGAAAAAGAAAAGTTTAATAATCGTACTCACGACATGGGTTTCAAGGTTTACAACAGTTTTGGCAATGGACTCAAAATAAAAGAGAACAAACGGTACAAAAATATTATTGTTGAAAGTGCTAAAACGTTAAGTACTCGATTTAATGAAAATATTAAAAGTATTCGCTCTTGGGACTTCAACAAAAAAGTATGGCAATTTCCAGTAATCATTGACAACATGATGAACTTAGAACTACTTTTCGAAGCAACTAAAATTTCGGGGGATAGTAGCTTTCATAAGTTAGCAGTTACCCATGCAAACACCACATTAAAATACCATTTTAGACCAGACAATAGTTGCTATCACGTGGTAGATTATGATACCCTGACATTCCGACCCAGAATGAAAGTCACACATCAAGGGATTAATGATGAGTCTTCATGGGCACGCGGTCACGGTTGGGGGATTTATGGCTATACACTTGCCTACCGATATACCAAAGATACTAGGTACCTAAATCGTGCCATTGCCACAGCTGAATATTTCTTAAACCACAAAAATTTACCGAATGACGGAATACCCTACTGGGATTTTGATGACCCTGCCATTCCAAATGCGCCAAGAGATGTTTCTGCTGGAACAATTGTAGCCGCTGCCATGCTTGAAATTTATGGATATACACTAGAAGAAAAATACTTGGATTACAGTAAAAAAGTGATGACGAACCTAAAATCCCCAGATTATATTTTGGCATCTGATTTCGATGCACCTTTTATCCTAGATCATAGTACAGGAAACTGGCCAAAAAACGATGAGATAGATGAGCCCATTGCATATGGAGATTACTATTTTCTTGAAACCCTAATTAGACTGAAAAATCTTAATTAATGATGTCCCGCTTTAATAACTTTGCGTTCATTTATACCCTAATCCTTGCTTTTATTACAAGCTCGTGTAATTCGATATCTGATAAGGAGTTACGACAAACGACTACCATTAACAAAGGTTGGGAATACCTAGAGTATAATGCAGAAACGTCTGATGCTGCACTTGCTAATGAAAATTGGAAAGACATTAATCTACCCCATACTTGGAATGCTATTGATGCCACAGACTTAGCGCCGGGCTACAGAAGAGATGGCAGCTGGTATCGGAAAGACATTGAAATCTTAAACAATAGCGCTGGTCAAGTTTTTCAGCTATACTTTGAGGGGGTCAACATTACATCTAAGGTTTATGTGAATGGTAAGAATGTTGGTGAACACATTGGTGGGTATATCGGGTTTAACCTAGATATTACAGATGCAGTTAAGGAAGGTAAAAATCAAATTTTGGTATATGCAAACAATGGCTACAATCCAGAAGTTATCCCTTCACAAAAGAGTGATTTTTTCATAT
The DNA here is from genome assembly GCA_964014735.1 of uncultured Flavobacteriaceae bacterium. Classification (GTDB taxonomy): domain Bacteria; phylum Bacteroidota; class Bacteroidia; order Flavobacteriales; family Flavobacteriaceae; genus UBA7446. The sequence continues at coordinate 2,252 of CAXHBH010000018.1, read as the reverse complement.
ATGGGGGCATCACACGTGATGTTTGGTTAAAAACACTTCCTGCTGAGCACATAAATGATTTAAAAATTACCACACCCAAAGTGACAAGCAGTAATGCAGCGTTGAATGCAAAAGTGTTGATTACAAATCCTAAAAATAATAAACTATCGGTTGAGGCAGTTCTTGCTGACAATGACGGAAATATGATCAAAACAGCTGTATTTGATGTGGTGGATAATTCGGCGGATATTAACTTTACCAAAATCACAAATCCCAAACTTTGGGATACAAAAAACCCATATCTGTATAATCTTACTGTAGCACTTGTAAAAGATGGCAAAACCATTGACGAGGTAAATGAAAATGTTGGTTTTCGCTGGTTTGAGTTTAAGGATTATGGAGCATTTTACCTTAACGGAAAGCGTTTAAAACTTAGAGGTACACATCGGCATGAAGAACACGCAGGAGTTGGCTCAGCTATGAGTAATATACAACATCGGACAGACATGGAACTTATAAAAGAGATGGGTGCTAATTTCGTTCGACTTGCACATTATCCTCAAGATCCTGAAATCTATAAGGCTTGCGATGAGTTGGGAATACTTGTTTGGGACGAATTACCATGGTGCCGTGGGGGTTTGGGTAACGATGCGTGGAAAAAGAACACCAAAAATATGCTCAAAGAAATTATAGAACAAAATTATAACCATCCCAGTGTAATTCTCTGGTCCTTAGGTAATGAAATTTATTGGTTACCCGATTTTGAAGGAGGTGATGATATTGATCAATTAAAAGATTACCTCTCAGAACTAAACGACTATGCACACAAGCTAGACCCAACACGAAAAACAGCTATCAGAAAGTTTTATGAGGGCTCAGATATCGTGGATGTTTTTTCACCATCTATATGGTCTGGATGGTACTCTGGAAGTTATAAGAGTTATCAAAAAGCCGTTGACAAATACAAAAAAGAATACAAACATTTTTTACATACTGAGTATGGCGGTTCTAGTCATGTGGGAAGACACACAGAAAACCCCATCACTGGTGAAGGCAAAATCCAAGCCGATGGCTGGGAAGAAGCAATTGTGCAATCTGATGTTCCTAATATTGCAAAAGTTGGCGATTGGAGTGAAAACTATATTGTCGATTTATTTGATTGGCATTTACGTATCAGTGAAAATGACACTTCTTTTGTTGGAAACGCGCAGTGGGCATTCAAGGATTTTGGAACACCATTACGCCCTGAAAATGCGATACCGTATATTAACCAAAAGGGCTTGGTAGATAGAAATAATAAGCCTAAAGATGCTTTTTATGTGTTTAAAAGCTATTGGAATGATACTACTCCTTTTGCCTATATTGAATCGCATACATGGACAGAACGTCAAGGGCCAAAAGGGTTAAAGCGTGCTGTTAGTGTATATAGCAACTGCCCAGAAGTTGAGCTGTTTTTAAATGGTAAAAGCATGGGCACTAAAAAAAGGAATACTAAGAGCTTCCCTGCAGCAGGACTAAATTGGAATGTTTCGTTTACTGATGGAGAAAATGTGCTTGAAGCTGTCGGAAAAACAACCTCTGGCATTGAAGTAACAGACAAATTAAAAGTCAACTACAGGTTTACAAAAAATGGAACCGCAAAAAGCCTTGCACTGGTGTACACCCAATTGGAGAATGGAAATTATTTGGTCACGGCAACGGCGCGTGACAAAAATGGTCTTCGCGTGTTAGACTTTGAAGAACGTGTATATTTTCAATGTTTATCAGGTGGAAATACACACAGGGCTATGGGCACTCCAACAGGAAGTGAAGTTATAGAAATGGCCAATGGCAAAGCATCTATTGAAGTGGTTAGAGCATCACGAAAAATACCCTTAAAAATGATGGTACTGAGCCAAAATTTCAAAGGTACATATTTAACAATTGAATGAACTTAAATGATTATAGCATTACAATAAACTTAAAAAATGTACGATTTTACTCCTTTTTAATATTATATAAATCTCAAACCAAACTAAATTTACCCATTAAAATATAATATCCATGAAAAAATATTTACTCAAAACAAATTTATTTACTTTCACTTTTTTAATTTCATTTTTCTACGTTTCATTAGATTATGGATGGAGCCAAAATTTGATATTAAATGGTAGTGCTGACGAATATGATTCGTCTGATAACGCTGATGCTTTTGATATGACACCACCGCAAACAATAATTCAAAATGGCAGTCAAATTGCTAGTCCATTCAGAGCGTTATGGTACAACTCTGA
>CAXHBH010000017.1:0-32724 GCA_964014735.1 uncultured Flavobacteriaceae bacterium | reverse complement strand
AAGGGCAAACTGCTTCATTAGACGTGCTTATTATAGGAGAACGTATTGCTGCTGTAGCGGCTAATTTGAATGCAACACCAGAAATGGAAGTGATAGACGCTTCAGGAAAATTCCTGCTGCCAGGCTGTATAGATGACCAAGTTCATTTTCGCGAACCTGGACTTAGTCACAAAGCAAATATTGGCACAGAATCAAAAGCTTGTTTAGCGGGGGGTATTACATCTTTTTTAGAAATGCCTAACACGAATCCACAAACTACAACAGCAAAAGCATATCGCGATAAGCTTGATATAGCAGCACAAACTTCTTGGGCTAACTATGGATTCCTCTTTGGTGGCACCAATGACAACCTTGATGAAATTAAGGCACTCGACCCTAAAAAAATACCTGGATTAAAGTTATTCCTAGGCTCTTCCACTGGGAATATGTTGGTTGACGACCCCAACACACTAAAAGAAATATTTTCTGCTTTTCAACTTCCTATTGCAGTACACTGCGAAGACGAACAAACCATTAGAGCTAATCTTGTGGATTACGTTAAAAAATTTGGAGATGATATTCCCATGGTACATCATCCAGATATTCGATCTGATGAGGCTTGTTTTTTGTCCTCTTCAAAAGCCATAGCATTGGCAAAAGAGACAGGCGCACGTTTACATGTGTTCCATTTGTCTACAGCACGAGAAACGGAATTATTCCAAAACGATGTACCAATAGTTGAAAAACAAATTACATCTGAAGTGTGTATTCATCATTTGTGGTTTTCCGATGATGATTATGCGCACAAAGGCACCCACATCAAATGGAACCCTGCTGTAAAATCTGTTGCAGATAGAGAAAGCCTTTGGGAAGCGCTTAATGACGATCGCATTGATATAATTGCTACTGATCATGCACCACATACATTAGAAGAAAAAAATCAGGTTTACACCAAAGCGCCATCTGGTGGACCAATGGTACAGCATGCTTTAGCCGTAATGCTCGAATGTGTAAATCAAGGTAAAATAAGTCTTGAAAAAGTAGTTGAGAAAATGTGTCATAATCCTGCCATTTTATTTTCTATTAAAGAGCGAGGCTTCATAAGACCAGGGTACTATGCTGATTTGGTTTTGGTTGATGCAAATCATGAACACACTATTACTAGGGATAATCTTTTATACAAATGTGGTTGGTCTCCTTTGGAAGGAACAACATTACGTGGTGTTGTAACCCATACTTTTTTAAATGGTATGCTTATGTATGAGAATGGAAATATAAAACAATCAAACCATGCCAAACCTTTAAAATTTAATAGATGAGAATATTTTTTTTAATATCTTTCTTTTTTATTTTATCTGCCTGTGCTCAAGATAGGATTTCTAAGCCCGAAACCTTGATGAGTGAGGAGCAACTCATCGACTTTCATGTTGATTTGGCATTGATAAATGCATCTATTGGACTTAATGAAAGCCACTATGTGCCCTTAGACTCTCTTTATAAATTTCATGGAATAGACAGCATTACTTTTGTTATAAACAACACTTATTACGCCTCAAAGTCAAAGCAGTATACGCGAATTTTTGAGACTGTTGAATCGCGATTAAAAGATATGGAAGTACGAGAGACAACCGGAATGCCCAAACCATTAATTGATAATAAAAAATAGCCCTGTGTTTCGGGTTAGTTAACATAGGTTTATATTTGCTAAAAATTAGTACATGGCACCATTTTTAGAAGAACTTACATGGCGGGGTATGGTTCACGACATTATGCCAGAAACCGATGTAATCTTGGCAAAGGGAATGACATCTGGGTATATTGGATTTGACCCAACTGCAGACTCGCTTCATATTGGTAGTTTGGTTCAAATCATGATTTTGATGCATTTTCAGCGCTATGGCCATAAACCATATGCTCTAGTGGGTGGCGCAACTGGTATGATTGGAGATCCTTCTGGAAAATCTACCGAACGAAACTTGCTAGACAATAAAAAACTTGAGCATAACTGTAAGGGTATTGAAAAACAGTTGTCTAAATTTTTAGATTTTGATAGTAATAAGTCAAATGGTGCCGTAATGGTCAACAATTTAGATTGGATGGCTTCATTTAAACTTATTGATTTTGCCCGTGACATAGGTAAACATCTGACGGTTAATTATATGATGGCTAAAGAATCTGTCAAAAAGCGTCTTGGTGCAGATGCGAAAGAAGGCATGTCTTTTACAGAATTTACCTATCAACTTATTCAAGGGTATGATTTTCTTCATCTTTATAAATATCACAACTGCTTGCTACAAATGGGTGGAAGCGATCAATGGGGAAATATTACTACAGGTACTGAACTTGTTAGGCGCAAGCTTTCTGGCAAAGCCTACGCGTTAACTTGTCCTCTTATTTCAAAATCCGACGGAACTAAATTTGGAAAAACCGAAGGAGGTAATGTTTGGCTAGATCCAGAAAAAACATCACCTTACAAGTTTTATCAATATTGGTTAAATGCCTCTGATGCAGATGCTGAAAAGTATATTAAGATTTTCACTTTTCTAAACAAAAATGAAATAGACACATTAATAACTGCACACCGTGAGATGCCACATCAAAGACAGCTTCAAAGAAAACTTGCTCAAGAAGTTACCACCATGGTTCATTCGGCTGAGGATGTAGAACGCGTGGAGCAAGCTGCACAAATTTTATTTGGGAAGGCTACAACAGAAGCTTTAAAAGCATTAGATGCTCAAACGCTATTGGATATTTTTGAAGGTGTTCCGCAGGCAGAAGTCCCCATTCAAAAATTAGCTGCTGAAGGCCTTTCCATTACAAATGCCCTTGCAATGGAGACGGGTTTTCTTAAATCCAATGGCGAGGCACGCAGGGCACTAAAAGAGAACTCAATTTCGGTTAATAAGCAAAAGGTTACTGAAGCAAAGCATATTACTTCGGTAGATCTTATTTGTGGTAATTATGTTTTGCTACAACGCGGTAAGAAAAATTATTTTTTACTTGTTGTTAAGCCCTCATGAGTGAACAACCTCTAATATCTGAGGCATCAAACCTTCCCAACACTTCAAAAGTACCATTCTCATAACATTTTCCAAGGTCTTGTGTGGCTAAAAATGCACAAGAATCTCTGTTAGATAAGTCAATAATATTAATACCTCCCGAGCCGGATTTAGATACTTTATTTGGCTCATGCACATTTCGTATCAATACTTGCATACTTGATGACGGACGAAATAAACCATTCCCGTTGGAATAGGCTTGCGATAACATTTCCGTCATGCCGTATTCACTGTGAATGTTCGAAATCCCAAAACCTTTTTTAAGAAGCTGGTGTAATTCCTCTCTTATAAGTTCTTTCCTTCTTCCTTTCATGCCCCCCGTCTCTATTATGGTTGTATGTTGTAGTTGCATAGGGTACTGTTCACAAAAATCAAGAAGGGCAAAGCTAACACCAATCAGTATTGTTGGTTTTTGTTGCTCGTCTAAAGCTATTAAAGCCTTATGGAGTGCTTCAAATTGGTTGAGGTAGAATCCGCTAAATTCCATTTTTGCTTTACTAATTAAATCACGACACATATACAATAAAGAAGCATTAGGCCTTTCAATATATCCCGGAAGTAGAGCTAGAATATGGTAATTTTCGGGTTGACCATAAAATTGTGTAAACCCTTTTCGAAAGCTGTGTTCATACAGCGACAATGATGCCACATGGTGCTTACTTGTAGTTCCAGCCGTACCAGAACTTTCAAATATAAACGCATCTTCTTTTTTGCAACTTATACGGTGTGTTTTAAAAAAAGTGATGGGTAAGAAGGGAATCTGAATCATGCTTTTTACTTCTGATGGACTTACATTGGTAAGGTCACAAAAAGAACGATAAACAGGATTTTGCTCATACTGATACGAAAACAAATCCAAAGACTCTTTTTCAAACTCATTCATAATGGTCAAATTTAGAGATGATTTTTCAAATATATAGCCATGAATAGCACTATAAATTTTTTATATTTGATAATTACAATAGTGTATGAAAAAAAAAGATACGCGTATTTTGCTGGTTGATGACGAACCAGATATCCTTGAAATATTAGATTATAATATATCGGGTGAAGGCTATAAGGTCAAAAGGGCAAAGAACGGCTTAGAGGCTTTGGCTAAATCCAAAGAATGGAACCCACATTTGGTACTGCTTGATGTGATGATGCCCGAAATGGATGGTATTGAAACCTGCGAAAAATTGCGTAAAAACCCAAATCTCTCTGAATTAGTTATTGTTTTTCTAACAGCTAGAAGCGAAGATTATTCCCAAGTTGCAGGACTCGATGCAGGTGCAGATGATTACATAACAAAACCGATCAAGCCAAAAGTACTTTTGAGTAAAATCAAAGCAATTCTACGCCGATTCAAGGCTGAAAGCTCTAAAAATTATTTTGAAATTGGTGATTTAACTGTAAATAGAGAAGAATATAATGTGATTTATAAAGGCCAAGTACTCAATCTACCTCGCAAGGAGTTTGAATTATTGTATTTACTTGCATCTAAACCACAGAAAGTATTTGAACGCGGAGAAATTTTAGATAAAGTATGGGGCAATGAAGTTGTTGTTGGCGGAAGAACTATTGATGTCCACATTCGCAAATTGCGTGAGAAAATAGGCGACAAACACTTCAAAACTATTAAGGGTGTAGGTTACAAATATGTGGTTTAATATGGCCAAAAGAAAGTTAAAATCCTATAAATTCTCACTGATTTCGTCATTGCTAATAACGGTTCTTATATTATTTATGGTGGTAGGTTTCACACTCACTTTAACTGAAATTAACATTTTCAGCACGGTCAAAATTTTCTTACTTAGCATCTGTGCCCTTATTATTTTTACATCTGTCTTTTTATTACTTAATTATAGGATTGAAAAATATATATACAATGAAATAAAACAGCTGTACCATGACTTAGAGCCTGAATTTAAAGATGAACTAAACGACATACTTATCACTGACAATATTGACTCGCTGCTTGATAATGTTAAAGAGTTGGCTCTTAGAAGAAGTGTTGAATTAGACAGCCTAAAAGACCAAGCATCTTATCGCCGTGAATTCTTGGGAAATATCTCACATGAACTTAAAACACCATTATTTACTGTTCAAGGCTATATACTCACTCTTTTGGATGGCGCACTTAAAGATTCTTCTGTGAATAAAAAGTACTTGGAACGTGCCAATAAAGGAGTGGAGCGGCTTATATATATAGTCAAAGACTTAGACTTGCTGACTAAATTAGAAAAGGGGGACACTAGTCTTGAGATGGAAGACTTCAACATACTCGAACTAATTCAAAGTGTATTTGAGTTACTTGAAATTCAGGCAGCTAAATCCAATATCAAGCTTGAGTTTGACCAGAAATACGAAACAGCCGTGACAGTAAATGCTGATAGAGAGCGGATGCAACAAGTTTTAACAAATCTTATTATAAATTCCATTAAATACGGAAAAAAGAAAGGTACTACGGAAGTAAGTGTCCAACCTATTTATGACAGTAAAATAATTGTTCGAGTGCGCGACAATGGAGAGGGAATTGAAGATGAGCATTTACCACGGCTATTCGAGCGTTTTTACCGTGTTGATAAAAGTGGTAACCGTCGTAGGGGTGGTTCTGGTTTGGGTTTGGCGATTGTAAAACACATTATCGAAGCGCATAAAGAAAAGATTTTTATTGAGAGTCAAGTAGATATAGGTTCGGAATTTTCATTTACTCTGGAAAAGGCAGCAATGAAAGAGACAGCTTAAAAAATAATGTGGGGAGTAAGAATAAATTAAAACGATTTAAAGAAAACGAGTCATTTGAAAATGTGATTCAGCCCAGTAGAGCGGATTTACTTTCCCAATCTTTTGAGCACAAGGGCGCTTGGTCGGCTTATTTTAAAAATGACAACCCCATTGTCGTTGAGTTGGGCTGTGGAAAAGGGGAATATTCTGTTGGTTTAGCCCGAAAAACCCCTAACATCAATTATATTGGTATTGATATCAAAGGTGCGCGCTTTTGGCGTGGAGCCAAAACAGCCCTTGAAGAAGGCCTTAAAAATGTGGCATTTGTTCGCACACAAATCGAACTAATTGAACTGGTTTTTGCTCAAGGGGAAGTCTCAGAGATATGGATTACATTTCCAGACCCACAGTATAAATTTAGGCGTAAACATCACCGCTTGACCAACCCAACATTTCTACGCAGCTATCAACGAATACTAAAGCCCCAAGGCATTGTGCATCTCAAAACAGATGCTGCTTTCTTTCACGGTTATACACTGGGTGTTTTAGATGGATGGGATATAAAGCCAGACATGTCACATCATGACATATATCAATATGTACATGCCCCAGCAGATGTTATTGGCATTCAAACTTTTTACGAACAACAATACCGCGAGAAAGGGGTTCCTATAACGTATCTTAAATTCTCCTTTCCTACTGATGAAAAAACAAAATGATTTTTTTGAACGCGTATACGATGTAGTACGACAAATACCTTTTGGTAAGGTAACCACCTATGGCAGTATCGCACAATATTTAGGAGCTCCTAAAAGCGCACGAACGGTTGGTTATGCCATGAATGCCGCCCACACCAAACCCTATGTTCCAGCACACCGTGTGGTGAATCGTATTGGACTGCTCACAGGAAAACATCATTTTGGTGGAATCAATACCATGCAACAATTATTGGAAGAAGAGGGTCATTTGATTGTTAAAGATCAAATTCAGGATTTTGATGCTGCTTTTTGGAGCCCAAGTGAATAGCCTAAGTCTAAGTGATATACTATATTTGTATAATCATCTAGAATGTATGAAAACTACACGCCCTGCAGTTGAACAAGCATTGTCCAGTATCAGTTTACCTGGGTCAGGTAAAAATCTTATGGAAGCCAATGCAGTTAAAAATATCAATATTTTTGGTGATGAGGTAGTGGTTGATATAGTGACTGATAATCCAGCGTTACAGGCCAAGAAGAAAATAGAGGTATCCATAATGAAAGCCATTCATGACCAGGTTAATGAAAAGGCTAAAGTTAAAGTAAATATATCAGTTATTGCAGCCCAAAAAAAGGATTCTAATCTGATTAAGGGCAAACCCATTGAAGGAATCCAGCACATAATTGCGGTTGCATCTGGAAAGGGAGGTGTAGGTAAATCTACCGTAACAGCTAATCTTGCAGTTACCCTATCCAATATGGGTTTTAAAGTCGGTGTGCTAGATGCCGATATATACGGCCCATCAATACCCATCATGTTTGACGTCGCCAGTGAACGCCCTATGTCAAAAAACATAGCAGGTGTATCAAAAATGGTTCCCGTTGAGAACTTTGGAGTTAAGCTTTTATCCATTGGATTTTTCACTAAAGCAGACCAAGCGGTCATTTGGCGTGGCCCTATGGCTTCAAAAGCACTCAACCAAATGATTTTTGATGCTGCTTGGGGGGAATTGGATTTTTTACTGATTGATTTGCCCCCTGGAACTGGAGATATTCATTTGAGTATTATGCAATCTTTGCCTATTACTGGGTCAGTAGTTGTTAGTACCCCACAGGCTGTGGCACTAGCAGATGCAAAGAAAGGCGTTGCCATGTTCAAACAAAAAAATATTCAAGTGCCAGTGTTGGGTATCGTTGAAAATATGGCGTATTTCACCCCGGAGGAATTGCCCGACAATAAATACTATATTTTTGGCAAATCGGGAGCAAAGTATTTGGCAGAAGATTTGAAAATTCCTTTTTTGGGAGAATTACCACTTGTGCAAAGCATTCGTGAGGCAGGAGACATAGGTCGTCCTGCGGCCATGCAAGAAAAAACAGTTGTTTCAAATGCCTTCGCGGAAGTCACACGTGTTGTTGTGTCAGAAGTGGTCAGACGAAACGAACAACTTCCGCCTACTGAGGCAATTAAAATAACAACCATGGCAGGCTGTGCTGCCATAATAAAAAAATAGACTATGTCTGATTTAAAACAACGTATTGAACAAGCTCTTGAAGAAATCCGTCCATTTTTAAAATCTGATGGGGGAGATATTAAACTCTTAGGTATTGAAAACAAAACAGTTAAAGTCCAACTTCTAGGTGCCTGTGTGGATTGTTCTGTTAATCAGATGACACTCAAACAAGGCGTTGAATTGACTGTAAAGAAATACGCCCCAGAAATTGAGGAAGTAGTAAGTGCAGGTTTCTAAAAGAGCCACTGGTTTGGAAGTCTTTATCTTTTAAATCAGCGTGTTTTTCTGCAAACAAAGGCAACTAAAATACCCCCTATTGTATCCACAGCTAAACAATAAACATTTTCTAGGATATAATATTCCGATTCAGTAAAACAGTTGTGGAAAATCTTATAAAGCTCATAGAAGCAGTTGTGAATAATGTGACCCATATACCGAAAGCAAAACCATTTTTATTGCTGTATATCCAATTGGACCATTTTTGAAAAATATTTACAAATGTGTATGAAAACAACACACCAATTCCTAACATTCCAAAATAATAGGAGTCTCTGGCAATCTGACTGAGTATGTGTTCACTAAGACATGCATCAGCCGCAGAATAAAATAAAAGGGGAACAAAATAAAAAAACATAAAAGCAACAATTGTTGCCCAAACAACAGATTTTGAAAAAAATAATTTATTAATTTAGGTTAAGTATTCAAACTTAATAAAATTAAATTTAGATATATTTTAAATCTCACAACAGTAATTAACCATGTATATTTGTAAAGCATGGAACAGCGCTTTATTTCTAGTAACGCCCAACCCAAACAAGATGTTTATCATACCAAATGGCAAGCACCAAGCAATATAGCTCTTGTAAAATATTGGGGAAAAACCACCCCACAATTACCCAAAAATGCATCTTTAAGTTTTACATTGACTGATGCGCAGACACAAACTGATGTTAACTTTACGCCACTATGCTTCCCAACTAAAAAAGTGTCTTTTAGTATCCTTTTTGAAGGTAAAGAAATGCCAAGCTTTCAACCAAAAATTGAAGCTTTTTTTAATAAAATTATAGTGTATCAGCCTTTCTTATTGCATTATAAAGTTTTGATTATATCCAAGAACACTTTTCCGCATAGTAGTGGCATTGCCTCATCTGCATCATCTATGGCTGCACTGGCAGCTTGTTTAGTAGATTTTGAATCCCATTTAACGCCCATGGATGAAAAGCTAAAGTTGGAAAAAATATCTTTTTTGGCTCGACTTGGTTCTGGGAGTGCTTGTCGCAGTGTACAAGGTCCAATGATGGCTTGGGGTATCCACCCTTCAGTGGCCGATTCTTCAGACTTTATGGCAATTACTATAAATGATATCCACCCTATTTTTACAACCTATTGTGACACTATTTTATTGGTAGACAAAGGTCAAAAGCAAGTTAGCAGCACACTGGGGCACAAACTGATGCATAACCATCCTTATGCCGCCCAACGATTTATAAAAGCCAATGAACAACTAATGGCTTTGCTGACTGTGCTTAAAAGTGGAAATCTAGATGATTTTATTACTATTGTAGAAAAAGAAGCCTTGGATTTGCATGCCATGATGATGACTTCTGATCCTTATTTTATCTTGATGCAACCCAATACATTACATATAATAAATGCGGTCTGGCTATACAGAGCTAAAACAAAAACACCTCTTTGTTTTACGCTAGACGCAGGTGCCAATGTTCACTTGCTTTATCCCAACGATGTGGCTGCTAGTGTTAAAGCATTTATAGTTTCAGATTTACTGCAATTTTGTCAAAACCGTCAATGTGTACACGATATGGTTGGTACAGGAATAAAAAAGTTCTAATTTTGCTACTATGAAGGGACCTTTATTTTATGCAAAAATTTTACTTTTTGGAGAATACGGTATCATTAAAAATTCCAAGGGATTGTCTATTCCCTACAATTACCATAAAGGAGCTTTGCGCATGGATAACAACACTTCTGAGTCAGCGGTTTCATCCAATGCCAAACTAATAGATTTTGCTAAACACCTAATTACTTTAGACAATGCATTGGTGCAATTCGATCACAACCGCCTTTCAGCTGATTTGACCAAGGGAATGTACTTTGATAGCAGTATTCCGCAAGGTTATGGCGTTGGTAGTAGTGGTGCGTTGGTGGCAGCTATATACGATCGATATGCGTTTGAAAAAATTACCGTATTGGAGAACCTCACACGTCAAAAATTGACCAAGCTAAAAAATATTTTCTCTAAAATGGAGTCTTTTTTTCATGGGAAATCATCGGGTTTGGACCCTCTCAATAGTTTTTTGAGCCTTCCTATACTAATTCATTCCAAATCAGATATAGAACCAACAGGAATTCCATCTCAATCACAAAAAGGAAAAGCAGCCGTTTTTCTTTTGGATAGTGGGATGACCAGTGAAACTGCACCTTTGGTGTCCATTTTTTTAGACAATTTTGAGTTACCTTCTTTTCGTAAAATGATGAAGGAAGAATTTATAACAATATCTGATCGCTGTATTGAACACTTTTTGAGTGGAAACATCTCAGATTTATTTTCTGATATAAAAAAACTCTCATCTGTTGTGCTGGAGCACTTCAGTCCTATGATTCCAAGGCGCTTTCGTTCTCTTTGGAAAAAAGGGATTGAAACCAATGCATATTACCTAAAACTCTGTGGCTCTGGTGGTGGAGGTTATATTCTTGGTTTTACCCAAGACCTGCCCAAGGCTAAAAGCTTACTTGCAGACCATCAATTGAAGGTCGTATATACCTTTTAAGATGCATGGCCCATCTTCATCTAAGCAGTTGTTTTTGCAGGCAATTGGTCTGTTCTCTTTAGTAAGGGTTGTTAATGTGAGTGTCCTAATGTTAGCCCAAGTACTCACGGCAGTATTCATTTTTTCTAAACTTGATATTATACCTACTTTAAGGAATGTTGAGCTATGGCTTATTGTTACAGCGACTGGTTTTAGTGTTTCTGGCGGGTATATTTTTAATGCTTTTTTTGATGAGGAGAAGGACCTTATTAATCGACCTCAAAAAACCATACTGGAGCGCCATGTTTCTGCTAAAGCCAAATTGGCCATGTACTTTATTTGCTCAGTTATGGCACTTTTGGTAGCAAGTTATGTGTCTTTCCGTGCCGTACTTTTCTTTACATGCTATATGGTTGCGATGTTTGTGTATTCATCACTATTAAAACGCGACTTGTGGTTTGGTACCCTTACCAGCACCTTATTGACCATATTACCTTTCTTCGCTATTACGGTTTATTTCAATAACTTTTCCCTCGAAATTTTTACTCATGCAGCTTATTTGTATACGCTTGTGAGTATTCGTGAATTTGTGAAGGACTTATATAATCTTAAAGGTGATTTGGTACACAGCTATCAAACTTTTCCAGTGGTATGGGGTGAAAAACGAACCAAAAAACTTATCAGTATTTTAATTGTATGTGCATTGATGGTGATAGTGCTACTGCAAACATTTTTCTCACTAAATGCCATGATTTACTATTTTGTGTCTGCTTTTGCTTTGTTGCTGCTTTTACTAACGTTGTTGTGGCGACCTTCTAGTAGCCGTCATATGGGATTATTACTTCAATTGACGCGGCTTATAATTTTTTTTGGCATAATAAGTCTGCCTTTACTACGTCTTAATGTTTAAGCTTCTTACTTTTGCAAGGCATAACCATGGCCATGAATAAGAAAAATACACAAAAATCCAGCGAAGGGATTCGATTGAATAAGTTTATCGCCCATGCGGGTATTTGTTCGCGCCGTGAAGCGGATATGTATATCAAATTGGGCTCTGTAAGAGTGAACAATAAAGCCATGACCGAAATGGGTTATAAGGTAAAGCCAACAGATGAAGTCCAGTTTGATGGGCAACGTTTGCAGGCCGAAAAACCCACCTATGTATTGCTTAACAAGCCAAAAGGGTTTATTACTACCACAAGAGATGAAAAAGGCAGAAAAACGGTAATGGATTTGGTGGCAAATGCAACCAAATCACGTATTGTCCCTGTAGGCAGGTTAGACCGCCCTACCACAGGGCTTTTGTTATTTACTAATGATGGAGACTTGGCTAAAAAATTAACACATCCCAGCACAGGCGTAAAAAAGCTCTACCATGTTGTATTGGACAAAAACGTAAGTGGTCAACATTTGCAAAGCATCAAAGCGGGTATTAAACTTGATGATGGCAGTATCAAAGCCGATGAAGTTAGTTACGTGCAAGGAGCCTCAAAACGTGAGGTAGGTATTGCACTTCATTCGGGACGTAATAGAATTGTAAGACGTATTTTTGAATACCTAGGCTATGAAGTAATTACTTTAGACCGAGTGTTATTTGCTGGACTTACAAAGAAAGACCTGCCACGCGGTCACTGGCGCCATTTATCTCAGGCAGAGGTCCAGCAGTTAAAGATGCTTTAGCTAGCTTACATGTCAATAGCGTCTAATTTTTTTCAACGAAAAGAGCGGAAAAGTTTTATATCCATTACTCTAAAAAACTATTTTATCTATCACATTGTTGTAATTAATTAGTTGTACCAACAAAGCTAAAAATGTTTCAAATTCAACAGCAGCATTGATGGCTGAAAACAATGAGCTATTTTCCGGAAAAGTGAAACCATTAGATTTTGTAGAATAATCTAGGATCTTATGATTTAGATGGGTAAAGTACGTGAATGGTTTTTTAAGGATAATGTAAAAGATAAGCTTTACCTAACTGAAATGAAAAATCGTTCCAATAGTAATACAATAAAACATTTCATAAGACGCAGCTATTGCAGCAACATGAGACATGTTAATCCGTGTAGGAAAACAACTCACCCCGTAAATAAATTTCCAAATCAATTAATACTCAAATACGTGATTGCATTAAATACCACATTATAATTATTTACCAAAAATGACCTAATAAAAATTTTTATAATTTAACATTTTATTAACATATTTGTAAAAACAACTACTACCAAATATGAAAACAAAAATTAGTCGAATAATAACAACGTGTTTTTTGATTGTGTTCCAAATTGGCTTGGCACAACAAACTATTAAAGGCACAATAACAGACGAGTCTGGAGTTCCGCTTCCAGGCGCGACAATAACCGTCAAGGGAACATCGAATGGTTCATCGTCAGATTTTGATGGGAATTTTTCAATAGCTGCAAAACTAGGAGATACTTTGGTTTTTAGTTTTGTTGGATATTCACCAACAGAACTAGTCATTGACGGATCACAAATAAATGTGACTCTATCCCCTACAGGTGCTTTAGATGAAGTGGTGGTGACTGCACTTGGGTTGACCAGAGCAAAAAAGTCACTCGGTTTTGCCGTACAGTCGGTTGACAGTAAGGCCATAAATGATGCAAATGAAAACAACCTTGTTAACGCCCTTCAAGGTCAAATTTCAGGAGTTCAAATTCAAGGTTCTGCATCCACACTTGGCGGGGCCTCTCGAATTACCATACGTGGATCCAATTCTTTCCTCGGAAACAATCAACCTTTGTTCGTTGTTGACGGAGTTCCTATGGATAACTCAAGTTTTTCAAGTTTAGATCAGCAAGAAGGATTTGGTGATAACGAATATGACTATGGAAATACCATCTCTGATATTGATCCAGCATCTATTGCAGATATGACTGTTTTAAAAGGTGCTGCCGCAACCGCGCTTTACGGTTCAAGAGGAGCAAACGGGGTTATTTTAATCACAACTAAAAATGGTAAAGGTTCTGATGACGGTGTGGGGGTTAGTTTTAGTACGACAGTTACTTTTGACGAAGTAACCAATTTACTCCCCGTTCAGCAAATGTACGGTGGTGGCTCAACCGCAAGTACTCCATCAGGTTTTAACGAGTTAATTCAAGACGGAGTTAGTTACTTGTACCCTAACTACAAAAAAGATGGGTCTTGGGGGCCTAAATACGACCCTAACTTACTTGTTCGTCATTGGAACTCATGGGATCCTCTAGCAAGTAATTACAAGGAGACTAGACCTTGGGTTGCTCCAGCTAACGGATACGAAACTTATTTTGATACTGGAGTTACATACAATAATAGTATTTCATTTTCAGGAGCTAACAACAAAGGAAATTATAGAGTTGGGTATACCAACATCGATCAAAAAGGTACTACTCCTCTAGGTAAGCTTGAGAAAAACGCTATTTCCATAAATTCTGGTTATGAGCTGACAGATAAGCTTAAGGCTGGTGTTTCGGTAAACTATACCAATACATTTGTAAAGAATAGAAATGTCACTGGCTACGATAACGGAAACCCCATGCAAGCATTTACGCAGTGGTGGCAAACACAACTTGATATGGAATTAATTAGAAACAATACAACGACACTTTCTGGCGACCAATACACATGGAATGCCGTAGGACCAGTGGTTGATGAGACTACCAAGGAATTTAAAAGTTATGACTTTGCGCCCAACTACTTTGATAGTCCTTTTTGGGTTAGAGAAAATTTCTTACAAGAAGATGTTAGAAACAGAATGTTTGGTAATATGAATTTGTCTTACGAAATAAATGACGAGTTAAGTGTTTCCACTCAAATTGGTACTGATTGGTATCAGTTTAGCTTAAGAGAAGGTATTCCACTTGGTTCAGTAAGTCTATCGAAGTATGCAGAAGCTGAAACAAGATTCCAAGAAACTAACATGGAAGTTAAATTAAACTATAAAAAAGAGTTTTCGGACAAACTCGATTTGCGGGCTTTTGTTGGTGCAAATACCATGCGACAGGTTTACAAGAAAACAGATATAGCTACTTCTGGCGGCATTGTTGTCGATAAGTTTTTCAACATTGCCAACTCATCAGGAAGCCCTGCTGTATCTACTTTCCAAACAGAAAGAGGTATTGATAGTTTTTTTGCGTCGGCTAGCCTAGCTTGGGATAGCACAGTATATTTAGATTTATCCGCAAGAAATGACTGGTCTTCTACATTACCAAAAGACAACAATAGCTATTTTTACCCTTCTGCTTCCTTAAGCTTTATTTTTACTGAAGCTATAGACTTAACTGAAGCTGTAAACTTTGGTAAATTTAGAGTGAGCCTTGCACAAGCAGGAAATGATGCTAGTCCATATTTATTGGAGAATGTTTATGAGGCAACTTCGCCAAACTTTGGGTCAAATCCGCTATATAGAGTTCCTCAATCACAGCAAAATCCAAATTTAACTAACGAGTTAACAACTGAATTTGAGTTAGGTTTAGACTTGGTTTTGTTTGACAACAGACTATCAATTGATGCTGCTTATTATGACAGAACTACTAAAGATCAAATTTTCTATGTTCCACTGCCTAGCCCTACCGGCTTCACCTCACGAACACTCAACGCAGGTGAAATGCGTAACTGGGGGTGGGAATTTCAAGTTAAGGGTACCCCAATAAAACAAAATGATTTGAGAGTGGATTTAGGACTGAACTTATCATTCATCAATAATGAAGTTGTAGAGCTTCTTAAAGACGACGAAGGAAATTCTGTTGTTGAGAATATAGCTGTTGGAAGCACTTGGGCTGCAGAAGTACGCGTTCAAGAGGGCTATCCATACATGGCATTGTTTGGTCAAGATTATACTTACGACAGCAATGGTAATCGAATTGTTGATGCAGATGGTAAATACGTATTTACTTCTGATCGTGAATATTTAGGTTCGGTAATACCAGATCTAACGGGTGGTTTTTCAACTTCTGTTGAGTACAAAAACTTTACCTTATCTACATTATTTGACTTCCAAGTAGGTGGAATTATTCACTCAACATCGACGCAATGGTCAAAGTATTCTGGGATGCACCCCGAAACTGTTGCTATCAATGGAGAATCTGATACTCGGGCAAATGGTATGATTTTACCAGGTGTTAAGGCAGATGGAAGTAAAAATGATATCTCTATAGATCCACAAAGCTATTATCAGTCTATATGGAGATCTGCAGCACCAAACGTTTTTGAAACCTCATATTTAAAGTTTCGAGATGTGCGACTCTCATATAGATTCCCTAGTTCAACTTTAGAGAAAACACCTTTCAATAATTTGACTTTTGGTGTGTTTGGAAGAAACATTGCTATTCTAAGTTCTGATCTTCCATACTTAGATCCACAGGGAGTTACGAGTTCAGGAAACTTACAAGGCTTGGAGAATGCACAAGTTCCTTCTACTCGATCATTTGGTTTTAACCTAACAGCACAATTTTAAATTAATTAAAAAAATGAAATTATTTAGACAAATTGGCATTTATGCCTTGATAACACTAAGCTTTATTAGCTGCACCGACGAGTTAAGTGATCTTAATAAAGATCCAAACTCAGCTACATCGGTTAATCCTTCTTCATTATTGTCTAGAGCACAATACAAATTGTATGATCGCGTACATGGAAGAAATCTAAACATGGAATGGGGAATGCTTATGGTTCAGTACTGGACACAGAACGAGTATACCGAGGAATCTCGATATGATGTTGATGTAACTACATTTAATTCCTCTTGGGAATCAATATATACTGAGGTATTAAATGAGTTAAAAGTGGCTAAAGAGCTCGTAAGCGCCGAATCGGGAATTCAAGCTGTCAAAACAAATAAGATTAATATCATTGATGTTATGATGGTCCAGGCTTATATGGTTCTTACTGATGGCTTTGGAGATATTCCATACACTGAGTCTCTTAATACAGAAAAAACACTTCCTTCATACGATTCACAAGAATCTATTTACAAAGATCTTCTGCTAAGATTAAAAAATGCCGCTACGACGTACGACACTACTGCTAGCTCATTTAGCTCTGGAGATTTAGTGTATAATGGAGATGTTGCGCATTGGAAAAAACTGACACATTCATTGATGCTTCGTGCAGCAATGCGAATTTCAGATGCTGACCCCACGTTAGCACAAGAATACATTACTACTGCTGCTTCAGATTTGATTTCATCAAGAGCTCAAGAAGCACTATTCGTTTTCGATTCGGCAATTGAGCGGGCTAATCCCATGTATCGTAATGTAGTGGAAGATTCTAGAGATGATTTTTGTGTCACTAAATACTTAGTTGATGAGTTGACCAACACTGGTGATCCAAGACTTGATAAATTTGCTAGAGTAGATGACAAAGTACCAACTATAATCGGTATGCCATATGGGCTATCAGACGACGATGCATCAAATCTAAAGTCTGTTAGATCAAGACCTAGCGATGGTGTTCGTTCTGCTACTTCACCACATGTAATCTTATCTTATGCAGAAGTCCAGTTCCTATTAGCTGAAGCTTACGAAAGATCTTTGCTTACTGGAGATGCTGAAGCCGCTTTTAACGCCGGAGTTAATTCCTCTATGGAATACTGGGAGATTGACAGCGCTGTTGCTGCCGCGTATTTGGTTGCAAACCCTTATGAATCTTCTGACTGGAAACAATCAATTGGTTGGGAAAAATGGGTTAATTTTTATACTAACGGCTACGAAGCATGGTCCGAATTGAGAAGGCTAGATGCTCCCGCTTTAGTATTACCTGCCCAAGCAGTTGTGTCTTCAATCCCTACTAGATTACCTTACCCTCAATCAGAAGTTAGTAATAATTCTGGTCAATTGGATAAAGTAACAACGAGTCCTGATGAAATCACAATCAAACTCTGGTGGGATAAAAACTAGTATTTTCGAGATTACAAAGATAAAGCCCTGCTATATGCTAGGGCTTTTTTTATTTTGTAAATACAAGTTGGTTTTATGATGCAATTGAATATGACTCAAATGCTAAGTTTGTTAACTAGGAAAATTAGACTATGTTTTATAATTAAAATATCTGTGTGTGCCGTTATGCAATGTTACAAACTGCGCACACCTTTGATTTGAGCACACCCCTAAAAAGAAAAAACCCGTAAACCCTTACAGTAAAGGATATTACGGGTATTTAAAGTGGTACCTCCAGGAATCGAACCAGGGACACAAGGATTTTCAGTCCTTTGCTCTACCAACTGAGCTAAGGTACCCTGCAAAATGCAGCAACAAATATACTTGCTTTCCAAGAATTGACAAGCAGCTTAGAAAAAAACTTCTACTTTTACCACATGAGTAAAATTCATCTTTTGGTATTAGATATAGGCAACACCCGAACCAAATACGGTTACTTTGAAGGAAACGTACTCAAAGAAAGTGGTGTATGTTCCGATTGGTCAAAAGAAAAATGGGTTTCATTTCATCAAAAGGCACCATTTACAATGGTTTTGGTGGCTAATGTGGGTGCATCAACAAAGCAAATACTTTCGTTTTTGCCTAAATCATGTCATGTTGCTTGTATAGATGATACCACAAAATATCCATTTACAACTGACTATGACGATATAAATAATTTAGGAATTGATCGCAGGGCCGCTTTGTGTGGTGCTATGGCAACACACCCAAACACACCAGTACTTGTAATTGACGCAGGGAGTTGCATTACTTATGATTTTATAGATGCAAACGGACACCATGCTGGAGGCGCCATATCACCTGGAAGGTCTATGCGCTACGATGCTTTGCATATGTTTACGGCAAACCTTCCCTTGTTAGAACCTACAGAAGAGGTTCCGGCAATTGGGACATCGACTTCATCTAGTATGTTTTTGGGCGTAGAAGCAGGTATTATTTCAGAAATTCAGGCTCATATCGAAGTGTTTACCCAAAAATTCGGCGATTTTACCATAACTTTAACAGGTGGAGACGCTAATTTTTTGATTAAAAACATAAAATACACCATATTTGCTGACGCTGAATTAACGTTAATCGGTCTTCAAAACCTACTGATGTTTAACACATTTCATGAAAAATAGACTTCTGAGTTTTTTTGTTGTTGTAATTGGCGCCCTTTCATATGGTCAAAACGCAACTCTATCGCCATATTCATATTATGGTTTTGGACAACCGGCAAATGCTTCCATGGCTGAGAACAACATGATGGGAGGCATCACAGTATATACAGACAGTATCCATTTTAGCTTAGACAATCCCGCTACCTTAAAAAAATTAGATTTTGTACAGTACCGCGTAGGTGCAAGTTATAACTCTGTAAAGCAAATATCCAGTAATGGAAAAGGTCATAATTCAACAGCATCACTTAACTACCTTTCATTAAGTGTGCCAACAAAACACTTTGCATTCAGTTTTGGGCTAAAACCAAAAACTAGTTTAGGATACAGAATGAAAGAAACAGCTCAGTTGGATGACTTGGAAACTACAACTTTCTATGATGGTACGGGTGGTGTTAATACTACTTTTTTAGGTTTAGCCGTATCACCAATAAAAGGCTTGAGCTTGGGAATTATGGCAAACTATAATTTCGGTTTCACGGAAAAAGTTTTTACACAAACCATTTCAGGAGTACAACTAGGTACTCAGATATTAACGCGTTCAGAATTGAGCGGTCTTAACTATGTCTTTGGCGCGCATTATGATCAGCTTATAAAATCAAAA
The DNA here is from genome assembly GCA_964014735.1 of uncultured Flavobacteriaceae bacterium. Taxonomy (GTDB): domain Bacteria; phylum Bacteroidota; class Bacteroidia; order Flavobacteriales; family Flavobacteriaceae; genus UBA7446. Next base: position 13,310 of record CAXHBH010000017.1, on the reverse strand, counting down.
TATACCCTCCAATTTTCGGTAACATATACACCAAAAACATCTTTGGAAAGTATCAATACAAGGTTTATTTCTTCTACCACAACTAATGGTGGTATTGATTCACAAGAATCAATAGATTTGGGTAGTTTAGCCAATACTTCAAATAAGTTTCCATATGAAACCAATTTGGGAGTTGGTTTTGGTGTTTCACAAAAATGGTTTGTTGGATTCAATTATTTGAACAATTCAAAAGGCCTAAGAAATCCATTGGAATCAAATGCCGATGTCAAATACGAAGCAACTTCAAGAGTTTCTCTTGGTGGATTTTATATCCCAAAATATGATTCTTTTACTAGTTACATAAGTCGGGTTGCTTACCGTCTAGGTACTCGTTTGGAAACAACAGGTCTTGTATTAAATAACCAACCCATTGAAGATTTTGGCATAACCTTTGGACTAGGTTTGCCAGTAGGGGGTGTTTCAAAGATAAATATTGCAGTGGAGCTCGGACAAATAGGAACTTTGGATGGAGGGTTGATCAAAGAGAATTATACCAATATCATGCTTGGTTTTTCGTTGAGTGATATTTGGTTTATAAAGCGTAAATACGATTAATAACTGATATGAAAAATAGATTACTTATTTTAATGATTATGAGCTGTCTTATTGTGACAGCTCAGTTTGATAAAAGTTCTTGCCCCGCTAGCTTGTCTGTTTTTGCTGAGTTTGCAAAGGTTAAAAATTATGGTTCAGCATATCAACCTTGGCTTGAGGTGCGTAACAATTGTCCAGAATTAAATGTAGCAACCTTTAAGTATGGTGAACGTATACTTAACTATAAAATCAAAAACGCTACCGCAGATGACAAGTCAACTTTGCATGCCTCACTGATGTCACTATACGATGACTGGCTAAAGTATTTCCCCAATACTAAAAGAGGGGTAAGTGAAGTAGGAAAAATCCTTTCATCAAAAGCACAGGCTATGGTGGATTATAACTTAGGTACTAAGCGTGAAGCTTATGAAATATTTGACCAAGCTTTTGCCCAAGATCCCAAAAGCTTTACTAGCCCAAAGCGATTGTATACATACTTCAAAACTGCCTATCAGCTATACAAAGAGGGTGATAAAACTGCAGAACTACTCTTCGAAAAATATGAGGAGGTTTCAGAAAAATTCGCGCTTGAGCAAACCAATTTGGCTAAAAAACAGGATGTGATTTTAAAAAAATTAGAGAATGGAGAAGCATTGACATCTAGAGAACAACGAAATAAGCGCGTTTACCAGACCAATACTTTAGCGTTCTCAACTTATGACGGCAACCTAAATGCCATGATATCAAAAGAATCTAGTTGTGAGAACCTTATACCACTATACCGCAAAAATTTTGAGTCCAACAAATCAAACAGCGTTTGGCTTAACCGTGCGGCAAGTCGCATGGATGCCAAAGAATGTTCTGATGATCCGCTGTTTGTGGAATTGGTAGAGGCATTACATACCATTAATCCATCTGCTAACTCAGCCTACTACTTGGGTATATTAAAAGACAAAGCAGGCGATAGTAAAGCTGCTCTGATTTATTATGAAGAATCTTTAACATTAGAACAAGACCAGTATCGAAGGGCAGACATACTTTATAAAATTGCTTTGAAGTTTAAGAAAAGAGGACTGAAGAGCAAATCTAAATCTTATGCTAGAAAGGCACTTAAAAACCGTCCTTCTATGGGTAAAGCATACATGCTTATAGCAAGTTTATATGCCTCTAGCGCCAACGATTGCGGCACGACTCAGTTCGAGAAACGGGCCATTTATTGGTTAGCTGCAAAAATTGCACGTAAGGCAGCTGCTGTAGACTCTGGTGTTAAAAAGACAGCACTTAAATTAGCTGCCAGCTACGAGGGAAGAGCGCCCAGTAAAACAGATATTTTTACTGAAGGTAAGGCAGGAGAAACGATTCGTTTTTCATGCTGGGTCAACGATAGCGTAAAGGTCCCACAGTTATAAATGAAGCGGTCTGTTCACTTCTTAAAGTTTTTCCTTTTGGTTCTTGTACTAGTTAATTTTTCGTGTAAAGATAATTTTGCACAACTTAAATTAATTAGTCAATTTGATGTGCTTCCAGTTGGCGAAGCTGATACGATTCGTGTAGTTTATACCGAATTTGCCAAGACCATAGCTATTCTAACGGCATCAAAGAATATAGATTATACAAATCAACCTTTCCCTTATTCTGAATTTCCCAATGGAGTACAAGTTGTTTTATATGACGACAATAACAAGGAAACACACGTAAAAGCAGATTACGGAATCATGTATTCAAAAACCGATATTGTAGACCTAAAAGGAAATGTTTTGATAACCACTTCAGAAGGTGCTGTGTTAAATACATCCCAACTATACTGGGATATAAATAAAGAATGGGTTTTTACACAAGAATACTTTACCTTTAAAAATGAGGATTATGACATTGCTGCTAATGTTTTAGATGCCAGCAGATCATTTGATAAAATAACCACAGGTCCACTTGTTGGGAATGTATTAGTTGAAGAAGAAGAATTATGGTAAAGTTTTACCGCATATCTGAAATAATTTACTTGGTTTTTGGAGGATTATTTTTTTTTCGTGCCATTAGCTATTATGGTACTGAAAATGCACGCACAATCATAGATATTGCCATTACTGCTATTGCTGTATTTATGTATTTCGTTAGGAGACGTTACCGCAAAAAACTCGAGCAGCGTAAGGGCCAATAATAAATATGACAGTAGAGATTAGCGTTTTAGTGACAAGTCTTTTGTTGTCGGCGTTTTTTTCGGGAATGGAAATAGCCTTTGTTTCTTCTAATAAAATAAGGCTTGAGATTCAAAAAACGCAACAAAAAAGTTTTGGTACCCTTCTAAAGACCATTACAAAAAGTCCCTCGCGATTTATAGTTTCCATGTTGGTTGGAAACAATATTGCTTTAGTAGTTTACGGTATTTATGCAGGGGAGCTCATCGTATATGAAATGTTCCCAGATTATGTAGACTACAGCTCACTACCGTTAAATATTATATTTTATCAAACAATGATATCAACGGCTGTCATTTTGATCACTGCCGAGTTTTTGCCTAAAGTTTTTTTTCAGATTTATGCAAACAGATTTTTAAGTCTATTTGCCCTTCCAGCTTATATTTTTTATCAATTAATGAAACCACTTAGCTGGGTTGTGATGCGATTCTCAGATGTGACTTTACATCGATTTTTTCGATTGCAAAAGCAAGAAGCTACCATTGCGTTCAGCAAGGTTGAATTGGGGGATTTTATATCCGAACAGATAGAGACAGTAAGTGATGAAAATCAAGACACTGAACTGCAATTATTTCACAACGCTCTTTCTTTTACGAATTTGAAAGCGCGAGAAGTAATGGTTCCAAGAGCCGAGATAATTGCTGTAGACCGTTACGAAAAGCCCAAAGACTTGTTGGATATTTTTTCATCTACTGGTTTTTCTAAAATTTTGATTTATACACAAAGTATGGATAACATCATTGGATATGTACATGCATTTGATATGTTTAAAAAAGCAAAATCACTTCACACCATCATTAAAGCTGTGGAATGGATTCCTGAAACCATGCGTGTCCAAGATGTTTTTAACCAACTGGTTAAAAAAAGAAGAAGTATAGCTGTTGTACTTGATGAATTTGGTGGTACGGCAGGAATGCTAACTCTTGAAGACATAGTTGAAGAATTGTTTGGTGAAATTGAAGATGAGCACGACAATGTAAACAGTGTTTCAATTACACATGATGACGGATCTTTTACATTTTCTGCTCGTTTGGAAATAAACGAAATCAATACAGAATATGACATCGACCTACCCATTTCTGAGTCTTATGAAACCCTAGGTGGTCTAATCGTCCATAATACAGCAGATATCCCAATTGAAGGTGAGCGTGTTTCTATCGAAAGATATACCTTTGAAATGTTAGAGGTTTCTAACACAAAAATAGATTTGGTACGCATATACCAAGAATAGCATTTTAAATTCACCTTTTTAATTGTATTTTCGCAAGCAGTCCAAAAATTAATAACAATGGCTATTTTAGGTAAAATCAGAGAGCGTTCAATTTTTTTAATCTTCATTATCGGAATGGCGTTGCTGGCGTTTGTTTTTACAGGCGTTTTTGACGGCAACAACACCCAAAGTCAAGTACCAGTAATTATTGTAGGTGATGCCGAAGTTGGTATTGAAACGTTTAGTCAGCGTGTTGATTTTGCTGAGCGAAGCTACGGGATGACTCAAATGCAAGCAGTGAATTTTGCTTTTGAGCAAAGTACCAATGAAAAGGTTTTTGACCAAATATTTGAAGACTTAGCGCTTGAAGTAGGTAAAGACCACATAGAGTTATATATAAAGTCTGACCCTAATTTTTCATCAGACCCTCAGTTTATTGATGTGAACGGGACATTTGACCCCCAAAAGTTTACTGACTTTATTCTCGACTTACGTCAAAATAATCCTCAGGGTTTTGAGCAATGGAAAGCTCAAGAGTCTTCTATTAAAAATAATATTAGGTTAGAAAATTACTTTGACATGGTCAACGCAGGACTTAATGTAACAAACTTTGAAGCCCAACAAGAATACGCTTTACAGAATAACCTTGTTGATATCGAATATCTACGCATACCATTGGCTACAGTTGCAGACAGCTTATTTACGATTACTGAGAAGGATATTGAATTATTTATTAAAAATAATAGTAAAAACTACGATCAGGATGCGTCACGAAGTATTCGTTACGTAAAATTTGGTGTTGTTCCAACCCCAGAAGATAAATTGCTTATTGAAAATGAACTACGCAATTTAATGGATGACAGATCCATATTCAATGAGGTTTCCAAGCAAAAGGAAATCATTCCTTCACTTGCTAATGTTTCGGATTCGTCTTTAGCTTCTTATGTTAACGAATACTCTGATGTGCCCTATAGTGACGCTTTTGTTAGTGAATCTGAAATTTCTGGAAATTATGCGAATACGCTGTTCAAGCTTTCAACGGGAACAGTTTTCGGACCTTATGAAGACAACGGTTATAGTAACCTTACTAAAATGATTGTAAAGAGAAAAAACGGTAAAGCTAGGGCGCGTCATATTTTATTGGCATATAAAGGGGCTGCACGTGCTCAGGAAAGTGTAACAAGATCGAAATCTCAAGCTAGAAAAGAAGCCTATGCTTTATTGCGAAGAGTACGAAGAGTAAATGACTTTTCCCAATTGGCTCGTGAAAACTCAGATGGCCCTTCTGGACCTAATGGAGGTGAGCTGCCAGAATTTATTAAAGAGGATATGGTTGCTCCATTCAGCGACTTTGTGTTTAGAAACCGCAAGGGAGCAAAAGGAGTGGTAGAAACTGAGTTTGGTTACCACGTAATAGAAGTTTTAGATAAAAAGAATGTGGTTAAACTTGCTACAATTTCTAAAAAACTTATTCCTTCTGATGCTACTGCTAACCAAATTTACACAGAGGCATCTCAATTTGAGTTTGATTTAAAAGAGACAGAGTTTGCAGATTTAGCAAAACAAAAAAACTTAGCTGTTCGCGAGGTTAATAATCTTAAAATTTTAGATGAAACATTCCCAGGTTTAGGAAATCAACGCAAAGCTGTACAATGGGCCTTTGGGGAAGACCGCAAAGTTTCTGATGTAAAACGATTTTCTTACAATACAGACGGTTTCTTAATTGTTCAGCTTGTTTCTTCTAAAGCAGAAGGTCTTGCATCAGCAACAGACGTATCAGATGAGGTAACCCCCCTTGTTTTAAAAGAGAAAAAGAAAAAATATATCACTGATCAAATTAAAAACTACACATCCTTAGAACAGGTAGCTGATCAATTTGGACAAACGCTAAGCTCAGCTAAAGCTGTTAACAGATTTACTGCAATGTTAGCTGGTGCGTCTCAAGAACCAAAGGTTGTTGGCACTGCCTTCAGTACGCTAGCAGGAGAAATATCGAGGCCTATTGTTGGCAATACAGGGATATATGTAATTAAAACTACATCTGCAAACCCTGCTGAAGCCATACCGAGCTATGCTGGATTTAGAGCTTCTTTGGAGAACAACTCCAAACAAAATATGCAGCAATCACTTACAGTAGCGTTAAAGTCAACATATACGATTATTGATAATCGACCACTTTACTACTAATCAATTTCTTATAGTCAGTGAGAAAAAACTTACTTAGATATTAATTTCAAACTACTTTTCCTTAGTGGTTTTTTAATGTTATTTCAATAGCAGATAGCAAGCTTTGGTGCCTTCTAAATTTTGTTTAAATATCAACGCTCATACATTAGCTAAGTGGAGAATTAAGTATTCTTTACAATAGGATTTCAATTTCAATTGATAACAAAAATAAGGTGGCACGTTTATTAAAAGATAAAAAGAGTAGTACACGTTGTATTTCAACAAAAGCGATAATACATAAAGGCAGCTTCTACGTAAAGCGTGTAGGATCGGATGATAATGAAGCATTTCACATCAGAAAGCCAATTAAATCTCTTCTTACAGCCAAGCAAGTCAGTAAAATCGTTGACCACAGCGTTAGAGAATTGGTTTAAGATCAAATTGATTTAAATGGTGGTTTTGAAAATGGTATAGTCCCAAAAGACGCCATTGTGACAACAACTAATACTAGTTTGGAGACCAATATTTTTCTGCCAAACAGCAATGGAGATAAAGTGCCTGTGCGTAAGGTAAGGATTCGTGAAAATGTTAGTAATACCGTTCAGCTCAGTGATTGCATGAACAAATACGTAAATCCTAAAAATAATCATCATGTGTTAATATATCAAACATTAGATGGTCAGCTTAATGAAAAAATTATCTCTTTTTGGGAAGCAGTGAAAAGATTGCGGAAGCAAGACCCCTTGTACCAATTGCCAAGTGATGAACGCTAAGTTGTTACTATACAACATATAAACGACTGTTTTATTTTAGGCATGCCCTATGAAGATATTAAAGATCATTTAAATCAGGTACGTAGCCTTTGGGGAAACATCTATCGCGTACAACGTATTTCTAGTAAATATTATGAATTTAGACATATTTATGATTTGGATGTATATGAACAAACTTGTCCTAATTATATACGTATTTTAAATTTTGGTGAAAAGAAAACAGGGTGGCTGACTCATAATCCTTTTGAGATATCGATAACCCTACTTGGTAAGATCACCCCAGTTAACCCATTAAAAGTTCCAGAGATGCATAAGGGCGTCACCTTTTAATCGTTTTGTTTAGTTAAAATTTATTGAGATTTGACACAAAACAAGCTCATTACTTTTATTAATTATATAGTATTGTGATTTGAATATAAATTAGACTTCTTTTTGCTTGTGGTTCTTTAAAACCAATTGTCATAGACCTTCCAGGCAGTAGAAGCAAAAAACAACAGGTATACGAAAGAAACAACAAACTTAATCATGACACCTGTTAAAAATCCAATAAATGAACCAAACGCAGCTCTAAGCGCTTTTTTGCGATCACTATTTTGGCTTAATTCTCCAGCAAATGCTCCAATAAAGGGTCCAAAAATAATTCCAAATGGCATAAACAGAAGTCCCAATAGCATTCCGATAGTACTACCTATTGTACCCGCTTTTGTTCCCCCCAATGCTTTTGTTCCAAGTATTGGTATTACATAATCCAATGTCATAATGATTAATGCAATAACAAGTGTCCAGCCAAGAAAATACCAGTCTTGCTCAACCTTAGTGGTATAGTGTAATGAAAGTAAACCGAGCCAACTAGTCAAAGGTCCAGGAATAATGGGTAAAAAACTACCTGCCAAACCCAACATAATAAGTAGACAACCTAGTATTAAAAATGTAATGTCCATAATTCTAAATTACAAAATATTTAAGGTGTCAGCCCATAAACATCGCTAAATTTTTTACATTTATACAATGAAGATTTGGGGATTTTTTTTGACAACTGGTTTACTGTTTGTTGCGTGTACCAATCCCAATCCCAAGCCACATGCACCGAATGTCAATTGGATGAATCTGGATGAGCCTCCTCTTTTTTCCGGTTGTCCGCAAGATGACGCTAAATTAAATTGGGATTGTTTTTCTAAGGTCCTTAAAGAAAAGCTGGACGAAAAATGGAATATAAATAAATATTCTTTTGATAATTTAAATGATACCATTTACGTAACTATAAAGGTGGACACGCTTGGTCAGATTTCAGTTTTGAAATATAAAAATAATCATATTCAAATTTCCCCTGATGTTTTAGCTGCTTTTGAAGAGGTGATTGCTACTTTTCCTTTATCTCAACCTGCATTTAAAACAAATTTGGAAGTTCCTGTAGAAGTTAAATGGACGCTTCCAGTAGCTATCTCCAAGTAGCTTTTATTCCCTATTTTTACGCATGGCCGATTCACGAATTATTTTAGGTGTTGATCCTGGAACCACTATTATGGGGTTTGGCATCATTAAAGCGGAAGGAAAAACTTTGACTTGCTTGCAACTAAACGAGCTAAAACTTAGTAAGTTCAAAAGTCATTACGAACGTTTGGGTCGTATTTATGCCCGAACCTCTGAGCTTATCGAAACTTATAAACCAGATGAGATGGCTCTTGAAGCCCCCTTTTTTGGTAAAAACGTACAATCCATGCTCAAATTGGGACGTGCCCAAGGAGTTGCTATTGCTGCGGGTATTACACACGATTTAGCTGTTTTTGAATATTCTCCTCGTAAGATAAAAATGGCCATTACTGGAAGCGGTAATGCCTCCAAGGAGCAGGTAGCCAAGATGTTACAACAGTTACTAAAACTTAAATCGCTTCCCAAAAACCTAGATGCAACAGATGGTCTTGCAGCTGCCATATGCCACTATTACAATCCGGCACAGCAAAACGAAAAGAGTTATTCAGGTTGGGCATCTTATGTTCAAAAAGAGTCGCACCGCATAATAAAATAAGCATGGCGGGTATTTATTTCCATATTCCTTTTTGTAGAAAGGCATGCCACTATTGCAATTTTCATTTTTCAACATCCGTCAGCAAAATCAATGAAATGGTTGCTGTACTTAAAAAAGAATTAGCATTTCGCAAATGCGAAGCTCAGGAACCCATTGAGACCATTTATTTTGGTGGCGGTACACCTTCATTGCTTACGGCATCTCAAATAAATCTGCTTATTGCGGAGGTCTACGCACAATTCTCCGTGGTAAAATTGCCCGAGATTACGCTTGAAGCAAATCCCGATGATTTAACCCCTCCATATTTAAAAGCCCTAAAAGAAGTAGGAATCAATCGTTTGTCTATTGGCATACAGTCTTTTCGTGATAAAGAACTGACCTTGATGAACCGTGTTCACAATGGCAAACAAGCCGTGAAAGCGGTGATTTTGACACAAGAACTTTTTGATAACATATCCATTGACCTTTTGTTTGGGACACCACATATGACCTTTGCCGACTGGCAAGAAAACCTAGAAATAGCTTTAAAGTTAGATGTGCCACACATCTCTTCTTATGCTCTTACTTTAGAGCCCAAAACAGCTTTAAAATATTTTGTGTCCAAAGGCATTGTTTCATTGATGGACGATGCGGAGGTGGAAGCCCAATTTATACATTTGGTAGACTGTTTAACACAAGCGGGCTATGAACACTATGAGTTGTCTAGCTTTGGCAAACCGGGCTACCGTTCCCGTAACAATACCGCTTATTGGCAGGGCAAACCATATTTAGGCATAGGTCCATCTGCACATGGTTATGATGGAGAAAACCGTTACTGGAATGTGAGCAATAATGCTGTTTACATGAAAAAAATCACAGCTGGTAACATTCCACAAACGATCGAAAAACTTAGTGTAATTGATAAATTTAACGAAGCTATTATGATAGGTCTTCGTGCTTCTTGGGGCGTTTCTATGTTACAGTTGGAGAAACAATTGGGGACACGGTATCGTAATCATCTAGAACAGCAGTCAGCTCGTTTTATCCAAACAGGATTACTTCAAATTGAAGAAGACTGCCTAAAAGCAACTCCTAAGGGTGCTTTTATTGTAGATGGTATTGCAGCTGATTTATTTCTTATTGATTTGCTTTAAAAAGCTTAGTAAAATGGTGATAAAAGTGCGGAATGGTCTCAATTCCTTTCAAGAAATTAAACACCCCAAAATGTTCGTTTGGCGAGTGAATTGCATCGCTATCTAAGCCAAATCCCATCAAAATAGTCTTGCTGTCAAGTGTTTCTTCAAACAAGGCCACAATTGGAATACTGCCACCATCTCTAACGGGGAGTGGCGCTTTACCAAAGGTTTCTAAATAGGCCTTGCTTGCTGCTTGAAATTCTATTCCATCAGGATGTATCACATATGCTTCGCCTCCGTGGTGAGGAGTTATTTTTACTTTTACTCCTTCTGGCGCCAAGCCAGTAAAATGCTCAGTAAAGAGCGTGGTGATTTCATCAGAACTTTGATGGGGTACCAATCTCATGGAAATTTTTGCATAGGCCTTACTAGAGATTACAGTTTTGGCGCCTTCGCCAGTATAACCACCCCATATGCCATTGACATCCAATGATGGGCGAATGGATTTTCGTTCGTTGGTCGTATAGCCCCTTTCACCATGTACAGCTGCTATATCCAACGCTTTTTTATAGGAATCAAGCGAAAATGGAATTTCCCCCATTTCTTCACGTTCAGTAGCACTTAGTTCTGCTACCTTATCGTAAAAGCCGGGAATGGTAATGTGGTTGTCATCGTCGTGTAAGGAGGCAATCATTTGGGTTAGGATATTTATTGGGTTTGCTACAGCACCGCCATATAAACCTGAATGTAAATCTCGATTTGGCCCCGTTATTTCCACTTCCACGTAACTCATTCCACGCAGCCCTGTCGTGATCGATGGCAAGTCGTTCGCCAGCATACCAGTATCTGATATCAGAACAACATCATTAGCCAACTTTTTGGGATTGGTACGTACAAAGTGTTCTAGATTATCGCTACCCACTTCTTCTTCGCCCTCAATCATAAACTTGATATTACAAGGCAGGCCACCATTTTTTTCCATTACTTCTAATGCCTTGATGTGCATAAACATTTGGCCTTTGTCATCGCAGGCGCCTCGCGCAAATATTGCTCCATCTGGATGGAGTTTTGTTTTTTTAATTTTAGGATCAAAGGGATCGTTATCCCAAAGGTCTAGTGGATCTGGGGGTTGTACGTCATAATGTCCATAAACTAGCACAGTGGGTAGGGTAGTATCAATTATTTTTTCAGCATAGACAATGGGGAAGCCTTTCGTTGGACATAACTCTGTATGCGTACAGCCGGCATCTATTAGGGCTTTTTGCACGGCCGTAGCCGCTTTATGCACCTCTTGTATGTAGGTAGAATCGGCGCTAATAGAAGGAATGCGGATAAGTGAAAACAGTTCTTCTAAGAAGCGATTCTGGTGTTTTTGAATATAGCCTAAAAATTTTGACATATATAGTTAAAATAAACAACTAAGGTATAAAATACTTATCCGATAATAAAGTGGTTTTGAATTAGGGAAACATCCTTATATTTGCCGTCCTAATGCGGGTGTGGTGAAATTGGTAGACACGCTAGATTTAGGATCTAGTGCTTCACGGCGTGGGGGTTCGAGTCCCTTCACCCGCACAAAACCCCGACTTCTTTGCTGGGGTTTTTTCTTTCCATATAAGCAAAAACTCTTTTCAGCTAAATAGACTACATAAATATATGAAAAACATCAAAATTGGCAGTTGTCAGACAGTTAAATTTTGTCTGGCGTAAAACAAATATGTCCTGTTATAAGTAACCAGGTTTTATTAAATCAACTGAAAATTGGCAGTTTCATTAGTCTACTAAATAAAGAATGGTTGTTATAACAGTTGTAATAATAAAAACCCAAAAAAAAAAAACATTATTAGAAATCCTACTAATGTTTCGATACATCCTATTTTCTGCGTACTCTGCCAATAAATCTTGCTGCGCCTCTTCGCTTTCAGCTATTGATCTGACAATTGATTTGTCGTTAAGATTGTATGCGGAAAACACGTTGTTTAATTCATCGGTTGAAGTCGCACCAGTTCTACATAATCTTCTTGCTTCTTATTTAACTAGTTCTGATTTAGTTGCTATGAGGAACAATTGTATTTTATATCAGGACAGTGATAATTATAATTTAAATATTAGTTATGATTATAATGAAGATGGTTATCCACGCCAAGCAATAATAAATGAAGAGGGATACGGAAGTAACAATATTACATTAAGGTATGTTTCATTTAATAATAATTAACTAAACCATAGGCACATCTTCTTCTTTTAATTCTTCTAATTTTAAATCTTGAACTTAGAAACAACCCCAATATTTTATATTTTTATAAATTTGAATTATGAGAGGCTCAATATTTATTCTAATAGTTTCGATAGGTTTTTTTGCTTTTCTCAGTAGTTATAAAATCTAAAAAATGAAAAGAAGAGATTTTATTAAGACAGGGGCTCTGAGTACAATTTCTGCTGCCTTAGTACCTAGCCTCTTTGCCCAGAGTCGAAAAACTAAAAAATTGAAGATTGCAATTTGTGGCTTAGGAAGATATGCTGAAAATCAAATCGCACCAGCGATTAACGAATCCGAATTTGCTACTATTACTGCTATTATTACAGGTTCAAATGAAAAAATACCAAAATGGCAAAAGTTGTATAATATTAGCTCTAAAAATATTTACAATTATGATAATTTAGACTCCATTTCCAATAACCCGGATATTGATTGTGTTTATATATGTACTCCTACCGGAAATCACGCCGAATACACTATCAGAAGTTTCCAGGCTGGCAAACACGTTATTTGTGAAAAACCTATGGCCCCAACTGTTAAAGACTGTGATAAGATGATAGATGCTGCTAAAAAGGCTAAAAAATCACTTCAAATAGGTTATAGACTTTACTGGGACCCATTTAATATAAGTCTAATTGATTCAATGAAAAGTTCAAAGTATGGTGATTGGACTCAAATGAGTGGCGGCTTTTCCTTTAAGCAAGGAAAATGGAGAGGAAAAGGAGATTGGAAACTAACAAAAGCTATGGGTGTAGCTGGATCACTATACGATCTTGGAGTTTATGTTGTTCAATCTGCCTTTTATTCAGCACAGAACTATCCACTTAGCGTTAAAGCACGCAGTTGGACTGATCGATTCAAAATTTATAAAGAAATCCCCGAACACTGGGAATGGGAATTAGAATGGCCTAATGGAAAAATATCAAAACATAGCTCTAGTTATGGCAAATATGAAAATTTCATTCATCTTGAAACTGAAATGGGAAAACTAG
>CAXHBH010000016.1:0-34059 GCA_964014735.1 uncultured Flavobacteriaceae bacterium | reverse complement strand
TTGGTGACGCCCAGTGGAGTAATAAAAACAAATTGTCTGATCGTCTACTAATAGATTTAATTGAACACTTCTCTCAGTATGATTTATCAAATAAAAATGTCGATCCTGACTTATTAGGAAATGCATACGAATACTTAATTAAACACTTTGCAGACTTAACTAACAAAAAGGGAGGAAGATTTAATAACGAAGTTTGGTTCTACAAGGTTAGTGGTGGTGGTCATGATTGGCCAGGAGTGTGGGGAAATAAAGACATTAATGCTAGTGATGAAATTTGGAAATTTTTTAAACAGCACTTAAAATAGTAAATCTAATAAGCTTTTTGTATTTAAATTATCCAGTTTAAACACAATTTTCCATCATTTGGAAATAACATCACAATAGTTTTGAGCAATATCTAAAAGATATACATCTATTTTCTTGAAAACAAAAAGGGACAAATCTAAAAAAGTGAGTTTTCCCCATGTAGTGGAGGCTAGGGGGCGAAATCGAATTATTTTGGGGAGGATTTGAGTCAACTAATCAAGTTTAGTCCTTATTTCTTTCATATACAATCGAATTTTAAAGTACTGTTTTTTTCTTTGACTTTAAGCAAACAGTCTATAAACAATGGCTTTGTGATAGCACGCTACCCCCCTTAGATTCGCATTAGTCATTTACATAGAGTTTTCCTGTAAGATTTTTTCATTAAATGAATAGTTGTGTTGCATTCGGAAAAAGTTTTCATAATTGTAAATAACAACCAACCGATAAAGGTGAATTGCGTATTATTAGAAATCTTTATAAAGCAACGCTCAAACCTTTAAAAGCAATATTCAAACCATAAAAAAATAAAAAAAATCTAATTTTGTTTATGGATTTATTTAATACTTTTTTGTGGTTTTAATATAAACCGAAAAACAAACAATAATAATGAATAAGAAAATTATTTTTAAAAATACAAAATCGGTTGTGTGCGAGGCAGCCGAAGAAATTAAAATATCTTCACCAGAAGATATTTTAATTGAAACAAGTGCAAGCGTTGTAAGTACAGGAACAGAGTTATCTATTTGGACAGGCTTAGAGTCTTGGGCTCCTTTACCTTATACTCCAGGGTACGGAAGTGTAGGAACCGTGTTAGAAATAGGAGATGCTGTAGAAGATATACAAGTAGGTGATTTTATCTTTACACATGGTCCACATCAAAAAATAGCATTAGCAAAAAATTATGCGCTAAAGATTCCGGAAGGACTAGATGCTAAAGTAGCCGTCTTTACAAGAATGGGGGGGGTTGCAATTACTTCAGTCATGACTTCAGATACAAAAATTGGCGATACCGTAGCAGTTTGTGGATTAGGTTTGGTTGGTAATCTGGCGGCTCAAATGTTCAAGTTGGCAGGGTGTAATGTTATAGGTATCGATGTAAGTCCTTCAAAAATGGAAAGTGCCAAACAGTGTGGAATCGAAACAGTTTTAGATGGTAAATCTAATGTTTCTGGTCAATTAAAAGAATTAACAAATGGGCGAGGCGTACATGCCTTTGTAGACGCTACAGGAGTTCCAGCAGTAATTGATAGTGCGATTGATGTAATTGCTCCTGGAGGTGAATGCATTTTATTAGGGACACCTCGTGGAGAGTACTCTGCAGATATAGTGCCCTTACTTCGTGCTATTCACATTGCAAACACTAACATACAATTTAAAGGAGCGCATGAGTGGAAATTTCCACGCTATAGATCACAAACTAAAGACAGTCAAATTTCTATTGAACAAAACAATGAAAAATTGTTGCGCTTTTTCGCTGAAGGTAAATTAGTTATTGAGCCATTATTAAGTCATGTGGTATCTCCAGAAGAAGCTCCAGAGGCTTATGAAGGTCTTAAAAATAGAGACGAAAATTATTTTGGTGTAGTCATTGACTGGGAATAATACAAAAATCATTTCAATAACTAAACAGCATATGAACGACAAAGGAAATACTAAGCATGTTATTGCTCCAGAAGATAAAGTTTCGTTGGGGAAAAAGATACTATACGGAAGCGGATGGTTTGCCGAAATGACCTTTCAATGGACGCTTGTTGCCTTTGCGTTGACCATTTTTAATATGGAATTGGGTTATAGTCCATTGCTTATTGGGGTTGTTTTGGCTATTACCCGAATATGGGATGCGGTTACTGATCCTTTAATGGGATCAATATCCGATAATTTTAGAAGCATATTTGGTCGTAGGCGTCCATTTATAGGAACAGGAGCAATATTGGCGGGCATATTTTTTATCGCAATTTGGTTTATACCCTCAGGGCTTAGTGACACTACTTTTTTTATTACATTTTTAGTACTGTCCCTTTTGTTTTACACGTCGTTTACGCTGTTTTCGGTGCCGCTTCTTGCGTTAGGGTACGAGATGTCTGCTGACCCTCACGAGAGAACTAATTTAATGAATGTGCGTGTCTTTGCGAATTCATTTAATGGAATATTTATGTTTTCATGGTTTATGACATTAATTCTATCGAATTTTTGGTCAGGTCCAGAGCAAGGAATCCGAATGGTTGGTTTAGGATTTGGTTTGTTAATGATGATTTTAGGATTAATTCCTGCCTTAACCTTGAAAGAGAAGACTAAATCGTATGTTAAGAATCAAGAAAAGATTAATGTTTTAAAAAGTATCAAATTTACCTTTGCGTGTAAACCCTTTGTCTTTCTAGTTATTGCTTTTTTTACAGCACTATTTGCCTATAACATCGTAGCAACTGCCTACATCTATCCTTTAAGATATTATGTTCTTGGTGATGATGGAGCGCTATTTGGTAAATGGAATGGCATGATTGAAGCATCACACCATATTGCTACAGTATTAATGTTGTGGCCAATTTCGGTATTGTCAAAACGATATGGAAAACGTATTATTTGCTTAGTCGCTCCTATATTCTTCGTTTTAGGTTCTCTTGCCAACTTTTTCTGTTACGTACCGGATTTACCCTATTTGGTGTTGATTCCTCGTTTCCTAGTTGCAGTGGGAATTGCCGGACTTTTTGTTCTAGTACCATCTATGATCGCAGATGTGGTTGACTATGATGAAATGAAAACCGGAACGCGTCGTGAAGGAATGTTTGGAGCCATATTCTCTTGGTTTTTGAAATTAGCACTTGCAATTGCCTTATTAATTAATGGCTATATTATTGATGGTCTTGGTGTTGACAATAGCCTAGGCGTAAATCAACCTGAAGGTTCCATGCAAGCAATTATTAATCTGTTAGCAATTGTTCCTGTAATAGGTGCTGTATTTGCTTTCTATTGCATCTTTAAGTATACGTTATCAGAAGATAAAATGTACGCGCTCCGAACTGAATTAGAAAAACGTAGAGGAGTAAATTAATAACAAAAGATATGTTAGTTTACGTAGGAACATATACAATTGATAGTAAAAGCAAAGGCATTTATCCGTTTCGTTTGGATTCAAATACAGGGTCGTTAACAAGGTGTGCCAAAGCCATTTCATTAACCAATCCTACGTTTATAACTTCTAGTGCTAATAATTTATTTGCAGTGAGCGAAGTGGCCGATGTAAATGGAACATATGGAGGGAGTGTAAACACGTATCATATAAATAAAGAAACAGGAGCATTAACTTTTATTAATTCGCAATCTACTCAGGGTGCATATCCATGTCATGTTGCATTGGATACATTAGAAAAACAATTGGCAGTTTCTAATTATATGGGGGGGAATATTGTGGTCTACCCAATTAAAGAAAATGGAAAGATTGGTGATTTAAACGATGTGGCGCAACATTACGGTGGTTCAAAAGGAAATACAGAAAGGCAAGAAGGACCCCATGCGCATTCGGTTATATTCACACCTGATAATAAGTATGCCTTGGTGGCAGATTTAGGAAAGGATATGGTGTTGAGTTATAGCCTGACTGCCCAGGGAAAATTGATGTCTCATAAAAATGGGGTGATTAATACAGAATTGGGTCAAGGGCCACGTCATATGGAGTTTCATCCAAATGGACAATTCATGTTTTTGTTAAATGAATTAGGAAATACTATTCAATCATTTAAATACCATAATGATTCTGGAGTTCTAGAACAGGTAAATATTATTTCTTCATTGCCAAGTGATTTTAAAGGAGATAGTATTGCGGCAGATATTCATGTGCATCCCAGTGGAAAATTTTTATATGCCTCGAATAGAGGCCAGGATAGCCTTGTTTTATGTGCAATAAATCAAGAGAATGGAGTATTAGAGGTCTTAGGACACCAATCAACATTTGGTAAACACCCTAGAAATTTTAGCATAGATCCAACCGGTAATTTTTTACTCGTTGCTAATAAAGATAGTAACAATATAGTCACGTTTAAAATTGATCAAGATTCAGGTATTTTAAGTTCTATCAATGAAAATGTAGAAGTGACACAACCCGTTTGTATTCACTTTTTAAAGATTGACAACAACTAACCAATTAAAATTTAAAAAACTAATAAAATGAATAAAAGGATAATATTTTTGATAGCAAGCTGGTTTTTAATAGCAAGTTTTAATATGCAGGGCCAAGAAGATTGGCCGCTAATTACCCCAGGGGTAAATCTCGATTTTTCAACAACAGAAGTAAATAAAACAGGATATGATTCTGGATTTGTTGAGGCATTCGATGAAGCTGGTTTTAAAAGTGTTCGCTATTTTGTAAAGCATGGTCAGGACCCAATAGTCTATAAACAAGCTGTAGACAATGCATTAGAAAGAGGGCAAACGGTTGTGTTAGTTGCATTTTCGGCAAAGACAAATGGCAAAGAAAAATTTATAAAGTTCTGGAAAGACTACGCAGAGTTTTATAAAATGTATCCAAAAGAATTGATTTTCGAACTCATGAATGAGCCTGAAATGGCAGGACACCCCAATGCAGAAAAACTTAGTGTTGCAGGATACAAACACCCATGGACTGATGAAGAAGCAAAAGTTGTTATGGATTGGATTGGAGAAGCAGTTGTAGCTATTAGAGCCACCAGTCCAACCCGAATTCTAGCTATTGGAGGATTGGGGCATAACAATGTACGTTATATAAAATATGTGAGTTCTAAGTATTTGGATTATAAACTACCAGATGGTTCTGGTTTTGATGAAGACAAAAATATTTGGGGAGTGTTTCACCTTTATGTTCCTTCGGGATGGTCACACAGTGGTAGACCAGTAACCCTAAACCAAGTGAATCCAGATTGGAGAAAGGAAGTTGTTAAGAACTTAGATCAAGTTGTTAGCTGGACAAAAAAACAAAATAAAAAAGTAATTCTTACAGAGTGGGGCACACGTATGTATAATGACCATAAAGACTTGAAAAAGTATTTTAACTTTATTGTTAAAGAAACTAAGAATAGAGATATTGAATGGATGCAATATTGTGGGGTTTTTAACAATTCATGGGATTTTGCCTTGTTTTCTTCTGAAAAAGGATGGGACGAAACGGCTGATTTGGTAGAAATTTTAACGGGTATTAGCCCAACGGTTGTTCCTCCAACTTCACAAATAAATAATTCAAGTTTTGAAATGGATGTAGATCACTGGTATTCTAGTGAACAAGTAAACATAACTTCTGTTGATGGACAAGGAGTAAAAGGTTCTCGCGCTATGCGATGTAACGTGGCTTTTACTAAGCCGAATTCCCCTTACATTTACCAACAAACCCCTTCCAATTGGAAATTTCCGGTTAAAGAAGGCATGTTACAATTACGTAAAGGAAATACCTATGATATCTCGTTCTATGCAAAAACTACGGGTTATAGAACGAAAATAGGTGTGCAATTAGGATTAGCTCCTGATAATGAAGTCATTTTATGGGATTCTGATATAATTGAAATCAATACAGAGTTAACCAAATACCAATTTACATACACGCATACCGCCGGTAGTGAAGAAGATGTGCGATTGTCATTCATTTTTTCAGATCGCCACAGTGAGATTATTTTAGACGATATAAAGTTTAGAGGTACAAGACCAGAGTACGCTAAATATTTAAAAAATAAACCAACTATTTTATGAATTGTATAACAAATTTATATCGAATAGGCGTTCTATTAAGTCTTTGTTTGTTTTCTAAATTAGAGGCTACAGCTCAAGAACATTGGCCGTTGATAGGCGAAGGAATTAATCTTGATTTTTCTACAACTGAAGTAAATAAAATTGGATACGACCCAGCATATTACGATGTGTTTAAAGCAGCAGGATTCGAATCTGTACGCTTTTTTGTAAAGCAAGGTGTAGACCCGATGTCGTATAGAGAAGCTATAGATGGCGCTATTAAAAGAGGATTGACAGTTGTAATTACTGGTTTTACAGGGAGAACTAAAGGAAAGGAATCTTTTGTAGCATATTGGAATAGTTTTGCGGAATTGTATCAGATGTATCCCAAAGAATTGGTATTTGAAATTATGAATGAACCAAAAATGGCAGGGCACCCAAACGAACATAAATATGATGTAGAAGTTATGCAGTGGTTGGGTGAAGCTATTGTTGCTATCAGAGCTACCAGTCCAAAGCGTGTAATAGCTATTGGAGGTACACATAACAACCATGCTGATATGTTGTTGAAATATGTTACTCCAGAGTATTTAACATACAAGTTACCTGATGGAACTGGTTTTGTAGAAGATGAAAATATTTGGGGAATATTTCATAATTATAGACCGCAGCATTGGACACACAGTTTTGTGACAAAGCCTATTAAAGAGGCGAACCCAAAATGGAAAGAAGAAATTTTAGAAGCCTTAGAATGGGGGTATGAATGGGGAAAAATACACATGAAAAAAGTAGTGATGAGCGAATGGGGTTCTAAGTTAACTAATGATAGACAAGAGTTGTTAAAGTTTATCAAGTTTATGAAAGATGAGTGTAAAAAAAGAGATATAGATTGGATGTATTACACCGGCGTATTTAACAATGCTTGGACATTTTCTTTATACACCTCAGAATATGGCTTTGAAAAAACAGCCGATATCGTGGAAGCTTTGACTGGAGAAGCACCAAAAATTATGCATTTGCCAACTAGCCAAATAAACAATTCTGAGTTTACTATGGATCGTGAACATTGGTTTTCTAATGGGCAAGTAACATTGAATCATATAGAAGGTGAGGGGGTTAATGGTTCTGGATCCTTAAAATGCATGGTCATGTTTGTTTGGCCAGAAAAGCCTGTGATTTATCAACAAACTCAGCCAGATTGGCGTTTTTATTCTGAAGGTTTTTATATGATTCAGTTACGTGAAGGGAGCACTTACAATATTTCATTCTACGCAAAAACTCCAGTTAATAAAACAAAATTGAGAGTGCAATTAGGCGTAGTACCAGAAAATAAAAAGGTGTTGTATACATCTGATCAAGTAGAAATCGATACCGAATTAACCAAATATGAGTTTACCTATACCCATAAAACTGAATCTGTGGAGAACGCGCGGTTCTCTATCATTTTTAGTGAGCGGCATAGTGAAGTTATTTTAGATGAGATAAAGCTAATAGGGGAGCGCCCTTAACATAATTAATAACGGATAGTTTATATTAATAAAGAGAAAAAATGAGTGAAGAAAAAAAACAAATTGGTGCAGCTATTGTTGGTTGTGGAAATATATCAACTAGTTACGCTGAAAACATGTTAAAATATCCTGAATTAAAACTTTTAGGTTTTAATGATATCGACGCAAGTCGTTCCGAAGAATGCGTATATAAATATGGTGGTAAAGTATATGCTAGTCTTGACGAAGTACTTGATGACTCAGAAGTGGAAATAGTAGTTAACCTTACAATTTTCCAGGTACATGCAGAAGTTATTCGAAAGTGTCTTGAAGCAGGTAAAAATGTTCATACCGAAAAACCAATCTCAATGACAAGCGAAGAAAGCTGGAGTCTTGTAAAACTAGCAGAAGAAAAAGGACTTCTCTTGAGCAGTTCCCCAGTTACTTTTATGGGTGAAGCACAAGATGCGGCTTGGAGTGTAATTCAAAGTGGTAAACTTGGAGAGGTTCGATTGGCTTATGCAGAAGTGAACCATGGTTTAATCGAAGATTGGCACCCTAATCCAGGACCTTTTTATGATTTGGGAGTCATCTGGGACGTTGGGGTATATCCATTGACATTGTTAACTGCTTTTTTTGGACCTGTTAAACGTGTGTTAGGGTATAGTAATGTACTTAAGAAAGATCATGTAACTATGAACGGAGAACCTTTTTCAATTACAACACCAGACTATTATTTGGCGGTAGTGGAACTGGAAAGCGGTGTAACATGTCGTTTATCAGCAAACTTCTATGCAAAAATGTCATATCAAGGTGGTTCTATAGAGTTTCATGGAGATGATGGCCGTTTAAAATTAGGAGATTTCCAAAATTTCCATGCTCCGGTTGAATTTGGAGAATATGCTAAACCATACAAAAAAGTAATACACAATGGAGTTGGAGCAGAAAAATACATGGAGTTTTCAAGAGGCGTTCAAGATATGGCTCAAGCAATAATTGAAGGTCGTGATCTGCGTTCAAGTGCGAGTCAGGCAGCACACGTAATTGACACAATAGCTGCAATCTTAAAGTCAATTGAAAAAAGAGGGTTTGTTGAAGTTAAATCAAAATTTAAAGCACCTTCTGCTATGAATTACAAATATAAAATTGAAGAATAAATTTATAATAGACTAATAAAATGTTGGGTCTTAATTCAAATACGTTAATAAAAATGAAACTAAATATAAAAAAATGTGATCATAATCCAGTGGTTCGCCCAGGTGAATTACCATGGAGAATGGCAGCAACAATGAATCCTGCAGTAATTTATGAGAATGGGAAGTTTACGATGTTCGAAAGAGCAGCAGGTAGCCTGCATCCTTTTCAATGTTTTCTTGGGAAATTAGAAAGTACAGATGGAATAAATTGGGAACATACTTCAGATGAGCCTGCTATTACAGCGGAATTGGTAGGGTTTAAATATGGTAGTATTCAAGATCCGCGTATTGTAAAAATTGAAGATGATTATCTATTGACTTTTGCGTTACGTCCTTTTTCGTATGATACAAATACCACGGGAGTTGGCGTTCCAATGTCTTTTCAGCATGACTACCCTGGTTTTAGTGGAGAAACTAAGGATAATCAAAGTCGCTCTGGAATTCTTCGTTCAAAAGATATGATTAATTGGGAGTTTGTATCCTTTATTACTCACGGCGAAATAGATGATAGAAATAATATCTTGTTTCCAGAAAAAATAAATGGAAAGTATGCCTTATTGCGTCGTCCAAGTGGATTTGTAGATACAGCTGTTAAATTTAAGGAAAACCCAGGGATTAAAATCAGTTATTCTGATGATTTAAAAACGTGGTCAGATCCAGAAACGATTATCATGCCTGCATATGAATGGGAAGGAAATCGTATTGGTGGTTCAACTCCTCCAATAAGAACGGAACATGGCTGGCTTACAACTTACCACGGGGTTGAAAATGAAAACTTAGAATTAAATCGTGTTTGCTATCGTATGAGTGCCATGATGTTAGATATTAAAAATCCAACTAAAGTAATTGCGCGTTGCGAAACGCCACTGATGGAGCCTGAACATTACTATGAAAAGGTTGGGCATTATATTCCCAATGTCGTTTTTCCAACGGGAGCTGTAGATGTTGATGGATTACTTCATATATACTACGGATGTTGTGATACAGCCATTGGATTAGCAACAGTTCCATTAAAGAATTTGGTTGATCATGTTATGTCTTGTAAATTACAGAAAGCTTACTTTTTGAAATAAGTACTTGTATAATAAAATAAGGAGTTATAAAATTTTGAGGATATGAAAATAACGGATTTAAAATGTGCCATAATTGGTGGGCAACCCACAATACGGATTGCTACTGATTCTGGTTTGAGTGGTTATGGTCAAATAGAATGGTTTAAGCCTTATATTAAACCACAAGTACTTCTTCTAAAAGAACATATCGTAGGTGAGGATCCTCGAGATGTGGAACGTGTGATGTTAAAAATTAGAAACATGGGTGGTTTTAAACCATGGGGTAGCGCCGTAAGTGGAGTTGAAATGGCGCTTTGGGATTTGGCGGGTAAGTCTGCCGGACTTCCATTGTATCGCCTTCTCGGAGGTAAAATAAGAGATCAAGTTCGTGTATATGTGAGTGGATCAAAAAACGATTTACATACGACATATAAAACTACACCTGAGGAAATCACCCAGCATCTAAAAGAAGCCACCAATGATTCAGAAGGATTTTCAATCATAAAATATGGTGTTGGCTTTCATTCTCCAATGCCGTTTGAGGTACCTAATTTTTTTATGGGAGAACCAAGACCAGGACCTCCACATTTAAACAAAGGGCTTCTAACAGAAGAAGGCTTTCAACATTGCGTAAAATGTGTTGAAGCCATGGTTACAGCCTTGGATGGTAAGGCGCAATTAGCTCTGGATTGTGGCCCGGGTTGGGCTTTGTCGGATGCCGTTAGGTTTGCTAAAGAATTGGAGCGATTACCAATTCTTTGGCTAGAAGATATGTTAACCGGTGATCGCAGTAATCATGTTGGCGTTGCGGAATACAAAGAACTAACACAAGCCACAACAACTCCTATTCATACAGGTGAACAGATATACTTAAGAAACGGATTTCGTGAATTGATAGCTAGTAGAGCAGTTCGAGTAATCGGCCCAGATCCTATGGATGTTGGTGGACTTGCCGAATTAAAATGGGTAGCAGAATTTGCTGATTTATACGGAGTTCAAATTGCACCTCATGGGGTATTCAATGGAGTGCTTGGAATGGCGGCCATGACGCAAGTTTGTGCAACCATGCCAGAAAACTTAATAGCCTTTGAATACTGCAAACCTCCGACAGAATGGTGGTTTGACATTGTTGATTGCTTACCAGATCAGTTGGTGGTTGACGGACATATTAAGGTGTGGGATGCTCCTGGAATTGGGGCAACACTAAATGAAGAAAAAACAAAAAAATACTTAAGGCCAGAAGATCAAGATTTTTTTGATTAAGGTACACTTGTTAAATACAATTTTTTAATGAAAAAGTCATTTCAATTGTTAGTATTGACCGCTCTGTTTGGACGCTATTTCATCGGAAATACAAAATCTATTTCAGATTTTCGTTGGGAACCGGAAACGTTTTACTATGAGTAAGGGAAGTCGCATAAGTATATTGATTTTTCCAGTGGAAACGACAACAATGCTGGCACAAAGGCAAAACCATGGAAACATCATCCATGGGACCAACAAGGTAGTGGAAAATCAGCAGATGCGAAAGGAATTCAAAATGATTTGAAGACCAAACGTTTTTTAGCATAGAAGGAGTTTAAGAATTTGATAAATAAATAAAATACAAGATCAAAATGATAAAGAATGTTCAATTATTTATGTTGGCAACATTGTTAGCATCAGGAACTGCAATCACTTCACAAAATGAACGTCCTAATTTTTTATTCATCCTGGTTGATGATCTAGGATGGGCTGATGTGGGCATAAACGGAAGTAGTTTTTTTGAAACTCCGAACATCGACAAATTAGCAGCAAGAGGAATGACATTTACCAATGGCTATGTAGCCTCAGCAATGTGTAGCCCAACAAGAGCAAGCATCATGACAGGAAAACATCCTGCACGTTTGCAATTAACCAATTGGATAGGAGCACCTCAACCTGAAAAATATACATGGAATACAATTTTAAGAAGTGCTTCATATGAGGAGGCCTTGCCACTACAAGAAGTAACCCTTCCTGAAATCTTGAATGAGGAAGGGTATGAAACCTATTTTATTGGAAAATGGCACTTAGGGAAACCAGAAAAATTTTGGCCAGAGCACCAGGGATTTCAAACCAATATTGCAGGTTGCTCATGGGGAGCTCCAATTGGGGGTGATAAGTTTTTTTCTCCTTATAACAACCCCCGCCTTCCGGATGGGCCAAAGGGAGAACATTTGCCGGATAGATTAGCAAAAGAGGCCATAAAGTTTTTAGAAAGAGATCACGATAAGCCATTCTTTACCTACCTGTCTTTTTATTCAGTGCATAGCCCATGGATTGGAAGAGAAGACTTGATAAAAAAGTATGAAGACAAAGAAAAACAAGAAAGTGATTGGCGCCAAGAGCGTTGGATCCGCTTTGATAAAAAGCAAAACAATCCTGTTTATGCGGCAATGATAGAGGCTATGGATACTGCTGTAGGAGATGTGTTAACAAGTTTGGAAGAAACAGAGCAAGATAAAAACACTGTGGTTATTTTTCTGTCCGATAACGGTGGAGCAAGTGAAGTAACTTCTAACGAACCACTACGTGCTGGAAAATGCTTCTTATACGAAGGAGGAATTCGAGTTCCAATGATTGTAAGTTGGCCAAATAAAATCAAGGCTGGTATAGTAACTAACGTCCCTGTTACAAGTACAGATTTTTTTCCAACTATTTTAGATTTAGCAGGTTTGCCACAAGCACCAGAAAAACATTTGGATGGGGTTAGTTTTCTACCTGTCTTAGAAGGTGGTACTTATGCCAAAGAAGATTTTTTTTGGCATTATCCACATTATGAAGGAGGCTTTGAACCGGCTTCAGCAATTCGATCTGGAGATTGGAAACTAATACAGTTCTATGAAGAAAGTCGCTTTGAATTGTATAATCTAAAAGAAGATAGAGGTGAGCATAATGATATGGCTACTCAATACCCAGTAAAGGCCCAGGAGTTGAGAGATAAAGTCTATGCATGGAGAAAAAAGGTAAACGCTACAGAGCCAACTCCAAACTCAAATTTCAATCCGCTTAAAACTCAAAATTACCGACTGAATTATAAGAATAAGTTTAAAGATATCAATCAATTTAAGACAAGAAATAACTAAAATATGCTAAAGAAAATAAGAACCATTATATGCCTTTTGGTATTTGTATTGTTTGCAACCTTTAATCTATTTGCACAAAAGCCAAATGTGATTGTCATTTTAACAGATGATCAGGGCTATGGCGATTTCTCTATTAATGGAAATCCACTAATTAAAACAACTAATATTGATAAATTAGGGTATAGTGCTACTCGATTTACAGATTTTCACGTAGCTCCAATGTGTACCCCTACTAGGAGTCAGTTAATGACAGGCCAAGATGCGATGCGCAATGGAGCGATAAATGTAAGTAGTGGGCGAAGTTTAATGGATCCAGATTTGAAAACCATAGCAAATGTGTTTAAAGATGCTGGTTATGCTACTGGATTGTTTGGGAAATGGCATTTGGGCGATAATTTCCCACACAGGCCTGAAGATCGAGGTTTTGATGAAGCTATTTGGTTTCCATCTTCTCACTTAAATGGAGTGTCTGATTATTGGGACAACGATTATTTTGACGATTTCTACAATCATAATGGAAGTCGTGAAAAGTTTTATGGCTATTGTACAGATGTTTTTACGGATGAAGCAATTGATTGGATGGAAAAGAAGCTTGACGATAAAGAACCCTTTTTTACTTTCTTGCCCATGAATGCAGCTCATTGGCCACCCTTCGTGCGTGATGAATATAGAAAACCAGCACGGGAAGCCTTGAACTCAAATCCTGAAGTATTGGAAAAATTATCTAAAGCAACATTGAATCCTTATTATGGTGATGATATTAATGAAGCTTTGGTGACTTTTTTAGCCATGGGATTGAACATTGATGAAAATATTGGAAAGTTGATGCAGTTTTTGGAAACCAAAGGTGTTTTAGAAAATACCATTGTAGTGTTTTTTACGGACAACGGAAGTTCTTTTGGAAGACATTACTACAATGCCGGTATGAAAGGAGGAAAGCAAGAGTTGTTCGAAGGAGGTCACCGTGTTCCTTTGTTTATTAAAGGTCCGGAATCTATCATAGGGAAACCAAAATTGATTGATCAACTGACACATGTTCAAGATCTATTTCCAACTTTGGCATCTTGTATTGATGTGACGGAATTACCACAACAAATTGATGGCGTTGATTTGTTGCCATTAATGAAAGGTGAAGTTGATAAATTAGAAGATAGAATGTTGGTGGTGAATTTTACAAAAACTCCTGGACGTGTAAATTTCCCCGATGAAGATATTCCAGACAATTGGGCTAAACCTTTTAAAGAAAGAGGCGTAGTTCTCTGGAAAAAGTGGCGTTTATTAAATGACAAAACATTGTATAATATTTCTAGCGATCCGCATGAAGATATCGATATTGCGGGGCAGTATCCAGAAGTGGTTGCTAAAATGAGTGAGCATTTAGACAATTGGTGGGAAGATGTAAAAGAAGACGCCAATACGATTCACCGTGTTACTATTGGTTCTTCTAAAGAAAACCCAATTATGTTATCTGCCTGCGATTGGTATAATATTTTTGTTGACCAACAAAAGCAAGTCAGAAAAGGAGATAAGAAAAGTGGATATTGGCATGTTGAGGTTGATCGGCAAGGAACCTATGAGTTTGAAATGAGACGTTGGCCTATTGAATCTGGATATGGATTAAATGATGCAATTGATGTTACGCAAGTAACAGATGGTAAATTACCAAAAGGAAAGGCATTCAATATTGCAGGTGCAAGAATTAAAATTGGAGACCAAGAAAAAAGTACTAAAGTATACCCTAATGACAAGTCCGCCCGATTTACATTTGCTTTAGAAGCAGGTAAAAATTCTATCATTACCTTTTTTGACGACGTTCAAGGCAAAAGAATTCTAGGCGCGTATTATTTATATGTGAAACGAATTGGCGAATAAATTTTAGAAAGAATAACAATGAAAAGAATTAGTCAAAGCATAAAAAGTATACTTTCTGTAATATGTTTAATTGGATTCTCAATTTTCGGAATAGCTCAGGAAGCAATTTTTAAAGAGCGAAATAATTCTGAAGTATTTAAGAAATTACACAAAGGAGTGAATGCTGATATTTCTATACCAACTAGAGGAGTTTGGCCAAAGATTCAATATGAAGTGGGGCTCTTCAAGTCCGTTAAGGAAGCAGGTTTTGAGTCGGTTAGAATTTTTGAAAAAGGACTAGAAAGTAAAGATCAGATAGAAGAGGCATTAGCCAATGACTTGGCAATAGTAATTTGTTTATGGGGAAATAATAAATGGGCAAAAGATATTGAATTAGGTAAAAAAGAATTAGTCTCAAGGTGGCAGATTATGGCAGAGGCGTGGAAAGATTACCCGAATGATTTGGTCTTTGAGATTTTAAACGAGCCCTCTGGAATTGGATTTGATAAAAAAAGTCAAGAAGACCATCTAAAAGCCATGTCGTTATACAACCTGGCGGTCCAGACCATTAGAGATATAGATCCAGATCGCCCGATTCTAATAAGTATGGGAGGACATAATGATTCAGAATTTTTAGATCCGTATGTGAACGAAAAATACCTGACTTATAATTTTGATGGTAAAAGTTTTTACGATGATCCAAACATTGGTGTGGCCATTCATTTTTACAATCCGAAACAAGTAGATGGAATTAACTTTGCTTTTTATACGGAATCACTAGGTGATGATGAAGAAAAATGGAAAAGCCCGATTACTGAGCAAATTATGTATGCAGTGGACTGGAGAGCTAAAATAGGTGTAGATATACCAATTATAACTACAGAATGGGGATGCTGGTTGTTCCCAGAACGCAATAAAGAAGAACTAGGGAAATGGATCGACCATCATATGTATTTGTTTAAAAAACACAATATTGGTAATATGTGGTATACTGGTATTCAGAACAACCAACGAACATTTGGCTTGTTAAACTCTGAATTTGGTTGGAATCAATTTGCCTTGGATAAACTTACAGGAGCAAAACCCAGATCATTTCCAAAAATAAACCAAGTAGTGAATGGTGAGTTTTTTAAGTTTGGATTCGCTTGGAAATTATCTTCTGAAAAAATCATTAAAGAAAATGAATTTGGTAATAAGGCTTTTAGTGGTAACAGTATGGCCAAAATCACGGTGCCAGAAAATGAAGAAGGCCAGTTTTATTTGCAAACTTACAAAGGAAAAAAGGGGTATAAAGGAGTTGAGGGTAGAAGCCTATTGCATTTAAAACAAGGAGAAACTTATAAAATCAGTTTTATTGGGGCTGTAGAAAACGGTTCAGGAAAATTGAAAATTATATTAAACGATGTAATAGACTCAAGAACCATTTATGACAGTTCACATAATGAAGGTAAATGGATAGAATTAAATGATAATCCAACAATCCATGAAGTAGTTTATACCCATAATTCAGAGACAGTGATGGATGTTCGATTGGCTTTCGATTTTGGAGGAAACGAACAAGTGGTCTATTTAGATAAAGTGGTTTTTGTTAGAGAATAATATAGAAAGATGAGTAAAAAAGTAATGATTACAGGTGCAACGGGGGATGTAGGAAAATCACTTTGTGGCATTTTAGATAAATTAGGGTACGATGTGTTATCATCGAGCCGTAGAAAACCGGAAGGGTGGAGACACCCATTTATTCCTATTGATATTATTGATTTAGATGTTTTTAAGAACGCATTAAAAGGTGTTGATGTATTAATTCACTTAGCAGGACAGCGTGAACCTGATGCGGGTTTTGAAGATTTAATAGGGCCTAATATTCGAGGGGCATATAATGCTTTTGAAGCGGCTCGTACAGCAGGTGTGAAAAAGGTTTTATTTGCAAGCAGTGTAAATGTTTCGAATGGACAAGATACTGAGCTGCTTTCAGATAATGTTATAAGTCCTTCAAGTTTATACGGGAGCTCAAAAGCTTTTGGAGAAGCTTTGGCTAGATATTATAGTGAATATTATAAGATGGCTTGCTTTTGTTTTAGAATGGGATGGACACTGCCTTTTTCAGAATCCAAAACATTATTAATGAATCCGCCAATGGATTCATTGTATGCAAAAAAAGTGTATTTAAGTGTTGAGGATTTTGCGCAAATAGTGCATCTTGCAATTGAAGCACCGAATCATTTAAATTTTGGAGTATTCAATGCTTTGTCCGATAACCGTGAAAAATTATTAGACATATCTAAAGCTGAGTCAGTTCTTGGTTACAAACCTAAACATGATGCTTTTTCCATTTTAGAATCTTAGCGTTTTTTTTTGAGTTATAAAAAGCAATCTATAGCCTATAAAAGACTTAAATACAACCTCTATAAAATCATATACGATTAAATTTGGGAATTCAATTTTTAAAATTAATTATTATGAAAAAAATTTCTACACTTATTTTATTAATTGCATTTCAATTTGGTGCTTTTGCACAAGCAGATGTTACCAGCAGTGTACTTACAAACCCGGGTTTTGAGGCAAGCCCTTTTGATACAGGTTGGACATTAGTTCAAAACAAGGGAACAGCAACTTTCACAGATGGTGGAACAGCAGAGGCATTTTCTGGAGATCACGTTGGATTGGTAGAGGTTACAGATGCTCAGGGAATATGGCAATTATACCTTGAGAGAACGCTCAACACTACTGGCTTTTCCAATAAAGATTTGGAAATAGCTTTTAAAACGAAGAGATTATGGACAGCTGTTGGTGCTGTTGCTTTTAAAGTACAACTTTTTGTCGGAGAGCCTGGCGGAACAAACCTTGTTCCAGCTGGACACAACGGCGGTAATAGAGAGCAATGGTATGATTCATTAATAGAAGATACGTATGAAGATGTAATATTTACAATTACTGTACCTTCTGGAGTTACTCAACTTGTTATGCAACTATGGGTAGGAGGCAAATTGGGATCCTATTTTTTTGATGATTTTAAGGTAACAGGAGAAGCAGAAAACAACAACCTTCTTACTGGTAAGGTGGCAATTAGTGGAGATGTTGTTCTAGGAGAAAACCTTACGGCTACGGTAAGCGATGCAAATAGTACAGAGCTTAATTATCAGTGGAAAAGAAACGGCGCAGCAATTAGTGGAGCAACACAAAGTGGTTATTCCATAGTGGCAGAAGATGTTGGTGCTAAATTATTAATTGAAGTAACTGCAGATGATAAAGATGGTATTATAACAGATGAAACAGGTATTGTATTGGAAAATGCTTTTCAGTTTGCCGCGGCATTTGAAAAGTTAAAAAAAGGGGTAAATCAAGACTCGGGCCTACCTTTTTCAGGAACCTTTCAAAAACTACAACATGAGCGAGCCCATATGGAAGCCATTGCCAATGCTGGTTTTGAATCGGTTCGGATTTTTTTACCATATAATGCAGATTATACAAAGTTTGAAACCAGAATTCAAGATGCCCTAGACTATGATTTGGCTGTGGTTGTTTGTATGTGGGGTTCCAAAACATGGGCTGGTAATATTAGTACTGGTATTACTCAATTTACAACACGCTGGGAACAAATTACGCAAGCATGGAAAACCAAGTTTTCTAATGATGTAGTATTTGAACTCTTGAATGAACCTGAGGGCATCGGATTTGTAAATGTGTCTACTTATCCAGACATTATGGCACTTTTCAATTCAGCAATACCTGCTATTCGTGCTATAGACTCAGATAGACCTATTTTAGTAGGAATGCCAGGGCATAATGATTCTGAATATATTGATCCTTGGGTAACAGAAACTTATTTAGATTACGAATTAGCTGATGGAACTAGTTTTTTCGATGATCAAAATATGGGAGTAGCCATCCATTTTTATAGGCCAAATGGTTCAGATGGTAACAACTGGGCTTTTTATACAGCTTCTCAATTAAATACAGGATGGGAAGCCACTATTGATTTTCAATTAAATCATGCAGTTAATTGGCAAAATATGTATAATACAACTATGCCAGTTGTAGTTACAGAATGGGGATGCTGGCTCTTTGAATCTCGTAACAATTCAACTGATTTATTAGATTGGTTAGATTATCATATGGATAAATTTGAGGAACATGGTTTTGGTTCAATGTGGTATACGGGAGTACAAAACAACCAAAGAGCATTCAGTATTTTTGATTCAGAACTAGGATGGAACCAAGTGGTGCTTGATAGACTTACTGGTGTTACAAACCCTATTATTCCAAGTACATCTCAACTGATTGATTCAGAGTTTTTAAGTTGGGGTAGTAATACATGGAAACTGACTTCAAACACTGGTGTTACAAAGAGTTTTGTTGGTGGAACTAGTGCGTTAAGCGGTAGTCATTCTTTGAAACTTGCTGTTAGTAGTCCTACAAATTGTCAAGTGTATCAGCGTACTCTTACCCACTCAGAAGATCCTGGACAAGCACCGGGTAGAACATTAATTCATTTAATACAAAATGAAACCTACCAAATAAGCTTTATGGCAAAAGCAGAAAGTAGTAATGGTGAGTTGAAAATATTGATGAAAGACGCTAACAATTTAGGAATAGTTTATTATAAAAGTGATGCCGTTAATATATCAACAACTACTGACACCTATGCACTAAGCTATACGCATACAAATCCAACAGCAATGGATGTACGCTTCGAATTTGATATTGGTTCTAAAGCACAAACATTGATTCTGGATAAGGTTAGCTTAAAACGTCAAAGTGATAATCTTTCTACTTATGAATTTTCAAAAAAGAATATCAACATGTATCCAAACCCGACAAATGGGGTTTTGAATTTTGAATCTATAAAAGAAATTAAATATATTGAGGTGATGGATATTACAGGGGAAATACTGAAAACTGTTAAAAATCAGAGTTCTATAAACATGAAATCGTTAGCTTCTGGAATTTATATTATTAGAATTGGTTTGCCTAATAATGAAAGCTTTGTTGAAAAAGTTATAAAAAAGTAGTGCGATTAATAGAAAAATATGATTTAATAAAAAAACGGGAATACTTTTGGCTTTTGTAGTAGTGCCAGTAGCTGTTTTTTCGCAAGTTGACCTTACAAGTTTTCTAATTGAAAACGTATATTTTAAATAAGGAATTCATAAGGGATGCAAATAAGAACTCAAAGTTGATGCCATAGAAAGTTATAGTGATGCGTGAAAAACAGCCGCTGCTCATGAAGATTGTGCAGCTAAAGTTGTGATAACTAACAAACAATTGATTCATCATTTGATTTTAAAAAATTCTATTCCAGAATTAGATTTTTCTATAAATTGACATATTCTGTTAAAACAGGCGCAATAGAACATGGTGTGAACAATATAATATGTGTTAATGCTAATGGTTTAGATGATATTTTAATTGATCATGCTAAAACTCAAACCTGGTTTAAAAATAACTGAAGATTTAGCACCTAATCATTAACCTTTAATTAGCCACTAAACACCAATTATGTTGAGTTGATGATTTTACCGTTAACTAGTTTTGTAATTATTCATAAACTTTATGAGAAATACTATTTTATAATTAAAGGATTGAACTTCATATAAAAAAGCAAATTACAAACCTTAAAAGACGGAGATTATACCTCCAAAGAAATGGATGCTTTTAAATTTGATAGCGTTATGTTATACATTATGTACTCTAATCTTAAAGTTTGAGTGCATTTTATAAATCAATTGCAATTACTAACTATTAAACTTTTTATTATGAAAAAAATTTCTACACTTATTTTATTAATTTCATTTCAATTTGGTGCTTTTGCACAAGCAGATGTGACAAGCACTGTACTTACAAACCCGGGTTTTGAGGCAAGCACTTTTGATACAGGTTGGACATTAGTTCAAAACAAGGGTGTAGCAACTTTCACAGATGGCGGAAAAGCAGAGGCATTTTCTGGAGATCACGTTGGATTGGTAGAGGTTACAGATGCCCAGGGAATATGGGAATTATACCTTGAGACTACGCTTAACACTACTGACTTTTCCAATAAAGATTTGGAAATAGCTTTTAAAACGAAGAGATTATGGACAGCTGTTGGTGCTGTTGCTTTTAAAGTACAACTTTTTGTCGGAGAGCCTGGCGGAACAAACCTTGTTCCAGCTGGACACAACGGCGGTAATAGAGAGCAATGGTATGATTCATTAATAGAAGATACGTATGAAGATGTAATATTTACAATTACTGTACCTTCTGGAGTTACTCAACTTGTTATGCAACTATGGGTAGGAGGCAAATTGGGATCCTATTTTTTTGATGATTTTTCAGTGACTGATGTCGCTGCACTTTCTGTTGACGATTTTGAATTGAATGCTATTGAGATGTATCCAAACCCAACAAATGGTATATTGAATTTTGATAACAACAATGGTATTAAAAATATTCAAATTAGTAATGTTACTGGGCAAATGGTTCAAGAAGTAAGAGATCAACAAAATATTAATATCCAGTCCCTAACGCCTGGAGTTTACTTTGTAAAAGTAGAACTTTCAAATAATCAAATTTTAGTAAGAAAAGTAATTAAGAAATAAATTTTAAAATTAAAAAAAGTAATTTGAGTACGATATGATTTTACTCAAATTACTTTTATTAAACCCTTAGTAATTATTAAAGCAAAACAAGCAAATTTTAGTTATTTTTCATATTTGGTAACAAGCTTATTTTTTTTCTCATTTTTTACTTATTGTAGTAGTTCAAATTTAGAAAATGGAGAAGAAAACATTACTACAGATGAACTTATTGATGATGGGATCACATACGCTGCAGTCTTTGAAAAATTAAAAAAAGGTGTAAATCAAGATGTGAGTATGCCACAAGGTGGCCCTTGGGTTAAGGTACAGCACGAGCGTGGACATATGCAAGCTATTAAACAAGCAGGTTTTGAATCGGTAAGAATTTTTATGCCGTATTCAAGTAATTTGGCAGAATATGAAGTCAGAATTCAAGATGCCTTAGATTATGATTTAGCAGTTGTTGTATGCCTTTGGGGGCATTACCAATGGAACTCTAAAAATATTGATACGGCATGTGCCGAAATTGGAAACTTCTGGAAAAATATAGCACAAAAATGGTCAGGTAAATTTTCGAATCAAGTAGTATTTGAAATTTTAAATGAGCCAGCAGGAATTGGGTTCCCAGAAACCAGAAATGCGGATGTTATGAAACTTTATAATACAGCTATAAAATTAATTAGAGCGGAAGATGAAGACAGACCTGTTCTTGTGAGTTCTGGAGGGCATAATGATGCTGATCAAATGGATGGTTATGTGAATGATACCCATTTGGATTATACATTGGAAAATGGAACCGGATTTTTTGAAGATCCTAATGTTGGGGTAGCGATTCATTTTTATGCACCTCGGCATGAAGATGGGGTTAATTTTGCCATGTGGACAGCTAGTCTAAGTGGTAATTGGAGAAGGGCTATTGACAAACATATCAATAAAGCCGTTGAATGGCAAGAAAAGCATAGTACAAACAAGCCAGTTGTAGTAACCGAATGGGGGGCATGGATATTTGAAAGTCGTACCAATTCAGCTGATTTTCCACAGTGGTTAGATTATTATAAGCTGCGTTTTGATGAACAAAATTTTGGATCGATGTGGTACACAGGAATTCAAAACAATCAAAGGCATTTTGGGATTTTTGATTCTGAACTAGGATGGAATCAAGTCGTGTTAAATACTTTAACTGGAGTAACATCTCCAGGTTTTCCAGGAACAAACCAATTGATAGATTCTGAATTTACATGGAATTCCGGTACTTGGAACCTTACTTCTAGTAAAGTAACAAAAGCTCATGTAGGCAATGGAGCCTTAAGTGGAAGTAACTCCTTAAAATTAACCGTTCCGAATACCGGGGATTACAAAATGTATCAACAAACAATTACAGACGTTATAAATGGTGAGCCACTAGCACCAGGTCGAACACTTTTACATTTATTAAAAGGCGAAACGTATGAAATTAGTTTTATGGCTAAAACTTCAAGTGGTGTTGGTGAAATTAAAGTTGCGTTGAAAGATGTAAATAATTTAAGTACGGTGTTTTATCAAAGTGAAGCGCAAACTATTAGCAATACTGTTCAAACCTTCACAATGTTGTACACGCATACAGAAGAAACTGCTATGGATATTCGATTTGAATTTGATCTCGGATCTAAGCAACAAACCTTGATTTTAGATAAAATAGTTCTAAAACGTAAATAATTTAAATGCTTTTTGTTAATAGAATTTTAATGAAACAATTAACAAATCAATCATAATAAAGAATTCAATCAAGTATTAATACTACCAAAATAAAATATGAACGAAATAGTTAAAACAGTACTCCTTATTTTATTTTTTGCTACAATTTCTACGAGTTGTAAAAAGGAAAAAAAGAGAAAAACAAGTAATAATCCTCCCAATATCATTTTTATTTTGGCTGATGACATGGGGTATGGAGATGCTGGTTGTTATGGAGATACTAATCTTGTGCCCACACCAAACATAGACCGATTGGCAAATGAAGGAGTTCGATTTACTGATGGATATGTTTCTGCTCCTTTATGTGCACCTGCTAGATATGGCGTGTTAACAGGTGTATATCAGCAGAAATTTGGTGTGCGTTGGAACGTAGATGCAACTTTAAATTTATCCCAATATGGGATTGTTGAAAACGAAGAAGAATCACGTATTCGTAAACCAATTGAAATTATTTCAGAACCGCTCGAAAGAGCGGGATATAATTCGGTGATGTTGGGTAAATGGAATTTGATGGGATATCCCAATACAACTTTTGACGAATCGTATTCTGTAATGCACTTTGTTGGTGATTATTTTAAAGACAAAAACGGAGATTATAAAGGAGTTGATGGAGTACCATCCCAGCATGAGAAGAGTCGTGCTTTATGGGCTGCGGAAGATGTTGGGGGCGAGTATCTTACAGATAGAATAGGAAGGCAAGCCGCAGAATACATTGATCGAAATAACGACAATCCATTCTTTATGTATGTGGCATTTAATGCACCTCATACACCATTGCATGCAAAAACAGCACATAAAAAACAAGTGGAGCATTTGCCAACAGAAGCTCAAAAATTATATGGAGCTATGCAAATTTCTATGGATGAGAATATTGGTAAAATATTAAATTCTTTAGATAAAAATGGCTTGACCGAAAACACCATAGTAGCTTTTTTGAGTGACAACGGTGCCACTTTTGCCTATCCTGTAAATTGGCCAGCAGAATGGGAGCAAGAAATGTTAGGTAGTAATGGAGTATTGCGTGGTCATAAGGCGCAAATGTATGAAGGGGGTATTCGAGTACCATATATCATTCGCTATCCAAAATTATTGAAAGGTGGACAAGTTTATTCTGAGCCAGTATCTTCACTGGACTTGTATTCTACATTTTCTGAAGTTGCAGGAGCGAGTCCTTACCATCAAGATGAGTTAGATGGAGTAAATTTGATACCATATTTACAAGGCGAAAAAACTGGAACTCCGCATAATATTTTGTATTGGTATGGTTCCAATAAAGGAGCTGTAAGGCAAGGTGATTTTAAGTACTGGAATTACAAGGGAAGAAGTGAATTGTACAATTTAGCCGATGATGTATCAGAATCGAATGACTTGAGCGAAACAATGCCTGAAGTCAAAAAAGAATTAGAAGAAAAGTACTATGCTTTTATTAATACTTTGCCACCACCGTTGAATCCAAATAGATATGATAAGTTCGTCCCAGAAAAACCATAATAAAAAATTAATGGTCTTCAATTGTATTTAGGTTCTTTTTACTACGCACTAATAATGACAAAAATAAACTTAACAGCCATTCTTGCATTTGTTGTCTAATTTTGGGGTTTTCTGAAAATGCATTAATTTCAGGTTAAAAGACAAGAATTATACCTTAAAAGACGCATATTCGACCCTTAGAAAGTAAAGTGAATCTATTTTTGGTATATAAAATTAATTAAATGTATGTCTAGATTAAAAAATATTACAATTTTGCTGTGTTGTTTCTCTTTAGTTGCAGTTGCACAACAGCAAACATTAAATGGAATTATACAGGATAATAATGGCCTCCCAATTGCCGGAGCAAACGTAATTGTGAAAGGTAAAAATAAAGGAGCTGTCTCCAATTTTGATGGAGAATTTAAAATTATTGCTGTAAACGGAGAGACCTTAGTGTTCTCATTTATTGGATTTAAAACAAAAGAGTTCATCTATGCAGGACAATCTCAATTAAAAGTGATAATGGAGACTGATTTGGATCAACTTGAAGAAGTTGTTGTTGTTGGTTATGGTACTTCTAGAAGGAAGGATATTACTGGTTCGGTAGCTTCTGTAAAAGTAGATGAGTCGTTTAGTCAACAAGTACAAACAGTAGATCAATTATTTCAAGGTCGTGTTGCGGGTGTTCAAATGATAGGTAATAGTGGTTCTCCAAATTTAGGGGTAAGCATAAAAATTAGAGGGGGAAGTAGTTTAAGAGGAAACAATGAACCATTATATGTGGTTGATGGTGTGATTATGTCTAGTGCTGGTGAAGATGCGCTTTCAGCAACTGATTCTTCAGGAGCTACTCAAGAAGCCCAAAATGGATTGAATGGTATCAATCCAAGAGATATTGAGAGTATGGAAATTTTGAAGGATGCATCAGCTACAGCTATTTATGGTTCTAGAGGGGCCAATGGTGTTGTGTTAATTACAACTAAAAAAGGGCGTAGAGGAAAATCAAAGGTAAATGCTTATGTAACTTCAGCTTATAACTCTATAGATAACCAAATAGACGTATTGAAAGGAGCAGATTATGCAAGATACCAAAATGAGGCCCTAGCACTTACCTCTGAAGCCCCAAGATATGCAATTAATAACGGACAGGTTTTTGTTATTCTTGAAGATGTAACAAGTTCAATTCCTTCTGAGTTGATGTATTTTCAAGACGAAATGTATACAACAGGTTTGAATAATACTTTTGGCGGTTCCGTTTCTGGAGCAGGCGAGAAGAGTAATCATTTTGTGTCATTTGGTTACAATAATTTGGAAGGTGTTACCGCAACATCAAATTTGAAAAGTGGAAATTTAAGGTTGAATTTAGGAACTAAATTTTCTGATAAATTAAGAATTGATACAAGAATTAGTGCGTACCATGGCTTAGGGAGTATGTTTCAGCAAGCAGATAATTGGGGAGGAAATAGAACGGTTGTTGGTTCTGCTTTATCAAGAAGACCAATATTAGGAGATAATGGCGATTTAAATGATAATTCATATAACCCAATTGAGTCAATGAATGATATGGAAGATATTTCAAAGGAGACAAGAATAATAGGGTCACTTACATTAAAATATGAATTGCCAGTAGAAGGTTTAAGCTACACCCTAAGAGCTGGAGGAAACTTGCGTTACAAAGAAAGAAGACGCTGGTATGGTTTGGCAACTTTTCAAGGGGAGCCAAATAATGGTCTACTGGGCATGTCTAGTTTAGCATCTAGCCAGTTTAATGTTGACAATTTTTTTAACTATAATAAAACTTTTGGTGATGATCACAGATTAAATGCTATGATTGGTATGACCTATGAGGGAAGGTCTTTCGAAAATCAATTATATTCAGTGATAGATTTTGCAAATCATGACTTTACAACTGACCAACCTGGTTATGCTCAGGGTATATTGGACCCAAATCAGATAATTCAATCAAATTCTAATTTAATGTCATACATGACTCGTGCCAATTATACTTTTAAAGATAAGTATGTATTTACGGCAACATTTAGAGCCGATGGTTCTTCGAAATTTCAAGATCAAAACCAATGGGGGTATTTTCCTTCGTTTTCAGGAGCATGGATTTTATCTGGTGAAGATTTTATACAATCTATAAATAGCATTAGTAACCTGAAAATTAGAGCTGGATGGGGGCAAATTGGAAATCAAGCTGTTTCACCTTATCAAACTTTGTCTGGTTACGGATCAAATCAATATGCTCAAGATGGCAATGGTCTTGCACTTGCATTATTCTTACAAAATGTTGCAAACCCTTCATTAAAATGGGAAACTACAGAACAAACGAATATTGGATTAGATTTTGGATTCTTTGATAATCATTTATCAGGTTCTTTGGAGTTTTACTCGAAAAATACAAATGATTTACTTCAAAATGCAGATTTACCAGGTTCAGCAGGGTTTTCGTCTATCTTAACAAATCGTGGAAGCTTAAAATCTGAGGGAACAGAGATTTCTTTAAATGGAGTTATAATTGAAAAGGAAGACTGGAAATTTGAGATTGGAGGTAACATCGCATTTTCAGAAACTACAATTAGCTCATTAGGACAATCTCTTCAACCAATTTACATTGGTGATACAGAAGAAATGCGATCATTTTATCTTGGGAATAGAGTTGGTAACAGAGGTGAATACAATGTGTTTATTGAAGGTGAACAAGTAGGATTATTTTATGGGTTTAAAACAGACGGTATTTATCAAGTAGGAGATACATTTATAGATGGGGCTCAAGCTGGAGATACAAAATTTGTAGATGTGAACGGAGATGGTAAAATTGATGTTGCAGATAGAACTATCATTGGTAATCCAAACCCAGATTTTATTTATGGTGCTAATATTAATCTATCGTATAAGCGATTTTCTTTAAATGCTCAATTTGATGGGGTTTACGGAAATGAAATTATAGCAACGGCTTTTGAAAGGCTTGATACTCCAGTAGGAGACTTCAATAATATTACTGTGGCAGCATATGAGCAGGCATGGAGGCCGGATGCACCGTCTAATACGTATCCGAGAATTGGTTCGAACATTTCTGGACGAGGCGGACCAGTGGATACAATGGTTCAAGATGGGAGTTATTTAAGATTGAATAATTTAACTATTGGATATGATTTACCTTTTGAAAAATATGTTAGTAAAGCACAACTATATGTGGCATGTTCTAATGTGTTTACATTGACTGACTATAGAGGGTATACACCTATTGTGACTAGTTATATGAATAATCCAAATATCATAGGAGTGGATAATTTTAATCCACCTAATTCACGAACATTTACATTGGGTCTAACTATTAATTTCTAAATCATGAAAAAACAAAAAATAACTTATATGATAAATATAAAAAATTACTTACCGCATTTCTTACTGGTAGCCTTGTTTACTTTCAGTAGTTGCGAGATGACAGAAGAACCACCATATTTAACTTCTGAAACAATTTACACTAATCCTGACAATGCACTTTCAGCATTGAATGGAATTTACCATGCTTGGGCAGATTGGGGTACTTATAGGTATTTTTATCCTAAAGCAATTAATTTTAATTCTGGATTCTATATGAGTAGAGACTGGCAGAGTTCAGATTTACTAGCTTTAAGTCCATTGCAGGGTAATTTTATTGTAAACATTGTATGGAATGGACATTTTAACGCTATTTCAAGAGCAAATGATGTAATTGCTGGGGTAAGTACTGCCGAAGGGGATGAAACAATACAAGATGTTGTTGGGCAAGCCTATTTTTTACGTGCCTTTGGCTATTTTAATCTAGTTAGGTTATATGGTGATGTTCCTTTACGTACAGAACCTGTAAGTAGCGAAACACTTTACTTGGGAAAACAAGACTCTAAGGCTATTTTTGATCAAATTGTAAGTGATGCTAAAAATGCAATTGTCAACATGAATGGTTCTATAGGAGCTGGTTATCCTAAACAATACGCAGCAAATATGTTATTAGCGAAGGTCTATATGCACTTGGCAACGAACCCTCAATTACAAAGCGAAGCAAAAGATTATTGGCAATTGGCTTATGATGAAGCGAAGAAGGTTTATGGAAAATATTCTTTAGTTGCTGATTTTGCAGAGTTGTTTGATGGTCGTACTAACGAAAATACTGAGGAATCTATTTTTGAAGTTCAGTTTAACGCAACTATAAAGTCTGATTTATTTAGAGACTGGAGTATAGCAGGTTATGGTGCCTTTCCTGGTTGGATGGGACTAAGGGTGAATCCAGAGGTATATGATAGGCATATATCTGCGTATCCTACTGACACGGAAAGATTGGGGTCAACCTTCGTAACTGAGTATGAGAGGTACAATGGAGGTACTAGTTCTCATTACCCTACTTATAATGATGGTGATAGAGCAGGGAGCAATTATAACCAGTCTTTTACTTTACCATTTAAAACAAGCATAAAAAATAAAACTCAAACTAACAATATTAGCGAACGTAATACTATCGTTTACAGGTACGCAGATTTGTTGATTATGCTAGCTGAAATTTCAAATGAATTGAATAATGGAGAACAATTAGGATATGTTTCAGAATTATTAGCGCGTGTTGGTCTTACTCCTAGAGCAGAATATAGTGAAGGTCAAGACTCATTTAGAGAGGCTATTATGGAAGAGTATAATTATGAGTTATTGACTGAAGGGCATGAATGGTACAACAACCGCCGAAGAGGATATCAATGGTTTATGAATCATGTAGTTAACCCTCATAATAACTATGAAAAGCAAAATACACAAGATCTAATTTTTAAAACCGATGAGGCTACTGTAATGCATTTGCCAATTCCAGCAGCTGAAATAGGGTCAAATCCAGAAATAGATTAGGTAGTTTCTAATTTAGTTTTCATTAATTATTCATTATGGGTACTTATCACAATTTTTATTGGATAAGTACCCATTTTTATTGAAATACGCAGACATAATTTAAAGTTAATTTGACTTATTTTTTATATTTGAAAATATACTTACAAAGACCCAATATGATACGAAGATTTTTTTTAGTATCTGCTTTGTTATTGTTTTGTAATAATTCAATTTCACAGAACCAGACTTTTCAAAAATATGGAATTAAAGAAGGTTTGAGTAGTAGTAGAGTGTTTACTAGT
The DNA here is from genome assembly GCA_964014735.1 of uncultured Flavobacteriaceae bacterium. Taxonomy (GTDB): domain Bacteria; phylum Bacteroidota; class Bacteroidia; order Flavobacteriales; family Flavobacteriaceae; genus UBA7446. The sequence continues at coordinate 4,452 of CAXHBH010000016.1, read as the reverse complement.
ATTGAAGATGATTTAGGTTTTTTATGGATAGCAACTGATGTTGGTGTAGATAGATTTGATGGTGCCAACTTTAAGCATTATGAACTGTCTAATTTTGAAAATATTAGAAGGTCAAGTTTCTATCGGTTTTTTCTAAAAAAAGATCAAGATAACCAAATTTGGTTGTTGGTAAATAATGGCTCTATCTATAAATATTCAAGTAGTCAAGATAAATTTGTACAGTTTCATAATATTAAGGATCAATTTGGCAATCCATTAGTTTCTAACGGTCTGCACATTGACCATAATGGAAAATTTTGGATATATAGTGAAAGTGGCGTTTACACTTTCGATGTGGAATCAAAAAATACCATATTAAACTTAGAAGTATCTGGGAGTATACATGCTTTTATTCAGGATAATAAAAATAATTTTTACTTAGCGGGAGGCAATGGTGTATTCGTTTTAAATGAAAATTATGAATTAGTACACAATTTACTACATAAGACTTTGGCACCTCAAGTTGATATTAATAAAGATAGAATAAGATCTTTATTTATTGATGAGAAATACAACAGACTCTGGATGGGTACAGACCAAAAAGGATTATGTGCCTTTAATTTGACTGATTTCGAACTTCTTTTGCCGCCTGATCTAGATAATTATATAGGCTTATCCATAAGATCTATTGAACAGTACTCTTCCGAAAGTTTAATGGTTAGTATTGATGGGGTGGGTTTGATTATTTTGGATCTAAACAATCTAAAGCCTACTCATAAGTTCTCATTTAAGCAAGATGATCCAAATAGTTTAAGTGCCAACTCTATTTTTGATATTTATCAAAATAAAGATGGAATATTTTTTATATCAACCTTCAGAGGTGGATTAAACTCTTATAAACCACAACAATTGAATATTCGCTCATTTAATCCGTTGACTGGAGAAAATAATTCATTGGAAAATAGTAATGTTTTATCAATTTGTGAAGTTTCAGGCGGGGTGATTGGGTTTGGAACTGCAAAAGGGGTTAGTCTTTGGAACAAAAGTAAAAATAGTTGGAGACACTTATCGCAAGTAGCTAGTAAACAAAATATATTAAGTGGTTTCGTTCATGCTGTGGCTGTTGATAAGAACCAAAATATTTGGACTGCCTCCCACACTGATTATATAACAAGGTATAATCTAATTGAAAATGATTATTACAGAATATCAGATGAAATTCCTTCAGAATATAATTCAGGTGACATTCATAGCATATACACAACTAAGGGAGATTTAATTTATTTTGCTAATAGAGCAAATGGGGTTATGTCATATTCATTAGTTAATGGTAAAACTAATACGTACCCAATTGAAGGCATAAGTATTATTGAGCCTCTAACAAAAGATATATTAGCTCTTGGAGGTTCAGGAGGATTATGGATTTTAGATAAGGAGAGTGCCAAGATTGAGCGACCAGATTTTATCAATTCTTCAATAATTAGTGAACAAACAATTAATTCTTTATTTGTTGATGTGGGAAAGCGATTATGGGTTGGTACTGCAGACGCAGGTGTTTTTGTAATTAACTTCCAAAAAAACTCCATTGAACAAATCTCAAAAAATGAAGGCTTACCTTCAAATTACATATCTTCTGTTGTTGAGGCTAATGAATATGTTTGGGTAAGTTCACCCAAAGGAATTTCTAGAATTGATAAGAAAAGAAATATTTATACACTATTTGAGTCTGATGGACTTATATCAACAGATTTTAATAAAAATACAGTCATAAAAGCATCTGATGGGAATTTGTACTTTGGGACAAATAATGGAGTTGTTTATTTTGATCCAAATGATATTAGGAAAGTTGATTCCCAAAAATCACTTTTGTTAACAGATTTATATATAAATCATGATCTTACATTAGCTGGTAAAAATTCACCTTTAGATCAAGCACTAAATGATACAAATAAAATAGAATTGAAATATTCGCAAAATTCCTTTGCAATAGGATTTTGCACAATTGATTTTATACATCCAGGAATTGGTGAAGTGGAATGGAAATTAGAAGGCTTTGATAAGGATTGGGTGTCTTACAGTAATATTGACAGAATCAATTATACCAACCTCAGTCCAAGTAGTTATGTCCTTAAATTAAGAATTGTAAATGAACAGTCTGATGTTTTAAGTGGAGAAAAACAAATTGAAATTGTTGTTTTACCTCCTTTTTGGGGGAGTAATTGGGCGTATTTAATTTACGCAATAGTTTTGGTGATAGTTGTTTCTGTAGTTTTCTTTTTAGGAAAACTAAAAATTGAATCTAAGCATTCTGAAGAGCGGTTACACTATTTAATAAATATGGCGCATGATATTAAAACTCCTTTGACTTTAATTAAAGCACCACTTTTAGATATTGTTAAAAATGAAAGTGTAAGTACTAATGTAAAACAAAGTGTAAATATTGCATTGAGGAGCGCAAACAGATTACAGAAACAAATGATTCAGTTTCTTGATTTTAGAAAAATTAAAGCTCAAGGGAGTGCGCTGATGTATGAAAACATAGATATGCAACTTTTTTTTCAAGAAAAAATGTTGGCATTTAAAGTGCTTTGCAAACGGAAAAATATTAAACTTACATTTAATATATTAGAATCTAAATTTTGCATTAGTTCAGATCGAAAGATTATTGATGTTGTAGTTAGCAACCTTATTACAAATGCCATTAAATTTACAGATGAAAATGGTAATATCATTATAAGTTTAATTGTTAAAAATAAATTATGCGAAATATCGGTAGCTGACACTGGTATTGGAATTCTGAAAAAGCAACAAAAAAAAATATTTAAATTGTTTTACCGTAGCCCAGAAGCTCTAGAATCTGGAATACCAGGAAGTGGTGTTGGACTTGTGTTAGCATCTGACTTTGCAAGTAAAATAGGCGGAAAAGTTTTTTTAGATAAAAGTTCTAATGAAGGATCTATATTTAAGTTTATCTTCCCATATAAATTGGCCAGTAATGTGGCTGTAATTGAAAATGACTTGATAAACCAAGAATTGAATCAGGGTTCTAAAGGTGAAGAAAAAAAGATAAAATTATTAATAGCCGAAGATGATTTAGAATTGCTTGATTATTGTAAATCAAAACTACAAGATAAGTACCAAATAATTTCTGCTTCAAATGGCCAATCGGCACTTGAAAAAGTAAACAAGAGTATGCCAGATATTGTGGTAACAGATGTTTCAATGCCTAAAATGAATGGTCGTCAGTTATGCATGAATTTAAAAAGTAATTTTGATACCTGTCATATCCCAGTAATTCTTTTAACTGGTCTTAGTTCAAAAGAAAATATAATTAAGGGACTTGATAGTGGAGCTGATGAATATATTACAAAGCCGGTAGAATTTGATCTTCTTGAAAAGAAAATTGATGGTCTATTAGAAAATAGACAAATATTAAAGCGGAAATTCTTGCAAATTGAAGAAGAAGATAACTTTGAGTTATCAAATGAATTGGATAAATCATTTCTTAATGAAATTACCAAATATATTCAGGATAACATTAGTGACACAGAATTATCTGTATATGATTTATACGAAATATTTGGAATGAGTCGTACCCCATTTTATCATAAGTTAAAATCATTAGTTGATTTGTCTCCATCTGACTATATAAGATCTATTAGACTCAAACGGGCAAGAACCCTATTGAAAAATAGAAATAATAACATAAGTGAAGTTGCTTACTCTGTTGGATTTTCTAATCCAAAATATTTCAGTACCTGTTTTAAAAAACACTTTGGACAAAGCCCTTCAGCATTCGTGACTGAAATAAGATTTGGAAATTCTGTGTAAATAAGAAAACAAGTAATTATAGGGGTTGCTATCTTTTACTAGGATACAAAATCTAAGACCGTTTGTTACAAAACAAATATCTTAGAAAGAAGAAAAAATTGAATTTGAGAAAAAATTATTCCCAAGGATAAAAAATTATTCTTGGGAATAAAAAGTGGAGCAGAGGGGAGTGAAATCGAACTATTTTGGGGAAGATTTAACTATCTTACTAAAAAGTTGTTTCAAAAAATAAATTTTTATTCCCGGAAATAATTTGTGGAGGCTAGGGGAGTTAAGTCGAACTTTTTTGGTGATGATTTAGTTGTTTTCACAAAAAAATATTCCCAAGAATAAAAAATTATTCTTGGGAATAAAAAGTGGAGTCAAGGGGGGTGAAGTCGAACTATTTTGTGGAGGATTTTTTTTAAGATAATTTGATAAATTATTTGTCAAACTTTTTCAACAAAGCAGGTAAATAAAAGATATCTGTAATCAAAGCAATCGCAACCGTAACCGCACAAAGTAATCCAAAATTTCTGACTGATGGCACAGCACTCGAAGCTATAATTAAAAAGCCAGCAACCAAAGCAATTGTAGTAGAAAACAAAGCACTTCCTGTATAATGCATCGCGCTATTCATTCGCTCTTCAGCTGAGCCCTGAG
>CAXHBH010000015.1:0-34350 GCA_964014735.1 uncultured Flavobacteriaceae bacterium | reverse complement strand
AAGATATTGCCACACTAAAAGAAACGGCACGATTTGTGCAAATTACTGCATCGGGCATAAAAGAAAGTCATCCACATAACGTTCAGATAACAAAAGAGGCTCCAAATTACTCTAGATAACTATGCGCTGCATTTTTTTAATTTTTATACTATTGGCAACTTCCTGTCAGTTGAAAGAAGTGTCCAACGACAAGATTGTTGCAAGAGTAAATAACCATACTTTGTATGCATCTGAAGTAAATGGCCATATTCGCACAAACTTGTCTGCTGTTGACAGCGCTTCAATGGCTAAAAATTATATTAATGGATGGGTTAAAGAACAGTTATTGTTAGAAAAAGCGGTTTTTAACTTAAACCCTTCACAACAAGCTTCATTAGAAAACTTAATAAGAGAATATCGCAACGACATATTCATTAAAACCTATCAAGAGGAGTGGCTTAAATCACGTATGGACACACTTGTAACTTCTCAAGAAATTGAAGATTACTACAATAAAAACAAGCGAAATTTTAAACTGCATCAAGACTTGGTAAGAGGGCGCTATGTTCAACTTCCAATGGCTAATTTTAACAAAGCGAGTGTGACTAGGGCCTTAAGGAGATTTAACTCGGCAGATCGTAACTTTTTAGACTCTATTTCATTACAATTTAACAGTGCATATCTCAACGATAGCATTTGGTTTAGACCTCAATCATTTTTTACTCTTATAAACAGGTCTTCGCCAAAGGATTATGACCGCTATTTAAAAAGTAAACGTTTTTTTGAAATTGAAGACTCAATAGACTTATATTTGGTTTTTGTGGAAGAAGTTAGACGAAGAAATGAAATAGCACCGTTGTCTCATATAAATCCAACCTTGAAACAAATTTTATTAAACAAACGTAAGTTGGAAGCTATGCGTAAGTTTGATAGCGATATTTTACAAGAAGCCATTAAAAACAAAACCCTCGAGATTTATGAATAAATTTGTAACAATATGTTTTTTGATGATTGCTGTTTTTGGCTTTTCTCAAGCTACGGATACGACTAAAAAGCGTGTCAAAATTGATGGTGTTTCAGCAGTTGTTGGCGATTATGTTATTCTTGAGTCCGATGTAGACAAAGCTTATGTAGAACTTGAATCTCAAGGTGTTTCAACTAAAGAGGTTTCACGGTGTAACCTATTAGGTAAGTTGATGGAAGATAAGTTATATGCCCATCACGCAGAACAGGACAGTATTGAGGTTAGCAGTGATGATATTAATAATTATGTTGACCAAACCATTGATTACTTCGTCAATCAATTTGGTGATATAGAAAAAGTCTTAGAGTTTTATAAAAAGAAAGATGAACAAAGCTTCAGAGCCGAATTATTTGAAGTTAACCGTGTTCAACAGCTGTCACAAAAAATGCAATCTAAAATTGTTGAAGATTTTGAAGTTACACCAGATGAGGTCAAAGTTTTTTTTAACTCTATTCCGAAAGAAGATTTACCCATTTTCGGCTCTGAACTTGAGGTAGCACAGATTGTAATTAAGCCAAAGGTCTCTAGTGAAGAAGAAAAGCGTATTGTTGAACAACTTGAAAGTATGCGTAATGACGTACTCGAAAATGGTTCTTCTTTTTCATCCAAAGCAATCTTATATTCGGAAGATCCAGGTTCACGTTCAAGGGGAGGCCGATATACACTAGATAGGAAACGTCCGCAAATGGTAAAAGAGTTTCGTGAGCAAGCTTATCGTTTGCAAGAAGGAGAAATTTCCCAGCCATTTAAAACTGATTTTGGCTGGCACATTGTTACAGTTGATAAAATTCGCGGTCGTATGTTAGATGTACGTCATGTACTACTCGTACCTACTGTGTCAAATACTGCTTTGGGTGTAGCACAAAATCAGCTTAAACTTATTAAAAAGCGTATAGATGAAGGCGAAATTAGTTTTGCAGAAGCTGCGCGTGAATTTTCTGATGACCAAATCACACGTGCAAATGGCGGTGTATTAATAAACCCAGCAACTGGAGATACACGTTTTGAACTAACAAAACTTGACCCACAGCTTTACAATCAAATTCTTAAGCTTGAAGATAATGAGATTTCTATTCCGTTATTAGAGCAAGATCGATCAGGCAACAAAACTTATAAGATTGTCCTGGTTACCAATCGGTTTAATGAACATATCGCTGATTATGCCCAAGACTATGTTCGCATTAAAGACTTAGCTTTAAAGGAAAAGCAACTCAAACTTATTGAACAATGGATGACCGAAAAAATTTCGGACACCTATATAAGTGTAAATCGCGACAACCAATCTTGTGACTTTGCCAATAACTGGCTAAAGAAATAAATCTTTCTTTTACATGGTAGGTGTTTCATAGCCAATTACTTAATTTTGTAAAAAAAAATTGCTATGAACCCAGCAACTCGTTTGCTTTCTTTTCTATTTTCTACCCGTTTAACAGCCATACTTTTTATATTGTTTTCTATCGCTATGGCAGTTGGAACTTTTGTGGAAAGTGGACATAATACTGCAACAGCTCGTATATGGATATATAACGCATGGTGGTTTGAATTGATGATGATTTTCTTTGTTGTTAATTTTATGGGTAACATCAAAAGATACCGTCTTGTGAGATGGGAAAAATGGCCATTGTTATTGTTACATTTGTCTTGGATACTTATCATATTGGGCGCTGGTATTACAAGATATATTGGTTTTGAAGGAGTTATGCCCATAAGAGAAGGCGAGTCCACAAATCAATACTTATCTGAAAAAACGTATTTGTCTGTATTTATTGATGGCGAAATAGATGGTCAACCGTTACGAAAATTACTAGAAGACGATCTTTTATTTGCTGAACCTACAAACAATTCTTTTTCTTGGCAATATGATTATAATGGCATTCCCATTTCTGTTTCTTATGTTAATTTTATTAATGGTGCAGAAGAAACGCTTGTTGAGGACTTAAACGGTGATATGTACCTAAAGATTGTTGAAGCAGGTGATGGCAATCGACACGATCATTTTCTGAAAATGGGTGAGGTGGCCAACATCCACAACATATTATTTGCTTTTAATGCCTATACAGATGGCGCCATAAATATTACGCTAGACGAACAGAATAATTACAGTATTCAATCTCCTTTTGATGGTACCTACCTACGTATGGCTGATCAACAACAAGGCAGTCTTATTGCAGATGCTACACAGCCTATGATGCTGCGTACACTATACAGTGCAGCCGGGATGCAGTTTGTATTTCCAGAACCAGCGATGATTGGTTCATATGAAATTGTGCCTGTTGAAGATAAGGAAGCCGCTATACAGGATGCCCTGACCATACAATTATCTGCAAATGGTGCACAAAAAGAAGTTACAGTTTTAGGCGCTAAGGGTGTTTCGAATCCTCCTACTCAAGTTGAGCTCGGCGGTTTAGAATTTTGGGTGACCTACGGCTCAAAGCAGGTTGAGCTTCCATTTTCAATCAGACTTAATGATTTTATCGCCGAAAAGTATCCAGGTACAGAAAAAAGTTACAGTAGTTTTATGAGTAAAGTAACATTATTAGATGACCATACCTTTGATTACGATATTTATATGAACCATATTCTTAATTATGAGGGCTATCGCTTTTTTCAGGCCTCTTTTGATCCAGATGAAAAAGGAACAGTACTATCGGTTAACTACGATTCATTGGGTACAGCCGTTACTTATATAGGTTATTTTTTGCTTTATATTGGCTTGCTGGGCTTAATGTTTTTTGGAAAGACGCGCTTTAAGAAGCTTGCTAAAATGTTGGAGGATATTCGTGTTAAAAAAGCCGCCCTTATTTTGATACTTTTTCTAACGTTTCCCGCGGTTTTTGCTCAGCATCAACACAAGTCACCAAGCTTTGCTATTGATTCAGTACTCCAAGCCGATGCTATGAACGCTGCTGAGGCTGCGAAGTTTGGCGCCTTGGTCATTCAAGACCAGGGTGGTCGTATGAAGCCTGCCAATACTTTTGCTTCCGAATTGGTTCGAAAGGTGAGCAAGTCTGATCACTATAAATCTTTGGACGCTAATCAAATATTATTGTCTATCACCCAAAATCCAATTATTTGGTATCAAGTCCCTTTTGTGTATTTGAAGCGCGGTAATGACAGCATTCGCTCAATAATAGGTATTGATAAAAAATCAAAATATGCATCTTTTGCAAATTTCTTTGATACACAAGGAAATTATAAGCTGGCATCTTATTTGGAGAGCGCATATAAATCTCCTACACCAAATCAGTTCCAAAAGGATTTCATTCAAACAGATCGAAAAGTTAATTTGCTTTTTTCAGCTTTGGAAGGGAAAGTATTACGCATATTTCCCATTCCAAATGACAACAACAACCGCTGGGCTTCACCAGCTGAAGTTAGTGAGATTGATTTTGAGGGGGTTGATTCTCTTTATGTTAACAATGTATTGCCTTTGTACCTTACTTCTTTAAGACAAGGCAAAACTACACAGGATTATACGCAAGCAGATCAATTACTGGAGAGTCTAAAGGGCTATCAAAAAAAATATGGGGCAAAGGTTATACCTACAGATGACCAAATAAATGCCGAAATCTACTACAACAAATACGATATTTTTAAGCGCTTATTTAGTTGGTATATGTATGCTGGAACTTTGATGTTTTTTTTATTAATTGCTCAAATGCTATATGATGTAAGACTTTTACGGGGAGTAGTTAACCTTTTTGTTGGAATTATATCACTACTTTTTGTACTCCACACAGCTGGACTGGCTGCTCGATGGTATATTTCAGGTCACGCCCCTTGGAGTGATGCTTATGAATCCATGATTTATGTAGCTTGGGCAACCATGGGAATGGGGCTAGCTTTTGGACGCAAATCCAAACTAACTATTGCCGCAACTGCTTTTGTAGCTTCCATGATCTTGATGATTGCTCATTGGAATTGGATGGACCCTGAAATAGCAAATCTTGTACCCGTACTAGATAGTTACTGGTTGATGATACACGTAGCGGTTATTGTGGGGAGTTATGGGCCGTTTGCCTTGGGAATGATACTTGGTATTATTTCACTTATTTTAATTTTACTAACTACAGAACGAACAGTAAAAAAAATGCGCTTGCACTTGGCAGAACTTACCGTTGTAAACGAATTGGCCTTAACAGTAGGCCTGATAATGCTAACTATTGGAAACTTCCTAGGCGGACAATGGGCAAACGAGAGTTGGGGACGTTATTGGGGCTGGGACCCAAAAGAAACTTGGGCATTGATAAGTATTTTGGTTTATGCTTTTACCTTACATATGCGTTTGGTACCTGGATTGCGTGGTAAATGGATTTTTAGCGTGGTATCTGTATTGGCCTTTGCGAGTATCATGATGACCTACTTTGGTGTTAATTTTTATTTGACTGGCCTACATTCATATGCGAGTGGGGATAAAGTCATTACACCAAATTTTGTTTATTATTCGTTGTTATTTATTGTTATATTATCTGCTGCATCTTATGGAAAATCAAAAAAATACTTTTCGAAATAGTCTTAGTTGGTGGTTGTATTCTGTTGGTGGATTGATTCTGATAGGTGCTGGTTTAAGTGTATTAGGTGAAGCTATAATTGCAAAGAGCAGGGGAGAGGCATGGTTTTTGGTTGGTACATTTGCGTTGATTTTAGTTAATTCAGGAATATGTTTAGTAGCGGGAGCGGTTATACTTCGATTAAAAAAGGACTAGTATTGTTTTTTGTTGGCGTTTTTCTTCATGCGCAAGAGCAAAATAGTGGATCTTCCTTTCCCAAATTAGACACGCCAAAACCCAACTACGGCTTGTTAACCCCTAATGAAAACAACGAAGATTTTTCTTTTTTGGATAACCCCAAAAAAAACAGCAACTCCATGATGGATAATGAAAAATTTATAGATCCAGGGGACCGTTATCTCAAAAAATTAGGAAAAGACAGGCCAATAGCAAATAATGTGTATTTAGGCGACACCTATTTAGGTGATATTAGGACGAATACATCTTTTGCACGAATCATTTGTCGTGATTACGAATATGAAGATGGAGATCGTGTGCGGATATCTGTAAATGAGGAGGAGATTATTCCTAACTTATTACTTAAAAATCAGTTTTTTGTACTCAACTTACCGCTAGTTCAAGGGTTTAATAAAATTGATTTCCAAGCCCTTAATCAGGGTTCATCTGGCCCTAATACTGCTGAATTACGAGTTTATGATGAGAGTGGTTTTGTATTAGCGGCACACAAATGGAATCTTTCAACAGGCTCAACTGCAACTATGATTATTGTTAAGGAGGGCGGGGAGATTACGCCACAATAAAAAATCACAGCGCATTTAAAAAACCATAGAAAGCAGGTTTTGGCTGTAGTTTATCATCATAAATACAAGGCCAATCTTTCATTTTAAAAAATCGATTAATCCATGTATCACGGTCATTAAAACCCCAAAAAGTTATCCCGTATTGTTGCTCTTTTGGCACAATATTTTGATACATTCGAACTAGGTCAGCATATTTTTTGGCTTGTGCAGTTAACATCTTTGGTGTTATCGTTTTGAAGCGTTGAATGCCGCCGCCCTTTCTATCGTCATGCGTGTTAAATATAATATCAACTTCAGATAGATGAATTTTTAATCCGGTTTTTGCAGCTCGATCCAAAGTATATGCAATAATTTCGTTTGGTATGTCCATACGTATATGCATTTGGAATCCGATTCCAGATATGGGTACATCACGCTGCTGAAAATCTTCAACCATTTTCATCATAGTATTGAATTTTAGCGTATCTCGCTCAATGTTGAAGTCGTTATAAAACAAGACGGCATTTGGGTCTGCTTCATGCGCATACTGAAATGCTTTTTCGATATATGACTTCCCTAGAGTTTTGTACCATATGCTTTCAGTTCTAAAACCAGCCCCCTTAGTGTTTAACCCCTCATTGACTACGTCCCAGCCGTGTACAACGTCTTTGTATTTTTTAACATAGGTTTGGATATATTTTTTCATAAAACGACCTAACCATGATGGGTCTTTCTGTGCCTTTTTTTCAATCCATCTTGGTGTTGCACTGTGCCATATTAGGGTATGTCCAAATAGTCTTTGATTATTTTTTTTAGTGTATGCGACAATGCTGTCGACACGATCCCACCTAAAAACACCAGGTTTTGGTGCGATTTGATACATTTTCATGTCGCTTCCAGCTGTGTAGCTGTCAAAATGATACTGCTGTATATCTCGCAAATTATTGTCTTTCATAAAAGGAACAAATCGCATAGAAGAGCCTATCGGAAAGTTTGCTTTTGACTTCAAGGAGGGCACACTGTTATTTTGCGCAATAGATTTTGTTATAATGAGAAATAAAAAAAAAGCAAAAGTTCGTTTGATAAAAGCTTTTTTATTTTTCATAAGATTATTAGAATACAATTAATTAAGTGAGAACACTTATTGTTGCAACTTAGGGTGTATAACACTATACCAAAGCGGAGGTAGTGTTGCTAAAAGCATGGACCCTGGATAACCAAATGGCATAGTTGGGCTATTTTCAAGACTTTCTAGTACTTGATATTTTTTTGATGCTCGGAAATGATGATCGCTGTGTCTTGTCAATTCATACAACACAATCCTTCCCATGACATGGTCAGAATTCCATGAATGTATATTTTGCACCTTTTCATATTTACCATTAACTTTTTTTCGCATCAAACCATAGTGCTCGATATAATTAATGGTTTCAAGAAATAAGAACGATATAATGCCAACAATTAAGGCTATAAGAAATATTTTAAATCCAAAAAATGTATAAACACCACCTAAATAGATTCCTTGATAAATGATAAACAAAAGCATGTCATTTTTGGTTGAGATAAAATGTGCCCCATACTTTTTGAGTAGTTTTTTTTGTATAAGCCAAGCATTTTTATATTGCCCAAATACAGATGTTATCCAAAAATGATATAGGCTCTGTCCTTTTTTTGCTGTAGCCGGATCTAGGTCTGTTGCCACATGTTTGTGATGGCCGTGGTTGTGTTCCAACGTAAAATGCATGTATAGACATGGCAATAGTAATAACCTAGTAAGTAAGACTTCAAATTTATTTTTTCTATGGCCCAGTTCGTGTGCTACATTTACGGCATTTGTAGCAAGTAAAATACCTAGCGCAAAAACCAAACCTATATGTTCATAGGTGCTTAAAGCCGATGTTGAAAGATTATAAAGCCCGTAACTTAGTATTATATATACAATGGGTACGTTTAAATATAGAAGCCAGTCGAAAACACGATTTAATGTTCTTTTATTTATATCATCAGCAAAATGTTTTTCTACTTTTAGTGGTAGAATGCTTTCTGCCAAGGGAATGAACAAGAATACATAGGCTAGCGCCACATAAGATAAGGGTCCTTTGAAATAGAAACTAACAACAGCACTTAAAGGAACGCTGTATGCCATAAGGTATTTCAAATCTTTCATAAGTTAAAATTATAAAATTTCAACTAACTTTTGTTTCACTATAATAAAACAACACTAGTTTTAGTTGTAATGAAAACAAAAAAGCCTGACCAATACAGAGTTTTTTATTCTAAAGTGACCTCGACAGGATTAAGCTGTTATCCTTACGAAGTTCCGTCTTTAAAATAGTGCCAACAAAAAAAACGCTCAAGTAAGCTTGGCGTTTTTTTAATTATATCATTTATTTGTGACCCAAACATACAGTAGTTCAGACTTTTTGAGTGTAATCAGCGATATATGCTCAAAAAAATATTCCCAGAAATAAAAAATTATTTTTGGGAATAATCCGTGACCCAAACGCATGGTAGTTCAAGCTTTTTGGATGATGATAATTTTAAAACATTACCAGCACCTAAAAATCTTTAAAAAAGAAGAGAGCTTGAAAAGAATAGTTCTGAATAAATTATTACTCTAAAAACCTCTAACATATGATTAGACGTTTTTTTGTTGTTAGATTAATACTATAATTTTAGATAAAAATTATTCATTAATTTGGTGTCATATTTTTTTTGGTCAAACTTATAAAGAAAAGAACCTTTTGTAGAAGAAGAAAAATCCTTTTCTTTTAATTTAATGAGGATATCCATACTATTTATTTTATTAATAAAATTTCTTTTGTCAAGAGTCTTATCTAAAATCGCTTGGTACAACCTTTGAAGCTGACGCATGGTGAATTTTTCTGGTAATAGGTTAAAGCCAATAGGAACAGTAGAAGTTCTTCTTCGTAATCTTTTTAATCCTTTATCTAACATTTGGTCATGGTCAAATATTAGCTTAGGTACATCATAAACATTAAACCAGCTTGCATTGTAGTTTTCAATCAAATCATTATTATGCTTTTCGATATCAATAAGAGCATAATAAGCAACAGATATTGTTCTTTCTACAGGATCTCTATCTATCTCACTATACGTATGAAATTGTTCCATGTAAATTTTATTTACACCAGTAAGTGTTTTCAAAATTCTAGAAGCTGCATTATCTAGATTTTCGTTTACCTTCATAAAACCACCAATTAAAGACCATTTGCCTCTTTCAGGTTCAAAATCCCTTTTAATTAATAATACTTTTAGACCGTCACTATCAAAACCAAAAATGATACAATCAATGGCAAGTAATACTTTATTTTCTTGTGGATAGCTATTCAGCATAAAAGGCCTGATTAATGTTGTTTTATAAATATATAAACTTAAATAATAAAAGTGGTAGTTTTTTAGGAATTAAGCTTTTCAAACATTTATTTAGAAAAATAACTAAAAATTATTTTTCTATATTTGCAAGTGTAAAGAATACACTTATAAAGTTAATATCTAAATATTATGAAAAAAAATTACTTATTACTATTGTTTGTTGCATTAACCTCCTTGGGGGTTGCTCAAACTACAGTATTTACCCAAGCTGTAGATGGCAACTGGTCAACTGCCGGTAATTGGAGTGCTGGTCTCCCAACATCTTCAAGTATTGCAGTTTTAAATGCAAATGCAGTTCTAAATCTTGATGCAACAGTCAAGGAACTTAGAGTATCTGACTTTAGCTTAACAGGAACTAAAACTTTGACATGTAATGTTAATATTGCTTCTCATAACAGTAATGCAATAAATATGAATGGAGGTTCTTCTTTTGAAATTGGAGTTCCACTTGTCATAAATAACTCTTTAGGAGGCAGAACAAAGATTAGATGCAATGGTGCTTCCCCACAAACTATTACTTTCAATGCAAGTTCATCGCTTAAAGTAGTTACAACAGGGGAGCTTGCACCAGGTTCAGGTAATACCATAAATATGAATGGTGCTCTGTTGGGATCAGATGTGTTAAGACTTGACGATGTGGTAAATTTTGGAGGTACATCAGATAACAGTGCTTTTACGGGTAGTATTCAATTGTTACAACCGGCAAATGTTACTGTTAACTCAACAACTTCTGGAGGGTTTTTACCAGCTTTAGCAGGTAAGTTACAGGTAAATGGTAATGCTACGGTAACTCTTAATACACCTGATGTTTTAAGAAACTTAATAAATTTTGGTAACGCTAAAACACTTACACTAAATGTAAATGCTCCTCAGCCATCAATTGGACCAGTTGCTTTTGTTGGTTCTGGTACGTTTAATTTGGTCATTGATGCTGCGGTTCCAAATGTGAGTTTTGCTATTTCAAATGAAGATTTAGCACCAGATGATGATTTACAATGGAACACAGGAGTTTTAAATATTACAGGTTTTGTGCCAGGAGTAATTAGGTTTGGAACAGATAATACTGGGCTTACAACAAGTCAACTTGCTGCTATAACTGCAGATGGAGTTGGAGCAGGAGAAGCTTTAGGATTAGATACTTCTGGATATTTAGTTTTAGCTTCTACTTTATCTTATGATGATAATATGGTTGAAAAATATACAAGAATATCTTTCCCGTTTATTGTCGATACTGAGGTTAGTTTTTCTAAAACAGTAGAGGAAGTTAAAGTGATAAATGTTAACGGACAGATTGTGGGAGCAAAAAGTAATGCTACTAATTTAGATGTTTCAAGACTAAAAACTGGATTATACTTTTTAAAGTTTAAGAATGGTAGAGTAGAGAGGTTTGTAAAGAAATAATATAAAATTGTAAAAAAACAAGACTGAATAATTATGTCTTTAAAAGCAAGGTTGCCATACAGTAACCTTGCTTTTATTTTTTAGCCCTTGTCTTATCTAAGGTCTAAAGGTATAATACTTTTGTTTTTTTATGTGTAAAAAAATTATTTTGTTAATTTTTCTTGTGAGTTAAATCTTTTTTTTTATTTTTACAAGTGTAATAAAGACACTTATAAAAAAATAAAAAAATGTTTCAATATTTTAATTGTATTTCTAATGTCGCACAAAAGAAATACTTATTACTCTTTTTAGGAGTATTGTTATCGATAAGCTTAAGTGCCCAAGAAACAAAAACTGTAAAAGGAATTGTTGTTTCTGAGTCAGACAATATGTCTTTGGCTGGAGCAAGTATTTTTGTTAAGGGAACTAGTAAAGGAACTATTACCGATTTTGATGGAAATTATACAATATCAGTATCAGCCGACGATGTGTTAGTTTTTTCTATTTTAGGTTTTAAAGACCAAGAAGTAAAGGTAGAAGATAAAAAAAATATTAATGTGGCATTAACTGAAGATTACAATTCATTAGATGAAATTGTAGTAGTTGGTTATGGTTCGGTAAAGAAATCAGATTTAACAGGGTCTGTAACCAGTATTAAATCGGATGACTTAGTCAAGGCAAAATCCACTTCTTTTTTAGAAGCAATGCAAGGAAGAATGGCTGGTGTTCAGGTAAAACAGCAATCAGGAGAACCGGGTAGTGCTGTTAATATAAAAATTAGAGGAGCCAATTCTGTTAATGCTAGTTCAAATCCTTTGTATGTGATTGATGGTGTTCAGATTGATGTTAATGAAGGGGAGGTAGCTGACGCTGTTGGTAGTTCAACATCTATGAATCCGCTCGCTACACTTAATCCTAACGATATAAAATCGATTGAAGTTTTAAAGGATGCTTCAGCTACAGCCATATATGGTTCTAGAGGTGCAAACGGAGTTGTCATCGTTACAACAAAGGAAGGAGCAAATAGAGAAGCAACGTTTTCATATGAAACTTTTGCAAGTTTCTCCCATGCAACCAAAAAAATAGATGTATTATCTGGAGAAGAGTATTTTCTGTATAGAGACCAGGTAGATCGTAACGACAATGATTATTTGTTTTGGGAAGACACTAATGGAGATGGTGTTAGAGATTCAGAAAGAGATTTATCCCAAATACCTTTGCATGATTGGCAAGATGAAGCCTTAAGAAATGGTTCCGCCCAATCACATAATATCTCTGTTGCTGGAGGTAATGAAAGCACAAAATTTTCTGCAAGTTTAGGGTATCTAGACCAAGATGCCATTGTAAGAAACAATAATTACAAACGAGTAAATGCTAGAATTAAACTAAGTCATAGTTTTTCAGATAAATTTAAAACAGGGTTCACCCTAACAACAGCATATTCAGAACAATCTGGAGCTACAAGTTCTGGTGGTGATATTTTTTTTAATGGGGTTATTCAATCCTTGGTAATAAGTAAACCTATTGAGTTTTATAATGAAGATATCGGGGATGATGCTCAATTTGGTGGGTACATTTCTCCGCTTTCAATGATTGATGTTGCTAAAAAAAATATTTCGTTAGCACAGACAATTGGTAATCTATGGCTTCAATATAATTTTGATAAAAACTTCAGTATTAAAGTTAGTGGAGGAGGTAACACTTCAAATTCTAAAGGAAAAGAGTTTTATAGTAAAACCACTACGTGGGGAGTAAATGATAATGGGCGTGGGGTTCTTCAAGACAGAAAATCTAATTCTTATTTTGGAACCGCTCAATTAAATTATCATTTAAGGTTAAATAAAGACCATGATTTTAGGTTTATGTTGGCAGCTGAAAGAAATTATTACTCTCAAGAACGTTTTAAAATGGATGTAACCGATTTTGCAGATGAGTCAACAGGAATAAATGATATCAGTAAAGGTGCAAATTATAAAGAGTTGAGTTCTTTTCGTTTTGATACCAATAGAATATCCTATTTAGGAAGGGTAAATTATAACTTTAAAAATAAATATCTTTTTACAGGATCGATTCGTAGAGATGGTTCAGATAAGTTTGGAGCTGGTAACAAATTCGGACTATTCCCATCTGGTGCTTTTGCTTGGAAAGTAAGTGAAGAAGACTTTTTAAAAGATAAAGAAACAATTAACAATCTTAAGTTAAGGTTGGGGTATGGTATAACAGGAAACGAACGAATTCCAGCCTATGCATATTTTGCAAGTATGGGAAATACTTGGACAAGTGATAATGGTCAATTAGAATTAGGATTAGCACCAGTAACAAGAGCAAACCCTGATTTAAAATGGGAAACTACAGCTCAATTTAATATAGGTTTGGATGTTGGTCTTTTTGATAACCGTATAAGTTTAACTGCAGATGTATATGAGAAAAACACTTCTGATATGCTATTATTAACTCCTTTGTCTTCTCAAACAGGTTATTTTGATCAATTCACTAACATTGGAAACGTTGAAAACAAAGGTTTAGAGATTGGGATTACATCTTATATTGTTGAAAATCAGAAGTTTTCTTGGACTGCTAGTATTAACGGAGCGTATAATAAGAATGTAGTAACTAGTTTAGGAACCAGTGAAAATATTCCAGTAGTTATTAGAGGAGGTTATATAACCAATGTAGGTATAGTTCAAGAAGGGTCGTCTATAGGAAGTATTTATGGGTATGAATGGGATGGAGTATATCAAATAAATGATTTTACATGGCAAAATAATAGCGATCCTAATATTGACTATTATGATAGAGTTTTTACCCTAAAAGAAGGGGTGGTGTTCAATCAGACGGCATCGGTAACTCCTGGGGCTTTAAAGTTTAAAGATTTAAATGGAGACGGTGTTGTTGATGCCGAGAATGATAGAAAAGTAATAGGAAATAGTTATCCAGATTTTTTTGGAGGTATAAGTAATTCTTTCAAGTATGGGAATTTTGATTTAGACTTTTTCTTGGAATGGCAATATGGGAATGAAATTTTTAATGAATCAAAATTTAGATTAGAAGGATGGAATCTAAATAATATTACACAAGATTTTTTTGATAATAGATGGACACCAGATAATCCCTCAACTACTCATGGTCTAAGATCTGGAGAAAATCCAACTGCAAGATTAGCTTCAACATATTATGTAGAAGATGGTTCTTATATTAGGCTAGCCAATGCTACAATAGGTTATAATTTACCAAAGGAGTTTTTAGAAGATATTGGTGTTCAATATTTAAGACTATATGTAACGGGTACTAATTTAATAACATGGACAAAATATTCAGGGTTTGATCCGGATATAAGTTTTAACAATCCGCTTTTAACAGGCTTTGATAGGTCTTCCTATCCAAGATCAAGATCATTTATTTTTGGAATTAACGTAACATTTTAATTAAAAACTAAGAAAATGAGAAATATAATATATAAAATTTTGAGTGGTGCTTTGCTTTTAGCAACAGTTTTTAGTTGTAGTGAAGATGTTTTAGAAGTAGCACCTTATTCGTTCACTTCCCCAGAGAATTTTTATAAGACAATGCAAGATGCCGAACTTGCTATAAATGGATGCTATTCGGTTATCAATGATGGTTCTGTAAATGGTGATGGCAACTATGATACATTTGGTAGAGGTTTATTATTTATGCTGAATGCTGGAACAGATGAAATGGTTACAAAATCTGGATTTGGAAATGCAGATTATGCACCTTGGGGTTTAGCATCTTTTACTAGTATCAATAAATTTATAAAGTTTAATTGGTTGTATTGGTACTCTGGTATTAATAGGGTTAATACACTTCTAGAACATATCGAAGATATTGATATGGATGAGGAAAGACGAATTGAAATAAAGGGAGAAGCACGGTTTTTAAGAGGGTTATACCATATGTATCTAGCTAAGATGTTTGGAGCTATACCTATTTATACAGATTCACAAGCAGATCCTAAAAAGGCAAGACAACCTCTAAATGAAGTTTATGCATTGATAATAGATGATTTAACGTTTGCTTATGAAAACCTTAATAATCGTGCAAGTAAAATAGGTAGAGCTAATAAATGGACCGCTGGAGGATATTTAGCCAAAGTTTACGCTTATTTAGGTAGTTGTAAAACATTTAATGTTGGAGAAGATTTAGGTTTTGCACTAAATAGTTTCAGTTGGGTTGATGCTAATGATATGTATGCAAAAGCACTAACAATATCTACAGATGTAGTTAACAATAGTGGCTTTATTTTAATTGATGAATATGATAACCTCTTTAGAGAGACTACAAGTACTTATCAGCGTCAAGAAAGTCTTTTTATGGCAGAAGCTAGTGAAGACATTTCGATAAATAAGGTGAATATTTGGGTTAATCTTTTAATCCCTCAAGGAAATCCAAGAATTGTTGGAGGTGGATTTGGATGGATGCGAGCAACAGGCGAGTTGTATAATATTTATGCTGATGGAGATTTTAGAAGAACTCATAACCTTACGGGGTCTATAGCTAACAATGCAGATTCAGAAGAAATTGATGGCGTTAGATATTTTAAAACTCGTAAATTAAATAACCCAAATCAAGGGAATTATTGTCAAGGAAAATTCAGATATAAAGACCCATCTCAAAAGGCTTTGCCTTTTTGGGCATCAGGAGGTAACCTTCCTTTATTGCGTTTTGCAGATATTTTATTAATTCAAGCAGAAGCTCAATACTTTACAGGAGACGAAACTTCTGCCAGAAATACAGTTTCTTTAGTAAGAACAAGAGCATTAGAAGATGGGACATCTGTAGATGATTTGAATACGGCGTATATGAAAGCAGATTTTGTAGAAGAGTTGCTTGAGGAACGTTCAAGAGAGTTAGCCTTTGAATGTCAAAGAAGATTTGATTTAATGCGTTTTAATAAATTTACAGATGCTATTAATGGCTTAAGTCCTGATACAGGAAGATGGAATTCTGTTGTTCCACAATTACAAACTAATTGGTCAGCTAACAAAATTTGGCTTCCTTTGCCTTTAGACCAAACAACATTAAACCCCAACTTATTGCCTAATAATCCAGGCTATTAATAATAAAAACTCACATAAATGGATGAGATTGATTGTACCAATTGTCTCATCCATTTAAATATTACAAACATGATTAGGTATTTTTTTTTTTAATAGTTTTATTTCTTTCTAACAACTCAATAGCTCAAAGAAGTAACAAAGGAAATAACTATCAGCTTGAATCTGTTTCTGATAAAAAAATAAGTGAAAGACTGCTTGACTTTAATACTCTAAAAAGTTTTGAATACAGAGAAGTTAGAGAGGAAGAGATACAGGGATATGAGTTGTTAATTAAGAATTACTTTGATTATAAAAATATTAAGGAGCTAAAAACAGTTCTTAAAAAGAATAAAGTACTAATTCAGTTACTGATTGTTAAAGTCAATATACATGCCGATATACCATTAAGCTCCAAGACTTTATTAAGAGAAGAGTTTCCTAAAGCTTTCTATTTCAGAATACCCGATAATGTAAATTGGTCTTATGATTTATGGGCAAAAGAATACAGAAGGTTAGGAGGAATATTTGTAAAAGCATTGGCAGAAGAGTTAGCCGATAGAGAACAAGAAAAAATAGTGAATTATGTTAATCGTTTTGCATTAGAACACCCAAAGCAATTAACAGTACTTCACTTTAATGGGAGGTCTCGTGACCCAAATTGGGAAGGTATTTCAAAGTATTCTGCTGGACACTGGATATACAATCCGGGTTGTTTTTTAGAAAGTGATATTAGTCCTACAGACTCTATAATTTCTGTCTCAAATACATCAGTATTTAAAACAGGTTTTGGTATCAGAGGCGGTAAAAAAAATGATGACATTGTTATAGTACCCTTAGACGAAAAGGGGAATAAACTATGGGAAGAAGCAGAGCAGGTTAAATTGGTATCAAAAGATAAAGGAGCAATACGAGTAATTAGAGGTCAATATAAAACTAAGGCAAGAAAATTTAAAAAAGGGAAAACATATTTAGCACCACATGCTGTAGAAGGCCCCTGGGGGGATATAGAAAGAAATAATTTAATGTGGTACTACAATTTATCTTCAGTATGTCCTGTTGATTCAGAAGGAAAACAATCTGCTAATATTTTGGCAGAAGAAATAGGTTCATGGTTTGCTAAAGACGGTATGTTATTTGCCTTAGATGGAATTCAATTTGATATTGCTTCTTGGAAAGTACACAAAAAAACAGGAGGAGGTCGTTATGTAGATGTTGATGCAGATGGCAACTTTGATAAAGGTTTTATAGAGGGAAACAATGTTTTTGGAACAGGAACTTATAATTTTTATAAACTACTTAGAAAAGCTTTAGGACCTAATAAATTGATTTTGGGAGATGGAGGAGTAGATTATGGAATGCGTGCTGTTGGTGTAGCCAATGGTATGGAGGCAGAAGGACTATGCGATTGGGGAGATGCTTATAAAGAGTATGCTAAACCATTAAGTATATTTAATTATTGGAATAAGTACCCAAATACACCTTCGTTTTCTTATATAACTAATAAAATAAAACAAGGTTCACCAAAAGAGAAAAAAGATATCGAGCGTATGGTTCTAGGTACTGCACAATGTCTTGGTGTAGCGTTTAACACCTTTGTTAGAACAGAACCAGAAAAAGGCAATAGGATAGGGATTTTAGATGAGCTAGTAAAAGGAGTAGAGAATATTCCTTACTGGTTAGGAAAACCAATAGGGAATGCTATAGATTTATGTGAAAAAAGTGACTTATTAAAGCCTCTTCAGTTAGACAGTATCAAAATAGATACTCAAAATTGCTCTTATAGAATTAAAGATGATAAACTTATGGTTTTATCTACTGTTAATAAGGCGGATAGAAACATGAAATTAACCCTAAAGGATGTGCCACTTGGTACTGGTGATTTTCATTTAAAATTCTCTTCTAAAGCTGTGGCTCCTATACCTGGATTTAATCATTTAATACCAAGACAGATTATAGTAAAAACGAAGGCGCTTCTCAATCCAGAACAAACCGCTTCATCCGTTATGAACTATATAAATTCAATTGAAAATGTCCCTTGTAGTTTTTACTTTAGGGATGTATCGGGACCAAAAGGAGACTTGGAAATTGAAATTGAAGGTGGAGGGCTTGTTTCCATTCAAGATATAAAACTCGTAAATGCTCCATTGGCACTGGCCAGGGAATTTGAAAATGGGGTCGTACTGGTTAACCCATCACTAAAGCCTTATACGTTCAATTTAGATGCATTATTTAAGGCTAAAAGGTTTAAAAGATTAACGGGCTCACCACAACAGGATAAAAGCATAAATAATGGAGAGGACGTTGGGAAAACCGTTACGGTTTCAGGTCTTAACGGTCTTTTCTTAATAAAAAAACAATAACTGGTGTTAACTAATATAAAACATTATGGAAAACCTACAAGTATTAAGAATATTAGTGATTTTTTTGATGAGTATCAATACCGGTTATTCCCAATTAGCCAGTAAGGATATTTTTCAGAATGACACCTACCCCAAAGGATTTGTATTTAGATTTGTTTCAGAAAAGACACAGAATTATTCAGACTATTCAGATTGGGAAGCTAACTTGGTTCATTTAGATGGTTTTATTGGTAAGCTTTTTGTAGAAGAACTTACAGTTTTTGATACGGCTAAAAGTGCAAGTTGGTTTAATCAATTTGCTGTTAATCATCCAGAAAAAATAGTGATGGTTCATTTAAATGGGAGAGCAAGAGATCCTAGAATGAATAATAATACACTCTATTCAGCTGGTCATTGGATGTATCATCCTGGTACATCGTTGACACAAAACATAACCGCATTACAAACAACTTTTACCGTAGCCGACGCTTCCGTTTTTAAAATGAACTTTGGGAATGGAGGCGCTGATAGGGACGATGATATAGTCATAGTACCACTTGATGGATCGAATAATAGGTTGTGGAACCAGGCAGAACAGGTGCAATTGGTAGCCATTAATGGGAATCAAATAACCGTAAATAGAGGACAGTACGGTACAACTGCAAAAGCATTTAATTCAGGAGTGTATTTAGCACCTCATGCTGTTGGAGGTCCTTGGAATAACAACAATCTGGTTTGGTTGTATAATTACGCCGTTGACGGCCCTGTAGATGGCAGTGGAAAACGTTGTATCGATGTGTTTTCTGATGAAGTATCCGGTTGGTTCAATGCGGGAGGCTTATTGGAATCAGTAGATGGGATACAGTTTGATATTGCGCGTCGTTATGTAGATGAAAGAAATAATAGGGAAGTTGACCAAAATAATGATGGTATAGGTGATAATGCTTCTCCGGAACTCAGAGAGAAATACGAATTAGGTGTTGTAGAGTTTTATAAAGCCTTAAGAACTAAGATGGGTACAGAGAAATTAATTATTGGAGATGGAGGGAGATTTGATAATCAACGAGCAGCTTCTGCTATAAATGGTATAGAGTCTGAAGGTTTTGGTGATACAAATGATACATATAAACAATTTTCAAAATCTATTAATGCTTTTAATTATTTCACATCAGTTTCTAATATCCCAAAATTTAGCTATGTAACTCATAAAGATATAGAGAGCACAACAGAAGATGAATATAGAAAAAGAGAACGATTTGTATTAGCTTCTTCACAATGTTTAGGAATAGCATTTAATTCTTTTGTGCGTGAATATCCAAGATTTAACGATACTGATATTGTAATACAAGATGAATTGATTGCCGGAGATTTAGCAACACCACACTGGTTGGGTGCTCCGTTAGCAGATTATGTAGATTTATCTGAGAATACACCAGATTTTTGGTCAGGAAATGGCTTAGCTACTTTAATGACTTCAACATCAAAATCTAAATGTATTATAAGTCAGTTTACTAGTAGATTACGAGTGTCAATAAAAGAAAATGAAAAAGAAGCTACAGTTACTTTTAAAGATGTTACAGTACCTTCAGGAAATTTTGTGTTCAGTTTTGAAGCAAAAGCAGTATCCAAGTTAGATGATTTACCAGAAGAAACCCCTCGTCTTATTAAAATAGAAATATTGGGTGGATCTTCTTATGATAATGATGCTCAAGAAATATTAGGTTTTTTTTCTACAGATAAGCGTTACAAAACAAGCTATTATGTTAGAGATATTGGTACAACCACTGTAGATATTAAGTTAACTATTGAAGGAGATGATAAAGTAGATCTTTATGATTTTAAGTTACGTCCAACAGTTCAAGCATTGGCAAGAGCTTTTGAGAATGGAGTTGTATTATCCAACCCATCCATTAATAGCTATACATTTAATTTAGCGGAATTATTTCCTGGTAGAAGTTTTAAAAGATTAACAGCTACTAACGGTCATGATAATGTTGTAAATAATGGAGTAGATGCAGGTAGTCAAGTTTCAGTACCTGCATTAGACGGATTATTTTTGTTGGATAAAAATCCAACATTAGGGAATCATCAAGAAGGTATAGATTTAAATAACCGTTTTGTTGTTTTTCCTAATCCAACAAATGGATTGCTAAATATTTCTCTGCCAATGCATGCTAAAGATTTAAGTGTAACCGCTTATGATTTGAATGGCAGACTGGTTTTTAGAAAAGCAATGAAGAAACAGGAAAGCAATACTATAGAAATAAGTCATTTATCTAAAGGATTATATGTGTTAAAAGTATCTGGAAGTGATTTTTCTTATTCAAAAATTATTTCTAAGTAATAAGTCATTTTATTGATCGTATTTGTTTCTTTCTTATAAAATCTAATTGTTTCATTTATTAGAATATTTTTTATGACACATAGTTGTTAATACTATAAAATTATACTTATCTTTACAAGTGTAAATACAACACTTATAGGTGTTTTATTGTTAATCTAATTTATGATGAAACATATCTGTACCGTATTTTTAATGATATTTACAGCTTTTTCTTGTGAAGCTCAAAAAAAGCCAAACATTGTCATTTTGTTTGTTGATGATTATGGCTGGTCAGATGTAGGATATCGTAATCCTATTTTTCATACTCCACATATAAATGAATTAAAAAAAGAAGGATTAGAATTTACTCGAGCATATGTATCTACTCCTGCTTGTAGCCCAAGTAGAGCTAGTTTACTTACTGGAAAAGAAGCTGTGAGGATGGAAATGCCTCGTCATATATCTGGAGGTTCTGAAAAAGAATATAATTTTTGGCCAAAAGATCCAGCTCAAATGCCCTCAAGAAATTGGTTAAAATTAGAAGAAGTAACCTATGCAGAAAAATTAAAATCATTTGGTTATTATAATATTTTTATAGGAAAATGGCATTTAGGGCATGAGCCCTATTATCCAATCCATCAGGGTTTTGATGAGCAGTTTGGAGTCACAAATGCTTCACATCCTAAAAATTATTACCCACCCTATTTTAATGTCAAACACAATACAAATAATTTTTCTAAAGAGTACGGTTCTAATGAGGGTTATTTAACCGATGTGTTAACAGATAAGGCAGTTAGCTTTATTGAGAATTATGATAAAGAAAAGCCTTTTGTACTGTCTTTTTGGTATTATAATGTGCATAGTCCAATTGTAGGCCGAAAAGATTGGTTAAAAAAATATAAGAAAGAAGGATTAGAAGGTCAATATGCAGAATATGCAGCTATGGTATCTGCTACAGATGAATCTGTTGGAAGAGTAAGAAAAGCATTAGAAGTTAAAGGGATAGCAGATAACACTATTGTCTTATTAATTTCAGACCAAGGGGGAAGGTTTACAAATGTACCTTTAAAAGGAGGTAAGTTAGGAGGAAACACGCTTGGAGATGGAGGGGCAAGAGTTCCTTTTCTCATGTACTATCCTAATCTAGCCAAAGCGAATAATGTTTGCGATGTGCCAATACAAACTATAGATGTGTATCCTACTCTAGTAGAAATTGCTAGTGGAAAACCATGTAATGAGGAGCAGGTTAATGGTAAAAGTATTTTGCCTTTAATTCAAGGTAAAACTCTAGAAAATAGAGATCTCTTTTTTTACAGAAGTTATGAAGATCAATATGCAGCTGTAATAAATGATGATTGGAAATTAATCAAATACCGAAGTGGATTGCACGAATTATTCAATGTGAAAGAGGATATTTCTGAGAGACATAATCTTATTAATAAAAAGATTGAAATAGCAGAAGTATTAAAAAAGAAACTATCAAATTGGGAAAAAGAAGCAGTGAAACAGTATTAAATTAATGCCGTTTCCATAATTAATAGGAATTAATATTTCATTGTTTAAATGAAATTCAATTTTAAAATATTGTAGTACAGATATTATGAAAACAAACAAAAAAATAATTTTTTTAAGCCTTTTGATGGCTGTAGCAATAGGGTGTAAAGACAATAGTAAGGTCAAAAATGATGCTGTAACTGAAAGACCCAATGTGCTTCTAGTAGTAGCAGATGATGCTACGGTAAGGCATATGGGCGCATATGGTAGTAAATATATTAAGACTCCTGCTTTTGACCGTGTAGCTAGAGAAGGTGTGCTGTTTAATAAGGCTTATACACCTAATGCAAAATGTGCACCATCAAGAGCTTCTGTTTTAACGGGTAGAAATTCTTGGCAATTAGAACAAGGAGGGAATCACATGCCGTATTTCCCATCAAAATTTAAAACTTTTCCTGAGACTCTAAATGAAAATGGATACCATGTAGGTTACACAGGAAAAGGATGGTTGCCTGGTGTTGCTTTTAATGAAGACGGAACAAGAAGAGATTTATTGGTAAAGTATTACAATGATGCAAAATTAAACCCACCTACTACTGAAATTAGTGATTGTGATTATGCAGCTAATTTTGATATGTTCTTAAAGGATAATAAAGAAGATAAACCGTTCTTCTTTTGGTTTGGATCTTGGGAACCGCATAGACAATATGAATACAAATCAGGAGCTAGAAGTGGTAAGAAATTATCAGAGATTGATGAGGTTTTTGCTTTTTGGCCTGATACTGAAGAGGTGAGACATGATATATTAGACTATGCTTTAGAGCTTGAGTACTTTGATTCTCAGCTAGCTAAGTTAATTAAGCAATTAGAAGACCACAAAAAATTAAACAATACCATTATTATAGTAACCTCAGATAATGGAATGCCTTTTCCAAGAATCAAAGGACAAGAATACGAGTTGTCTAATCACCTGCCTTTGGCAATTATGTGGCCAAAAGGGATTAAACATGCCAATAGAAAAATTGATGATTATGTAAACTTTATCGATCTAGCACCGACGGTTTTAGAATTAACAGGAATATCACAAGAAGATTCAGGTATGGCGGAAATAGAAGGTAAATCTTTAGCATCAATTTTAACTGGAAAAAAATCTGGAATTGTAGAAGTGGATAGAGACCATATTTTAATTGGTAAAGAGCGTCATGATATTGGTCGACCAAATAATAATGGATACCCTATTAGAGGTATTTTTAAAGGAGATTATTTGTATTTAAAAAACTTTAAAATAGATCGTTGGCCAGCAGGAAACCCAGAAACAGGATATTTAAATTGTGATGGAGGTCCTACAAAAACTGCCATTTTAGACACGTATGGTACTTCTGATAAAAAATACTGGGAAATGAGCTTTGGAAAACGTACAGAAGAAGAGCTTTATAATATCAAAAAAGACCCATTATGTATGAATAACTTGGCAGGAAAAAAAGAGTTTTTGTCTGTAAAGGAAGAATTATTCAAGCAAATGAAAGAAGAGCTAATTGCTCAAAAAGACCCAAGGATTTTAGGGAACGGAGATGTATTTGATAATTATAAAACGTTTCCTCCAAAATTTATGAATTATCACAATAGATTTATGAAAGGTGATGAAATGCCAAAATTACATTGGGTAAAAGATACAGACTTTAGAAAAGAACAAAACGTAGATTTAAATAAGATATAACAGATGAGAAAATATAAAAATTATTTCGTGTACTTACCGCTTATAGCTTTGTCTTTATTGATAATTAGCTGTAAACAGAAAGTCAAAGATGGTACTGGTTTCGTTAGTAATGATGATGTAACTGTGTATACAGCACCTAAATCAGAAAAACCATTCGAAGATTATAGAATCACTGTGAATGATAAAGATGTATTTTGTTATAGTGGAAAAGTATTTGATACCCGATTTACTGAAGGAACCTTAATGGGTGAAAGTGAAATTAAATATTCTACAGTGGGATTCGGATATTTTGATATTTCAGGAAAGGTAAAGGTATCAATAAAAGTAAATAGAGATATTTCTTCGGCTACTATTAGACCGTTGTCAAGAAATATTGAAGCAACAGTAAAAAACAATACTATTGAATTTTATGTAGATAAACCAGGTGCTTTAACTATAGAACCTGATGGAAATGAACATAAAGTATTACACTTGTTTGTAAATCCTAAAGAGGAAAATGTACCTAATTCAGATGATGAAAATGTTATTTACTTCGGTCCAGGAGAACATGTTGTAAATACCATTGAATTGAAAAGCAATCAAACTCTTTATGTAGCAGGAGGCGCTGTAGTGTATTTTGATGTGTTTGAAGGGGACTCTATTTACAGACAAGAGTATAGAAAAAGAAGAGAAATTGTTTTAGATAGATATGACCACGGTATTCAAGCAATCAATGCTAAAAATATTAAAATCAAAGGAAGAGGAATTTTAGACTTTAATAGAGTTATGGAAAAAATGGGGCGTAAAAACCCTATTCATACCAATAATTGTGATGGTGTAGAAATAGAAGGTATCATCATGAGAGGAGCTAACTGTTGGCATGCCACCATCTATAGATCTAAAAATGTAGTTATTGATAATATTAAAGAGATAGGAGCAGGTTATAATACTGATGGATTGAACATTGTGTTAAGTCAAAATGTTCACATTAAGAATTGTTTCTTAAGACAACGTGATGATGGAATTGTAATGAAATCTATGGATACAGGAAATATGGATGCATTTATTGTTGAAGTTCCACAAGAACGTACATCTACTTCTAATGTATTGGTTGAAGATTGTACAATTTGGAGTGATTGGGGTTATGCCTTAGGAGTAACTTATGAAACCAGAATGCCGGTGAATGATATTACTTTCAGAAATTGTGATATAATTCATGCTACACATGCAGTAAAAGCTCAAGGAGTTATAGGTGTTTTAGTTGCTGATTCTGATATCGTATCAAATGTAAATTTTGAAAACATTACAATAGAGCGTTCTTTGAAACCAATCATAAAATTAGATCAAAAAATTACACCTTGGACTGTAAATAAAGATTTAGGGACTATAAAAGATATTACCTTTTCTAATATAAAATATTTAAACGGAGATCCTCAACCAGTCATATTCCATGGATTCCCAGGAAAAGGAGGTATCCAAAATATCACTTTGGAAAATCTGAATTTTTTAGGTAAGTCCATTAAAAGTACAGACGACTGGGAATTTATCATGAATGAATACGTTAAGGACATTCATTTCAAATAATATTGAGATAATCCTGTAAGGTCTTTTTGGACCTTACGGGAAATTCCAATAAGACTTCTGTTAACTAATTTGCGTTCAGGTATGTACATTAAAAGAGTACTATTTGCCATTTTAATGTTTGGTTCTTTTTATGTTTTTCCACAACAGGAAATAACAATTAAGAATGAATTCTTAAAAGTAAACATCAGTACACTTGGGGCGGAATTACAGAACATAATAGGCCTAGTTTCAGGAAAGGAATATTTATGGCAGGGAAACCCTGAATATTGGCCGGATAGATCACCTGTAATGTTTCCCGTATGCGTTCGGTTTATTGACAATACATTCGAATATAAAGGTACCCAATACGATATGCCTTATATGGGGTTGGCAAAAACTTCAAGCTTTAATATTGTTGAGCATCAAATTGATAAGTTGGTTTTAGAGTTAAAGTCCAACGTTTCCATATTAAAACATTACCCATTTCCTTTCAGATTGGAAATCACATATAAACTTGAAAAAAACAAACTTGTCAATAGGTTTTTGATTGAAAACCTAGGGAAAGACACCATGTATTTCGGAGTAGGTGGGCACCCCATATTTAGACTCCCTGATTCAGAACGAAAGGACTTTCAATATACATTCTCTGAAAAAATGACAAGGGAAAGACCCAATATTGATGACAGTATTATTCAGCCTGAAGACATACCATTTTTAGAGGATGAAAATCATTTAGAACTTACCGATATCAGAATCCCGGGAGGAGGTATGTTTTTTAAGCATATGCCAGCAAAGGAAATTGGGATTGGACTTATTGAAGAAAAACCAATAATTACAGTTGACTTAGGAAACTTCCCCAATGTTAATTTATGGTCACCACCAAACTATCCTTTTGCTTGCATTGAACCCATGGTAGGGCATCATGACATTAAGGATTCACCTTTGGCAATTGATAAAAAGGGGTATTTAACACGATTAAAAGCATCGGAAAGTAAAACCTATCATTTCTCTGTTAGCATCAATGATTAGCATATGAAAGTCTTGGTAAACATATTAGAACGAACAGTATTATTCATAGTGATTATTTCAAGCTGTATAGCTTGTAAGACCGAAGAAACGATAAAACCCAATCTAATCTTTGTGTATTCGGATCAGCATAGAAGAATGGGCTTGAGTTATTATAATGATGCTAGGTTTGATGGTACTACTAATCAGGGAGATCCTGTAAAAACACCTCATTTGGATAAAATGGCAGGTGAAGGCGTTATATTTCATAATTCTGTGGTAGTAACACCGCTCTGCTCACCCAATAGAGCAACTTTAATGACGGGGAATTACCCCTCCACACATCAATTAGTTGATAATACGGATTACCAAAAATTTGGGTATGATAATGTGACTATAGCCCATATTTTAAGTGAAAATGGTTACGAAACGGCGCACATTGGCAAGTGGCACATAGATAAATACAACAGTAGAAAATGGGAGAAATTCACTGAAAATGGTGACTTGGCAAAACGCGGTTTCAAATATTGGTATGGAACCCCTACACATAACCATCAACATTTTGATGTAGGCTGGTTTCATTATGAAAACGAAATAGATGGTCTGGGGGCTTACAAAACCAACGGAAAACCATTGCCTAATCCGTTTATACCCTCCAAACATTATGAAGACTTAGAGTTGCGCAAACAGGAAAGTTGGGGACCAAATCACCTAACCAGAAAAGCACTGGATTATTTAAAGAACAGTTACAACGTTCGAGATACTTCCAAACCTTTTGCATTGTATATATCCTACAATCCACCACATACCATTCATGGACCGAAACCAGTAGAAGGAAATGAAGCGTCATATCAGATTGCCGGAAGAAAGGAAGAGGCAACGTATTATGGAAAAGGCAGTAAGGGGGAAGATTTCGACTATAAAGCCCCGTTAAAATATGAAAAAGATTACAGGATGGGAGCCAATTATCTTGATGCCGTAAGGAAGGATTTAAGAAGAAGGCCTAATGTCCCAGATACCCATTATTCACAATTTAAGTGCTTGCCAGGGTATTACGGGGCCATCAATTCCATAGACCATAATTTTGGACGTTTGGAGCGATATTTGGCCACTACGCTAGATCCACGGTATCCTGATAGGATGTTAAAGGAAACATCCATAGTTGTATATACATCAGACCATGGAGAGATGATGGGTTCTCATGGCAGGATGGTGAAAAGAGTATTTTATGAGGAATCAATTGGAGTTCCTTTAATTATTAGATGGCCGAAATATATACAGGCAAATACTGAAGTAAATAAAGTATTTAACTCAATAGATTTAGCACCAACTTTGCTTGGAATAATGGGTTTAAAATTTTCAAGCCCTGTAGATGGAAATGATTGGAGTACTTCACTTTTGTATAATACGGGTAATGTATCTGAATATGCAATTATAGGATATAAAAATTGGAGGTCTATAAGAACAGAAAATGAATTATTCACAATAGAATTTGATCAAAATAAAATCATTAAAAAAGTTGAATACTTCAATTTAAAAGAAGATCCTTTTCAAATGAATCCAATTAAGGTTGATTCTGTAGATACGGCTAATCTACAATTAAAAACACGTTTAGAAATTGAACTTGATAGAATAGAAAAGGAAAAAATTAAATTTTAAAACAAACAGAAAGTGTTATAAATACACTTATAAAAACATTACATTTGTGATATACTTAAATTTTTTTTAAATGAAAAGTTATGTAATAGGGCTAGACTATGGATCAGACTCCGTAAGAGCTGTACTTATAGATACAGATAATGGTAACGAACTAGCTTCAAGCGTGCACTGGTATAAGAGATGGGTAAATAAGGAGTTCTGTGATGCCGCTAAAAACAAATTTAGACAACATCCTTTAGATCATGTTGAAGGTTTAGAAAACACCACTAAGGAAGTTGTTAAAAAATCAGGAATAGATGCTTTACAAATAAAAGGTATTTGTATAGATACAACTGGGTCTTCACCAGTACCAGTTTTAGAAGATGGTACACCTTTAGCATTTACAAAAGAATTTGAAGAAAATCCAAATGCGATGATGGTACTTTGGAAAGACCATACAGCCATTCAAGAAGCTAATGAAATTAATGAATTGGCAGCTACTTGGGGAGGTGAAGATTTTACAAAATACGAAGGCGGTATTTATTCTTCAGAATGGTTTTGGGCAAAAATTTTACATATAGCCAGAGAAGATGAAGCAGTTAAAAATGCAACCTATACATGGTTAGAACATTGCGATTTAATGACCTTTTTACTGTCTGATGTAGCAGATTTAAAATCCTTTAAACGTAGCCGATGTGCGGCGGGGCATAAAGCTATGTGGCATGAAGACTGGAATGGATTACCTCCAAAGGAGTTTTTAGAGCAGTTAGATCCCTATTTAGCCGAGCTTAGAGATAATTTATTTAACGAAACGTTTACATCGGATAAAGTAGCAGGGCATTTAAACCAAGAGTGGGCAGAAAAATTAGGTTTAAGTACAGACGTGGTAATAGCTGTAGGTACCTTTGACGCACATGCTGGTGCTATAGGTGCTAAAATTGAAGAGTATACTTTGGTGCGTGTCATGGGAACATCAACATGTGATATCATGGTATCTTCACCAGATAATATACCTGAAGGAAAAGCGGTTCGTGGTATTTGCGGACAAGTAGATGGTTCTGTAATTCCTGGTTTAATAGGTTTAGAAGCAGGGCAGTCAGCTTTTGGAGATTTATTGGCCTGGTTTAAAGACATGTTATCTTGGACTATGGATCATTTAGTACTAACCTCTTCGATTCTTACCAATCAGCAAAAAGAAGATTTAAATAAAGAGGTGAATTCTAATTTCATCAGTAAGTTAAGTGAAGAAGCTAATAAAATTACTTTATCAGAAAGCATTCCTATTGCTTTAGATTGGATTAATGGTCGTAGAACACCAGATGCCAATCAAGAGGTAAAGGCTGCCATGACCAACCTATCAATGGGTACAAGAGCACCACACATCTTCAAAGCATTGGTAAATGCTATCTGTTTTGGTTCAAAAAAAATTGTAGATAGATTTGAAGAGGAAGGTTTAGAAATACTTACTGTAATTGGTATTGGTGGTGTGGCTAGAAAGTCATCATTCATAATGCAAACGCTTGCAAATGTATTAAACAGACCTATTAAAGTTGCAGCATCAGACCAGGCTCCTGCACTAGGAGCTGCTATTTATGCAGCCGTTGCAGCTGGAATTTATGATAATGTAGTAGTGGCATCTCAAAAAATGGGTGCCGATTTTGAAGCTGAGTATTATCCTGAAGCAGGAAAAGAAGAAGCCTTTAAAGAATCTATGGAACATTATGAGGAACTTTGTGAATTCGTTGATGAATCAATAAAAAAAACAGAGAATGAGTTCAGTTTATAAAGATTTAAAACAAGAATGTTTCGAAGCGAATATGCAACTAAATGCCTTAAATCTAGTAGTATATACATTTGGTAATGTTAGTGCAGTAGATAGAGAACGTAGTGTTTTTGCAATTAAACCAAGTGGAGTTCCTTATGAAGATTTAAAGCCTGAAGATATTGTAATTGTAGATTTTGATAATAACATTATTGAAGGAAACATGAGACCTTCTTCAGATACTAAAACCCATGCATATTTATACAAGCATTGGCCAGAGATTGGAGGCATTACCCATACGCATTCTACATACGCAGTATCTTGGGCACAAGCACAAAAAGATATTCCAATCTTTGGAACAACGCATGCTGACCATTTGACAAAAGATATTCCTTGTGCAGAACCAATGGTAGATCATTTAATAGAAGGAAATTATGAGCATAATACTGGGATTCAAATTTTCTCTTGTTTCAAAGAGAGAAACTTGGATTATCAAGAGGTTGAAATGGTATTAATAGGAAACCATGGACCATTTGCTTGGGGAAAAAATGCGGCTAAGTCTGTTTACAACAGTAAGGTATTGGAAGTAGTTGCAGAAATGGCATATTTAACCTTGCAGATAAATCCTTCTGCTCCAAGATTAAAAGACTCATTAATAAAAAAACATTACGAACGTAAGCATGGAGCAAATTCATATTACGGACAATAACTAACATAATTAATCATAAAAATTAAGATGATAGATATTTCTAAAAAAGAAATTTGGTTTGTAACAGGTAGTCAGCACCTGTATGGAGATGAAACTTTGAAAAAAGTGACTAGTCACTCACAAATAGTTGCAGCAGGATTAGATGCTTCAGATAAAATTCCTGTTAAAATAGTTTTTAAGCCTATTGTAACAACCCCTTCAGAAATTACAAATCTTTGTAAAGAAGCTAGTAACAATGATAATTGTATCGGAGTTATTACTTGGATGCACACGTTTTCTCCTGCAAAAATGTGGATTACTGGTTTATCTATTTTGAGCAAACCATTATGCCATTTACATACCCAATTTAATGCTGAAATTCCTTGGGATTCCATAGATATGGATTTTATGAATTTAAATCAATCTGCCCATGGTGACAGAGAATTTGGATTCATCATGTCCAGAATGCGTAAAAAACGTAAAGTAGTTGTAGGACATTGGAAAGATGAAAAAGTACACGCAAAATTGGAAGTATTCTCCCGTGTAGCTTTAGGGTGGAATGAAATGCAAAACTTAAAAGTAGCAAGAATTGGTGACAACATGCGTGAGGTAGCTGTTACAGAAGGTGACAAGGTTGAAGCTCAAATACGTTTTGGTGTTGCCGTGAACGGGTTTGATTCGTCTGATATTGTTGCTAAAATTAATGAGGTTACAGATTCTCAGTTGGCTGATTTATTAAAAGAATACCAAGAGTCATACAACTTGTCAGATAAATTAAAAGAAGGAGGAGACCAAAGAGAATCTTTAGTAGAAGCTGCTAAAATTGAATTGGGATTAAGAGCGTTCTTAGAAGAAGGGGGTTTTGGAGCCTTTACTGATACTTTTGAAAACTTAGGAGCTTTAAAACAATTACCAGGTATTGCTGCCCAACGCTTAATGGCTGATGGATATGGATTTGGTGGAGAAGGAGACTGGAAGACAGCTGCAATGGTAAGGGTTATGAAAGTTATGGCTTATGGTTTAGAGGAAGGGACTTCATTTATGGAAGATTATACCTACCACTTTACACCACAAGGTTCTTACGTACTAGGTTCTCACATGTTAGAAATTTGTCCAAGTATCGCAGATAAAAAACCATCTTGTCAAGCTCATCCTTTAGGAATTGGAGGTAAAGAAGATCCAGTAAGGTTGGTGTTTAATTCACCTGAAGGAGAAGCAATTAACGCATCATTAGTAGATATGGGGAATCGTTTCAGGTTAATTGTAAATGAAGTTGAAGCTGTAAAACCAATGGCAGATTTACCAAAATTACCTGTCGCTAGAGTACTTTGGGAGGCGAAACCAGATCTAGATATTGCTGCTACTACA
Organism: uncultured Flavobacteriaceae bacterium; assembly: GCA_964014735.1. Lineage (GTDB taxonomy): Bacteria > Bacteroidota > Bacteroidia > Flavobacteriales > Flavobacteriaceae > UBA7446. The sequence continues at coordinate 2,348 of CAXHBH010000015.1, read as the reverse complement.
TGGATTTTAGCAGGTGGAGCTCATCATACTGTTTACTCTCAAGCATTAACAACAGAGTATATGGAAGATTTTGCAGACATTGCAGGTATAGAATTACTGGTAATAGATAATACTACTACTGTAAGAGATTTTAAAGATAAGATAAATGCTAATGAAGCATATTACAATATGTTTCAACATCGTTTATAACATTCTACAGCTTTAAATAAAACAAGATTATGACATTATATGATTGGATTGTTATCGGCGTATTTTTTGTATTGCTAATTGGAATTATTGTATGGGTAGTAAGTCAAAAAAATAAAAATTCTGAAGATTATTTCTTAGGAGGTAGAGATGCTTCTTGGATTGCAATTGGAGCTTCTATTTTTGCGTCTAATATTGGTTCAGAACACTTAATTGGATTAGCAGGTGCTGGTGCTTCAAGTGGTTTGGCTATGGCTCATTGGGAAATACAAGGTTGGATGATATTGATTTTAGGTTGGGTATTTGTGCCATTTTATTCTAGAAGTATGGTGTTAACTATGCCTGAATTTTTAGAGCGTAGATATAATAAAGAATCTAGGACTGTTTTGTCACTAATCTCATTAATAAGCTATGTGTTAACTAAGGTTGCAGTAACGGTTTATGCTGGAGGATTAGTTTTTCAACAAGTTTTTGGAATTGAGGAATTGTGGGGAATTGACTTCTTTTGGATTTCGGCAATTGGATTGGTTCTATTGACTGCATTGTACACCATTTTTGGTGGAATGAAAGCTGTATTATACACATCTGTTTTACAAACACCAATCCTTTTAGGAGGTTCGCTTATTATTGTGGTTCTTGGATTAAAAGCAGTAGGAGGATGGGAACAAGTACTTGAAATTTGCGGTGGTACAACTGTAAACGAGTATGGAGATAGTATGATTAACCTAATTAGAGATAACAGAGATTCAGATTTTCCATGGTTAGGGGCTTTGGTTGGTTCTGCTATTATAGGTTTTTGGTATTGGTGTACAGATCAATTTATAGTACAAAGAGTGTTGTCTGGTAAAAATGAAAAGGAGTCTCGTAGAGGTACTATTTTTGGAGCTTATTTAAAATTATTACCTGTATTTCTTTTCTTAGTTCCGGGTATGATTGCTTATGCTATGAATGCAAAAGGTGTTACAATAAACGGTGAATTGTATGTTTTGCCAAGTGCAGACGCAGCTTTCCCATCGCTAGTAGCACAATTACTACCAGCAGGTGTTAAAGGATTGGTTGTCTGTGGAATTTTAGCTGCATTAATGAGCTCGTTAGCATCTTTATTCAATTCTTCAGCAATGTTGTTTACTATTGACTTTTATAAGAGATATAGACCAGAAACACCAGAAAAGAAATTGGTTAAAATTGGTCAAATGGCAACTGTAGTAATTGTAGTTTTAGGAATCTTATGGATTCCGATTATGAGAAGCATTGGTGATGTATTGTACGAGTATTTACAAGATGTACAATCTGTATTGGCACCAGGAATCGCAGCTGCTTTCTTATTGGGTGTAGCATGGAAAAGGGCTTCTGATAAAGGAGGTTTCTGGGGGCTTATGGCTGGTTTTGTTATTGGAATTACAAGATTAGGTTCTAAAGTATATTATAATTTAGTAGAAGGAGCCTCTGACAGTTTTTTTAAATCCGTTTTCTATGATTCAAACTGGCTGTTCTTCTGTGGTTGGATGTTCTTATTCTGCTTGTTAGTTATAGTAATAGTAAGTCTATTAACAGAAGCACCGTCAGAAAAGAAAATTAAAGGATTGGTATTTGGCACATCTACTGCAGAGCAAAGAGCAAAATCTAGAGCTAGTTGGAATAAATGGGATGTTGTACATACAATAATCATTCTAGGAATTACAGCATCTTTTTATATTTATTTTTGGTAAAAAGAATAAAATAAGTACAAAAAAGTGAGTTTTAAGACTCCCTTTTTTTGTGAGAAAACTATTTTTGTGAATCAAATACTATTCAATGGATTTTTCAAATGTCAAACTTGTTGTTTCTGATTTAGACGGAACCTTACTTAATGAAAAAAGTCAGGTAAGCAAAAGGTTTTTAAATCAGTTTAAAGAGCTTAAAAAACGCAATATCCACTTTATTGCAGCTAGTGGTAGACAGTATCAAAGTATTTTAGATAAATTGAACTACATAAAGGATGATATTACAATTATTGCTGAGAACGGTGGTTTAATGCTTCATAAAAATGAAGAGGAAATCTTATTTAAACTCTCCAAAGAAGATATTTCAAATTCTATAAAAGTTTTAAGAAAAGTAGAGGATGCATACATAGTGTTGTGTGGAAGAAAGTCAGCATATATTGAAACGAATGAAAAGAAATT
>CAXHBH010000014.1:0-38885 GCA_964014735.1 uncultured Flavobacteriaceae bacterium | reverse complement strand
TGAACTGCCATTCAGGGTTCAAAGTAGAACGGTTGCTGGGCAATTTTCTGCACATGTTTGGACTTCAATTACAGCTGGTTTTATCGTTGCTTTCCCATACGTGATATATCAATTGTGGAAGTTTATAAGCCCTGGAATGCTAAAACCAGAGCGAAGGCAAGCGCGTGGATTCATTATTATTTCTTCATTATTGTTTTTCACTGGTGTATTGTTTGGCTATTTTGTAATAACACCACTTTCTCTACGCTTTCTAGGAACTTATAGTGTGAGTAGTGAAATTTTCAATGACTTTGATCTAAGTAGTTATACGGGATTGGTTCGTGCATCCGTCTTGTCAACAGGGTTTATTTTCGAATTGCCCATACTAGTGTACTTCCTCACTAAAATTGGACTTGTCACTCCCAGTTTAATGAGCAAATACCGTAAAATATCGCTCGTAATTGTATTGACCCTGTCGGCTATCATCACACCACCAGACATTGCGAGTCAAATTATTGTAGCAATTCCTATTATGATTTTATATGAAGTAAGTATCTTTATTTCGAAATTTGTTTACAAACGAATCCAACAATCACAAAAATACCCCTAACTAAAGTATGAAGCTGTACGCTAAAAACATCACCAAAACTTATCGTGGTAGAAAAGTAGTAAACAATATATCTGTCACTGTTAATCAAGGAGAAATTGTTGGTTTACTTGGACCAAACGGGGCTGGAAAAACAACCTCTTTCTACATGATTGTTGGGCTTATCAAACCCCTGAGCGGTCACATTTATTTAGAAGATACAGACATTACAAAATTTCCTATGTACAAGCGTGCACAAAGCGGGATTGGTTATTTGGCACAAGAAGCGTCTGTCTTTCGCAAACTCACTGTTGAGCAAAACATCAAAAGTGTTTTGGAATTAACAAATTTATCAAATAAGCAACAGTACGATAAAACAGAAGCCTTATTAGAAGAGTTTGGCTTAAATCATATTCGCAAAAATCGAGGGGATTTACTTTCGGGTGGTGAACGCCGAAGAACTGAAATTGCACGTGCCCTTGCTACAGATCCAAAATTTGTGCTGTTAGACGAGCCTTTTGCAGGAGTTGATCCTGTTGCTGTTGAGGATATTCAAAAAATTGTAGCGCACTTAAAAAAGAGGAATATAGGTATCCTAATTACAGATCACAATGTTCAGGAAACCTTGGCCATTACAGACCGAACTTATCTAATGTTTGAAGGAAAAATTCTAAAAACAGGGACTCCTGAAGAACTAGCCCAAGACGAAATGGTTCGTAAGGTTTATTTAGGTCAAAACTTTGAGCTCCGCAAGAAGAAGCTTACGCTTTAAGCCGCATATATAATATTCCAAGAATTGGATAAGCCAATATAGTAGCTGACAATGCTTGGGTTCGAAAAATCAATAATACAGGAATAAAAATTAATGCAAATAGCCATGCAAAACTTGATGGCTTCCCATTTACAAGTTTTTGACTTGGGAGCATGATTTTTGATACCATCAAAAGAGCGAGTAATACTGTAATAACTAGTGTGAGTATGGGGCTAATTCCCAATGGTATGAAAGGGATTCCCACAACAAATAAAGTAAATGCCGGGGTTGGTAAACCTTCAAAATCCAATTGACTCGATGGTGTTATGTTAAAACGCGCTAGCCTATAAATCGATGCAAGTGTAATTACAAATGCCAAAAGAGACAATGGTGCAAATTCATATGGCAAGAAATTACTTAAAAACTTGTAGATAAAATATCCCGGCACAACTCCGAAAGAAACAACATCACAAAGGGAATCGAGTTGTTTACCAAATTCAGAAGTTACTCCAAAGGCTCTTGCAACTAACCCATCAAAACTATCCAAAAAAACACCTATTAATACCCAAATGAGTGTGTTTTCATAATTACTCTCAAATAAAGAAAGTAAAGCCATGCAACCAGAAAAACCATTGAGTAGAGTCAGTATATTTGGTAAAAAACTAATAATTTTCATGGATAAAATTTTTGGTTAAGCAATACAAACCTACACAAAATTGTACATTAGCGAAATGCCTGTAAAAATCGTTCTAGCTTTATTGTTTGGTGTAATGCTAGGAATCTCTTGGCCAACAGCAGGGTTCACTCCTTTTATTTTCATAGCAATTATACCATTATTATGGCTTTTAGAGCTTTCAAAAAATGATGGTTTTTGGATTTTTTCGACTCGTATTTTTATAGGTTTCTTTGTTTGGAATGCCATTACTACGTGGTGGCTTTGGAATGCCACGGTTTTTGGTATGTTCTTCGCAATGTTCATCAATTGCTTGATGATGACGATAGTCATATTATTGTGGCGTCGTATTGATAGAAAATTGGGTAGAAAGGCTGGGTTTATTTTCTTACCACTTGCCTGGATTTGTTTTGAAAAACTACATTTGAATTGGGGTTTTTCTTGGCCTTGGCTAAACCTTGGCAATGGATTTGCAAATAACCCTGATTGGGTACAATGGTATGAATATAGCGGTGCTTTTGGTGGCACACTATGGATTTGGTTGGTCAACTTATCGGGATATAATACAATCAAATATTATATGTTCAATAAGAAATTGGGCAAAAACTTTTTTAAAACGCTTGCTTTAATTTTAATTCCGCTTGGTTTATCGTTTTTTATCAAGACTGGATTTGAACAAAAAACAGAAAAAGCGCTTAAAGTTACATTAATTCAGCCCAACATTGACCCCTATGAAGAAAAGTACGAACAGACAAATCAACAGCAATACGAGCTTTTAGTCGATCAAACCAGACCAGAACTGAGTAAAAATCCTGATATAATCATAACGCCAGAAACCTATTTTTCAGAAGGTGTAGGTACTAATTTGTCGTTAATTGAAAAAAGTAAGCTATACCAAGACTTACTTAATTATGCAAAAACCAATAGCACCCAATTTTTGAATGGTACCCAACTTTACAAAACGTATTTGGAAAAAGACAGAACTAAAACAGCAAACAAACTCAATAATGGGGTTTGGGTAGACTTTTATAACTCTGCATTTCTAACCGACACCACAGGAATTCGAATCTATCACAAATCCAAATTGGTTGCTGGAGTTGAAACCCTACCGTTTCGAAATATAATCGAGCCACTTCTTGGCAATGTTATGCTCGATTTTGGGGGAACTGTAGTGACAAGAGCTACCCAAGATGAGCGCGAGGCTTTCCCATTGTATAATGGTATTAAAATTAGCCCCGTAATATGTTACGAATCTGTCTACGGCGAATTTGTAACGGGATATGTGAGAAACGGTGCAGAAGTTTTGGCTATCATGACAAATGATGCTTGGTGGGGTGATAGCCCTGGATATAGGCAACATTTGGCATATGCAAGCTTACGCGCTATTGAAACGCGCAGAGCTATTGTTAGATCGGCTAATACAGGAGTGTCTGCATTTATCACACCGCTTGGTGAAATAACCTCAAAAATGGCTTATAATACTAGAGGTGTATTGACGGCAACTGTATATCCGCAAAGCGATATCACACTATATGTACGCTTTGGTGATTATATATTCAGGCTTGGTAGTTTTGTTGCTGGGCTTTTGTTACTATTCTCATTTTCACGAAGAAAAAATTGAAATATATTGAAAATGAGTGATTTACATTAAAAAAGCTTCGGCACATCACTTTAATGTGTATTTTTGTTAAGTATTGCTACGATAATGAAAATTTACACAAAAACCGGCGACAATGGAGAAACTTCACTAATTGGAGGTTGTCGTGTCTCAAAAAGTAGTCTAAGAATTGAATCCTACGGCACTGTTGATGAACTAAATTCATGGCTGGGTCTGATTTTAGAATTTTTACCAAAAGATCGAATTGGTGAAGCACAAAATATCCAAAGTCTTTTATTTTCAATGGGAGCGCAACTGGCAAATAAGTCTAAAGAAAAAAAAAGACCTTTTTCAGAAGTAAGTTTAGCTGACATAAAAGCTCTCGAAAAATACATAGACGAATATGAATTATTGCTTCCCAAAATGACCCATTTTATTCTCCCTGGTGGTAATAAAGCTGCAGCACATACACACATAGCTCGTTGCGTTTGCCGAAGGGCTGAACGAATTGTAGTTCAACTTAGCAGAATAGACTTTGTAGACGAGAAGGTATTGGTTTATTTAAACCGATTATCAGATTACCTTTTTTGTTTGGCAAGAGCTTTGGCCTTTTGGGATGGAAAAGATGAAATTAAGTGGATTCCAAGTAAATAAGTTTTTGTTTGCATAAATGCAATAAAAATTTATTTTTGCAGCACCTTTAAAAAGCAATCTCATGTATTGGACTCTAGAACTCGCATCTTATTTAAGTGATGCTCCTTGGCCTGCGAACAAAGATGAACTTATCGATTATGCAATAAGAACAGGTGCTCCTCTTGAGGTTGTAGAGAACCTTCAATCTATTGAGGACGAGGGAGAAATCTACGAATCCATCCAAGAAATTTGGCCTGATTATCCTACTGACGAAGATTATCTTTGGAACGAGGACGAATACTAATTATTCGATTTTCCCTTCGCTTTTTTTGCTTACTTTTGGTATCCTATATTTTTTTCTATGAGTTTACTTAGTGGTATTTTTAAAACATTTGTTGGTGACAAAGCTAAAAAAGACCTAAAAAGCTTGTATCCGTTGATAGATAAAATTCACCAAGCCACAAAAGAGTTGAGTTGTTTAACACACGACCAACTACGCGATCAAACAAATACTTTTAAAAAAGAAATTGCAGAAATACGCAAACCTATTTCTGATAAAATAGTTTCGCTTAAAGCAAAAATTGGACAAACAATTGATGTTGATGAAAAAGAAACCCATTATAACGAAATAGACAGCCTAACAAGCCAGGCGAAAGAAGAATTAGCAACATATCTTGACAAAATTCTTCCGCAAGCATTTGCTGTTGTGAAAGAAACAGCAAAACGATTTAAAGAAAATACGCATTTAGAGGTCAAAGCAAGTCCATTTGATCGTAGTATATCAGCAACCAAATCGAATGTCAAAATTAAAGGTGAAACTGCCATTTGGGCTAATTCATGGGATGCAGCAGGCAAGTCCGTCACATGGGACATGGTGCACTACGATGTACAGTTGATTGGTGGAATTGCATTACACCAAGGTAAAATCGCTGAAATGCAGACAGGTGAGGGTAAAACTTTGGTAGCTACACTACCTGTTTACCTAAATGCCCTTTCAGAAGCAGGTGTACATTTGGTAACAGTAAACGATTATTTGGCTAAACGAGATAGTGCTTGGATGGCACCTATATTTGAATTTCATGGTATGTCTGTTGACTGCATTGATTATCACAAGCCCAACTCAGAAGCAAGAAGAAACGCATACAAGGCAGATATTACCTATGGTACTAACAATGAGTTTGGCTTTGATTACCTGCGAGACAACATGGCCCATTCAATGGATGATCTCGTGCAACGTCCACACAATTATGCCATTGTTGATGAGGTAGATTCCGTACTGGTTGATGATGCACGAACCCCATTGATAATATCAGGTCCTGTACCTGATGGTGACAGGCATGAATTTGATGCATTAAAACCCAAAATATCCACTTTGGTTTCCCAACAACGCCAACACCTAACAAATGTTTTGGCACAAGCTAAAAAGTTGATTAGTGAAGGTGATGCCAAACAAGGCAGTTTTCTCTTACTTCGTGTTTATAGAGGGTTGCCTAAAAACAAAGCTGTAATCAAATTTTTGAGTCAAGAAGGCATCCGACAATTATTGCAAAAAACGGAAGGATTTTATATGCAAGATAACAATCGGGAAATGCCTAAAGTGGATGCTGATTTGTTGTTTGTTATCGATGAAAAAAATAATCAAATTGAATTAACGGACAAGGGGGTTGAGCAGCTTTCTAAAGATGGAGACGATGCTAATTTCTTTGTTTTGCCCGACCTTGGAAGTGCAATTTTAAGTATTGAACAGCAAGGCAAAACACCAGAAGAGGAAGCCAAAGAAAAAGAAGAACTTTTCAAAGAATATAGTATCAAGAGTGAGCGCATTCACAGCATGAATCAGTTGCTAAAGGCTTATACCCTATTTGAGAAAGATGTAGCCTATGTAGTGATGGAAAATCAAGTGAAGATTGTGGATGAGCAAACAGGGCGTATAATGGATGGCCGCCGTTATTCTGATGGATTGCATCAAGCAATTGAAGCTAAAGAAAATGTTAAGATTGAGGCAGCTACCCAAACGTTTGCCACCATCACATTGCAAAATTACTTTCGCATGTACCAAAAGCTTTCAGGTATGACTGGTACTGCGATAACTGAAGCAGGTGAGTTTTGGGAAATTTACAAGTTAGATGTTATTGAAATACCAACCAACAGGCCCATAACAAGAAAAGACGAAAATGACCTTATCTACAAAACAAAGCGCGAAAAATACAATGCAGTTATTGAACATGTGACAGCGCTCTCACAAGCTGGACGTCCAGTGCTGATAGGTACAACTTCTGTTGAAATTTCAGAGCTACTAAGTCGGATGTTGAACATTCGAAAAGTAACGCATAATGTTCTTAACGCCAAGCTTCATAAAAAAGAGGCTGATGTAGTGGCTGAAGCTGGAAAAGCAGGAGTAGTTACCATAGCCACCAATATGGCTGGACGAGGTACAGACATTAAAATAAACGATCAAGTTATAACCGCTGGCGGTCTTGCCATTATCGGTACCGAACGACATGACTCAAGACGTGTTGACAGACAGTTGCGTGGACGTGCGGGTCGGCAAGGAGATCCAGGTAGCTCACAATTTTATGTTTCCCTGGAAGACAACTTAATGCGTTTGTTTGGCTCGGAACGTATATCCAAAATGATGGATCGGATGGGTCATAAAGAAGGTGAGGTAATTCAAGCGGGCATGATGACACGGTCTATTGAACGTGCACAAAAGAAAGTTGAAGAAAATAACTTTGGTATTCGCAAGCGTTTACTTGAATATGATGACGTAATGAACGCCCAACGTGAGGTAATCTATAAACGACGATACAATGCTCTTAATGGAGAGCGTTTACAGCTTGATATTGCCAATATGCTCTACGATACTTGTAATCGAATATGTTCAGATAACCTTGCAAACAAAGACTATAAGCAATTTGAATTTGAACTCATTCGCCTGTTTTCACTTACCAGCCCTATCGATGCTGAGAACTTTGAAAATCAAAACGAAACGAAACTCACTGAAATTGTCTACCAATCAGCATTGGCCCATTATCAACAAAAAATTGAAGAAAATGCAGCACGTGTTTTCCCCGTAGTAAAAGATGTTTATCAAAATCCTAGCAATACTTTTAAGCGTATTGTAGTTCCCTTCACGGACGGTGTTAAAACACTTAATGTGGTCAGTAATTTAGAAAAGTCCTTTCAAAGTGAAGGCAAAAATCTAATTCGTGACTTTGAGAAAAACATAAGCCTGGCCATTATAGATGAGTCTTGGAAAGACCACCTACGTAAAATGGATGAGCTAAAGCAGTCTGTTCAACTTGCCGTTCACGAGCAAAAAGATCCTTTGTTAATCTATAAGTTTGAGTCTTTTGAACTATTTAGTGTCTTTATGGATAATGTAAACAGAGAAATTATTTCCTTTTTGCTCAAGGGTGCATTACCAACGCAAGACGCAAGTAACATTCGTGAAGCAAGAAGCGCAAGGCGAAAAGAACGAGTGAACGCCTCTAAAGAAGAAGTGCTCAACCAAGACCAACAAGCAATGCGTCAAGCTTCACAACAATCGGGACGACCCACTACTGAAAAACAAGAAACTATAGTGCGTGATCGTCCAAAAATTGGACGTAATGAGCGTGTTAATATTCAGAACATTGTCAGTGGCGAGAAGAAAACAGTAAAGTTTAAACAAGCTGAGCCATTACTAGACAAGGGGAAATGGGTGCTTATTCAAGAGAGTTAAAATGGTGGTCTTAGTTTCGCCAATCTATCCTTTCAGAGGCGGTATTGCAAACTCCTCAGCTGCATTTGTAAAAAATCTTATTCAAAATGACGAAGAAGTATGTGTAATTTCTTTCTCTACGCTATATCCCAAATTATTATTTCCCGGTAAAACGCAATACGCAACAGAACAAAAAGAACTTAGTTTTTCTACTTTACGCATAATCAATACCTTAAATCCGTTCAGTTGGGTGCGTGCAGCTAAGCGTATAAAATCTTTAAACCCTAAGTTGGTAATTTTCCGTTACTGGACTCCTTGGTTATCGTTGTGCTATAGTGTAATTGCAAAAAATATTAAGGCAAAAAAAATTGCATGGATAGACAATGCCTTACCACATGAACGCAAAACAGCTGATACGTTTCTACTCAGTATATTTTTAACAAGCGTAAATGAGGCTTTGTGTTTGTCTGCATCTGTGGCAGTTGAGCTTAAAAAACACACTAAAAAAGAAATAAGTATCTTATTTCACCCTGTCGATATTGATCTTCCCCCTGCAATTGCGCAAGAAGATGCATTACTTGAATTAGGACTTAATCCCAGTATGGATTATTTGTTATTTTTTGGATTAATTCGTCCTTATAAAGGGCTTGATTTACTTATAAAATCATTGCCTCAATTACGACATAATAAGCCCAATACAAGACTTTTGGTAGTTGGTGAACCCTATGAGCCTATGCGTAAATACCTTGAATTGGCGGCATCTCTAAAGGTGGATGATATGGTATACTTCCACAATCGCTTTGTGCCCTCAACAGAAATACCACTGTGGTTTGGTGTATGCAGTTGGGTTGTTCAGCCTTATAACTCAGCGACACAAAGTGGCATTACACCTATGGCTATCCACTATGCTAAACCAAGTATTGTAACCGATGTAGGTAGTCTTTCAGATGGTATTTCTGACAAAACAGGGGTTGTTTGCAAACCTAACCCCACAGACTTATCCAATACTATAGTAAGGGCATTAACAGAAAAAAAGCATTTTAGCAATACAAAAGCTTATGAGTTACTTAAAAGAAAAAGAAACTGGAATGCTTTTTGTAAGGAGTTTATCAAAACATTTATTAAAATATAAACCTATGCCTACTGCTTATCTATCATTACTTGCTGCATTTCAATTGCTTTCATGTTCTTTTTCAGCACCAAAACCTATTGATAATGCCAAACCAGTAACTTCGGGTGAATACAGTGTTCCAAAAGGATATGAAGTAGCTTATTTTGCTTCTGGATGCTTTTGGTGTGTTGAAGCCGTCTTTGAGCAAGTTAAGGGCGTTCACGAGGCCATTTCGGGCTATGCAGGCGGAACAACCAAAAACCCCACATACAATCAGGTAGTTACGGGAAGAACAGGACATGCAGAGACTACAAAAGTAGTTTATGATAAAGATATGGTTTCGTTTAAAACTTTAGTTACTGTATTTTTTGGTTCGCATGACCCGACTACGCTCAACCGTCAAGGGCCAGACAGAGGGACGCATTATCGGTCTATAGCTTTCTATGAAACAGAAGAGGAAAAAGAAATCATTGAAAAAAGTATTCAACAATTAACGGATGTCAAACGCTACTCCGATCCTATTGTTACTGAACTAAAAAAGTTTGAAGTGTTTTATCAAGCCGAAGACTACCATCAAGACTACGAAAAGAACAATCCTAACAATCTCTATATTAAAGCTGTATCCAAACCTCGTGTGAGTGCCTTTTTACAGAATTATTCCGCGTTAATTAAATCGGATTTGGAATAAAGCGAAAGTAAAGCTTGGCAAAGAGCCTACCACTGAAAACACCAAAAAAGACTCCGCTGATAACATCTAGCGGATAATGCACACCTATATAGATGCGGCTGTAAGCAACCAAGGCTGCTACCGCAAATAGCCAACGGAGCAGTTTGAAATGTGCGGCGAAAAGCACCACAAAAAAAGTAGCCATGGCAAATGAATTTGAAGCATGTCCAGAAAAATATCCATAATACCCACCGCAGCTAGTTTTAACCCGGCGCATGATGTCAGTTAATTCGACCTCATGACAAGGACGTAAACGTTTAAATCCGTCCTTAAACAGATTGGTTACCTGGTCTGTAAATGTTATAAGCAATGCAATGGTTAGTAGCATCCAAAGTGTGTTTTTCCAACCTAACCATTTGCTTATAACAACGGTTAATATGGCATAAAAGCCGATGGTGTATCGTTTGTCTGTGATTGTCATCCAAAAGGCATCAAAAGGTTCGGAGCCCAGACCATTTAGCCATAAAAAAAGTTCTTGATCCCAAAGCAATAACGAGTCCATCAGTGGTTATATTTGTTTACTTCATTGTCATAGAATTCAGTTGCATGTTCAATCCATAAGGCAACTTCTTCTGTAGCACTTCCTTTGTCTTCATTAGTGAAGATTTCCCACCATTCGAGTTCATCATTGGCTAAGTTCAGTATAAAGCGTGGAAACTTTGTGTGCACCACAAAAACAGCATCGGGATGTTCTGTATTATCTGCAAGTAAAAATTTTGGAATAGTATCAGCCATTAATACGCATTAGTTTATTAGATAAGTACCTAAAGCGAATATACAACAACAATGAAGATACCACGAGACCAAGGCATAGGCCAATCCATACTCCTATTGCGCCCATATTTGCTTCTATACTTAAGTAAAGCATTATTGGTATACCTATGAGTCCATATGCCAAAAAGGTAATCCAAGTAGGAATACGAACGTCTTGCAAACCTCTTAAGCTGCCCAAAGCCACCACTTGCGCACCGTCGAAAATTTGAAAAAAGGCAGCTATCAACAAAAGCGATCCTGCTAGTTCTGCTACTGCAAATGTGTCTAAACCAGTAGCCGAGTCTAGATATAACCAAGGAAGCAATTCGCTAAAAGCAATAAAGAAACCTGCGAAAACAACATCTAATACAAGTGTAAGTAAAAATACAGACAAAGCAATACGTTTTAATTCAACAAAAGCCTTAAAACCCTTTTGATTTCCTACACGAATTGTCGCTGCCACGCTAAGACCCATGGCAACCATAAAAGTCATGGAAGATAGGTTTAGTGCAATCTGATTAGCTGCTTGGGCATCCTTGCTTAAAAATCCACATACCCATATGGCAAAAGTGAAGAAACTTACTTCAAAAAACATTTGAAGGGATGAAGGCAGACCTAATTGCAACAATTGACTTAATTCTTTTTTGTAGAGTCTTTTGGGAACCAACTGCCGTATAACTTCTGATGTTCTAGGATCGCGACAGAGCAAAATGACTATAAAAACCAACATGGTCAATCTGGACGCTAAAGTACCAACAGCTGCTCCTGTAACACCCCATTTTGGAAATATCCATATCCCGAAAATGAAAAAGTAATTGATAATGACATTTACAACATTGGCCAATAACGTGGCATACATGGAATATCGGGTTAGCGACATCCCATCAGAAAACTGCTTAAACGCCTGAAAAATAACTAATGGTAATAAGGAAACGGCCACCCAGTTTAAATAGGGAAAAGCCAATGAAACTACATCGGGCTCTTGTGCCATTTGGAACAACAGCGGCTTAGCAATATAAACACCAAGAAATAAAACCACACCAAGAATGACACAAAGCCTTAAACCCTCATGTAATACCTTTTGAAGAGCTTGCTTATTTTGTTGAGCATCCGCTTGGGCAATAAGCGGCGTTATGGCTGTTGAGAAACCAATGCCAATTGACATGGCTATAAACACAAAACTGTTACCCAAAGAAATCCCTGCCAGTTCAGTAGTTCCCAGTTGCCCCACCATTATGTTATCTACAAATTGCACCAAAGTGTGCCCTACCATACCTAACATTACAGGCCAGGCTAGACGTAGGTTTGTTTTAAATTCTTTGGTATATTGTTGGAGCATTTTTAGGGTTGTTAACGATCAAAAGAATTGTAAGTCGCTACAGACAATCCATATTTGTCATATAAGTATATGAGCGAAGTCATGGTTGCAGCACCAAGCTCAAGTTCTCTTTTGTTTACGGCGTCAAAAGTGTCATTTTCAGCATGGTGGTGGTCAAAATAGCGTTGTGAGTCAGGACGTAATCCAGCCAAGACATTGTATTTATTTTTAAGCGGACGGACATCAGCTCCGCTTCCACCTTTTTCAAAATAATGAATAAGGTAGGGTTTAAAAAGTGGCTTCCACGATTTTATTTGAGAAAATTCCTGCTCTGAACAATTAAATGAAAAACCACGCGGCGTAAAACCGCCTGCATCTGATTCCAATGCAAATATGTGCATTTCACCTGTCAACAGTGCATTCTCAGCATAGGCATTCCCTCCCCTGAGTCCGTTTTCCTCATTCATAAATAAAACAACTCGTATGGTGCGTTTTGGCTTATAACCTGTGGCTTTAAATAAGCGTAATACCTCCATAGATTGCACCACTCCTGCACCATCATCGTGAGCACCATCCCCTAAATCCCAAGAATCCAAGTGGCCACCTACTACAATAATTTCTTTTGGAAATTCACTTCCAGTAATCTCGCCTATAACATTATGTGACCAAACATCGGGGTAGGTTCTACATTGTTGACGAAATAAGAACTTAAGGTTTGGTTCAAGCTTCAAAAGGTTACTCAGTTTTTCTGAGGCATTGGTACTTATGGCAGCTGCAGGAATGCGTTTAGACACGTCCTGACCACCATAACTCATGGCACCTGTATGTGGAAGGTCGTCTAGACGTAAATTCATGGAGCGAACAATAACTCCAACAGCTCCAAATGCACTCGCCTCTAGCGCACCACTATAACGCTGGTCAACACAGCCAGAATAAGCCTCAAAAGTACTGATAAGGTCAGCTTGCATGGGACGATTAAAAAACACGATTTTTCCCTCAATTTGTTCTCTACCCATTATCTTGAGCTCATCGATGCTTTGCACTTCAACAACGCCTGCCTTTAAGCCAACGGATGGAGTAGCCACAGAACCACCAAGTGCCGTTATGGGTACATTAAAGGTAACCCCAGGTGCAGTCTCTATAAGAGCAAACTCCTTAGAGCCCCTTACCCACTTAGGCACTTTAACTGGTTGCAAGTAAACACGGTCAAGGCCCAGCAAATCCAATTCTGATTTTGTCCATGCCACGGCACGTTCTGCACCCAATGAACCAGACAAACGACTACCTATACGATTGGTCAGATAGTCCAACCATTCATAAGCTTTTCCCTCAATTAATGAAGTATCATAAAAAGTTTTTAATTGTTTTTCATCATCAAGGACTGGTTGTGCATAAATCATAGGGCATACAGAAAGAAAAAAAAGAATTCTTATCATCTTGAAATTTATTTGGGGGCGTATGTTGAGACATCTTTTACGGATATTTGATGTCCGCCCAATATATGTAATCTCTCAATAAAATTACGTAATTGTCTGATATTACCTGTCCAATCAATTTTCTGGAGTGCAACAATCGCGTCTGGATGAAGTTCTTTTTTTGGCGTTAAAAGCGATAAAAAGTGATATGACAAAAGAGGAATATCATCTCTTCTTTCATTCAATGCAGGTACATGGATTTCAATCACTGCCAACCTATGGTACAAGTCTTCACGAAAGCGATTTTGTGTAATTTCTTCATTAATATTTTTATTGGTAGCTGCAATAACACGAACATCAACTGCAATGGTTTTATCGCTTCCAACACGCTGTATTTTATGTTCTTCCAAAGCGCGCAATACTTTGGCTTGTGCAGCAAGGCTCATATCTCCTATTTCATCTAAAAATAATGTACCGCCTTGGGCTTGTTCAAAAGTACCCTTGCGGTCTTTATACGCAGATGTGAAAGCACCTTTCATATGTCCAAAAAGTTCACTTTCAATAAGCTCTGAAGGAATAGCAGCACAATTGACTTCGACAAAGGGTGCGCTTGCGCGGTTACTTTTAAAATGCAATGCTCTTGCCACCAATTCTTTACCGCTACCATTAGGTCCCTGAATCATTACCCTAGCCATGGTTGGTGCAACCTTGTCCACCATGTTGTGAATGGCTTGAATGGCTTTTGAGATTCCAATCATGGAATAATGCTTAGGAACAACAGATACTTTAGTCTGTTTTTTGGGTGTGGCAGTTCCTATAAGTGCAGCATTAACCGTCTTTAAAAAATGATTTAAATCAGGGGGCTTTGATATGTAATCGTAAGCGCCCATACGCATAGATTTTACAGCGGTCTCTAAATCTCCGTGACCCGAAATCATAACCACAGCAGTTTGTGGAGACACTTTTTGAATATGCAATAGCACCTCAATCCCATCTTTTTTAGGCATTTTTATATCACAAAGTACAAGGTCATATATCTTATCATCAACCATGGAAATTGCTTCTAGCCCATTTTCAGCCTCACTAATATTGATATTCTTGTCAAAATCAACAAGAATATTCCGCAACACACGACGGATATTTGCTTCATCTTCTACAATTAAAATTTGTGCCATTTATTTTGATGAATGTATTACACGCTGTGGGAAAGGAATCTCAATATTATTAAGTCGTAATGCTTTTTCAATAGCAAATCTGATGTCAGACTTAATGATACCACCTTTGAATGCGTTTTCAGTGAATACAATTAAAGTAAAATCTAGGCTGCTTTCACCAAAATCTTGAAACAAAAGAACTGGGGCTTTTTTCTTAATTACATCTGGATGCTGGACAGCAACTTCAATTATAATTTTTTTAAATTTTTCAATGTCGGTACCATAAGCTACACTAACATTTATGGATTCACCTGTAACCTTATTATTTTCGGTCCAATTAAAAAGGGTTGTGGTCAGATACTTATGATTTGGAATGACAAGCACCTTATTGTCTCGAGTCACAGCCCTAGTAGTACGCAGTGTTATGTTTTCTACTCGCCCTACCTTACCATCTAGTTCTATAATATCACCGACATGAACAGTTTGATCAATCAGAATAAAGATGCCAGATATAATATCTTGAAAGAATGTTTGCAAAGCAAAACCCACACCTACTAATAGTGCAGCTGATGCAGCTAAAAGTGCGTTTAAATTAACACCTGCATTTTGCAAAGCCAATAGTACAATTACCGTGTAAAGCGAATAGTTTAAAAATGAAAAGACAGGCTTAAACTTTCCTTTACGTTCATCAGATAATTTACCGGTTAATATTTTGCGCACAAAACGCATAGTAAAGAATAAAGCAATGATTAGTAAAACCATAACCAAAAAGGACCCAACACTCATTTGAGCATCGCCTATACCAATGTTGTATTGAAAAATTGATTTGATTTTTTCCATACTCTAATATAGACAAAATACTTGCTTAAAAAAGAAAACCCACCCTCAAAAGGAGGATGGGAAAAAATTGCTATGAAAAAGAAAAATAACAATAGAAAAATCTATTATTATTTCAAATATATAAACTTTATGGATACAAAAGTAATAAATTCATGAAAACATGTCTTTAACTTTATCAAAAAATGATTTATGACTTGATTTTGGGCTGGGTTTAAAATTATCATGCATGGCCTGCTGCTCAAAAAATTGTTTTTGCTCTTTAGTCAACTGCTCGGGTGTCCAAACGTTTATATGAACTAACATATCGCCCGTACCGTAATTGTTTAAACTCGGAATCCCTTTGCCTTTTAAACGCAATATCTTACCAGATTGGAGGCCAGAATCTAACTTTATTCGAACAGAACCTCCAACAGTATCAATTTCCTTGTATGTGCCCAAGACTGCTTCGGATAATGATATGTATAAATCATAGTGAAGGTTATTCCCCTCACGCTTGAGCGTTGGGTGATCCTTGACTGTGATTTGCACTATCATATCGCCAGAAATTCCCTCACCAGGTGCCTCATTTCCTTTCCCAGAAACCTTTAGTTGCATGCCATCTTCAACGCCGGCAGGAATTTTGATAGAAACCGTTTCTTGCTCTAAAATCATACCATAACTATCTGCCCCAGATGGACGGTGGCGTAGGGTTTGTCCAGCGCCATTACAAACCGTACACGTTGTTGCAGATTGCATACGACCCAAAATGGTATTGGTGATACGCATGGTTTGTCCAGATCCCTGACAAGTTTTACATGTAATATAACTAACACCAGATGCTTGTTTTTTACGTTTGACTTTAATTTTTTTCTCAACACCAAGAACCATATCTTCGAGTGATAAAGTTACCTTGACTCGAAGGTTGGTTCCCTTAGCACGGCGCCGACCACCTCCACCAAAGCCACCAAAAGCACTCCCAAAAATATCCCCAAACTGACTAAAAATATCGTCCATATTCATACCACCGCCGCCAAAACCTTGACTGCCATCAAATGCGGCATGACCATAGCTGTCATACTTTGCACGCTTTTGATCATCACCCAAGACTTCGTAAGCTTCTGCAGCTGCTTTAAATTTCTTTTCAGCATCTGCATCTCCTGGGTTTTTGTCTGGGTGGTAGGCAATCGCCTTTTTCCGATAGGCTTTTTTTATTTCGGAAGTTGATGCCGACTTGGCGACGCCTAATATGTCGTAATAATCTTCTTTCATAGCTATTGTGCCACCACTACTTTAGGGTAACGAATAATTAAATCACCAAGTTTATATCCAGACGTAACAACATCAATTATACTGCCTTTAGGGTGTTCATCTGAAGCAGGCAACTGGGTAATAGCTTCATGTAGTTCAGCATCAAAAACCGCGTTGGGCAAAATCTCCATCTTAGTTAACCCTTGCTGTTTTAGGGTATCAAAAATTTTGTTGTAAATAAGATAAATGCCCGTAAGCTTTTCATCTGTTTTGTCAAGTTCAGAGAGAGCGCGTTCAAAATCATCTAGTATAGGCAGAAGGGCCACCATTATCTCTTGAGAAGCAGTTTTGAACAATTCAATTCGTTCTTTGGCTGTACGTTTTTTATAGTTTTCAAACTCAGCGAACAGACGTAAAAATTTATTTTTCTCCGCTTCCAAAGATTCTTGGGCTTCGGTAAGAAGATCATTGTTCTCTAAAACTGGTCCTTTCTCATCTTTCTTTGGTTCCTTTTGTGCTTTTTTTTTGTCTTTTTTAGCAGCCATAATTGTTTTTAAATAATGTGGCAAAAGTACTGCCAAAAAAACATCTATGTCAAAATGACACTACTTTTTTGAATTAAGAGGCAATAAATCTTGAAGCGCCTCTTTTAGAGATGGAAAAATAAAAATAAATCCTTGTTCCTGGGCATATGTACTAGAAACACGAATACTGTCAAAAAGTATATTGGCCATCTTTCCCAAAACTGCTTTTATCACAAAAGCAGGTATGCCGGGCATCCATTGGGGCATTTTATATTGTTTTGAGATTGCCTTGACCAATTGTTTTTGTGTTACGGGGTTCGGAGATACACCATTGTAGGTGCCAGGACGATTTATTGCAAATAAAAACATTTGTACCAAATCTTGAATGTGAATCCAAGACTGCCACTGTCTTCCGGAACCAAACCATGCACCCAGACCAAGTGAAGCAGGTATTGCCAAAGTAATTAACGCACCACCTGACTTTGCTAAGACCAAGCCGATTCTAATTTTACTCACATGCGCTACTAAACTAGATATTTCATCTACTTGTTTTTCCCAAGCAGCCACAACTTCTCCTGTAAAAGAGTTGGCGGTTTTAGTTTCACTTTCGATATATAACTTATCAAAATCTGAGGGATATAATCCAACGGCTGATGCACTTATAAAATGAGAAACACTGTGATTGGGATTATTCTTGAGCGCATCATGAATTAGCTGGGTTCCTTTTATACGACTATCGAAAATGGCTATTCTGTTTTTTTTTGACCACCTCTGATTAATTTTGGCGCCTGCTAAACTGATGATTACATCAATTCCGTCTAAGGCCCTTGTATCCAAAATACCTTTTTTTGGACTCCAGTGGTACGTTTTAATTTTAGATGAAGAAAGAGCTGGCTTAGTTGTTGAAAGTGTTGAAATACGATAATCCTTTTGTTCTAAGGCTTGTAAAAGCGATTTACCAATCAGTCCACTTGCACCTGTTATGAGAATATGCATATTTTTTTTGGTAAATTTAAGATACCTAGAATTGTGCACCCAAGATTTTTATACTTTTGTTGTGTGAACTTATCAATACATATTACACCTACCCCTGCGTCAAGAATTAATTCAGTTGATTTTAGTAACCTTGCATTCGGATCCACTTTTTCAGATCACATGTTTATCTGTGACTACCGTGATGGACAATGGCAGAATCCTGAAATAAAAACTTATGCGCCGATGAAGCTATCTCCAGCTGCAAGTGTTTTACACTATGGACAAGCTGTTTTCGAAGGTATGAAAGCATTCAAAGATACCGATGGAAGCGTTTGGTTATTTAGACCTGATCAAAATGCAAAACGCATCAATAAGTCGGCAGAACGTCTAGCAATACCGCAATTACCTGAAGAACTTTTTCTCGAAGGGATGAAACAGCTCATTACACTTGATAAAGCATGGGTAAAAGCAGGCAAAGGAAACTCATTGTATGTGCGGCCATTTGTTTTTGCTTCTCAAGCTGGAGTTCAAGCATCTGCTGCAACCGAATATCGTTTTATGATTATTTGTGCGCCAGTTGCGAGTTATTATGGCGGAGAGGTTCGCGTGAAAATTGCAGATCATTATAGCCGTGCAGCCCAAGGTGGTACAGGCTATGCCAAGGCTGCAGGAAACTATGGAGGCCAATTCTACCCCACACAATTAGCGAAAAGCGAAGGCTACCAACAAATTATTTGGACTGATGCTGCCACACACGAGTATATCGAGGAAGCTGGCACCATGAACCTGTTCTTTCGTATTGGTAATACACTAATTACGGCCCCAACAAGTGACAGCATCTTAGATGGCGTTACAAGAAAGAGCATATTGGATTTAGCAGCACATTTGAGACTTAAAACAGAAGTACGTATGCTTCGTGTTTCTGAGCTTATTGAAGCTTCAAAATCTGGTGTGTTACTTGAAATTTTTGGTAGTGGCACCGCCGTTGTAGTCCAACCCATTAAAGGCTTTGGTTACAAAGGTGAAAAGTTTGAAACTCCACTTCCAGAAGACAGCTATGCGCTTATGTTAAAAGAAAAATTGATGGACATACAGTATAATAAAACTGAAGATCCTTTTGATTGGCGCTATAAGGTTTGTAATTAGTCTAAAAACTTCTTTAAATCTGGACGTTTATAATTAGGTCCCTTCATCACCTTTCCATCATCTCTGTATATAGGTTTTCCGTCCAGGCCTAGTTTACTCATATTACTATCCTGAATTTCGGAGAATACATCTTCAATAATATGTTGCATGCCGTGTGTGAGAATTGTTCCGCACAATATATATAGCATGTCGCCAAGTGCATCTGCCACTTCTACTAGGTCATTGTTATTTGCTGCTTCAAGATATTCTTCGTTTTCCTCGGCCATTAATCTATGGCGTAAGTTTAGGATGTTTTTATCTGTTTTTGCTATTGGTGTTGGAGCGATGCCCACGCCAAAGGCTTTGTGAAATGCCGTTACTGCATCAAGTTGGTCTTGCATTTTTTTATAGTTTCGCTAAAAATAACATTATGTTTAGCACCGGTCAATTGATTTTTGCTCTTTTTTTTATAATCAGCTTCACTTTAGTCATTATATATAGTTACAAAAAAGACAAACAAAAAAGCAAGCATTATTTCAAAGGTAGTTTTTGGGTGCTCATTGGCTTTTTAATCTTTGTCGGCTTATTATTGGGACTCAAAAGCTTAGTGTAGCATGAACATTAATTCTTTTTTACTCGTTTTTATTGGAGGTGGACTTGGAAGCATTTTTCGCTATAGCATTGGACTCATTATTAAGACTACACCTACACAATTTCCATTTGCTACGCTTATTGCGAACGCTTCAGGCTGTTTGTTACTAGGTTTAATATTGGGGTTCCTAAGCACAAAGTCATCAGTGTCAAATACGCAGCATATGTTATTGGCAGTTGGATTTTGTGGTGGGCTAACAACCTTTTCTACTTTTACATTAGAAAATATGCGCTTTATTGAGCAAGGACAGTTATCTAACTTCCTTATTTACAGTATTGGCAGTTTTATCATGGGAATTATTTGCATTTATTTAGGAATGTTATTGCATAAGCAATTTTAACACCACCATTCACAAAAAATGTACTTAAATTTTATTATACCCCCTTTTTTTTGGGGTATATATTTTATTTTATGTAAATATTAATAATTAACCCCTATTTTTTAATGTGTTTAAACTTTAATTAACATAGTTTTGAAATAGTAATTCAAAATAATAATTAATTAAACATTACATTATGAAAAATAATTTATCATCTTTTATAACCCTTTCAGCACTTGTTGCCTTCCTAGTATTTGGAGGTTTGACCAGTGCCCAAGCACAAGAAGAACCAACATTCAGTGTTTCTGGTACGGTTGACACATATTACAGAAGCAGCGAGTATGCTCCTGGTACCTCTTTTGCTAATTTAAACGGCTTTTCGCTAGGTATGGCGAACATTGTTCTCTCTTATGAAGGAGAAAAATCTGGTTTTGTTGCTGACTTGGTATATGGACCAAGAGGTGCAGATGCTGTATTCAACTCTACAGGATCATCAAACATTGTAAACCAATTATATGTTTACTATAATGTAAGTGACAGCTTTACATTGACATTGGGTAACTTCAATACCTTTTTAGGGTACGAAGTAATTTCGCCTGTTGGCAACTTTAACTACTCTACTTCATACATGTTCTCAAACGGACCATTCTCACACACAGGTTTAAAAGCTGATTTCGCGCTTTCTGATGATGTGTCTTTAATGCTTGGTGTACTTAACAGTACAGATTATACAGAATCTCAACCAATGGGTGATGACTACATGTTTGGTGCTCAATTAGGTCTGTACGGACAGTACATTAACTTCTTGTCAGGTGGACTATCTAACGTGTCGCAAATTGATTTCACGGGTGGAATTGACATTACAGATGGTTTCTTCTTGGGGGTAAATGCCACTTCATATGAAGATGACAATTTAAAATTTAGTGGTGTTGCATTGTACCCACAAGTTGCTTTATCTGACTCATTCACACTTGGTGGAAGATTTGAAGCTTTCAATGATGATGGTCTTGCTGCCATTGGGTCAATTTCCGAGAAAGGGGACAACACATCAATCACAGTAACTGGTAGCTTTACTTCAGGAAACATGACTATCAAACCTGAATTTAGAGTTGATACTGCATCAGGTGCTTATTATACTGACGCTGATGGTGCTACTGATAGCTTATCATCTTTTGTATTAGCTGCTATTTACTCGTTCTAGTAGTAAAATTTCAACTTTTAAAAATTTAATATATGTCATTATTAACAATTATAAATAATATTAGTGCATCATCATTAACTGTTGATGCTAACGAAGACTTTACAATACTGTGGATTCTCATTTCTGGAATCCTAGTATTTTTCATGCAAGCTGGATTTACTCTTCTTGAGTCTGGTATGACTCAATCGAAAAATGCAGCTAACATAGCCATGAAAAATTTCATGGACATCAGCGTTGGTACCCTTACCTTTTGGGCCTTAGGATATGGTTTAATGTATGGTGCTAAGGACGCTTCTGGATTTCTTTCTGTAAGTGATCCATGGTTTAATCCTGGTGGTGGGGCACATGATGTCTTCTTCCAAACTGTATTTGCTGCAACAGCTGCAACAATTGTTTCAGGAGCTATCGCAGGTAGAACAAAATACAGCACATACATTATATTCACTGTATTCATGACTGCCATAATTTACCCTATCTCAGGTGGATGGCAATGGTATGGCGATGGTGCTTGGTTGGCTGACCTTGGTTTCATAGACTTTGCAGGATCATCAATAGTTCACTCTGTAGGTGGATGGGCTGCTTTATGTGCAGCTTGGATGGTAGGTCCAAGAACTGGTAAATATGTTGATGGAAAAGTTGTTACAATCCCTGGAAGTAATCTACTTCTTGGCTCTTTAGGAGTTTTTATTCTATGGTTAGGATGGTTTGGCTTTAATGGTGGTTCTCAACTAGCTTGGGGTGGAGATGATTCTGTTGCTGCTTCTGCCGTTGTTATGGTAACCAACATTGCTGCTGCTGCCGGAGCCATAGGTGCCCTATTTACATCTTGGTTATATCTTGGCAAACCCAGTTTATCACAAACACTAAACGGAGCTGTTGCTGGTTTGGTGGCTATTACTGCTGGTTGTGGAAACATGACAATGGCTGGTGGTTTCTTCGCTGGACTAATCGGTGGTATTATTGTGGTATTCTCAATTGAGTTTATTGAGAAAACACTTAAGATTGATGATGCTATTGGTGCTGCTTCTGCACACGGAGTAGCCGGTGCCTGGGGTACTTTGGTTATTGGAGTGTGGGGCGTTGATGGCGCAACTGGAATCGGTTTATTCAACGGAGGTGGTGGAAGCCAATTCGGTATTCAAGCTATCGGTGTAGCTGCTTACGGCGCATGGGCGATAGTTACTTCTTTGATTGTACTTTATGTACTCAAAGCAACCATCGGACTTCGTGTCTCTGAAGAAGACGAAAAGGCAGGTTTAGATGTCTCTGAACACGCTGAGGCCGCTTTTGGAAGTGATATGTTTCCGTAATTATTTAAAAAAATTTAGTTAGTATTTTGTTATAATTAAATAGTTTTTAATGTTAAAGGGATTGAGTTAACTCAGTCCCTTTTTTTTGTTTATTATTGTCCCTTAATTATTCAAATAATGAAAAGAATAGAAGCGCTCATTCGAAAAACCCAATTTGAGGATGTAAAAAACAAACTTCACGATGCTGGGGTTACTTTTTTTACTCACTGGGACGTAACTGGAATTGGAAATGAAAAAAAAGGTCGCGTTTACAGAGGTGTATCCTACAGAACATCTGAAATTGAACGCAAGATGCTCTCAATCATTGTCAATGACGACTTTGTTGAGCCAGCGGTACAGGCAATAATTGAAGCTGGTAAAACGGGAAATGTCGGCGATGGAAAAATATTCATTCTCCCCGTTGAGGAAGCCTACCGCATTAGAACGGGCGAAAAAGGCGGAGACACTTTAAACTAAAAAAATAGAAATGGATACTGCACTATTTACTGCAAATAACGTATGGATGATGATCTGTACATCACTCGTATTTTTCATGCACATGGGCTTCTCTTTGCTTGAAGCTGGATTAACACGGCAAAAAAATACCGTTAATATTTTATTCAAAAACTTTTTTGTTATCACAGCCGGACTTCTATTGTATGCATTGGCTGGTTTTAACCTCATGTACCCTGGTTTTGAAGAAGGAGCTACTGGCTTTTTTAAATTTGCTGGATGGGGTATTTCTCCTCCTGAAGGCGGCATGACTGCCGCTTATGCTAGTGGTGGTTACACTTGGTGGACAGACTTCTTGTTTCAAGGGATGTTTGCTGCTACTTCCGCTACCATCATATCAGGAGCTGTTGCAGAACGCATCAAGCTGGAAGCCTTTTTTATAATAGCCATATTATACGTTGGGATTGTATATCCTATCGTAGGTTCATGGCAATGGGGAGGTGGATTTCTATATAATTGGGGGTTTTATGACTTTGCCGGTTCTACACTTGTACACTCTGTTGGCGGATGGGCAGCGCTTACCACCATATACTTTTTGGGTGCGCGTATTGGAAAATACAGCACCGATGGAACATCAAACCCAATCTTTGGTCACAATATGCCTTTAGCTGCTGGTGGAGTACTTATACTCTGGCTAGGGTGGTTTGGCTTCAACGGTGGGTCTGTTTTATCTGCAGATCCTGCAACGACATCACTAGTTCTAGTTACAACAAGCTTAGCTGCAGCAGCAGGTGGGATTGTGGCTTCTGTATTTTCACATATACTCTACAAAAACTACGATTTAACCATGTTTATGAATGGTGTCCTTGGTGGTTTAGTTGCTATAACAGCTGGTGCAGATCAAATGTCAACAGGCGAAGCCATGATTATAGGCGCCATAGGTGGTATTATCGTTGTACTAGCCATCGCTTTGCTTGAAAAACTTAAGCTTGACGACCCCGTAGGTGCCATTGCCGTTCACCTATTTGCAGGCATGTGGGGAACACTCGCTGTGGGTCTCTTTGGTGATATGGCAAGTACCAAACAGTTTATGCTACAACTAGCCGGAGTAGGTATAGTTGGTGCATTCTGTGTTTTGAGTTCATTATTAATAGTGCTTATAGTAAAGTCTACAATTGGGCTACGTGTGACAAAAGGACAAGAAATTGGCGGGCTTGATGATGCTGAACACGGCATGTCAGCTTATGCAGATTTCAGTGTTTCTAAAAGGTAAAAAGACTAATTATCAGTTTAAACCCGATTGTTTATAAAAGCACTCGGGTTTATTTTTTGTGTATTTTTACAGAAAAACAACATATGTACGCCATTACACTTGTTATTCAATGTCCTGACAAGAAAGGTATTATTGCCGATGTAACCTCTTTTGTTTATCAACAAAAGGGAAACATCCAGTACATTGACCAGTACGTTGATAGAGAAAACGGCGCATTTTTTATGCGTTTGCAAGCTGAATTAGACGAGCAACTTTGCTCTTATCAGAACTTCGTCAATCTATTTGAACACCAACTGGCAAACGGCTACAACATGACATGGAGTCACCAACCGTTGAACTACAAGCCCAAAATGGCTGTTTTTGTGTCAAAATACGATCACTGCCTGTATGACTTATTGGGACGTTATAAATCTGGAGAACTTGGCGTTGAAATTCCATTTATTCTAAGTAACCACAAGGATTTGGACTCAATTGCAAAAGCTTTTGAAATCTCTTTCTTTCATGTCCCCGTCACCCAAGAAACCAAAGGAGTTGCCACAAAACAACAGTTAGCATTACTGCATGAACACAAGGTAGATTTTGTAGTTTTAGCTCGCTACATGCAAATTGTACCTGAAGATCTTATTGAAGTTTACAAAAACAAAATTATTAATATTCACCACTCCTTTTTACCTGCATTCCCTGGAGCAAAACCTTATCATTCAGCATTTGAGCGAGGTGTAAAAATCATTGGCGCCACCAGTCATTATGTGACAGAAGAACTCGACGCTGGACCCATTATAGAGCAAGGAGTATCTCAAGTTTCACATAATCACAGTGTTTCCCAATTGATTGCCAAAGGCAGAGATTTAGAAAAAATGGTTTTAGCAAATGCCGTTAAGCACCACGTAGAGAAAAAGGTACTTGTATACGGTAATAAAACCGTAATCTTTACCTAATTAACGGATTTTAGAAAAGCCAAAGTTGTTTTATTAAAAAAATCTGGTTGTTCTACATTAACAACATGTCCACAATCAGGAACAACTACAATTTGAGAAGCCTGTTGCATTCCAGCTAACTTTTGGATGCTTGGCAAAAACATATAATCTTCTTCACCCATAACATAAAGTGTTGGTATACTAACATCTACCTGTCGAAAAAGGCGCAACAATGGCTTTAATTCTGAAGTGAGCTTATACCAACGTAAAAACTCTTTATGATAAAGTTTTTTAGCTTCTCTTACAAAAAGTAGCCTAGACTCACGGTGGTTTTTCTTTGGCATGATAATAAATGCAAAAAAACGGTATAGCCACAGGTATGGAATCACAGATTTAACTACATTACCTAAACGCATTAAAATCTGAGATCGAACATTGAGCTTCATAATTGCACCCCCCATTATCATACTTGAAATTCGTTCAGGGTAATTTTCAGCCAATTGACGAATGAGTATGGTACCCAAAGAAATACCTACAAAATGAGATTTTTCAACCTTTTCAAAATCCAATACTTCAACAATATCATCTACAATACTATCGAACGTGTAGCGTTTTTTGAATACACTTTTTATGGTTGGTTTCGAATTCCCGTGACCACGCAAATCCAGGAGCAAAACATTGAATTGCTTTGAATAGTCACGAATCTGTTTAAACCAAATAGACGAACTTCCACCTGCGCCATGAACAAAGGTGACCCATTCAGAGGAAGTTTTATGGTTATAGCGACTATAATGTAGCATCAGGTTAATAGTTTTTGCATTTGACTTTGAAGGGAAAAGGCAGCTTTGTATGCAGCTTCAATATAGTCTTCACCCTTGCTGGCATATAAAATTCCTCGGGAGGAGTTAACCAAAAGGCCAATTTGTTCATTTGACCCATTTTCAAATACATCCTTTAAACTTCCGCCTTGTGCGCCAACTCCAGGTATCAATAAAAAAGCATTGGGTATTATGTTTCTAATTTCTTTTAAATAATCTGCCTTGGTAGCACCTACGACATACATAAGCCTATCAGCATTATCATAATTTAAGGATGTAGAAATTACTTCTTTAAATAATGGTCGTTCAGCGTTTTTTGTGAATTGAAAATCAGCTGATCCACTATTTGAAGTCAGGGCCAACAATATGGCGTGCTTGTCTTTATATGTTAAAAAAGGTTCAACTGAGTCTTTTCCCATATATGGTGCAATGGTTATAGAATCAAAAGGCAAGGCTTCAAAAAAAGCCTTGGCATATCTCAGGGATGTATTGCCAATATCACCGCGTTTGGCATCAGCAATGGTAAATAAAGCAGGATAATGCGATTTTATATAGTGTATCAGTTTAGCTAGAGATGCAAAACCAGTTCCGCCATAGGCTTCAAAAAATGCAGTATTAATTTTAACTGCCACACATAAGTGTTGTATCTCATCTACTATGGCTTTACAAAAATCAAAAAGAGGTTCTTTACTTGAACTAACAAACTGCTCAGGCATTTTTTCAATATCTGGATCCAAACCCAAACACAGAAACGATTTTTTAAGATGAATTTGATTATATAAGTCTTGTTGAGTCATATTACAGCAATTCGTCTGATAATTTAAGTTTCTCTGTATTCTGATAAAGCTGTATTTCATCAATCAACTTCTGAATATCTCCATTAATAATATTCTGTAAATCATATAAGGTTAATCCAATGCGATGGTCTGTTACCCGTCCCTGTGGATAATTATAAGTTCTAATTTTTGCAGATCGATCTCCTGACGAAACCATACTCTTTCGTTTTTCAGAGTCTGCAGCTTCCTTTTTAGCAAGCTCCATATCGTAGAGTCTTGAACGAAGTACTTTCAAGGCTTTTTCAAGATTTTTATGAGAAGATTTTTGATCTTGGCAACTCACAATCATACCTGTTGGTTCGTGGTGTAACTTAATAGCAGAATAGGTCGTATTTACCGATTGACCGCCAGGGCCTGTTGAGGTGGTACGCTCAATTCTAATCTCAGTCATATCAAGTTCAATATCAAACTCTTCAGCTTCAGGAAAAACCATTACTGTAGCTGCAGAAGTATGTACACGTCCTTGAGTTTCTGTTTGTGGCACACGCTGAACGCGGTGAACTCCTGATTCAAATTTTAAAATACCATACACATGATCGCCATTTACTTCAAAAATAATTTCTTTAAATCCGCCGGAAGTGCCTTCGCTCATATCTACTACGCTAACCTTCCAACCCTTACCTTCACAATACTTAGTGTACATACGAAACAGGTCACCAGCAAAAATACTCGCTTCGTCGCCACCTGTACCGGCACGAAGCTCCATCATGACATTTTTAGCATCCTCAGGGTCCTTAGGAATGAGCATAAAACGAATTTCTTCTTCGATTAAAAGCAGTTTTTTTGAAGAGATATCTAGTTCTTCTTTAGCCATTGCAAGCATATCTGGGTCACTTTCATCTGAAATAATGGCTTCAGCTTCTTCTTTATTGCTCACAAGGCTCAAAAGTTCTGCGCGTTTTTCCATCAATGCGCTCAAATCCTTATATTCACGGTTCAAGGATATATATCGCTTTTGGTCAGCAATAATATCGGGTTGTATGATTAGGTCTGAAACCTCATCAAAACGTTGTTTTACAATCTGTAATTTTTCCTGTAACATTTACTTTGATACAAAGGTACGCAACTCCAACATAAAGCTAATACGGATATTATCACGAATCTTGACTAGCATAAAAGAAGGAAGGGTGATGTCAAATTCAGAGGGTTTAAAATCAAAATCTCCTTCAAGAATCCATACATCATCTTTTTTAATCCAATTTGCAGTTGTTGTGAGACTTACAGTTTTTCCGTGAAGCTTCAAATTTCCAATAATATTAAGCTTGTCGCCATCCAAAGTAAGTTTATCTGAATAGAATGAAACTTTTGGAAATAGTAAAGCCTCTAAAACCTCA
Source organism: uncultured Flavobacteriaceae bacterium (assembly GCA_964014735.1). GTDB lineage: Bacteria > Bacteroidota > Bacteroidia > Flavobacteriales > Flavobacteriaceae > UBA7446. The sequence continues at coordinate 10,702 of CAXHBH010000014.1, read as the reverse complement.
AGTGCATGAGCATCACGATTTTCATTTCTTGAATCAAATGAAGCAACAGGTGCTATGATTGCCATGCGGGCAGGCACAGCTTCCTCAAGTATGACTACTCCCTGAACTTGTTTTGAAGCACCAGACCAATCGTGTATGGCGTGAGAGGCTTCATATGTGATTTTAGAAGTAGCGGTTTCAACACGAAGTTGTTGAGCACCTAGCCATGAGGAAAAAAGTAAAAATAAAATTGAAAAACGTGTCATTTTAAAATTTAAAAACTAATACAGCCATCGCATAACTTCCAAAGGCGGTGTAAGCAGCGGCTTTGTGGATTTCTTTGTTTTTGTCTTTATATATGTTTGTAGCCACCATAGCAGAAAAGTGAAGGGTTGCTAAAATTTTATGCGCTTTTATTGATGAAAATCCACGGACCTTTTTATTGATTAGTGGTGGTGGTGCAAACAATGATAATCCTGCTGTAGTAAAGTAACCAATATTGACCACATTACCCATGGTTTTGTGAAGTTCGTATAAACTGCCATCGCCATTGTAAAGTTTCCCGCCAATTATTCCTTGAGCAACCATAGCTGCCAAAGTTGTATAACCTATCAATTGATGTGAGACAAGCATTACACGACGTACTTTAAGTTCCTTTTGGCGTTGCTCCATATTTAGTTGTGACAAACCTGTAACCCTAAAAACCCCCTTTTCACCCCATATTAATCTTTGTGTAAAAACCATCCGTTCTGGAAGTAAAGGTGGTGTTTCAACTTTTTCATCAATTAACATAAAAAGGTCCTCCCCTTCTTGCCCATGAGAAAAAGTGATTAGACCAATAGCAATAATCAACAATAACTTACGCATATTCAAAAGTCCCATTTGGAGTAAATAAGGTAAGTTTTTTAGTTGCGCTCTCAACAACACGGCCCACCACTTGGGCATCAATACTAAAAGATTTGGATATTTCAATAATCGAAGCTGCATTTTCAGTAGATACATAAAGTTCCATTCTGTGACCCATATTAAACACCTTATACATCTCACGCCAATCTGTTTTTGATTCAGATTGGATAATCTTAAATAGTGGAGGTATGGGAAACATATTGTCTTTGATAACGTGTCCGCTATCAATAAAGTGAAGCACTTTGGTTTGGGCACCTCCACTACAATGTATAGCTCCATGAATATCATTGGGGCTAAAAACATCTAGTATTGCTTTCATAACTGGAGCATAAGTACGGGTGGGTGATAATACCAATTTACCCACATCAACAGAGACGCCTTCTACTGAATCCTGTAAGTTTTTAGATCCGGTGTAAACCAAATCACTTGGCAACAATGGATCAAAGCTTTCTGGAAACTCTTCTGCAAGTGATTTGTTAAAAACGTCGTGACGTGCAGAAGTAAGTCCATTACTTCCCATACCGCCATTATATGCCGTTTCGTAGGTAGCTTTTCCATAAGAGGCCATTCCTACAATTACATCACCGGCTTTTATATTGGCATTGTCAATGACACTGTCGCGTTTTAGACGTGCAGTTACTGTAGAATCAACAATAATGGTACGCACCAAATCACCTACATCTGCGGTTTCACCACCTGTTAATGTTAGTTTCATGCCTTGAGCATTTAGCTCATCAACAAGTTCATTTGTTCCCTCAATAATAGCTTTAATAACCTCACCAGGGATATGGTTTTTATTTCTTCCAATAGTAGATGAAATAAGAATTTCATTAACAGAACCAACACACAACAAATCATCAATATTCATGACAAGCGCATCTTGAGCAATACCTTTCCAAACAGACAAATCACCCGTTTTTTTCCAATACATATAAGCTAATGATGACTTTGTGCCAGCACCATCTGCATGCATAACCAAACAATAATCTGAATTTCCAGTTAGGTAATCAGGAACAATTTTACAAAACGCTTTTGGAAAAAGACCTTTATCAATATTCTTAATAGCTGCGTGAACATCTTCTTTGTCAGCAGATACACCACGCATTTGATATCGTTCGCTGGAATGATTTTCTGTCATATTAACGTAAAAATAATAGTTCTCGGTATTTGGCTAGTGGCCAAGCAGAATCATCAACTAAAAGCTCAAGACCATCTACACATTCACGGATTTTATCAAATACTGGAATTACGTTTTTAGCATACATATGGGCTTGATCATCTAATTTACTCATGCTATTGGCCTTGACCCTTTCTTTTGAAAGTATTTCGCAGCCAGTAGCTAGTTTGTCTATTAAACCACTTATTTTCTTAATGGAATTCATGGCTACTGGCGCATATTTAGAGAAACCGTCTCCATAAATTTCTTTTAGACCCTTGACATTTTCAATAAGTAGACTTTGATATTTAAACGCTGTTGGGAAAATTTGATTGTTGACAAGGTTTTCCAAGACAAAGCTTTCAATTTCGATTCTTTGTACGTATTGTTCAAGTTGAATTTCATAACGAGCTTTCTGTTCAGTGGAGTTCATGACATTCATTGAATCAAATAAATCTATAACGTCTTTTTTAATACGAACAGATAAAGCTTCAGGTGTTTTTTTCAAGTTTGAAAGTCCTCTTCTCTGAGCCTCCTTTTCCCACGAACTGCTGTAACCATCTCCGTCAAATAAAATATTCTTAGTTGTCTTCACGTACTCACGCAAAACATTGAAGATAGCATCGTCTTTTTTAAGCTTTTTAGATATAATAAGGGCATCTACTTCATATTTAAATTCAATTAGCTGCTTAGCAACTATAGTATTTAAAACAGTCATGGGTATGGCGCAATTCTGTTCAGAACCTACGGCACGGAATTCAAATTTATTTCCTGTAAAAGCAAAAGGTGAAGTTCTATTTCTATCAGTATTGTCCAATAAGATTTCTGGGATTTTTCCAACAACATTGAGTTTTAAATCCGTTTTTTCTTTAGGAGATAATTTTCCTTTTGAAACCTGCTCTAAGTTTTCGAGTACAGACGACAACTGTGAACCAATAAATATGGAAACAATGGCTGGTGGTGCTTCATTGGCACCTAAACGATGGTCATTACCAGCGCTAGCTACAGATGATCGTAAAAGTGATTCATAATTTTGAACCGCCTTGATAGTGGTGATAAAAAAGGTCAAGAACTGTAGGTTACTCATTGGAGTTTTTCCTGGGCTTAAGAGGTTTACTCCTGTATTGGTAGAAAGAGACCAGTTGTTGTGTTTTCCAGAGCCATTAATGCCAGAAAATGGCTTTTCATGCAATAATACCTTGAAGTGATGTTTACTTGCTACCTTACCCATAATATCCATAAGTAGTGCATTGTGGTCTACTGCTAGGTTGGCTTCCTCAAAAATAGGTGCTAATTCAAATTGGTTAGGCGCGACTTCGTTGTGGCGTGTCTTTATGGGAATTCCCAACAAGATAGATTCATACTCAAGTTCACGCATAAAATTAATTGCACGTGATGGTATGGAGCCAAAATAGTGGTCGTCTAGCTGTTGACCTTTGGGTGGTCGGTGTCCTACTAAAGTTCTGCCAGTGAGCATTATATCAGGACGAGAAGAGGCTATGGCTTTATCAATAAGGAAATACTCTTGCTCCCATCCAAGGGTAGCATTCACGTGCTTTACAGTTTTATCAAAATACTGTGCAACTTGAGTAGCTGCAGCATCTATAGCATTTAGTGCGCGTAACAAAGGTGTTTTATTGTCTAATGCCTCACCTGTATAGGAAACAAATATTGTGGGCACACAAAGGGTGGTGCCGTAAATAAAGGCAGGTGAAGAAGGATCCCATGCAGTGTATCCTCTAGCCTCAAAAGTGTTGCGAATACCTCCACTGGGAAAGCTAGACGCATCGGGTTCTTGCTGTACTAATTGTGAACCATCAAAGTATTCTAGGCAATCGCCGTTTGAATCAAAATCAAAAAAGGCATCATGCTTTTCCGCTGTTGTACCTGTCAGTGGCTGAAACCAGTGTGTGTAATGTGTTGCACCCATGGATAGAGCCCAATCCCTCATAGAGGCGGCTACATGGTTTGCGATAGTACGTTTAATTTTTGTGCCTTTTTCAATGGCCTCATCGACTTCAGCAAAGGCTTGCTTGGTCAAAAAAGTCCGCATTAATTTCTTGTTAAACACATGACTTGCAAATAGCGTCGATTTTTTTTGTTCGTTATGAAAAGGTTTTGGTAAGCGGCTGATAGCGTCGTGAATGGCTTGAAAACGCAGTTTGTTCATGTGTTATAGGGTATAATAATCGTACAAATATACATCAAATACCGCTATTATTTTGAGTGTCTGTGTATTTTGGATTTAATGTAAAAACGACTGAATATTATATATTTAATAATTAAATCCCATCAATTTTGAAGGGTTTGCAAAAATATACGTAATGTTTATAAAAAACACCACCTAACATTAGTGGGGTTATTATTAATTTTATTTTTGTTTAATCATTATAAATAATCATGAATAAATCAAAACTTGAATACATTTGGTTGGATGGCTATAAGCCAACTGCCAACCTACGAAGCAAAACAAAAGTAGTTAGTGACTTTTCTGGAAAACTAGAGGATGTCGAAATGTGGTCTTTTGACGGTAGTTCTACACTACAAGCAGAGGGAGGTTCCTCTGACTGTCTATTAAAACCTGTTGCCATCTACCCGGATCCTGAAAGAAGAAATGGATACTTGGTAATGACTGAGGTTCTTAATGCAGATAGTTCAGCTCACGTTTCAAATGGTCGTGCCACTATTGAAGATGATGACGATGATTTTTGGTTTGGATTTGAACAAGAATATTTTCTTTGGGATCCAGAAACAAATCTACCAATTGGTTTCCCTAAGGATCAAACACCGCAAGGTCAGTTCTACTGCTCTGTTGGTGCTAAAAACTCTTTTGGACGCGAAATCATGGATCGTCACTTAGACATCTGTCTAGACGCAGGATTAAACGTTGAAGGTACTAACGGTGAGGTTGCTCCTGGGCAGTGGGAATTCCAAATTTTCTCTAAAGGTGCTGCAGAAGCAGGTGACCAAATTTGGATTGCACGTTATATCCTAGAGCGTTTGGCTGAAGACTATGGTTTGGCCATTGACTATCACCCAAAACCACTTGGTGCTACAGATTGGAATGGTTCTGGTATGCACGCAAACTTCTCTAACAGCGTACTTAGAACTTGTGGTTCTAAAGAAACGTATGAGAAAATTTGTGAAGCATTCCGCCCTGTTGTAAAGGAACACATCGAAGTGTATGGTGCTTACAACGATCAACGTTTAACAGGTGATCACGAAACACAGTCTATCAATGAGTTCAGCTATGGTGTTTCTGACCGAGGAGCTTCTATTCGTATACCGATTATGACTGTTGAAAAAGGTTGGAAAGGTTGGTTGGAAGATCGTCGACCAGCTTCAAATGCTGATCCATACAAAATTGCTGCGCGTATAATTAAGACAGTAAAGTCTGCTGACGTGTAATTAAATATTTAATTCTTTAGCAAAAGCATTTGATATTCCGATATAATCGGCAATCAGGTGCTTTTTTTATGCTAGTGTTACAACCAAATAAGAAATATAGGCTACGCTCAAAATAATACCCTCGTGCCAGTTAAGCTGCAATCGCTTAGGAATTAAAACCAAGGGTAAAAGTATAAACGCAAATCCAAGCATTACCCAAATATCAAAAGACAACAATCTGCCATCAACAACATTTAAGGGATGAATAACAGCAGTAACGCCCACTACAGTGAGGATATTAAACAAGTTGGAGCCAATAAGATTACCGATTGAAATACCCAATTCCTTTCTTACAATAGCTATTCCAGAGGCCACGAGTTCGGGTAAACTGGTACCAATGGAAACCAGCGTGATCCCAATAATACGTTCGCTTACATCAAAAGCGCGGGCCAATCCAATAGCCCCTTTGACTAACCACTGGGAACCAAAGGCCAAGCCCAACGAACCTAAAGTCACAAAAGTTATAATCCACCACCAGCTTTTAATTGAAATAACCTCTGCAGCCTGTTCAGCTATAAAAGGGGGTTGATACCTTATCAAATAATACATTACCGCTAACAAACCACAAAGCAATAGTATGCCCTCGGTTTGGCTTATGGTTCCGTCATGGATAAACAACAACAACAACAAAGAGACCCCAAAAACAATAGGCCAATCGAATTGATAAAAGCTTTTTTGAATATCAATCTTACTAAACAACAGAACCAATCCCAAGACAAAACCCAAGTTTGCGATGTTTGAACCAACGACATTTCCGAGTGAAAGGTCGGGATAGCCAGCAAGCGCAGCGCGAATACTTGTGATAAGTTCTGGAAGTGAGGTGGCAAATGAAACAATAGTCATTCCTACCACTACTTTGGGAACTTGCCAGCGCATAGCGGCAGCCACGGATGCTCTTAAAAGAAAGTCTCCACCTAAAAGTAATAAGACTAAGCCCGCGATAAGAAAAATGGTATCCACTTGTTTTTTTAGCGAATATACAATCTGTAAAGTTTGTTTAGCTTTGTAAGGTGGAAAAGATTTTATTTAGACTACTTGCAAAATGTAATAAAGCACTTTTACCTAGCCTGACAAAAAGAAGGATTGATTTAGGTAGAGCTAGTAAAAGGCAGTTGATTTTAGTGGCTTGGCGTGCTTATGTTACGAAACGTGCGCTATAATTGGAAATTTAAATGCACTTGCCATTAAATGATAAAAATAATTTAGTTTCAATTGATATGCCTAACAATATTTTTAGGCCAAGGGTCTTCAAATTCATGACCGTATTCCCAAAGTTCGATTTCTTGATCTGTAAGAAAACAAAATTTTAAAGCATCTGTAAACCGATCCACCTGTGATTCATCGCCAATTACCGTTAATTCACAATGACGATCCCCAAAACGTCCAGATTCTTTTGAAAGCTTTTCTTCAAGTATTTCTATCTCCATTTCTGAAAGACCATGGTTTTCATCATCAACAATCCCAGACCGCCATGATCCGATTATTTCTAAATTAATACCACCTGCAGCCTGATTCCATAGCAGTGAATGTTTGTCTCTAGTTGCGAGCCAGAAAAATCCTTTACTTCGATAAATTTTTTGACCAAGGTACTGATGACAAACTTCCCAAAGGCGCTGGGGATGAAATGGACGGTCGTCTTTTATAACTCTCGTGGCTAAATTATACGGCCTATCATCTTGCCTTTCAGATTGTAAAACTGGTTTCAACTCTTCAATTAACTTACTCACTTTAAAGTAATCGTACGCCTCACATTCTAATAAAGATTCAATAGCTAGATTCCCGTAGTTAACCGAAAGTATAGAAGCAAATGGGTTAATGGGCCGAATTTGTTTAGCTATATATGGGAGTTTATCTTCTTCAATTCGATCGGCTTTAGTAAGGATTAGGTGGCTGCAAAACATAATTTGTTCTACCAATAAGTTCACGGTATTGCGTTTATTATTTGCTAAGTTATTTTGCATTTGGGAAATTAAATGTTCTCCATAGTTGTAGTCATGGGCAAGCATCAAGGTGTCTACAAGTGCAAAAACTTTTGTGAGTTCGACATCATTACTACTCCTGAAGTATTCAACTAGCGGCATGGGATGGCAACTGCCTGATGTCTCGACAATAATCAATTTTGGGCTATGATTTGAAAGTAACTTTTTTAAAGCCTTGTCAAGCTTATGGATTCCACTTTTACTGCTTAAAACACAAGAGTGTATGGATTCTAAAAGACTTTTATTTTCTTCAATGACATCAGTATTGCCAAGCAGTTCTCCATCTACATCAAGTTCACTCATATCATTTACAATAGCACAAACAGCAATATCCTTCTTTATTGATTGGTTAAGCAAGTTTCTAAAAAGGGTAGTTTTTCCTGAACCAAGAAATCCATTAAGTATTACAATTGGAGTCTTTTTTACTGTGTTCATTGGTTCCATTTATTGTAGATTTAGATTTTTATATCAATAAACTATTTAAATTCAAATTAGTTAGGTATGCTTTCTGAATGACAGTCTTGAGGGTGTAACACCCTTCACTCCCCTTGCTTGTTTTTTATATATCTATAAAATAATAGAATGAAAAATAATTAAATTGATAAATAACTAAAAGAAGAAGACATGCCTATGGTTTAGTTGCCCATTTGGTAAGTTATTTAGTGCAGTTTTATAGATTACTAAAAACTAATGATAATCATTTGTGTTACTCATCTTTTAAATTTGAATTAAAGAATCCTTCAAACTAACACTCTATATTACTTTTTTGATTATTTTATTACATTATATTTGCACTCGAATTTAAGCTAAAAAGCAGTAAATGATGTCCAAAATGGCTACCAAAATAAAAAAATAGAAATCAAAAGTTTTAAATAAGTATAATATAACATATTAAAATTACATAAACGGCCTCGTGGCGCAACTGAATAGCGCATCTGATTACGGCTAATAAATACACTCTTTTTTATTAAGCAAATTACAGATTAATGTGAATAAGTTCTTCTTTGCAATATAAAAATGACTTCTTAAATTTGTCGTATGCAAAATCGTATGCAAAATGACAATTAGATTTTTATTACCAAAACGTATTTCAAAAAAGACAGGCTTAGCAACCTTAGTAATTCGTATTTACGATGGTAGGGATTATCAAAAGAAAATTTGGACAAAACTTGGTATTAATTCAGAGTATTGGAATTCCAAAAAAGAAACAATAAAAAAAGGACACCTTAACTACGAGGACACGCTTGCGATATTAAATAAATGGAAAACAAAAGCATCATATGCAGAAAAAAAATATACCTTAGACAGGTTTACACGTCAACAGGTTGTAGAACATATTCTTGGCAAATCTGACTTTGATAGCATATTAACTTTTATTGATACTGTCATTAAAGAAACGAAAAGCAATCAAGCCTACTTAGATTATAGAGAAAAGTATAAATCATTTCAAAAGGTTGTAAAACCCTCAGCTGAATTAACATTTGATGACTTTTTAAAAGGCTCATATAATCTATTTGAAAAGTTCTATTTGCATGGGAAAAACAAAGTTCAAAAAGAATATAAATGGACACCTATAACCTATACATCTAGAATTGAAGCCATGGGGCGGATATTATCATATGCTAAACAAAAGAAGGTTTTACACGAGCAAATAGATGTACCCAAAGACTTTAAAAGAATAAAAGGTCAAAAGAAACAAGTTAAAGCACCTCAAAGCCAAGATGTTTTTGAAAACATTGGAAAAATCAAAACTGTTGAGCAGTGGTTAACCTACTCTCTATGGGTATTAGAGTTCTGTCTAAGAGGTATGTACCCAGCTGACTTAGTACAACTATCCGAACAACAATTAGTGGACAGTAATTGGAAAAAAAAGAAAAGAAGTATAGAAGCAATTTATAAGAATGAGGTTTGGTTACAGAAGCCAAGGTCAAAGTCGCAAAATCTTATGACCATACGCTTGGATGTAAATACAACGCTATATCTACTGCAAGTAATTAAAAATGTAGTAGCTTACATATACTTTCCTAATAAACCCAACCAAGTTGCAGACATTAACGACAGGATTGCTCTATTCAATTATGACCCAAGAGAAGAAAAGTCTATTCACCAAAGCATATGGGCGTGTAGACAACGTACGCTCAGAGAAAAGTTTAACACTAACTACAAACAAGCAAGAAAAGCACTTTCAACAGTACTAGCCAAATTCGAAAGAGAAAACAAAATTTCTTACAATATGACCTTATTTATGCGAGGCCGTGAATTAGTTGATGCAGTTGACCAAGACAGTTATATAGCCGAGAACAATCCTGAATTAATGAAACAAACAGATAAAGCTCACGCTATAGTCTTACGGGATTTTGGAGTAGATAAAATCATTCCTATGCTTATTAGAAAGCTGAAAGAAATCATTGACAATCCAAGGGCTAATCATCCGCAATGGTTGCTAAAACAAAGCGGAGTGCATAAGGTTGGAAAAAGATACAAGGTAATGGTAGGCTTTAAAAACAAAAAGCCTGTATGGGAAGCTATTGCACCTGAATACAAAGCATATTTCAGAAAAGACAATTCCTTAAAGAAAGGGTACTGGACTGATAATGACGATTGGATTGATGTAATGGATGAACAAGAAAGAAAAGAAAGGGTAAGGGAAAAATTATTTGGGGCTAAAGAGGTCGGTGTCAATCCATCAATGACTATTGAAGATGACAAAGAAAACTTTGTTAAAACACCTGAACAAAGCCCTTACGCAAAAGAAATGAAAGTGAAAGAGAAACGGGAAAAGGAAGTTGTACTCAGGGCTATATAGTCCAGCTTTTATGACATGGAGTTAGCCCCAATTACTAATTCCAGTAATTTAAAAAACAATGAAAAAACCAAAAAAGTATATAAATATGCTAATGGCTTTGCTATGTCTAATTACAAAGAATACAACCTTCAATATGCTAAAGGTTTAGATAGTTATGGGTTTAATTATACCAATATTATCAGAATAGATAACAATAAAATAAGTTCTAAAAAAATAGACTTTTATATGAATAATCTAATCATAAGACCTGACATAGATATCATATTTGCTTGTATAGAGCCTGATATAGATAAACTAACGTCAGCAATAGACCCTTTTACCAACCATGTACATTTTGCTTGGAAAGGTAAAGATTTAAGCAGAGGTGTACTTGCAAACAGTATGAGAGCGCAAAGAAGGTTTCTAAGAAGTAATCAAACAATTTCAGGA
>CAXHBH010000013.1:0-40117 GCA_964014735.1 uncultured Flavobacteriaceae bacterium | reverse complement strand
TAATAAATTAGGTTTTTATAATAAATTCGTAATAATAATCAAAATTATACAAATTTCTTTTTGGATTTAGTGTGACTAGCAGTACTGGACTTTTTTTAACCCAAAAATGTATTCATTTGAAGAATAGGATTAATAAATTTGAATAGAATTAAACAATATGTTTTATAAAACATCTTTTTTCAGCTTTATACTTTTAGCATCGGTTGTAGTTTGTCAGGGGCAAATAAGCCCATCAAATGCCAAAAAAAATGTGCTTTACAATATTCTGTTTATTTCAATTGATGACCTCCGTACTGAACTAAATTGTTATGGGGCAAGTCACATAAAATCACCAAACATTGATCGATTAGCTGCCCAAGGCGTTAGATTTGAAAATGCACATGTTCAACAAGCCATTTGCATGGCATCGAGAGCATCCATTATGACAGGGATAAGCCCTGAAAAATACGGTATCTATACAGGCCTAGCTGTAAATGATGTTTTGCCAGACGCATTAACACTAAATAAGTATTTTCAACAAAATGGATATAACATTGCGTCATGTGGTAAAATATATCACCATAAAATTGATACCAAAGAACAGTTTGGCAACAACGAAATGAAACCTAAAGGAACATGGACAGGCAGAGGGTATGTGACGCCAGAAGCTATTGAAAAAATTGCGCTAAACACTAAATATAATAGGGGGCCCGCTTACGAATTTGCGCCTGTTAATGACACAATTTACAAAGACGGTTTGAATACGCACAATGCACTGAAAAAAATGGAAGAATTAAGCAAAGATGACGCTCCATTTTTTTTGTCGGTTGGCTTATCTAAACCACACCTTCCATTCACTGCTCCAAAAAAATATTGGGATATGTATCCAGCTTCAACTATCAAACTAACAGACATAAAAGAACGCCCTAGAAATGGATATAATAAAGCTATCAGGACGGGTGGGGAACTGAAAAACTACTATGGAGTGCCAGAATTGTATGATGAAATTGATGACAATATGGCTTTGAAACTTCGTAGAGCATACTATGCTTGTGTATCATACGCCGATGCACAAGTAGGGAAACTCCTCGACAAGCTAGAAACCTTGGGCATTAGGGACAAAACCATTATAGTATTATGGGGCGATCACGGCTACAAACTTGGTGACTATAACTCATGGTGTAAATGGACTAATATGCACCTTGACACCAATATTCCGCTCATATTCAGTATTCCAGAAGGAAAACAAGATAGTGTTTCAAAAACCCCTGTGGCTGCACTTGACATATACCCTACTCTTGTAGAACTCAATGGAATGCAAAAACCTAATCATTTAGATGGGCAAACTATAGTCACGTTACTTAACAAACCTGATAATCAAAAAGAAAGAGTAGTATTTAGCATCTGGCCTATTAAAAGACAAGATTACAGTAAAACCATAATGGGGTATGCTGCCAAAACAGCAAGATATAATTATGTAGAATGGATTAAAATGAGTTCAGGTGAAAAAGTTGGTAAAGAATTTTTTGATCGCCAAAAAGATCCCAACGAAACCAAAAATTTAATTGATAATATTGAATATACTGAAACCATAGCTTTTCTTGCTGAAAAAGTGGCTGAACGAATACAAGGCACTAATCATGACCACGCCTTTAAAGAAATTGATTAAGCACCTCCAAAAACCACCTTAAAAATAAATTATTTAATTAATCCATGTATTGATTATGGGAACTAAGTCCTCACATAAAGCCCGTTTTATTTCTAATTATTTTTAAGCATTCTTTCTTTTTGTTCTACAAAATAGGGTTGAAATTTGTATGATGAATGCGTTGTCCATTTTACATTTACGGTTGGTAAAAAGGCTTTTAATTCCTCTTTAATGGATTTGAACTCTTCCAATGAAGCCAGATTGTACCATTCATTAGGATCTTTTTTGTGATCGTACAGCTCCTCGCTGCCATCTTCGTATTGAATATATCGATAATTTTCACTGCGAATACTGTGATTTTGCATCCCGAAAGTTGTTATGGCTACAGCTCTTTTATAATGTACATTTTGCCGTATATATTTTACCAAACTTTCTCCTTCATTTCTGTTATAGGGAGGCAAACCACATAATTCTAGTAAGGTTGGGTATATGGATAACATCTCAACTGGCATGTCAATGTCCTTGTCTTTGGGTAAATCAAGTCCAGAGATCATTAGGGGAGCATTTGTAGCCTCTTCCCACAGACAATGTTTGGCAAAGGTGTTTTTTTCTCCCATTCTATACCCATGATCAGACCACAAAAGTACAATGGTATTATTAGCGTGTTCACTGCTTTCCAATGCTTTTATGACATCCCCGACCTGATGATCTACAAAGCTGATACAGGCGAGGTATGCCTGAATGATTTTTTTCCATTCGCCGTTCTCAATAGCCCATTGTGTAGACGGCATCATAGGTAAATCATTAATTTTTAAACCAACATCTGGAATATCTGAAAAATCATCGGCTTTATACGGCGGTGTTACAATACTTTCAATAGGATGCATATCAAACCATTTTTGTGGGACGTATAAAGGCACGTGTGGCCTCAAATAACCAATACCCATAAAGAATGGTTTTTTATAAGCTCTTCCTAATCTTTCTATGGCCCACTGGGTAGATTTATAATCAGGCATCAATGAGTCTGCTTCAGGAAATGCGCCCCAATCGGTACTGGTACTTCCATAGTTTTTAGTTTTTGTACCATCCCCATCCCATACAAAACGTTCTTTAGGTAATGGACCAAAACCCTTTACTCTTCCTCCAGACTCGTCAAAAACCCCCTTCGGAGCATGGGTATGAAATAGTTTACCTATCCCCATAGTATGGTAGCCATGGTTTTTGAAATATTCAGGCAAGAAAATAATATCTTTAGTCACTTCATTATTATTTTTAATGAGATCATCTTTGATCATTCCATAAATACCAGTACTTGATGGCCTAAGCCCCGTCATAACTGAAGTTCTTGATGGACCACATAATGGTGCTTGACAATGTGCATTAGTGAAGAGCACACCTCTTTTTGCAAGCTTATCCAAATTTGGTGTTTTTGCATTAGGGTGTCCTTTCATAACACCAATCCAATCATTTAGATCATCTACTGCTATGAATAGTATATTAGGTTTACTTTCTTCTATTTGTGAATTAGCCTGTCTATTACTACATCCAAATAGATAAAATATAAATAAAACTATGATTGTATTTTTCATTAATTTTAATATCGTTAGTTATGTTTTCGTTTGCTACCCAAACTATAACATTTGGCCTTACCGTTTGAGGAATAACTTGTTGAACTAATGTTATTGAAAAAATCACCAATCCAAGTATACTATTTTTTATAACCACCATGAACAAATCTTTATATTAATCTAATAACCAGATTATTGGATGTCTGACTGGTAAATTCCTTACAACTTCGGAATGAATAGGGTATGCGGGTAATTCAAGGTAAGCTTCGATGTAATTTAAATTATTATATGCTAACGCACCAAATATTAAAAAAGGATGACAAACAGGCCATTCATTCCAAATATAAATATCTTTAGCGAATGGCCATATCGTCTTATCTTTTATATATGGGTATATATATTCTAGCCCCTTTTTTAAAGATTTTCCCTCATTGGTTTCATACTCAAATAAATTGTCTTCTGGAGTAGATAAGATTTGTGCCAAATTGAAAAATGCATCAATGTTAAATAGAGAATATCCATATGGCTTGGTTCTTTTTAATTCAAGTGGAAAACTGCCATCAGTAGCCATTTGGTTTGGAAGTAGTATATTCTTAAACCGATCTATGCACAATTTCTTGATTTCTACATTGTCAACTAATATTGCAACTGAAGCTGCGGTTGCAGCCCAACTAGTTCCATGATTGTTCCCCGAATTCATTTCTGAAATTCCATACTCGTGAGTAGTCATCCATGTTAAAAATTCACTAAACCATACTTTGATTTTATCAGATTGTTCAGATGAAATACCTTCCTTATCAGAAAGTACTTTTACAGATCTAGCAACTTCTACAAAATGGTAAGCATCTATCAAACCGATGCCACGACCTGTAACTTTTCCGGAAATTGCTTGCGCATAGAGCATATTTGGATTCATTTTAGTTTTAGTATCCACAAACCATGCATTTAAATGTTCCACTGCCTTATCTGCATAAATATTTTCATTTGTAAGCAACCAAGCAGAGGTTAATGTAGCGGTAATCTCACTCAGTCTGATCATTGCATGTCGATGTGACGTGAAATTATTTGGGTTTGTTTGCCCATCACGTTGTTGATAAGCGCCTTCCGGATTTTCTGGGTTTGGCCACCAATAATCTCCTTCAGAATAATAATCATGTAACCCTCCAGCACTGCGCTCACAATGTGCATCAATAACAGTAACAGGAATTGAACTCAAATATATTTTCGCTCTTGCAATTTCTGTTTCTTTAAAAGCCTCAATAATCAAATCTATTAATTCTTGAGCTCGTAAATTCAACGGTAAAAGAGCAAAAATGAATACAGCAACAGAAAACACAAAAGACATTTTTTTTTCTAAAAGATTTTTGTTCATCATTTCAAGAGATATTTATCCATTTATGTGAAAAGTAAGGTTATTTTTTTGGTTATTCATCAGCTTAAAAAATTACAATACAACCAGCAATAAGATTACGTTTTCTTTTGATATGTATAAAAGAACCTGACAATAATGGAATTTAATTTAAAAAAACCGAAAATATGTATTATTATATTCCCAAAGATTTGGGTCAAAATTTGTTCCCAAAAATAATTTCAATCGTTATAGGTGTTTTTTTCAGGGTATCTTGTTTAAAATATTTATTTGCCAAATATTTTGAGAATTGAGCTAAGCTTTCCGCAATTGAGTTCGATATTTTTTATGTTTGCTCTACGATTATCCTCAAAAATAATTTATTGTTTTTGGGGATATTTTTTTTCAATTAAGCCAATGAAAATAATCTAAAGATTCCAAGTTTTGTTTCGAAAACAGATCAATTGGGACTACACACCGGGACAATTCTTGTTTTTGAGATTTGTCCCTTTTTTGTTTTCATGTTTTACTCTGTTAAATTGGGCTATTTTATGTAAAATAGGGTTAATATCAGCGGTTCGAACTTTTTTCTACTGAAATTGAGGTTTTTCTGGAAATATCGAACGAATTAACCGCCTTTTGAAAGTTATTTAAGTCTTTGATCGAAAAGAAAGTCCAGCACCTAAATAGTATAGAATAAAACGATGTAAAATCAAGTTTTTACAGATCCAAAATCTTTAAGCGAAAGCAGATATTCCAGTTATTTTTCTACCCGTTATGAGTGTGTGAATCTCCTCAGTCCCAAGATACGTTACTAGAGTTTCAATATTCATTAAATGTCTCATAACTGGATATTCACTTGTAATACCCATACCGGCTAATATTGATCTTGATTCTCTGGCAATATTTGAAGCCATTTTAACATTTGATCTTTTCGCCATTGAAATTTGCTCAAACGTAGCTTTGTTTTCGTTCATTAAAACCCCCAATCGCCACACTAAAATTTGAGCTTTAGTTATTTCTGTTAACATATCAGATAGTTTTTTTTGTATTAATTGAAAAGATGCAATTTTTTTTCCAAATTGTTCTCTTTCAAATGAATAGTTAAGTGCTGCATCATAACAATCCATAGCAATTCCCAATGAACCCCATGACACACCATATCTAGCAATATTCAAGCATTCAAAAAGATTTTTAAATTTCTTTGAATGATTTAATAATTTATCTTTTGGTAGTTTTATGTTGTCAAGTATTAGCTCTCCAGTTTCCGAAGCTCTGTAAGACCATTTATTTGAAATTTTTGAAGTAGAAAAACCAGGAGTATTTCTATCAATAATAAAACCAGCTATTTCATCGTTTTCGCCCTTAGCCCATACCACAGCCATGTCACAAATGGGAGCATGTCCAATCCACATTTTTGATCCATTTATTAAAAAATAATCGTCTTTTTCAACGAATTTAGTTTTCATTGATTTTGGGTCAGAACCATGGTCAGGCTCGGTCATGCCAAAAGATCCTATCAATTCTCCTTTTGATAGAGGTATAAGGTATTTAATTTTTTGATCTTCAGAACCATACTTATAAATTGAATTCATCACCAATGACGTCTGAATTGAACTTAAAACTCGTAAGGATGAATCACCACGCTCAAGTTCCTGCATCATTAATCCATATGATATAAAATCTAAGCCCGATCCCCCATATTTTGCAGGCAAAAAACTACCAAAAGCCCCAATATTTGCAAGCCCTTTAATAAATTCTTTGGGAAAATTTTCCATTAATACTGCATCTTCAATTATTGGAGATACATTTACCTTAACCCAATCTCTAACAGAAGATCTAACCATTAACTGTTCGTCAGTCAATAAAAGGTCTAGGTCATAGTGATCGGGAGATTTAAACTGGTCTTTTTTCATACAAATTACAATTATATCTACATAATAAAATTATCAATTACTTTTTTTATTTTTTTATTTTTTGTTGAGGGATTCATCTCAAAAATGTACTGAAAGAGCCTTTTATTCTCAACGCTGTGCCTTAGTTCTAAATTTTGATTTTTTTTATAAATTTTATCCCAATTATTACGAACTAATTTCCACATTTTACTGTATTCTTCCCAATATTCTCTTGCAGGGATGCACCTAGAGTCGTCAATTCTTTTGTATGTGTTAAAGCCCTTTTCCTGTGCTAATATAAAATCCTCTTTTGCTTCCCTTCGAACCAACTTATCGTTGTCTTGATTATGAATCCAACCCCAATCAAATACTTCGTGGTGGTTTCTGCGAACAGTAACATTATAATCATTTCGGACGGTAATCTCTCTTCTTGGTAGCGGAGCGTCTGTAGTATTTAGCCAAAAACTTCTGCCATCAACATGAACCCAAGTTGAACTACCCTCATAACGGGGGCTATCATCAACTTGATACACTTTTTGTGTCCACTGACCAGAAACATTACTTTTAGATTTTTCAATAAACTTCCATTTATTATCAAAATCATACATGTAAAATAAATTGTTTTCAAATATCCAATCCTGACGCCAATGTTTAACAATATGAGGTTTAGATGGAGTCTCAACAATCAAAATATGCTGCATTCCAATTTTATTATCCATATCCTCAATAAGCTGCACCCATTCTAAAGCTTTTTCACGTTTTACTTTTGATTTTTGATAATCTGAATCTTTAGAGTTATTAAATGTTTCTGCAAAATTGAAACTAACTTCAAAACAACCACACATACCCTTAATTGCTTTTTGATCTTGTTCTTTTTTTGTTTGAGAATTTAAATTAATTGTACATAAAAATAATAAAGCTGCGATTAAAATTTTTTTCATTTTATTGCTTATTTAGATTAAATAAATATAATATCTTTGTTGCAAATATATTGTTTAGAATGAATATCAGTTACTTATTCATATTATTTTTTTTTGGGACAAATTTATTGCTTGGGCAGCAGGATACATTAACCAACAACTATGGATTAGTAAAAGATGTTATACTCAATGAAACTATCGTATCTGCAACACGATCAAAAAGACAGCTAAGTTCCCTGCCGCTAGCTGCTCAGATTATTTCAAAAAAAGAAATCAACCAAACAAACACAATTCGTTTAAATGATATTCTAAACGAGCAGACGGGTTTAATTACCGTTCAAGATTATGGCGGTGGTCAAGGCATACAATTACAGGGGATGGACAGTCAGTACATTTTAATTATGATTGATGGTGTTCCCATTGTAGGTCGTAGTGCAGGAACTTTGGACCTAAGTAGAATTAGTGTTGGAAATATTGATCAAATAGAAATAGTCAAAGGTGCATCGTCAAGTCTATATGGAAATGAGGCCTTAGGAGGTGTTATAAACATAATAACAGAAAATCCAGAGAATGGATTTCACACAAATATAGATTACAGAGTAGGGTCATTTAACAAACATGACTTAAACACAAAAATAAATTTTAAAAAAAATAAGTTTGGCGTTCTCGCATTTATAAACAGACTTAGCAGTGATGGTTATGATTTAATTAAAGGTGACCCCTTGAATACTGTAGAACCATTTGAAAATCACACATTAAATGTCAAATTGACCTATGAACCTACAAAAAAAAATACTTTATTAATATCAAGCAGGTATTACAAGCAGCTACAAAAAAATGTGGCAGCAGAAAATCTAACTGGGGAAAGTAAAATTAATGAATGGAATACGCTACTAAAATTAGATCACAAGTTTGATGAGAAATGGAATGGTTATTTTGAGCTTTATACAACACGATACTTAGCAAAAGAGTATCTAAACAATGATTCTGGAAACTTAAATAGCGAAAGTAATTTTAATCAACTTTTAATAAAACCCGAAGTCCGACTATCTTATAATATAAATAAACATTCAATTATTGGTGGTGCTGGGAGTACGCATGAGGCATTGGACAGAACAGATTTTTTAGGAAAACCCGTATTTAACGCTCCATATATATACATACAGTACGATGGTTATATTTCTAGAAAACTAAAAGCAATAATTGGTGGAAGATTTGATAATCATAGCGAATATGAATCACAATTTAGTCCTAAAGCTGCTTTAAAATATAATATCAATAACAATGTTGCTGTAAAGGGTTCTATTGGAATGGGGTTTAAAGCACCTGATTTTAGACAACTCTATTTTGATTTTACAAACGCTACAGTAGGATACACTGTCTTAGGATACAATGCAGTAAATAAACGGATTTCACAGCTCAATTTAGAGGGCCAGATAACTTACATTGGATTTAATCAATCGGATTATAACAATAAGCTAAAAGCCGAAAACTCGATAAGCTATAATATAGGATTTGACTACATACCAACAAATAAACTCAAATTCAGTATAAATCTGTTTAGAAATGACATATCAAATTTAATTGATACGAGAGTAATAGCTAGGAAATCTAATGGACAAAACGTATTTAGCTATTACAATGTAAACGAAGTTTATACACAAGGAATAGAGCTTGATGGCATTTGGGAAATTAATGATAAGTTATCATTATCAGCTGGTTATCAATTATTGGGTGCAAGAGATAAGGAGGCTGAAGAAGCTTTTAAAAACAATAGAGTTTTTGCTAGAATTAATCCAAGTTCTCCTGCATTTCTGCTTAAAGAAAAGGACTACTTCGGTTTATTTAATCGATCAACTCACATGATAAATTTTAAACTTTTTTACAACATCCCTGAGCTAGGATTAAATGCCAATTTAAGATCAACATATAGAAGCAAATACGGCATTTTTGATTCAAATGCGAATGCATATTTAGACAACTACGACGATTTTATTTCTGGGTATAGTATTTGGGATTTTGCAATGAACTTAATGGTTTTAAAACACCACAAAATGGGTTTTGGAATTGAAAATTTTTTCAATTTTAAGAACCCAACAAACATCAGCAATATAGCTGGTAGAATAATTTACACAAAAATCAACATTAATATTTAATACATAAAAACAATGAGAATTACTAAAAATTTAATTTACGCTACAATTGCTGTTTTAGGGCTTATTTCCTGTAAAGATGATGACGAAATAACACTATTAGCTGTAGAGTCTAGCCAGGTAATCAATTTACATGCACCTCAAACATCCGACTATACAACAAATCCACCTTCAATATCAGGTGATTTTGTAAAGTTTGATTTTTCAACTGGTGCAATTACTACAAGTGATACAGACTGGGATATTGCATTTCGAGGTACTACAATTGCCGTTAATGGCGGTACAGAAACCGGCTCATTAAATGAACCCGAAAGAAATGGTAATTCAGGAGCTTATATTGTCAGTGATGTTTTCGCTAATGTAACCTCTGTCACAGAATCATTGTTTACCAAAGATAGCAGTAGTGGCTTTGCAATACCTACTGGTTCAGGAAATGGATGGTACGATTACAATTATATGAATAATCAAATAACCCCTATAGCTGGCAAGGTTTTAGTCATAAGAACAGCAGATGACTTCTATGCTAAAGTTGAAATTCTAAGCTATTATAAAGATTTAGACCCATCTAATCCAGCTAATGCAAGGTATTACACTTTCAACTACATATACCAGCCAAACCAAGGAGTTACCACTTTTGAAGATTAATAAAAATAATTTCAAATATTTAAATCCGCAAAATATAAGTAGATCAAACCTCTTTTTCACATCTGTTTTTTTCGATTTCCTTAATTTTAATTAAAATGATAAAGAGCAAAATTGCAATAATATATGGATCTGACACAGGAACTACAGATTATATAACGGAGAAAATAGTGGCTAAATTAAATCTAAAGGATATAGACGTAATTGATGTATATAAAATTGAGTTAATTGAATTTAAAAATTATAATACATTAATCTTAGGAACTCCAACATGGAATATCGGAGATCTTCAAAGTGACTGGGATGATATTTATCCAGATTTTAAAAAAATAGACTTTACTGGTATTAAGGTTGGTTTTTATGCTTTAGGTGATCAATTTGGTTATCCAAATAATTTTGTAGACGGGTTAGGAATTTTAGCAGAAGTAGTTAAAAGTAATGGAGGAGATATTTTTGGTTTTTGGAATAATAAAAACTACAATTTTAAATCATCAAAGGGAATTTCATCAAATGGAAAGTTTTATGGATTAGTTATAGATGAGGATAATCAAGAAAATTTGACAGATGAAAGAATTGATTCTTGGGTAAGTCAAATAAAAAAAGAACTAAATATCGAAAACATATAACTATTGAGATTTAAAGATTATTAAATAAAAATCTTATAAAATGATCAACAAAAATATAACATGTAATGGGATTTTAGTAAACATAAGATCACTTAATATTTCTGATTCAAACTCAGTTAAATCATGGAAAAATATTGATGAAACAAAACGATATTTTCCAAATCAAAACTTTATCAATGATATAAAAAATGAGAATTGGATAACGTCAAAATTGAATGACGAAAATGGGTTTTATTTTATGATCATTGATGTTGCTACAAAAACAACAATTGGAATCACAATTATTGAAAATATAGATAGTAAAAGATTAATAGCAAGTTGGGGTATTTACCTTGCTAAACCAGAATTCATAAAAAAAGAATATGCTTATGAATCCGCACTTTTAATTTTAAATTTTGCGTTTTCAAAATTGAATTTAAAAAAAATTCATGCATGTTCACTTTCAACAAATAATATTGGAAGAAAGTTTCATAAAAGCTTAGGTTTTGTGGAAGATGCTGTATTTAATAACCAGATATTTATAGACGGATATTATTGTGATTTAATTTGGATATCGTTAATAAAAGAAGACTTTTACATTTCAATTAAAAATATTAATCTAAACAGATTACAAAATAAATTTATTATTTAATTCAAAAATAGGTCAATTGGGACTACTAAAACAATATAACGGTTAAACTATGATAGTGTAGCCGTTTTTATTATTAAATATTGCCTTTAAACGTCTTATACAGAAATGATTTGCAAAACGGTGGTGCTTATAAGAACCCTCTTGATAGAGGTAATGGGATTTTTAAATCATTTAATTAGACCATCTTTAATATTATCACCTAACTTTTGCAATATTTGAGGTTGTAAAGATGTATTAATGTAAGTAATGCTGCAGATCCATAAGTCATGTATTCTGGCAAATGAAATAGACTAACTTTTTCATTAAGTAATATTACGCAAAGAAAACCCCAGCTTAACCAAAAAATATATTTAACAAAACCCTTTGAAGAGTTTAGTGTAGAAAAATAGACCATAATAAATGAAATAATCAAAAAGATAAAATCTAAATTATTCCACCAAATTGGAGATGCTGAGTATTTAGCACTTGAATATGTGAAGGCTATTAAAACAAAAGGAGTGGCAATACAGTGTAACATACAAAGTGTACATGTCAAAACACCAAAAGCATCACTGTTAATTTTTAAATTTTTGATTAATTTCAAATTGCAATATTTATTATTGCAAAGATAAAAAAGTAAATTTGTTATTGCAACTAAGTTGCAATAGTTTAATTTAATGTAATGGGAATATTTAGAAAAACAAAATCGATTGAACTAATATTAAAAGAGTTTGCAGATGAAAAAACTGCAATTTCTGTTATTGAGCTTATTAAAAGATTAGACTCGAAATTGAACAAGACGACCATATACAGGGTTTTAGAAAAACTTGAGGAAGATGGTGTTTTACACTGCATTTTAAGCAACAATGGTGCTAAATGGTATGCAAAGTGTAATTGTTGTTCAAAATATAACCATTACAGCCTACATCCCCATTTTGAATGTATTGATTGTGGTAAGATAGATTGTCTAGAAATAAAAGTTCACATTCCAACTATTTCAGATCGAAAAATTGTGTCCTCACAAATTTTGTTTAAGGGTACATGCGAAGGCTGTTTTAGTTTAAATTGATTTATCAAGCTCTGAGCCTCAAATTGGGACCTAAAAAAATCCACTCAAAATCTAAGGCTTTCTGATATTTTCTACCAGCTGTTGAATTTCTTTGGATGGCGCAGGAGTCCTACTGCTCACGATAAGAGTAACAACAAAGTTCGCAACCATAGCAACTGTTCCAAAACCTTCTGGCGAAATACCAAACCACCAGTCTGCTTTTTCACCTCCACCAAACCAACCAAACTTAAATTTGAGCATATAAAATAGCATCAGTAACACGCCCACAAGCATTCCACTAATGGCGCCCTCTTTGTTGATGCGTTTGGAGAATATTCCCAGTAGTATCGCTGGGAAGAACGATGAAGCTGCCAGACCAAATGCCAAGGCTACCGTTGCCGCCACAAAACCAGGCGGGTTGATACCAAACCAACCTGCCAAGCAAACGGCTGCTGTTGCAGCTATTCGCGCTGCGATGAGCTCTCCTTTATCGGAAATGTCGGGCATCACCATTTTTTTGAGTAGATCGTGCGACACTGCTGATGAAATCACCAACAGCAAGCCTGCTGCGGTGGATAAGGCAGCCGCCAATGCACCTGCTGCTAATAGCGCTATGACCCAATTGGGTAAATCGGCAATTTCTGGATTGGCAAGTACCATGATATCCACATCCACATCCAATTCGTTGGTTGCAGCATCTGCCGTATATTGAATACGTCCGTCCTCGTTTTTATCGGTAAAACCAAGTAGTCCTGTGGTTTCCCACTTTTCAAACCAATACGGCATTTGCTCGTACGGTTTGTCGCTTACGGTTTCAATTAGGTTTGTCCTTGAGAACACAGCTATGGCTGGAGCAGTAGTGTATAGAATGGCAATAAATAACAGTGCCCACCCAGCAGACTTCCGTGCATCGCCTACCTTTTTAACGGTAAAAAAACGTACGATTACGTGCGGCAGTCCTGCTGTACCTACCATAAGTGCCATGGTGATGCAAAAGACATCAAACATAGATTTGCTGCCAGAAGTATATTCATGGAAGCCCAACTCCTTATGCAACCCATCAAGTTTATCCAAAAGATAAACCCCTTCAGCGTCCGTAGCACCAAAACCAAATTGTGGTACTACGTTGCCCGTTAACAAAAACGATATGAATACCGCAGGTACCATAAAGGCAAAAATGAGTACACAGTATTGTGCCACTTGTGTGTAGGTAATCCCTTTCATACCTCCCAGTACGGCGTAAAACAATACAATTCCCATACCTATAAGTACACCCGTGACGATATCCACCTCTAGGTATCTTGAAAATACCACACCGACGCCGCGCATCTGCCCAGCGATATAAGTAAAGGATACAATAAGCGCACAGAAAACGGCTACTGAGCGGGCAGTGTTCGAGTAATACCTGTCACCTATAAAGTCAGGCACCGTAAACTTGCCAAACTTTCGCAAATAAGGTGCTAAGAGCAGTGCCAGCAGCACATAGCCGCCTGTCCAGCCCATAAGGTATACAGAGCCGTCATAGCCACTAAATGATATAATGCCTGCCATGGAAATAAACGATGCTGCTGACATCCAGTCGGCTGCAGTTGCCATCCCATTGGCAATGGGGTGAACACCACCTCCTGCGACATAAAACTCTTTTGTTGAGCCAGCACGTGACCAAATCGCAATACCTATATATAGTGAAAAACTAAGACCAACTGCTATCCAAATCCAATATTGAAGTTCCATTTAGTTGTCTTTGTTTAATTTGTTGTCCAAACGGTTCATAAGATAGATATAGGTAAAAATAATGGCAACAAACCCAAAAATGGACCCTTGCTGGGCAAACCAAAAACCGAGTTTAAAGCCACCTATTTGAATGGTGTTTAACTGATCTACAAACAAAATACCGCAGCCAAAGGAAACAATAAACCATAGACTCAGAAGGATACTGATGTAGCGGATGTTTTTCTTCCAATAGGTGTTTTTCATAATTCAAATATTATATTAATTACGTAACCGTTTTACTAAACCCGCAAAACAAAAGATAATGAGATAGCATGGAATCAGAATATAGTAACTTTCCTTTGCCGCCAAGGCTAGTGCGTCTACATGTCCTAGTCCCGAGTCGATGAGCGCTTCTTTTCCACTATCGACAAGACGACCATACAAAGGTGGGATTATAGCACCTCCTGAAATGGCCATAATAAGCAAGGCAGCTGCAGTTTTGGTATGTTTACCAAGACCTTCTAAAGTCAAGGGCCATACTGCAGGCCAAACCAGCGCGTTGGCAATACCTAATGCTGCTACAAAAAGAACTGATGTAAAACCGGTAGTACTTATTATACAAAAGCTAAATACAAGTCCAATCATGGCACTGATTTGCAAGGCCATCTTCTGACTTAAATATTTTGGTATCAACACAACACCTAAAGCATAAGTAGCCACCATCGCCATTAGCGTAAAAGTGGTGAAGAATTTAGCTTTTGCTGCCGATATGCCTAGGGCAAGTCCATAGGCAATAATAGTATCTCCAGCTATCACTTCAGCACCAACATATACAAATAAGGTGAGCATCCCAAACCAAAGATGTGGGTATTGAAAAATGGTTTTCTTGGGTTCAACCTGTGCTTCTTCTTCGGCACTAGCTTCTGCCTCTACGTGAGGAAGAGGTGCGTGACGCATTAGTAACCCTAGCACAAATAAAACGACTGTCATTACGAGATAGGGAACAAAAACACTATCGGCCATTTGATCTAAAAGGACGGCCTTTTCATCTGCAGAAACTTGATTTACAAGGTCATTGACCTCATCAATCCCACTTAAAAGTAAAGCGCCAAAAATGACGGATCCCAATGCACCAGCAACCTTGTTGGCTATTCCCATAATGGCAATGCGTTTGGCCCCACTTTCAATGGGTCCCAAAATCGTAATATATGGATTGGCAGCAGTTTGCAATATGGTCATGCCCGTTCCTTGAATAAATATACCAGCCAAAAAAATCCAATAGGTTCTGGCTTCGGCTGCAGGAATAAAAACCAAAGCGCCAGCTGCCATAAGAAAAAGTCCAATGGACATGCCTTTTTTATAGCCTATTTTCTGTAACAAATAAGATGATGGTAAGGCCATAATAACAAACGATATATATGATGCTGAGGCCACCAAGTATGACTGCGCTTCTGTTAGCTCATTAATTGTTTTCATAAATGGAATCAATGCCCCATTTACCCAAGTGATAAAGCCGAAAATAAAGAATAACCCAGCTATAATCCCTATCGCTATTTTGTTTGATGAATTTGGATTCATAGTAAATTATATTCCGACACAATGACTTAAAATAATGCTATTAAAAGTTAAATAACCTAAGTATAATAAATTATAATGTTGTAAATAACGCGTTAAAAACTTTAAAAAACGCATATTTTACATTGTATTTCGCGTTTTTTTACGATGCAGTCAAAATGCAGCACAGACAATTGAGTATAGATAGTAATATGATTTTAAATTTGATTTAAAGATTTGATACATGCCAAAAATTTCAATTATTATTATCTTTTCTTGTATATTATTTTGCTCATGTACATTTAATAATTTACCATCTGATAAAAAGTTAACTTCATATGTTAATACTTTTGTTGGAACTGGTGGACATGGTCACACATATCCGGGAGCGACACTCCCTTTTGGTATGATGCAATTAAGTCCTGATACACGTCTAGACGGCTGGGATGGTGCTTCTGGTTATCACTACACGGATAATCATATTTATGGTTTTTCACATACACACCTGTCAGGTACAGGAATTACTGACTACATGGATGTACTGTTAATGCCTACTAGTGAAGTGATTTTTAATAACGGAGCTGATGGAGAAAAAGGATATCGTTCTACTTTTTCTCACGACAACGAAGTGGCAACACCAGGCTACTACAGCGTTCGTTTAGATGACACGAAAATTGAAGTTTCACTAACAGTCTCAGAAAGAAGTGGAATACATAGTTATGAATTCCCTGAAGATTCAAACCAAATTGTAATTTTAGACTTAGATCATCGGGACCGGGTTCTAGATGCTGCATTATTTACTAGTGATAATCGAATTGTTTCAGGGTATCGCTTTTCAAATGCTTGGGCTAAAGATCAACGCCTGTTTTTTGATCTTGAATTTTCCCGGCCATATACTAATGTGACTTTTTTAAATGAGCAAACCACAGGCTCAAATGTCAAAGCTGCATTTGAATTTGATTCAAGTATTTCAAATTCATTAGAATTGAAAATTGGAATTTCACCGGTTGATAAAGAAGGAGCTAAATTGAATAGAATAATTGAGTTAAGAGATAAATCTTTCGATCAACTAAGAGAAGAGGCCGATAATATTTGGGAAAAACAACTCAATAAAATAGTAGTTGAGACTTACGAGGAAGAGGATATGTACAACTTCTACTCTGCCTTGTACCACACCATGATTGCCCCCAATCTTTATCAAGATGTAGATGGTCGCTACCGTGGGATTGATATGGAAATTCACCAAGACAAGTCTTTAAATTACTATACAGTATTTTCTTTATGGGATACCTTTAGAGCAGCACATCCACTTTATACAATTATTGAGCAAGAGCGAACAAATGATTTTATTAAAACTTTTTTGAATAAATACGATGAGGGGGGAATAATCCCTATATGGGATTTGTCTGCCAACTACACAAATACTATGATAGGCTATCATTCAATACCAGTAATAGCAGATGCTTATTTAAAAGGGATACGTGATTACGATATAGACAAGGCTTATGAAGCAATGAAACATTCGGCAATGCAAGATAAAAATGGCTTAGAAAGTTATAAAAATACAGGATTTGTTTCTGTAGAAACCGAGCCTGAATCTGTATCTAAAACACTAGAATACGCTTATGACGATTGGACCATTGCCACCATAGCAAAGGCACTTGCCAATGAAGAAGATTACAAGACATTTATTCAACGTGCTCAATATTATAAGAATGTATATGACCCCCAAACTAAATTTATGCGTGGGCGAATAAACAATAAGTGGTTTGCGCCTTTTGATCCCTATGAAGTAAACTTCAACTACACCGAAGCCAATTCGTGGCATTACAGCTTTTATGTACCTCAGGATGTTTCTGGTCATATACAGCTTATGGGAGGTAAAGCACAATACGAGCAAATGTTAGACAATCTTTTCAATGCCAATAACGAAACTTCCGGGCGTGACCAAGCTGATATTACAGGGCTAATTGGACAATACGCTCAAGGAAACGAACCGAGCCATCATATGGCGTATTTATACAATTTTGTAAACAAACCTGCTAAAACTCAGGCCATGATTCGCAAAATTCTTGAAGAACATTATGCAAATGCACCCGACGGGATTTCTGGAAATGAAGATTGTGGGCAAATGAGCGCTTGGTACATATTCAGTGCGCTTGGTTTTTATCCTGTCACACCAGGAACAAATGAATATATTTTCGGCTCACCTATTGTTAAATCTGCTACCATTAATTTGGAGAATGGAAAAACATTTCAAATCAATGCGCCAAATAATAATGATTGGAGGCCATACATTAAAAGTGTTTTACTCAATGGAAAGGAGCACTCTAAGTCTTACTTAAATCATAACGATATTATTAACGGAGGTACTTTAACCTATGAAATGAGTAGAAGACATAGTGATTGGGGGGCTTCAGATGAACATATCCCTGAAACAAAAATTGAGGACCATATTATTGTGACACCTCCCTTTGTTGAAAAAGGAGACGTTGCCTTTGAAAACGAAACAATGATTGTGCTGAAAAGTATACAACCCGAAACAACAATCTATTACAGCTTAGGCGAAGACTTTATTAAATATGAAACTCCGATTACAATAACCGATGATAGTAAACTAAGCACCTATGCTGTTTTGAATGGAAAAAAAAGTGTAATGCTTAAAACAAGCTTCAAAAAAATAAATCCGGATATTAAGATTAGCTTGGCTACAATGTATTCAAATCAATACAACGCTGGCGGAGAAAGAGCACTCGTTGATGGAATTTTAGGTAGTCAAGATTTTAGGACTGGTACTTGGCAAGGCTATGTAGGAACAGATGTAGTTGCTACTGTTGACATAAGTAAAATACAACAAATAAATAAGCTCGCTGTCAATTTTTTAAGCAATCAAAACTATTGGATTTTTTATCCTAAAAAAGTGTCATTTTATGGCTCAACAGATGGTGAGAATTTCGACTTAATTGGATCAGAAAAAATTAAACTTGCAGAAATTGACAAATCTGAAATTAAAACCATTGAAATTGATAATTTACAGATCCCATACCGCTATATAAAAATTGTTGCAGAAAAGATAGGGATTGTACCGGAATGGCATATAGGCTTTGAAGATGGCGGACTAGGGTGGATTTTTGTCGATGAAATACAAATCAACAATTAGGTTAAATCACATGAAATTAGTTAAATTTTCTTTTTTCTTCCTCTTGTTGTTGCCTGGCTGCAGCAAAATAGAAACCCTTTCCCTACCTGTACTTTTTGCAGACAATATGGTTTTACAGCGTAACGCAATCGTTCAGTTCTGGGGAGCTGCTGAGTCAAATACCGAAGTTTCAGTTTCTACACCATGGGGTATCCACAAAGGAAAGGCAGATGTATCTGGAAAATGGCAAATAGGATTTTCAACACCGAACGAAAATCCATCTTTTAGCATTGTTGTTTGTGCTAATAGTGAATGTATTAAAATCAACAACGTAGTGTTGGGAGAGGTTTGGTTGGCTTCTGGGCAAAGCAATATGGAAATGCCACTCAAGGGATGGCCACCAGAAGAACCAATACTAAATTCCGAAGAAGAAATTAGAAAAGCAGGGGATTTTGAAATACGAATTTTTTCCGTGGAACGAAATTTAAGTAATCTTCCACTGAACGACGTACATGGAAAATGGTTATTGAGCGATTCCATAAACGCACCTAATTTTAGTGCTACAGCTTATTTTTTTGCAAAGGAATTATATCAAGAGCTAAATGTGCCTGTTGGGATTGTTGACAGCAGCTGGGGTGGTACGCCAGTCGAATCATGGACAGCGATTAATGTACTTCGTGATACAAATCTCTATGATGATAAACTTGCAAATTTTTCTGGATTTGATGAGCGCTTGAATGACTTCGAGCAATGGCTTGCGCCACTTTCATATTTTGCAATGCCTGGTGCAGATTCCACCCATGCAAACTGGAAAGAATTACCCTTTAATGATCTCGAATACGCCAATACCGACTTTGATGACAGCGATTGGTTTAACATTGAATTTCCCGGTAATTTTAACGATGTATTTGGAGAAACTGTTGTAAATGACTTTGATGGAGTGGTTTGGATTAGAAAAAGTTTTTATTTGGATGGCCTAGATGATGCGTATTTTCTTGAACTGGGGTTGGTTGATGACATGGATTTCACCTATATAAATGGTGTTTTTGTTGGCTCTTCATTTCAAGCAGACAGCTTTCGAGAAAAGCAGTACAAAATACCTAATGAAATTTTAAAGCTAGGTAAGAACACAATATCAATTAGATTGATTGACACCATGGGGCCTGCAAGGCTTTGGTCGCCAATTTCTATAAGTAGCAGCAAAAACAACATAAACCTAGAGGGTGATTGGAAAGCCATGCCCTCTGCTGAATTATACAATGATAATTTTTATCGATTAGATGCTGACTATATCAAATCAACCACAAGGCCAGATATCGTTAAAGTCACTTCTTGGACACCCACCGTGCTATACAACGCAATGATTCACCCATTGATTCCTTATAAAATTAAAGGAGCTATTTGGTATCAGGGTGAGTCAAACGTTGGTTTTGAGGATGAATACGAAAAAACATTCCAAGCCATGATACAAGGCTGGCGAAAACAATGGAGCTATGAATTTCCATTTTATTTTGTCCAGATAGCACCCTATGACTACGAAAATGGCTTGTCGGCCGCACTGCGAAATGCGCAATACAAATCCACCGCAACTTCAAAGACAGGAATCGTATCTACACTTGACCTTGGAAACTCTAAAAACATTCATCCGGCAAACAAAATGGACGTTGGCAAACGTTTGGCGAATCTCGCTTTAGGTAATGATTATGGCATTTCTGGGAGACTTCATGCTTCTAAACCTGTTAGCATAAAGCAAAAAGGAAGCAAACTTATTGTAAACTTTGATTGTCAAGATGGAGGTCATGTTTCGTTGAAGCCAAAAACCAATGAAATTGAGATTTCGTCTGATAACATTACATACCATTCCGCAAAAGTTGTGGCTGATGGATGTAGCATTCACGTTTCATCATATAAAGTGCCTAGACCAAAATATGTACGCCATGCGTGGAGCGATACAAGCACAGGAAGCATTTTAAACAAACAGGATGAAACCATTTGTGCGTTTTTATTGACAACAGAGTAATAACTAAAAAAGTTTACCTTGAGTCACAAATTTTCTAAATCATGACACAAAAGCAAAAAAATTATCGTAATGCATTTATATTCTTAACCTCCTTATTTTTTCTTTGGGGGTTCATTACCGTCTTGGTTGACAGTCTAATCCCACGTATACGAGATTTGTTTACTCTTACTTATTTTCAAGCGGGGCTGGTTCAGTTTGCTTTTTTTGGTGCATATTTTGTGTTGTCTATTCCTGCAGGTTTTATGCTTTCAAAGATTGGATACAAAAAAGGAATTGTTCTTGGTCTTATTACCATGGCAGTAGGTTGTGCCCTTTTTTACCCTGCTGCTTCATACAGAACATTTTCTATCTTTCTTTTGGCATACTTTATACTAGCTGGGGGAATTACCATTTTGCAAGTTGCAGCCAACCCTTATGTAGCTGTATTAGGCTCTGAAGAAGGCGCTTCAAGTAGGCTCAATTTGTCACAGGCATTTAATTCGCTGGGGACTTCCATAGCTCCTATTCTTGGGGCTTCATTTATCTTAAGCGATAAGGTTAAATCTAAAGATGAAATTGCCTCTTTAGGTCAAGCAGCAAAGGACACTTATTTATCCGCAGAAGCAGCAGCAGTACAATCTCCTTTTATCATCATTACGTTATTTATAATTGCACTTGCCGTTATTTTTATTAGGGTAAAGCTGCCTAAGATGTTAAGCACCGCTCCTAAAAATGGCTATTTGATGTTATTGAAAAACAAATCTTTGATGTTGGGGGCATTTGGTATTTTTATTTATGTGGGCGCTGAAGTTTCTATAGGTAGCTACCTCGTAAACTATTTCTACGATATGAAATTGACTTCTGTCATTAAAGAAAGTAGCATGCTATCATCCATTTCATCTACTTTGTTGGGCAAGAGTCTTTCAGGGGTAGATGACTATGGTATTCTAGGCTCTTTTGTAACCTTTTATTGGAGTGGTGCTATGATTGGTAGGTTTATAGGCTCTTACTTAACAAATATTATTAAACCGGCTCGGGTATTGTCCTTTTTTGCAATAGGTGCATTAGCCTTAGTCTTTATGTCTGCACAAACTACAGGTTTGACATCCATGGTATCCATATTGGCTGTTGGGCTTTTTAATTCCATCATGTTTCCAACAATATTTAGTTTGTCTTTAGAAGGGTTGGATGATTTAAAGCCTCAGGCTTCAGGAATTTTATGTACCATGATTGTGGGCGGTGCCATAATACCCCCTATGTATGGTTATCTTACAGATCTTTATGGATTTAAATGGGCATTTTCCTTATTGATTATCTGCTACTTATACATCTACTTTTTTGGGAAAGTACAACTCCGTAAAAACATAATATAATGCAACATGATAGTTGAAGTTTGTGCAAATAGTTTTCAATCTGCTTTAAACGCCCAAGATGCAGGAGCAGACCGAATTGAACTTTGTTCCGAACTTGCCGTTGGGGGGATTACACCCAACTATGGACTCCTTAAAAGAGTAACTTCAGACCTCAAGATTCCAGTTCATGTACTGATTCGTCCAAGAAGTGGTGACTTTACGTATTGCAGCACAGAATTTGAGGTGATGAAGCAAAATATAGCACTTAGCAAGCGGTTAAACTGCTCTGGTATTGTAAGCGGTGTTTTAAACAAAGATATGACTGTGGACATGGCGCGCACCAAAGAGTTGATTGATTTGGCAAGTCCCATGACCTTTACTTTTCACCGTGCCTTTGATTGGACTCCAAATCCACTAGCAACGGCTAAAAAATTAGCAGAAATAGGAGTAGCACATATTCTAACATCTGGACAGGCAGCCTCAGCAGTTGAAGGTTTACCTATGCTAACTCAGTTGAGAGAAACTTTCACTGGAACCATAATGGCAGCAGGAGGCATCAATCTAGATAATGCAGCGCAATTCAAAGCGCATGCTTTTGAGCAAATACATTTGTCGGCAACTGTACAAGAGAAAACAATCGATGTGCCCAAAATACCTCTAAATTCAAAAAAACACTTTGACGAAACCATGCAGAGCGTTTCTAGTTTATCTATATTACATCAACTTATTAGTCAATTAAATGCGTAAATACATTCCTTTAATAATGGGATTGGCTATTTTGCTAACAGGCTGCCAATCCAAACAACAGCATACCCTAGTTGTGAAACTTCACGAGAATTGGATGGTTTCATCTGCTGATGGCAAGCAATCATATCCAGCTACTGTTCCAGGGAATATCTTTTCAGATTTGATGGACAATGAAATTATTGAAGATCCGTTTGTAGGTGAAAATGAATACAAGGTGCAATGGGTTTCGGATTCTGTTTGGGTGTACAAATCAACATTTACCCTGCCTAATACTGTTTTGAACAAAGAACATATCACGCTAAATTTTGATGGTCTGGACACCTATGCAACGGTGCTACTGAACGGCGAAGCATTACTAAACACAAACAATGCATTTCGAAACTACACGGTTCAAGTAAAAGGCTTGCTCACTACTAAAAATACAATAGAAATACAATTTGAACCCACCAGTACACACGAAAAAAAGGCAAAGGCAGAACTTGACGTTAACATGCCCGAGGGAAATAGAATATTTACCCGTAAAGCACAATTCCAATATGGCTGGGATTGGGGCCCTGTGCTGAATACGAGCGGAATTTGGAAAGATATTTATGTAAAGGCATGGGATATGGCTGCTATTGACCATATCTACTTAGAGGAAAATGGATACACTGATGAAAAAGCGAGCTTTAATGTAAACGTTGCACTGACTAATCCCGCTGTAATAGGCAGCAGTATAGAAGTTGAAGTCGCTGGAAAAAGATTTATAATAGAAGTAGACGAAAAACAGACCGTTTATACGGTTCCGGTTAACATAGAAAATCCTATATTTTGGTGGCCACATAATTTGGGAACCCCACATTTGTATACAGTTGATATAAGCTTGCGTAACAAATGGGAGGTTTTGGACACAAAACAAATTAAACACGGAATACGAACGGTGGAATTGGTTACAGAGCCTGACGCAATGGGCGAGTCTTTTTATTTTAAAATAAATGGTACTCCAGTGTATATGAAAGGGGCTAATTACATCCCGCAGCACAGCATGCAAAACCGTGTCACAACACAAGACTATAAAACGCTGTTGGGTGATGTCGTAGCGGCAAACATGAACATGTTGCGTGTTTGGGGAGGCGGCATTTACGAAGATGATTTGTTTTATGAACTCTGTGATGATAAAGGCATATTGGTATGGCAGGACTTTATGTATGCTTGTGCCATGTACCCTGGCGACCAAGCCTTTTTGGAAAACGCCAAACAGGAAGCTGTAGATCAATTGACACGTTTGCGAAACCATCCGAGTATTGTCTTGTGGTGTGGAAACAACGAAAGTTCTGAAGGTTGGCACCGTTGGGGCTGGCAAGATGGAAAAACGGACCAACAGAAAGATAAAATATGGAGTGATTATCTCAAGCTTTTCGACAGCATATTACCAAGGCAAGTAGCTAATTACAGCAAACTCCCCTATTGGGAAAGCTCGCCAAAATTTGGTCGTGGCAACCCTAGGTATAGACATGAAGGGGATGCCCACGATTGGTGGGTATGGCATGATGCATATCCTTTTGAACATTTTGAACAGCACGTACCCCGCTTTATGAGCGAGTATGGTTTTCAATCTTTTCCCAGTGAGCAAGTACTGGACTATATCATGCAGGGCAAAGAACTTGACTTAAGTAATGGGGCAATGAAATCCCATCAAAAGCACCACCGTGGCTTTCAATTGATTGAAGAATATATGAATCGGGATTTCCCGGTACCCACTGATTCTAAGGACTATGCATATATGAGCCAATTGGTTCAAGCCAAGGGCATGCGAATGGGTATTGAGGCACACAGACGTGCAAAACCCTATAATATGGGTACGCTCTACTGGCAATTGAACGATTGCTGGCCAGTTATATCATGGTCTAGTATTGATTATTTTGGGCAATGGAAAGCATTACACTACGCTACTAAGGAGGCTTTTGAAAATATTCTCATTTCTTTTGAGCAAGCTGATGATATGCTGCTAGTGTATGTGGTAAATGACCATCTAGAGAGCTTAGAAGAAACACTACATCTGGCTATCCAAGATTTTAAGGGGAATATAATATGGGAGACTAAAGAAGAGGTAGCAATACACCCTAGTTCTAGTCAAGTAGTTTATAGCTTAGCAATGAATGAATTTGAAATAAATACCTCAAGTAGTTTTTTACAAGCTTCTATGGGGGAAGCCAAGAGCTTATATTATTTTGAGCGCCCCAAAAACCTTGAGTTGGAAAGCAGTGAAATAGATATGAAGGTCTCAAAACAAGCAGACGGTTTTATCATTGTACTTAAATCAGCAACACTACAAAAAGCTGTGCAACTAAGCGCTAGTAGCATGGGTGTTTTTGACAATAACTATTTCGATCTGTTACCCAATCGTGAGAAGCAAATTTATTTTTCTACAAAGGATACAGATGTCACTTTCCAACTTCTCAGCCTAAATTTATTGCCATAAAAAAGAGGCCTGCTTTCGCAGACCTCTTTACTAAACATATTTAAAACTAATAAAAAGTATGTTTATTTAGCAAACCATAATTTGGTTGTCATCAAGTCAGGACCTTGTTCAGCCACTGCAGCTTCTACATTAGCTCCGTTTGAACTATAAGTACCAGTTCCGTATCTTAATCTATGGGCCTGTTTGCCATTCATTTCCCCAGCAAAACTGACTATATCATCGTCATCAGATGTTATTACACACGCAGCAGGATATCCGGTATCTCTAACGATAGACCAACCTTCGTATCCATTGGTATAGTTAACTAACCAACGTTGCGTTGCTATTTTCTCTAGTTTTTCTTCCATAGTTCCGGTTAATGAACCCATAACAGAAGCTGAAAATGCAGCTGTAGGAGCTGTATTCCAAACAGCCATCGCTTTTTCTAAACCTAGTTGATAAAAAGTGCTAGCATCACCATTAGCGAGTCCTTTAACTATTGCTTCAGCTATCATAAAATGTGAATCAGCAGATGCCATTAATACAGTAGGGAATAATGGCTTACCTTCATTTGTTTTTTGGGTTATGATATCCGCTGGATCAGAAAACATATAATCTGGCATGTAACCTTTCATCTTTGGGCTTAACCTAGAAGGCATCCCTAAAAAATGAGTATTTTCTGGCATAGTTATAGTCAAATCAGCAGATGTTTCAGTCCAAGTATAATCGGTATCTAAAACAAGTCCAGCTTTATCAAGCATGTTTTTAACATAAGCAACATGCTTATTGACAAGAGCAAGACCTTCACCAGCTGTAGGCTTCAGAATTGTCATTGTCCCACCAACAGCAGGCTTAGCCATAAGAGATAATCTTGGATCATTATTTTCTCTCAAGATATCAATCATTGCCTCAGTGGTTTTCCATTGACTGCCAGTAAAATTATTCCAAACATCTCCATATGATGAAGAACCACCCCATATATTTGTTTCCTCAGCAAAACCTTCAAACATTGCATCAACATCAGCTAAAACACCTGATGTAATTGCTTCAGAAGCAGCAGTTGCAGAGAAATCTTCTCCAACACCGCCGTGAGCTCTAAGAGCTATTCTTAACTTCAAACTATTTGCAGCTTGTTTCCAGTGTTGCATATTTCCACCAAATATTACATCATTTTCACGAAGTACACCAAATCCACTACCAGCTTCAGTACCACTTCCGATTATAGCTATTGCCTCATCAAGATCAGCGATTATACCTTTATATACGGTAAGCTGATCATCGTATTTTGGTAAGGTTATACTGGGATCAGATGCTTCTGAAAATGGTATCATTCCAAAGGCTTCAGTGTACTGTTGGTAATAATAACCTTTCATTACAAGTCCAAGGGCATAATACATCTCATCTTCTAATGTCCCACCTGG
Source organism: uncultured Flavobacteriaceae bacterium (assembly GCA_964014735.1). Lineage (GTDB taxonomy): Bacteria > Bacteroidota > Bacteroidia > Flavobacteriales > Flavobacteriaceae > UBA7446. The sequence continues at coordinate 13,315 of CAXHBH010000013.1, read as the reverse complement.
TTTTACATTGTTAATATAAGAAGTTAAATCACTATTGTATCCAGCAAGCCATTGCCAACAACCTAAATCAGTATAAAAACTATTGTATACCCAACCTAAGTCACCATTCCAGTCAGATCCAGCCCATCCATTTGCTGTTTGACCAGAAAATTGATCAGGGTGTATTACATCCCCAAACCAAAGAGGAATCATTGTTGGCCTCAAAAGCTTTTGTTGAATATTAGTAACAAAAAACTTTGCGCTAATGTCATCTGTAGATAATGCATCAGGTTGAGTATTAATCTCATTGAAATCGTCTGTACATGACATCGTTGTAGCTATTAAAAAACTACTACATATTAATAAAATACTATTTTTCATTTTGTTAAATATTTAAATTAAAAATTCAAAGTTAGATTTAGACCTAAACTTCTTAAAGTAGGCATCGCATTTTGTGACATACCTTGTACGCCAATTGATGTACCTAACATAGCTTCAGGATCAATGTCCTCGGCACTTTTTGAGAGGAAGAATAAATTTCTACCTACCAATTGAATGTTTGCACTTGATAATCCAATCGCTGACACATTTGGGATATTATATCCTATAGACAGTTCTCTAAGTCTAATATTATCCTGATCATAAACATAATTACCTGATACTTCACTCATTTGTGTCCAATACTCCTGTCCACTAATTCTTTCAGTATTAGCAGCACCAGTTCCTGTGTTAGTACCACTTACAACAACTCCATCACGGTATTGAAGACTTCTCTCTGAAACACCTCGTTGGTCTAACAAAGAAGAGGTTTGTGAGTAAATTTGGCCTCCTATACGAGCATCAATTAAAAAACTCATAGTGAAATCTTTATATGCAATAGTATTAGACCATCCGGCTAAGAAATCAGGTTGAGCATTTCCAAGAAGTTCTGTTGGACCTCCTGAAAAAAGTGGTAATCCTGCAGCATCAGTTTCGCCAGTAGCAACTCTACCATATAGGTCACCAATACTTCCGCCTTCTGTTGCTTTAACAGCTAAATTACCATCAGTCGTAGTATTGTAAACGAAACTATCTAATCCATCTACTAACTCTTCAACTTTGTTATCATTACTAGAATAAAAAAGTGAGGTGTTCCAATAAAGATTATTTGTTTCCATCAAGGTTGCTCCGAGTGAAATCTCTAGTCCTTTGTTGGATACTAAACCAATATTTGATCTGTTGAATAAAAATCCTGTAGATGCTGGCACTGGAACATCAAAAATTAAGTCTTTGGTTTCCATATCATAAACAGTAACATCTAAAGTTAGTTTATTACTAAGCATGCTTAGTTCTAAACCAAATTCAGTGGAAGTGACTGTTTCTGGCCTTAAATCTGGATTTAATTTCACAGGTGAGTTACTTAAGGTAGTTAAGCCAAGGTAACCTTGTCCTGGTACATTATATGTTTGGGCGAGTTGATAAGGATCTGTGTCATTACCTACTTCAGCTAAACTTGCACGAACCTTGACTAGATTGAAAAAGTTTTGCTCTGGGTCAATAAACTTATTTAGTATTGCAGATAAACTAACAGAGCTGTAAATATATGATCTATTGTCTTCACTTAAAGTGGATGACCAGTCATTACGTATAGATCCATCTAAATATAGGAAGTTGTCATACGCTAGATTAACAGATCCGTACGCTGAGTTTACTTTTTTGATGGCCAATGGAGCTTCAACTGGTGATTGAATTAGTTCTAAATTTGACAAGAAAAACTTTGTCGGTATTTTAAAATTTGAACCAAGTAGCATCATCCCTTCAGAAGATCTTTTGGATAAATTACCACCTACATTAGCTATAAAGTCTAACTTATCTGTAAGCTGACGTTTTGCAGTTACCAAGAATTCAGAGTTTAACTCAACAAATTGACTTTCTTGAAGAATCATTGAACCACCAGCGCTATAATGGTGTCCAGGTTTTAAAATGGAGTTGTCCCTAACATTGGTAACATCAGCACCCACACGCACAAACGCATTGAGCCAATCTGTGAATTCGTAGTTTATTTTAGTATATCCTAAAAATCTACTTCTACGTACACTATTCTCATCGTGTAAAGCCATCCAGAATGGATTTGCATTACCGGGGCCATATGAAATTACTTTAAATTCATCTGGTGTTCCAGGATTTTCCATTTGATAATTACGCAAATCATTGGTAATAACGTTTCTACCCATTCCGTATACAACACCAACTATACCTTGAGCTCCAGTTGTTGAAGATCTTTGTCCAACCTCCTGTGTAAAATAAGTAGCCTTAGTATCAACTGTTAATTTATCAGACAGATTAGCTATTGCCCTTAAATTAAAGTTATGACTATTTAGATCTGATCCCTCTATAATTGACTCAGATGAGTTATTTGTATATGAAAATCGTATTGAACCAGCTTCTGATCCTTTATCAATAGAAAGCGATGTAATACTGCGCACACCTGATCTAAAAAAATTCTCTATGTTGTTAGGTTGTGCAGAGTAGGCTTTAGACGTGCCGTCAAAATATGGTTGTGCAGAATTGTCTAATCTACCTCCCCAAGACATTGTTTCCCAATTCCCGGCTGAGAGATCTAAATTTGCAGCGCCAAAAGAGCCCATACCGTATTCATTTTGAAAATCTGGTAAAAACATAGGGGTGTCCACATATAAATTTGTTTTTAATGTTACCCCTAATCTTTTAGAGCGTGACCCTTTTTTGGTTGTAATAAGTATTACTCCATTACCGGCTCTTGAACCATAAAGTGCTGATGCAGCAGGTCCTTTAAGTACGGAAATAGATTCAACGTCGTCAGGATTAATATCAGCGATACCACCACCACCAATACTAGGCTCATAACTTGGTTGGCCACCACTATCATTGGCTCCAGACTCTCTTTGACCACCATCATTACTTAATGGTAGTGAAGAATTGATAGGCATCCCGTCAACTACAATAAGTGCTTGAGAATTACCCCCTAACGAATTATTGCCTCGGATTGTAATCCTTGAGGCAGAACCTAAAGACCCAGCTGATGATATCTGTAATCCAGCAACTTTACCTGTAAGTGAGCTTGCTAAGTTATTGTCTTTAATAGTGTTAATATTATCACCTTCAACTTCAGTTATTGAATATCCTAATGATTTCTTTTCACGAGAAATTCCTAAAGCCGTAATTACAACTTCATCTAAAAGTTGATCTGCTACCATTACAATATTTAGATTTGTAGCGTCAGATACACTAACTTCTTGAGTCGCAAATCCAACATAAGAAACTTGAAGCACATCTCCTTGAGCTGCATCAATACTGAAATTACCGTCAAAATCTGAAGTAGTTCCATTTGAGGTTCCCATTACAACTATAGTTGCTCCAGGAAGAGGACCTTCATTAGATGTAACAGTACCTGTTCTTGATTGTTGTGCCATTAGAAAACTAATTGGTACAAGAAAAAAGAAAGTTAATTTAAAAATTGAAATTTTATTCATAATTATCCATTTTGGTATTTGTAACAAATCTATGTAGAAGAGGTCAGGCTGGGAAATTAAAGCATACTGCAATTTGACTGCAAAAATGATAATATGGTAAAAAATTTGGCTTTTGGATTAAATACTAAAAATATAAGCATTTAAATCTTGATTTTTATTTAAATTAAGTTTTTTGGACAATCTGTATCGTTGGCTTTGTACTGTGCGCAATGAAATGCCTGATATTTGCGCAATCTCATTGTTGCTTTTGTTCATTTTGATGTAGGCAATTAAGCGTAAGTCAACTTTAGATAAGCTGTATTTATCGTTCAATTTTTTATAAAAGTCTGGGAAAACCTCAACAAATTTTTTATCAAACTCATTATAAGTACTTTCAGAATTAATCATTGAAGATATTTCTCTTTTCATTCGGTTTACACATGTCACAGGAAGATCCTTTTCATCCCCTATACTCTTTCTAAAATTCTGCAGGTATTCGTTGCGCTGAATAATAAAGTTCGTTTTGCTAAACAGCTCTCTTTTTTTAACATTAAGCTCTTCTTCAAATTGGTTTCTCTCCAACTCTAAACGGGTGCTTCTTTCCCGCTGTAAATTATTATTGATTCGTAGAATCATTACCAATAAAATTAAGATAAGAGCAGCACCAGCAAACAATGTAATCGCTCTATTATACCTAAGTTTACTCTCATTGATTTCAGTTTGTTTTTCAGACAACAAAATGATGTTTTCAACATTATCTAGAGATTTGTACGGATCAATCTGTGATTGATTACTATAATGAATAATGGAATCTTTAATTGCTAAAACCTTATCATATTTCCCCAAGTTTTGGTACGTATCAACCATCGCCTTAAAGTTTCGAATTCTGTTGTCCCTAGCAACAAATTGGTCTCTAGGACGTTTAAATGTAGATTTTAAATTATTTTCTAATATCGATTCAGCAAGCTCATAGTTTTTAAGTCCTATATGACACTCCGCAATCGATACGTTCAGTCCAGGAATTTCATAGGCGAAAGAAGTGACAAGCCTACTTGCCTCTAAAAACAATTCTAAAGAGGCTGAAAAACGTTGCTTTTCTTTAAGATATTCAGCATAAGTTAAAATGGCCTGTGAGAAAATAAGTTGAGTTTCTGAATCACTAGAAAAAGAGGGTTTACTAGATTCTGTTTTAAAAATGTTCTCAGATAACTCTAAATAACGCAGCGCATCATCAACCTTGTCTTGCAAGAGGTATAAATTGATAAACTGTGTATATGACCTAATGATGTCAGAGGGTTTATCAATTGATTGTCTTCGAGATAAAATTCGTTTATAATATAGACGTGATTTTTCATAATCTCCATTGATATAACTGATCATCGCTAAATTTCCTTCAACAGTATTGAGTCCAAAAAACTTATCTTCAAAGTATTTTTCTTCATACAACTCAAAGTTTTCGATTGCTTCAAAATAATAATTGCGTGCTCTTTCATATTCCTTATAATTAAAATATGAATTCCCAAGAATGACCAGAATCCATGGGGGCTTGGATATTTTTTTATACATCCTTTGATCAACAGGCAAGCTTTCGAATAACCTTAAAGCCTGAAATAAATAATCAAAAGATTCCTTTTCAAAATTAATGTAGTACAAGGTCTCGCCTATCAAATAATTTGTTTCATAAACATCCCAACTTAATTTATTAAAATCTGAAGTGGAAATCGCTCGATATCCAAAGTCAAGTGCTTTTTTTGGATCTTTAATTGTATACTCTCGAATTGAGTCATTCAGGGAAGATATCGACTGAGTATATAGCGACTGTACGCAAATAATAAACGCGAAAAATATTACATTTCTCATTTGTCTAATTTTCATACCTTGAAGCAAAAAAATGCCAATTAATACAGCAAAAAAATGCAAAAAAAACAAGTTATGCAATTATTTGCTTGATAAAACCATAGTCTCAGATTACGCCAGTTCCTAATCTACAACAAATTAATGTTCATGTTTTTGAACGGGTCGAGAAGCAGATTATTCGGATCAAGTTCTGTGACCAAAGTGTCTATATCAGTGACATTCACGCATTTGTATTTCTGTTGAGAATTAAATTTTTTAGAAATGCACAAAAGAATCGCTTTACGCGATGCTTGGACAATTGCTCTTTTAATTTGAACAACCTCCCAGTCAAACTCACTAAGTCCATAAGATGGATTAATGTAACCTGTACTAATAAAACTATAGTCAAAACGGATTTGTGAAAGTTCGTTAACGGCTCCTACACTGATGCTCATGTGAGATTCTTTTGAAATTTTTCCACCGATAAAAACCAGGTCAACATTTGGCTTTTTGATCATTTCACTTGCTATTGGTAAACTCAATGTAAAACAAGTGATTTTTTTCTTTGGAGGAATGATTTTAACAAGTTCCATACAAGTCGTCCCGCCGTCAATAAATACAACAGACTCATCCGAGATAAAGGAAAGTGCTTTTTGTGCAATCAATTGCTTTTCATCCAGATCAAACACATTAACCGAAGCATTGTTGGAAACAAAACCCAATGAAATTGCTCCGCCGTGAACTTTCTTGATCAACTGATTTTTATCTAGCTCTTTCACGTCTCTCCGTATGGTATCAACAGAGACATTAAGCTGCTCAGCCATATCGATCAACAGAATTCGATTACGAAGAGAAACTTCGTCCAAAATTTTTTGATAACGTTCTTCTTTTAACACAAATTTATTTTCCTTTAAAATAACTGTTTTTTTAGAAAATTAACACAATGATTGTTTTAAATATTTGCAAAACGGCAAAATAAAGCATTTATTTGCATATAACTGCATTTAATGTCATGAACGAGTCTATATTAACCCATTCGCAAGAGACTTTTGAAAACCACGTCAACCATGAACACATCCCTGTTCAAATATATTTGGACTCAAGTGAAGCATGTCGAGTAATTGGCGATGAGATCATTCAAAAAATAAATCAAAGAATTACAAACCAAGCTTTTGTTTTGGGTCTGGCTACTGGATCAACTCCTATAAAGGTATATCAACACCTTATTCGTGCATATCAAGCTGGTGAAGTAAGCTTTTCAAATGTACATTCTTTTAACCTCGATGAGTACTTTCCAATGGATCCGCAATCGATTCATTCTTATGTAGAATTTATGCATAAAAATCTCTTCGATCATATTGATATTCCCAAAGAAAATATTCATATTCCAGATGGCACTATAGCCCCCGACGAGATTGACAATTACTGTAAATCTTATGAAGAAATTATTGAATCATTAGGAGGAATAGACATTCAACTGTTGGGAATCGGTCGTACTGGTCACATTGGTTTTAATGAGCCCGGTTCTGCCATTCATTCCAAAACACGACGTGTTTGGCTAGACCCGGTCACACGTAAAGATGCTGCCAGTAGTTTTTTTGGTGAACAGTTTGTGCCTAAACAGGCCATTACAATGGGCGTGGATACAATCATGAAAGCTAAAAGAGTAATTTTAATGGCATGGGGGGAAGGCAAATCAAATATCATTTCGAGAACTGTCGAAGGAGCCATAAGCGACCAAGTTCCCGCTACCTTTTTGCAACATCAAAATGACTGTGTATTTGTGCTAGATAAAGCGAGTGCTTCTGAGCTTACTAGAGAAAAAACACCTTGGCTAGTCGGTTCCTGTCAATGGAATCCCGAACAAATCAAAAAGGCAGTCATATGGCTCGCTAGGCATTGTGAAAAATCAATATTAAAACTATCCAGAGAAGATTATGAGAACAACCACCTTCAATCTTTATTGGTTGCTATCAATTATGAAGTCTATCAATTAAACTATCAAATTCATGAATCGCTTCTTGAAGCGTTTGATGTTTGGAATTCCAATAAAAATTCAAGCCAAAACACCCCATCTACAGCACTTGTTTTTAGCCCCCATCCCGATGATGATGTCATTTCAATGGGCGGTACGCTAATCCAACTCGCTGATAATGGGTTTGATGTTCATGTGGCCTATCAAACTTCAGGTAATATCGCAGTGTATGATGATGAAGTAATCCGCTTTATGCAGTTCTGTTTGGAGGTGGATCCTGATAACCAATTCATGGCGAAGGAATACCAAGACATTGTAAGCAGACTTTCGAATAAAAAGGTTGGAGATATTGATTCATTGCGTATTCAAGAGTTAAAAGGTTTGATTAGAAAAGGGGAGGCCTTGGCAGCCTGTCGTGTTTGTGGTGTTCCTGAAAACAAGGCTCACTTTATGAACCTCCCTTTTTACGAAACAGGCGCAGTCAAGAAAAAACCACATACCAATAAAGACGTTGAGTTAACAATAAAACTACTCAGAAAAGTTAAGCCCGAAAAGATATTTGCTGCTGGAGACTTATCCGACCCGCATGGTACGCACCGGGTGTGTTTGCAAGTTATTTTTGATGCTATCGATGAGTTATTGAAAGCTGGCGATGCGTGGATTAAGAACTGTGAAGTGTGGCTTTACAGAGGTGCATGGCAAGAGTGGGGTGTCAATGAAATTGAAATGGCAGTGCCCTTATCTCCAGCTGACTTAATGAAAAAAAGACGCGCTATTTTCAAGCATCAGTCTCAAAAAGATAAGGCTATGTTCCCCGGTTCAGACGAAAGAGAGTTTTGGCAACGATCAGAGCATAGAAATCGAAAAACTGCGAATGAATATAATTTATTAGGATTGCACGAACACGAAGCTGTGGAAGGCTTTGTAAGATATAATCCTAAGGATACCATTATTTAAATCAAAACACCAAGCACCTAGGCTTAATTTATTCATGTCAAGCTATATTTGCAATTAAATGCGGAAACAATCAAGATGTCCCTATTGAAACTAAAACCAAGGCTTATTATAGTCCTGGCATTGCTGTGTATGGTTTTTGTTGCCTATTTTATAGCTAACAACAAAGAACATGCAATAAATCTTATCTATACCATAAATGCATTTGATGTAGAAAAAAGTAAGATGCATGTAAGTATAACAATTGATAACCAAACCTTAACTGATTTCAAGCCTTCGCAATGGTCACTTCATTGGAATCAAATCATCGGAAAAGTTATCCCTGAAACACTGCCTGAAGGAATCGATTTTACATGGATTAATGGCAACTCCTACTTCAAATTAAATTTTGGAGATAATTGGGCTTTAAAGGCAGGTGAGAAGTTACATTTTAATGTAGTAAAAGATGGTATTATGTCCCGATTGGCCTTGGGGCCCTTTGGTGCATTTTTGGTTCAAAACGAAAATCTATACGATGTAAAAACAACGGTTAACTGGCAGCATGCAAAAGGCTTGGAAGATTTAAATCTACCTACGTCCAAAACACGCTATGATAAACTCGCAGATGTTTCCTTGATTTCCAAAGAAAAGCTACCCATAATCATTCCAACACCAAAACAACTAACTGTTTCAAGTCATGATAGACCAGTCGATTCCAGTTGGCAAATTTATCTGTCGCCATTTTTTTCAGCTCATCAACAAGACCTGGAACAATTATTGGCGCAAACTGCCAAAAACATACAATGGGTGGATACTATTGCTGAGGCGAATTTGATCATAGACAAAGCTACGGGCTTAGGAGGCGAAGCCTACCTGCTCCGTATTGACAAACAAAAAATAAGAATAAGTGCAAACGCTTATGGGGGTATGGTGTATGCCATTCAATCACTTGTTCAAATTGATGTTGCTGCGCAAATAGGCTCCAATCGTTTGCCGCTAGTTGATATAGAAGATGCCCCGCGATTTGTGTATAGGGGGTTTTTGCTGGATATATCAAGGAACTTTTACGGCTTAGATAAGATAAAGCAGATTGTGGATTTAATGTCTATATACAAACTCAATCACTTGGATTTAAAACTTACCGATGACGAGGGTTGGCGCTTGGAAATTCCTGGACTTCCAGAACTGACAGAAGTTGGCGCCAGGCGAGGTTACACCACAGACGAACAGTACAGGCTAATCCCCATGTATGGCTCTGGTGCTAATGGAGGCGAAACAGGTAACGGATTTTTAAGCCAACAAGATTTTATTGAATTACTTAAATATGCTAGTGTGCGTAACGTTACCGTTATACCCCAAATTAGCTTTCCGTCACATGCACGGGCTGCCATAATTTCTATGGAGGCAAGACGACAGCATTTTTTAGCGGCAGGAGATAACATTGCAGCAGAGGAGTTCGCATTAATCGATCCTGAAGATAAAAGCGTTTTTCGCTCAGCGCAATTATACAACGACAACGCAATAAATATTTGTCGTGAGAGTGCGTATGCCTTTTTTGAAAAGGTTGTAAACGAAGTAGTAGGAATGTACGCTGATGCTAACATAAAGCTGACGCAGTTTAGCATTGGTGCAGATGAATTGCCCTACGGCGTTTGGCAAGCATCACCGCTATGCGAAGATAAAATTTCAGAAAAGCATACACTTAGTGATTTGTATGATGAAAATGTTTCCCGACTTAAAGGTATTTTAAACAAACACGGTATTGTACTTTCTGGTTGGGAAGACTTCCTTTTGGAACACTCCGAACAAAGTCAATCAGAAACTTTGATAAAAGAGGAACGATATGATTATGAGGTCATTCCGTATGTCTGGAACAACATTTGGGGTGGCGGTAGGGAAGATATGAATTACAAGTTTGCCAACTTAGGTTTTAAAACTGTGATGAGTAATTCTTCTGCTTTTTATTTTGACATGGCTGATGATCGCGATATGGATAGCCATGGTTTAAATTGGTCGGGTTATGTGAATTATTTTGACACTTGGGCTATTGACCCAGAAGATATCTTCGCCAATGCGACGCTTAACGAAAAGCATCATTTGTCAGATGAATATATTGCACCCAAAGTAAAATTAGATCCCGACAAACGAAGCAATCTAATCGGAATACAGAGTCAACTGTTTGGGGAAACCATTAGGAATGAAAATATTTTAAACGAAATGCTATTACCCAATTTGTTAGTATTCGCCGAGCGAGCTTGGGCAAATCAGCCGAATTGGATAAGTCTAACGGCAGAACGACAAAAAGCACTTATGCTTGAACAATGGAATGTTTTTACAAACACATTAGGTCAATACGCCATCCCTTTTTTAAACTATCAATATAAAGATTTAAACATCAACCTTCCAAAACCAGGTGGTGTTATTAAAAATGATACCTTGTTTGTTCGTGTGCAGTTTCCAGGAATTAATATCCGATATTCAACAGATGGCTCATTACCTAATTCTAAAACAAAAATTTATCAAAAGCCAGTTGCCGTAGCTTCTGATGCAAAAGTAATGCTTCGTGCATTTGACATTAATAAAAATGGTGGGAAGGCCATTGAAGTGGTTCGATACTAAACATACTGTCTTTAATACAAAAGACAATATTGCTTTTAAAAAAATATTCTTTAAGGTATTTATTATAAATATAAAATGCAGTCAAAATGCAGCGTAATAATTAGAGCTTAGATTGCTAGACGATATTAATTTAAATGTAAATTTGGATGTGTTTTTTTTAAAAAAATAATTTAAAGTCAAAATTTTATGGACCGAAGAAGTTTTTTGATTAACAATTCAAAAGTTGCGCTTGGAATGACACTTATTCCCGCTGCTGGATTTTCAATGGCAGATAATATCAATTTTAAAAAATTTAAATCAAATAGGCCTCCTCTAAATGAGAGAACATTTACAAGTGATGCCGTTGAAGCGGCAATAAAAAAGGTGAAATCTTCTATTGCTGATCCTGAACTTGCATGGATGTTCGAAAATTGTTATCCAAATACCTTAGACACAACTGTAGATTATGAAGTAATTGATGGAAAACCTGATTCTTTTGTAATCACAGGGGATATTGATGCCATGTGGTTACGAGATTCTACTGCACAGGTCTGGCCTTACATGCCACTAATCGATAAAGATCCAAAAATAAAAAACCTCATTTTAGGGTTAATTAACAGACAAGTTAAATGCATCTTAACTGATCCTTACGCAAATGCCTTTTATAAGGACTTGACACGAATTTCAAAGTGGTCTAGCGACATACCAAAACCAAAACCTGGCGTACACGAATGTAAGTGGGAAATTGACTCGCTTTGCTATTTTATTCGACTCTCCTATCATTATTATAAAATTTCTGGGGATACAAGTTTTATGGATAGTGATTGGGATAAAACAGTGCGCCTTGTTGTCGATACATTCAGAACAGAACAGCGCATTGATGGCAAATCTCCTTATTCTTTCACTCGAGAACATACGTTTGTAGTTGGATTAGCCATCTTTAATGGTACAGGTGCGCCAACAAAAACCACAGGAATGATTCATTCTATTTTTAGACCATCTGATGATGGAACAATTCTGCCATACCTAGTACCCTCTAACATATTTGCTTATGTCTCCTTAGCACAGCTTTCTGAATTATATGCTGTTGGTGAGATGGATACTGATTTTTCAAATGAATGTATGTCTTTTTCTATCGAGGTAAAATCGGCTGTTGAAAAATATGCTGTGAAAGAACATCTTGATTTTGGCAAAATATATGCGTATGAGGTTGATGGGTTTGGAAATGCCTTATTTATGGATGATGCTAATGTTCCTTCGTTAATGTCACTGGCATACATTGGTGGACATGCGCCCTCCGATTCTATATATAAAAATACAAGAGCATTTTTATTAAGTGATTCTAATCCGTATTTCTTAAGAGGTAAAGTAGCAGAAGGGCAAGCAAGTCCTCACACAGGAAAAGAAAATATTTGGCCTATGGGAATTATACTTCGAGGATTAACTTCAGAAGATGATAGTGAAATTTCGAAATGCTTAAGAATGTTAAAGGACACCCATGCAGATACTGGGTTTATGCACGAATCATTTCACAAAGATGATGCGTTTAATTTTAGCCGTTCTTGGTTTTCTTGGGCCAACACACTTTTTGGTGAGTTTGTTATCAAAGTATACAATGAACGCCCTTGGCTTTTGAAGAAGAACTTTTCTTAAAAACGATTTAATTTTTAGTCTACTATCGACTGGTAAATTAAATTTCGCAGTTTCTGGTGGTCATCTAAATTGATGGGGGCAACTTGTGTGAAATACACCACAATTAGGTTTTCGTTTGGGTCTACCCAATAAGATGAATGGTAAGCACCACCCCATCCGTATTCTCCTTCACTTCCAAGAACACCCCGATCTCCAGTATTTGTTGTAACTGAAAATCCCAATCCAAAACCAACACCCCAATCCCATGGGAATTTCACACCTTTATAATAATCTCCATCCAAATGGTTGTCGATCATGAGTTCAACAGATTTTCTGGATAATATTCGCGTGCCATCGTACACACCATTGTTGAGCATCATTTGAAGAAAAATAGCATAATCGATAGAAGTACTTAACAAACCTGCGCCACCCGAAAAGCTCACACGTGGACCATTTATATAATGTCCCTGTGTTTGATTGTTCCCTTTACATTTTTCGTCGTCATCCCATTTAAATTGAGGAGTGCCATCATCATTAGCTCTCAAAAGTTTGTTACCACATTGGCTGTAAACAACGCTAAGTCTTGAAGCTTTTGACTCAGGCAGATAGAAATGTGTATCTACCATGCCTAGAGGATCTAATATGCGTTCTTTAAGGAATACATCTAATGATTGTCCAGAAACGACCTCAATAACAGCACCGAGAATATCAGTGCTATATCCATAAACATACTTTTCTCCGGGATGGGCCTCCATAGGTAGTTTTGCCATCCTCTTAACTGTTTTAAGAATAGGTTCATTTCGGTGGGCAAAATACCACCCTTGCATTTCTGCTTTTTCCCATTTTTTTTTGGCTGGCCCATAGCCATAACCAATTCCAGAAGTATGGGTCA
>CAXHBH010000012.1:0-40747 GCA_964014735.1 uncultured Flavobacteriaceae bacterium | reverse complement strand
AAACCAACGTTTAGGATAGCGCGTCCAAGTTGGAGGGTAGGCGGATTGAGCGCTGCAGTAATGCATCGCCTAGATTAATGATAAGACACGACAGAATCCGGCTTATGGCCTGCTTTTTTATTTACTGCCACTTTTTGTCTCATTATATTTTTTTACCATGGCTCTGTTGCCTTTCCATCTGAAACAAAATTGTTCTCAAGATTTACATATGATTGAATATTCATTTCTTTAAAAGTGAGTAATGCTATCTTAATAATACTTTAATTTGTTTAAACCACAGTTTTTAATAATGATAAGGTGTTTGGCCCTTCATTAAATAACAAATCTAAAATGGATAGATTAGGTATAAAGCCGTTTTTACCTTCAAACACTTGAGTGTATTTGAGTCTTAGCGTGTTATTTACTTCTTTTTTCTCAATTTGTGATCTAATATCTTTAGCATTAGTTAAGTTTTCATAGCTTTCGGTATAATGAACTTCAGGATTCCAACCCAATAGTTTTAGTAATAACTTAAAATAGGCTTTATTGAAAACATAAAGCAATGAGTATTTATTTTTATAGAAAATGGAAATATTATCTTCATAAAACTCAAAATACGGAGAAGATCTATAAGCGGATTGAATGGATTTCCAATGTTGCTTTTGCCATTCAAAACTATTTTCTATTTCAACTTCATTATAGTATTGGTGACCTGATTTTCCAAGATGTCTAATTGGAATGGAAAGTAATAATTTTCCGTTGGCACCATGAATGTGAGTCCTGTTTCTTAAGGTTTGTTTTTGATAATAATCGTTTTGCTCTATTAAAAGTGTTTCCGCAGTTATCATAAACGCCCACATGCCTATGGATCCGGTGTATGCTAGCGGCGCAATAATTGTACTCATTTATGCTTTTTTGAACGCCTTCTATACAATGCAATTCCTTGCCAGACAGCTACAAATGCTACAAAATACCAACGATATGAAACAGGCTCACCAGTGCCGCCTACCGTTGTAAAGATTCTGTTCAAACGTATGCTCCAATTGCGTAGCCCATCCATGAATCCATCAATACTCATCCATATGAATACAGGCTTACCAACTATATGATCTTCAGGAACAAATCCCCAATATCTACTGTCTTCAGAACGATGACGATTATCACCCATCATCCAGTAATAGTCTTGCTTGAAGGTATACGCGTTTTCTGGGTTCCCATTAATTTTGATTTCATCTCCTTTAATTTCAAGGTTGTTTAATTCATAATCAGAAATAATTTTTTTGTATAGTGTTATATTTTTTGAATTTAATTTAACTGTAACTCCGCTCTTGGGGATAAGGATAGGTCCAAATTGATCTTCATTCCAGTTATAGCGCACATTGTTTGGAAAATAGGAGTCGTTATAAGTTCTTTTTGTATTGATGTTTCTTACCAAACTATCCAACTTCAATACTTTTGGTATTTGTTCAGCCTCTTTTAATGTAAGAAATAGACTTTTCTGCGTTTCCAACAACTCCTTAGCTTGAATACGGTATTTCTGTACGATACTAAGCGGCAGCCCTTTAGACCCGGTAATCACCTGATAATTGTTTGGATCTGAATTTGCTATCATCATTAGATGTGGTCTTAATGCATCAAGTATGGGTTGGCTGATATTTGTTATTACAAACTTACGTGTTAGGTCATCATAACCTGCATTTATAAGCTTTCTGGCAGAGATGCCGTTTGTATTGTAGGCTTTATATCCAAAAATAGGCTTTGCCCTATCGGGCATGGTAGATTTCTTACCGTCAATGTGTATGATGCCATCTATTATGGAAAGTGTGTCTCCTGGAATAGCAACGCAGCGTTTAACGTAGTTTGATTTTTTGTCGATTGGTTTCACAACTCCAGCTTCTTTTTTAAAGAATTGCCTCACAGTATCTGCGGGCCAGCTGAAGACGACAATATCATTACGTTTAATTTGCTGTAGTCCTGGAAGCCTCATATAAGGGAGCTGCGGCTTTTTTAAGTATGATCTTGTTTTTACCAATGGAATGGTATCGTGAACCATAGGAAATGAGACAACCGTCTGCGGTGCTCGAGCACCATAGTGGAATTTACTAACAAACAAAAAATCTCCCACCAGCAATGTTTTTTCTAAAGATCCCGTTGGAATGATATAAGGCTGTATAAAATATGTATGAACAACGGTAGCAATAACCACTGCATATACAGTTGACCCAATAAACTCACCAAATTTTGTTTTAGGCGCAATAGATTGTTCAGGGTTATATTTTTGGTCGCTAGCATAGTTTATATAAAAACCATATAGTCCCAAAGAAGCCCATGCAAAGAATGAGTCTTTTAGAGAATCTTTGCCAAATTTTCGTGCTGTTTCCACCCATACTACAGGAAGCATTAGCAAGTTTACAATAGGAAAATACAAAAGGATTACCCACCAAGATGGTCTTCCAATAATACGGAGTAAAATAACTGAGTTGTAAATGGGTATTGCTGCCAAAAAAGGTGCGTATCCAGCTTTTTTATACAACTTCCAAAGCTTTAAAAACATGAGTAGTTGGCAGAGCAAAACAAACAAAGCCCATTGAGATAAAGTCATAATTTGGTGAGTTAGGTTATGTTTATAACATCTTTCATTGTAAAAATACCGCTTTTACCATTAAGCCACTCTGCAGCAATAACAGATCCCAAGGCAAAACCATCACGGTTGTGCGCAGTATGCTCAATATAGATTTTGTCAGTTTCTGAGTTATAATCAACGGTATGCGTTCCTGGAACATCCGCCATGCGTTCTGCTCTAATAGTTAGATCTATTTCTTTCGCATCTTCTTCCAATGCCCATGTATTTTTGTCTATATGTGGTAAAATACCTTCAGCCAGCGTGATGGCTGTGCCACTAGGCGCATCCAATTTTTTAGTATGATGAATTTCTGTTAAGCTGACATTGTATTGTTTGTGCTGTCCCATTATTTGCGCAAGCTTTTCATTTAGAGCAAAAAAAATATTTACCCCTAAACTGAAGTTTGAAGCATATAGAAAAGCTCCCTTTTTATTAATACACAATGATTCAATATCCGTAAGACTGTCTAGCCACCCTGTTGTACCGCAAACAACAGCTACCCCTTCATTTAAGGCATGTTTAATATTTTCTACTGCAGCTGAAGGAATACTAAAGTTTATAGCTACTTCAGCATCATTCAAAGAATCTTTTGGATTATCCTTGTCTATTATTGCAACGATTTCGTGGCCCCTTGCCTTTGCAATGTTTTCAATGGTTTTACCCATTCTACCGTATCCTAAAAGGGCTATCTTCATATTAAAAAGTTAATGCGACCCGCATTCCCGCCACTGGTTGAGCACCAAGAGGTGCAACATCAATGTAGGGTTTTACGGTCAAATCGCTGTTTACATTGTATTGTTTTAAATGTGCATCGATATTGGCGTCCAATATATTAAGAAAATAAAAACCCAATATAAAAATCATCGAACGATCTCGATTACGTTTATAGAACTCTTGACCATCTACCAGTCTGTCTGTACTACTAATAAGGTTTTGAAACTCATCATCAATATAACCAGCAATCCTTCTTTTGTATGCGTTTCGATAACGCAAATAATTTTTATGATTTAGATCATAGGTATAAATTGAAGCGCCAATAGCACCATAAACAAGAGGAACTTTCCAATACTTTCTGTTATATACTTGGCCCAATCCAGGAAGTACTGCAGAGTAAAAAGCTGCCTTTGCAGGTCTTAGAGGATCTTCGTTTTCTACTTTTTGAATCTCATCCACCACAATTTGTTGTCCAAACACAAAACAACTGTAATACGAAACAATAATAATTAGGAGGAGAGGCTTCACTACTGTAATTTAGTACAAATCTTTTCGAATTCCTTTTCGGAAGAGAAGGAGATAATGATTTTACCTGCACCATTTTTATCAACGTTTGTTTGTACAGGTGCTTCGAAAAATTTTTTAAAAGTATATAAATGTTTTGATGTATAATCTTGTGTTTTTGTGATTTTGGCTTTTTTGGGCTTCACAACTTGCTCTATTGCCCTTACTGACATTCCTGTGGCGACAATCTTTTTATAAAGCTTTAATTGCTCGTGTTTATCTGTAATACTAAGTAAAGCGCGACCATGTCCCATGCTGATAAAACCATCTCTTATTCCTGATTGGATAATGGGGTCAAGGTTCAGTAAACGTAAATAATTCGTAACAGTTGACCTCTTTTTACCGACACGTTTGCTCATTTGCTCTTGTGTTAGTTCAATTTCATTAATAAGCCTGTTATAACTTAATGCAATTTCGATAGGGTCTAAATCATCTCTTTGGATATTTTCGACCAAAGCCATTTCTAATGACTCTTGATCATTTGCAACGCGAACAAACGCAGGGATAGATTTTAAATTGATAGATTCAGAAGCCCTTAAGCGTCGCTCACCAGAAACCAACTGATAGCTGTTTGCCTTGAGTTTTCGCACCGTTATAGGTTGAATAACGCCAAGCTCAGAAATTGATGATGCAAGTTCTGCTAGGGTATCTGGATTAAACTGTGTTCTTGGCTGAAAAGGATTGGTTTCGATTTGATTTAATGGAAGCTCAATAACTTTTCCCTCTACACTGCCTCTTAAAAGATTTTCATCAGTTGGGAGTAGGGCTGATAGCCCTCGTCCCATGGCTTGACGTTTTTTTGCTTTTGCCATATTACTTTTTTTTGTTGATAAGTTCTTGTGCCAGTTTTAAATAGCTAGAAGCACCTTTGCTCGTGGCATCGTAATCAATAATTGTTTCTCCAAAGCTAGGCGCTTCACCAAGCTTAACATTTCTTTGAATAATAGTGCTAAAAACCATGTTTCCAAAGTGTTTCTTTACTTCATCTACCACCTGATTAGACAATCTAAGTCTTGAGTCATACATGGTAAGCAACATGCCCTCAATACCAAGTTCTCTATTGTGTATTTTTTGAATACTTTTTATGGTGTTTAATAGCTTTCCTAATCCTTCAAGGGCAAAGTATTCACATTGAATGGGAATGATAACTGAATTGGCAGCCGTAAGTGCATTTAATGTGATTAGACCGAGAGAAGGGGCACAGTCAATAAATATGTAATCATAATTATTTTTAATTGGTTCCAATGCTTCGCGAAGCATCATTTCCCTATTGTTTTTGTCAACCAATTCAATTTCTATGGCTACTAAATCTATATGCGCTGGTATTAAATCGAGATTTGGTGAATTCGTTGTCACGATAGCTTCTTTGGCAGAAACGGAATGTTCTAATACTTGATAAGAGCCTTTTTTAACTGAATCAACTTCAATACCAAGCCCAGAAGTAGCATTAGCCTGTGGGTCAGCATCCACAAGAAGCACCTTTTTTTCAAGTACACCAAGTGAAGCCGCAAGATTTACAGAAGTAGTAGTTTTTCCAACTCCACCTTTCTGATTCGCTATGGCAATAATTTTTCCCATTGAAACTAATGAAACGTAAAAATACTACTAAAACACAGTAGTATCTACCAAATTTATGTTAACTATTTTTTTCTTCTAATGGCAAGTTCTAATATGTCCCACATGGTTTTTTTAACCTGTTCTAAATTGTTGAACTGGCCCGCACCTTTGAGCCATTCGCCACCATCCAGTGTTATTACTTCTCCATTTAGGTAGGAACCAAAATCTGAAACCATGTATGCTGCTAGATTTGACAATTCTTGATGTTCACCGACCCTTCCGATAGGAATACGTTTTTTTGGATCAAATTTCTTTTTTATCGGCGCCGGCAGCAAGCGATCCCATGCACCTTTGGTAGGGAAGGGGCCAGGGGCTACTGCATTAAAACGCATACCATATTTTGCCCATTCAACAGCTAGAGAACGAGTCATAGCCAAAACTCCAGCTTTGGCGCATGCTGATGGAACTACGTATCCTGAGCCTGTAAAGGCATAAGTCGTTACTATGTTAAGAACGTTGGTGTTTTGTTGCTTGGTTTTTATCCAATGCTTGCCAAATGTTAGCGTACAGTTTTTTGTACCCTTAAGTACAATATCCAAAATGGTATCAAAAGCATTCGAGGATAGTCTTTCGGTGGGTGCAATGAAATTACCAGCTGCGTTATTAACTAATATGTCCACAGGTCCATACTTTTCCAATACTTGATTGTGCATGGCTTCAACTTCATTAATATTGCGAACATCACAAGCTACAGCAAAACAATCTCCACCTGTATCTTCATTTAGTTCATCTGCTGTGATTTTTAATTTTTCAAGCTTACGTGAAGTTATTGCTACTTTAGCGCCGAGTTTTAGAAAATAACTAGTCATAGACTTACCCAGTCCGCTTCCACCGCCAGTAACCACTATAACTTTTCCTGCCAATGCATCGTCTCGCAACATTTGTTCTGTATGTTTCATGTTCAAGTTTTATTTGGTTAATTAATCGTGTCTGTAAACTCAATTAGATACACGTCCTCATTCTTTCTTTTCATTAAATAGCGCTCCCGTGCGTAGCGTTCCATTTCTATGGAGTCACTTAACTGAGTGAGCATTTTTCTGTCTAAAGCTATACTTTCTTGCAAGTTACTTTTTTGTCTTTCCAATTCTGATAATTTCCGTTCAAGGTTAAAATAAATTAGCAGCGAATTGGAATCTAAAAAAACCATCCAAACAATAAAAGACACGCCAATTACAGCATATATGTTAGTAGCTAATTTAAACCAGGGATTTTTAAAAAGCTTTTTCATTTAATTGCTGTATCTATCCACTTTTTTATTTGATTTTTTGCAAAGTCCAAATCATTGTTTAAAATAATCACGTCGGCCGTACTTATTTGGGGCGCTATAAACTTATTGTGCATTTCGTGTAGCGTGTTTTCAAAACGGTCGATCACTTCTTCTTTTGTTCTACCTCTAGTGCTTATATCACGTTCCATACGCCGTTGAATGCGTTTGTTTACATCAGCATCAATATACACCTTATAGTCAAATAATTCACTAAGCATAGCATTGGTAATCACCAAAATGCCCTCAATTAATATATATTTTTTTGGATGTAAAATCTCAATTTCATCCAACCCCAGATGTTTTTCAAACGAGTATAAAGGGCATTTTATGGATTTCCCTTCTTTAAGTTTGACAACATGGCTTGCGAGTAAATCCAAATCGAGGGCATCGGGATGATCGTAGTTAATTAAGCTACGTTCTTCAAATGATAGTTCAGGCAAGTGTTTATAATAACGGTCTTGCGAGAGTATTAAGGTTTGGTTTTTACCTAATATTTTTGCTATATAATTGACAAGGGTAGTTTTACCTGCACCCGTACCGCCACTAACTCCAATAATCACCAATCACTGATTTTTGTAAAGATAATATTCCATAATTGACGACCTGCTTCTTTAAGACTTAAAATGTTAACATAATAAATAAACAATTCGAACGACTGAAACATCAAGTTGTATTTGGATTCGATTTTGACTAAACATTAAATTTGGAAAGAAAAAGTCAGGATGACAGGATTACTTCCTTTGATCGTGAGATCACTTCGTTATGTTTAAACATGCGACCCTCCCTATGAGCTATCGGGATGCACTACCAGACAGCTTGCTGTGTTGAATTAAAATCAGAGGGTTAATGTTGTCGGGATGACAGGATTTGAACCTGCGACCCCACGCACCCCATGCGTGTGCGCTACCAGGCTGCGCCACATCCCGAATGAAAAATTAGTAAAATCTGGATGCGAATACTAAATTGTAGATATCCAAATTTTTTATCGGGGCGGCAGAATTTAAACCTACCTTATTTTACACGGTAAAACCCCGTTCTAATATCAATTTTATTCAATTTAGGTATTATTAATAACTAAACTTTTAATTTGATGTATTTAAAAATATTAATGAGCATATAATTATGATACAAATTTAGTGTTTATGATTTAATTATTTGTTGGTAATCTGACAGAACTCTGCCACATTTTTACTTTTCCTCAACTTACTCACTAACCATTATACATGAACTTGGTTTAAGGTTAATAATTTCATTCAAAAGTAAATATCCGCAGACCTAATATTGAATGAGAAGAATACTTCTTCACTAAACTTAAAGATTATGTGGCATATTTATCAGAACGAAAATAACAAAGGCTAACTATCACCTCCCGCCAGGTGGGCAGTTTTTTCTTAAAAAGTCAGTGAACATCAATTTAAGATGTGGATATGCGTCGTCTTCCCTTATGGAATGAGATCTGTTCGGATAGGGGAGCATATAAAATATTTTTTTATGTTTTATAAGCT
The DNA here is from genome assembly GCA_964014735.1 of uncultured Flavobacteriaceae bacterium. Classification (GTDB taxonomy): domain Bacteria; phylum Bacteroidota; class Bacteroidia; order Flavobacteriales; family Flavobacteriaceae; genus UBA7446. Next base: position 32,478 of record CAXHBH010000012.1, on the reverse strand, counting down.
CGTTGGCCAATATTTCAGCATTTTGGTAATGCACGTTATCATCTCCCGTGCCGTGGATATAAAGTAAATTACCTTTTAAATTTTTGGCGTATTTTATTGGAGATCCATCAATATAAGCTTGATAGCTTTCTTCAGGATCACCCATGTATCGTTCTTGGTATATATTGTCATAAGTTAGTTGATTTGTAATAGCAGCCACTGCGATACCGGTATGAAAAATCTCTGGATATTGGAAAAGACAATTCAATGTAGCCGCACCACCTCCACTCCATCCATGAACAGCAACTCTTGTGGTGTCAATAAATTCATATTTTGCAAAAACAGCCTTTGCGCCCATGGCCATGTCTCTAACATTTATTCTTCCAATATTTCTATAAATAGCTTTTCTCCAAGCTCTTCCTTTAGGTGAAGGTGTTCCTCTACCGTCAAATGTTACATATACATAACCGTCTTCCCACAAATTACCATCATATAGGGAATTATAGCCTGCACCGTACTTATTTACCCCCGTTTGTCTAGCAGGCTCACTGTAGAAGTAAAAAAGAACAGGATATTTTTTATTCGGATCGAGATTTTTTGGTTTTACCAACCACCCTTCCATGGTAATATCGTCTTCTGTTGTAATTTCAAAAAACTCCAAAGGATGAAATTTTTTGCTAAAAGGGTAAAACTTACTAAACATATTTTCTTCTTCATTCAAAAATTTGTGGTCAGGTAAAGACACTATAGCATCCATAGGTGCCGTGTAATAATTTGAAAAAGAATGAAAGGCATATTTTGCATTTGTGCTTATCTGATATTCATGATTCCCCTCCAAAGTATTTGGTGTAACTCTTTCAAGAATACCTTCTCCGTCAACAGATATTTTGTACAAATACCGCTCCGTGGGATTTTCCGGAGATGCAATAAAATATACCTGCTGGTTTTCTTCATCGTATGCTAATGGATTTATCACGTCATAATCTCCTTTTGTAACTAGGAATTCTGTTTGATTTTTAATATGATATCTGTAAATATGAGACCATCCGTCTTTTTCCGATGTGTATAAAAACTCTTGGCCCTGATTTATAAATTTCCAGCCCGCAATGGCTTGATAAGGCCACGAAGTTCTAACATCAACCCATGCATCATCTTTTTCTTCCATTAATATTCTTGCGTCTCCATTTTCCGAATTAGCGATAAACAACTTGCTGTGGTTTTGTTCTCTATTTAACTGTTGAATCATCAAATTGTTTGTTTGAGGAATCCAGGTCATCCTTGGGAGGTAAAATTTATTTTCTGCTCCTGGAATTTTCATCCATGTAACTTTATTATTTATTAAATCAATTACACCTATTTTCACTTTGGTGAGGTCTTCACCAACTTTTGGGTACTCTACAGGTATCGTATATGAATATACTGAGTCTGTATTATTAATCATATAAAAGTCCTTTACCTGATTTGCGTTTACTTGCCAAAAGGCAATTTTGGTCCCTTCTTCGTTAAAAATAAATCCATCTCTGCAATCAAACTCTTCTTCATAAACCCAATCAAATGTTCCATTTATGAGTTTTTTTGTTCTGTTGGAGCTCGTAAGTTTTTTTACAGAGCTGTTTTCTAGGTTTTCTAAATATATATTTGCGGGGGTGGTGCTGTTTCTAACACCATTTTGCAGTTTTTCTTTGGAAACATAGGCGACATATTTTTCATTTGGAGAAAATTTGGCAAACATCAAGCTTGAGTTTGGTAATTTTTCACCTATTTTTTTTAATTCTTTTTTATCAAAATCATAAACCCAGTAGTTTCCCCTTGTATTGTACCTCCATACTTTTACGGATTCTGTAAAAAGAAGAACTTTTCTCTTACTCTTTGAAAAAAAGAAAGATTCAATCTTTTTGTGTCCAGTTTTAGAAGAAGACAAAATTATTTTTTCTTTTTCCCCTTCGGTGCTTACCAACACTATATTATTTTCCCTTGTTGTGTAATATCCTGTTTCATTTTCATTCCATGGCACATCCGTTGGAAGTGTTTGCCCAATTAAGTTTATTGTACCAAAAAAGAAGCAGTAAAAGAATAGTTGACTAGATTTAATCATATTGATGAACTTTAAAAATATGATTATTTGAGTGTAACTGTTCTGGTCGAAGGATTAAAAGGAGAGTCAATTAAATCTCCTTTTGGGTCTATTAGTTCTAATTTTATTGAGACCTCACCTTTAGGAAGACCTTCAATATAATAAGGAACCCACTCATCTATAAGAAATTCATGACCTTCAACCGTTGCCCTAACTTTGTTGCCATTTGGCGATATTTTAGTATTAACTAAATAAAAATCCAGCAATAGTTTTTTAGTAGCTTCTCCCTCATAAGTTCCTTTAGGCCTGCTGTAAAACAAAAATTCATTTGAAAGGTCAATTGAATCTGTATTACCAATCTGCGTAAGCACAAAGGCATTTGGGCTTTTAACTGACTCGTGATAAGATCTTGATAAGAAAGCAAGAATAATACTATTTTCTTTTTCCAATTCTTGCGTAAACTCACTTGTGTACTTCGCAAAATAGGGGCCATTATTTATAATAAAATGTATGTGTTGCCCCTTTTGAGAGTTTGCTAGATTGTAATTAAAATCTTTTTGTGTTTGCTCACCTAGGCGATAGTTATCTACGTCAAAAGAAAATGAGTAATGATTATCCTGTTGATTAATGGCTCCATTTAGGATAAGTCGAGCATTTTCGTATTTAGGAGAACCTTCAACTTTTTTGATTGATATTTTTTTGCAGTTGTCACATGATATTAAAAGACAAACAATCAGTGTAATATATAAGTATTTCATAAGGTAAATTAAAGAAAAAATAATCAGAAAATAATTTTGTCCAGGACTTATCTAAAATAAAAATAATATTGGTGATTTTTTCGAGTCCTCTAATAATTTTAAAGGAAGATATGCAACACTAAAAAACATATGAAGCAGATATAAGCCTAAAAGATAAATTATTCTTAGTGCTGCGTTATTAAAATCACTCTATTTTAATACTAAAACTTTATTAAAACAAAAAACCCTCTAAAAATCAGAGGGCTATAAAATAATTTGTCGGGGTGGCAGGATTCGAACCTGCGACCTCCTGCTCCCAAAGCAGGCGCGATGACCGGGCTACGCTACACCCCGTTAAACGGTTTGCAAATATAGAATATATCACAAGGTTGCCAAACATAATTTCTTATCATTTTACATAATAGATTGATAATAACTTTTAATATTAATAATGTCATTCTATCATCTTAATCCTTTAATTTTGAATTTAATTTATCATTCATGAGTGAGTCACCTGAACACATCAAAACACTTATTATTGGGTCGGGTCCTGCGGGTTATACTGCTGCCATTTATGCTGCTCGTGCGGATCTAAAACCTGTTGTATATACAGGTTTAGAGCCTGGTGGACAACTTACCACCACTACGGAGGTTGATAATTTTCCTGGTTATCCTGAAGGAGTTGATGGTCCCAGCATGATGGTGCAGCTTCAACAACAAGCTGAACGTTTTGGTACTGATGTTCGTATTGGTATGGCTACATCTGTAGATTTCTCAAACGAAATAGGTGGATTACACCGTGTTATTATTGATCACAATAAAGAAGTATTAGCAGAAACTGTTATTATTTCTACTGGAGCCACTGCCAAATATTTAGGTTTACCGAGTGAGCAACGCCTGCGTGGAGGAGGAGTCTCGGCGTGTGCTGTATGTGATGGTTTCTTCTATAAGGGCCAAGATGTTGCCATTGTTGGGGGCGGTGATACAGCTGCAGAGGAGGCGACCTATTTGTCTAACATATGTAATAAAGTTACCATGTTGGTGCGTAAAGATCATATGAGAGCCTCAAAAGCAATGCAGCACCGCGTAACGTCTACAGCAAACATTGATTTACGCTACAATACTGAAATTGATGAAGTATTAGGAGATATGGTAGTTGAAGGACTTCGAATGGTCAATAATCAAACTGGTGAAAAAGAGGAATTAGCTGTAACAGGTCTTTTTATAGCCATTGGGCACAAACCAAATACAGAAATTTTCAAAGGGCAGCTTTCTATGGATGATGCAGGCTACCTGATTACCGAGGGAAAATCTACTAAAACCAATATTCCAGGTGTATTTGCTTCTGGTGATGTGCAAGACAGAGAATATCGTCAAGCGGTAACAGCAGCTGGAACTGGCTGCATGGCAGCATTAGACGCCGAACGCTATTTAGCAAGTATTCAAACTACAGTCTAGACAATGCGTATAAGTCCTACCTTTATTACTTTTTACACGCTACTTAAGCTGCCCGCAGCTTTTTTTACAGGCGTACGAGTGAAAAGTATTGATAAAAAAGAATGTATAGTTAGGGTTTGTCTGAATTTTATGAATAAAAACCCTTTTAGATCTATGTTCTGGGCAGTCCAAGGTATGGCAGCTGAGTTAAGTACGGGTGCTTTAATTATGCATACACTACATGAATCAAATATAAAGGCTTCTATGCTGGTTATAGAAAATAAGGCTACGTTTTCAAAAAAAGCAGCTGGACGGATAAACTTTAGTTGCAACCAAGGTGAAGAGATTTTAAAAGTTATTAATTTGGCAAAAGAAACAGCTATGCCGCAAAAACTATGGCTGAATGCATCAGGTCATGATGAAGCAGGTGATGAGGTGTCTTCTTTTATTTTTTTATGGACAATAAAAGTTAAAAATTAACATATCAACAACACTTTTGTTTGATGCGAATCATTTACTTCGTTAAAAACAGTAATTATGTCTCTAAAGCCATCCATATCTTATTTTAAAAATGTTCTGGCAAATGTCTACGAATATCCGAGCATATTTTACAAAGAGTTAAAAAAAGCCAAAACCCAGTTAGATGCATATGATTATGGAAGACTTAAACGGTGGGCATCTAAACTTGAAAAGTCTCGGGTTACTTCGGACTGATAATTTTTATATCATCGTAAACAATTGCCCCCCTAATTATAGCTCTAATTTTATCGTGTAAAGCTTCAATAATATGTAATTTTAGTTTTCGTTTATGGTATATCATACTTACTTCCCTTGCAGGTTCGGGTGCTTCAAATGATTTTAGATTTAACTGCTGTTTCTCACTTAATTTGCGTGTGTGTAAATATGGTAATAAAGTTATGCCCAAACCTTCATCTACTAATTGTACTAGCGTTTCAAAACTGCCACTTTTAATTTCAAAGGGGAGAGGCACTTCATGATTTATTTTACAAATATTTAAAGCCGAATTTCTAAAACAATGCCCATCTTGTAGGAGCAAAACTTTTTCGTTTTCTAACATATTGGCTAATATATTTTTTTCTTTATTGAGTTTAGAGTCCAATGGCACATAGACCTTAAATGGTTCGAAATAGAGTGGCTTTTCATCTACATTTTCATAGTCTAATGGAGTAGCCGCAATGCCTGCATCAAGCGTTCCTTTTTCCAAATGCTCAATAATTTGCTGTGTAGGCATTTCTTCGATTTCTAATTCAAGCTTTGGAAATACTTTCAAAACTGTTTGTAAAAACAAAGGGAGTAATGTAGACATAACCGTGGGTATAATTCCGAGCTTAAAGCTACCTCCGATTATACCTTTTTCTTGTTGAATTATGTCATGTATTCTATCTGATTCGCCAACAATAAGGTGTGCTTGTTTTATAATTTTTTCACCAACAGAAGTAAGCCCAATGGGTTTTTGTGTACGGTCAAATATTTTAAGATCAAGCTCTTGCTCTAACTTTTGAATTTGCATACTTAAAGTTGGTTGGGTTACATAAACGTGTTCTGCTGCAGTTGTAAAATTTCGGTGTTCTGCAACTGCAATACAATATTTAAGTTGTGTTATGGTCATTTTATTCAGTTAAAACGTTTACTTGTATACGCATGTTTGTTATGGGCCACTCCCGTTTGTCTATGGGTAGAGCATTTATGGCATCAACGACTTCCATACCACGTATCACCTTTCCAAAAACAGTATAACTCCCATCTAAATGGTAAGCGCCAGGTGATTGGTGTACAATAAAAAACTCATACGGTGATGCTAGTTTGTGAGGATTTTCAATTTCACTGCTTGGCATAGATATAACACCGCGGTGGTGCTTGTGTCCTTTACGTGTATCGGGCGGTAGCAAGTATTTACCAATTTTTCTTCTTTTTTGTCCAGTATCTGTATTATCAGAATTACCCCCTTGAATAATAAAGTTTGGAACTACCCTATGAAAATAAGTGTTGTCAAAATATTTCTGCTTTGTCAAAAAAATAAAATTTGCTCTGTGATAAGGGGTGTTTTCAAAAAGTAAAATATCAAAACTACCTAGTGGTGTTTTAATTCTCACTTTATTTTCTAGGTGCTTTTCTCCATATGCTTTTAAAAAAGGAATGACAGTCTCAACGCTTAGGGGTAAATCTCTATTTTTTGGCGGTAATGCCTTCTTTTCAAGAAACGGTTGAGTAGTAACTTTTTTAATTTTTTTATTACTATCAGACCCAGTCTTTGCACTACAAGAGATATTAATAGTTGCAAAAACAATCGTTAACAGTAGAAAAAAAATACGTTTCATGATGACGTAAAGTTAATAGTTTTACTTTCTATGTAAAACCCCCATATTGTTTGAGATGCCTTTTGTATTTTTGCATATCAAAACCAAATCGTGTTTAAACGTAACCCATTCGGACATTACCTTTTTATAAAGCTTTGGCTCATACGTATGCTTGGCTTCTTTACACGCAGGCGATTTAATGGTTTTAACGATTTACAAATACGTGGATCAGGAATTATTCGTAACCTGCCAGATAAAAATGTACTTTTTATTTCAAATCATCAAACCTATTTTGCCGATGTAACAGCTATGTTTCATGTTTTTTTTGCCAGCCTTGCAGGTAGGGACGACAATTTAAATTATTTACGATACATATGGCGCCCAAAGTTAAATGTCTATTATATCGCCGCCAAAGAAACGATGAAGGCAGGTTTTTTACCACGTATTTTGGCTTACACTGGCTCAATATCAATTGAACGTACTTGGCGTGAAAAGGGCCAGTATATTAATAGACAAGTTAAGATGAGTGATATTTCTAATATTGGTAAGGCATTAAATGATGGTTGGGTAATCACTTTTCCACAGGGAACTACCAAGCCTTTTGCACCTGTCCGCAAGGGGACACTGCATATTATCAAAACTTATAACCCCGTTGTTGTACCTATACAAATTGATGGTTTTCGACGATCATTTGATAAAAAGGGAATCTTTATTAAGAAAAAAGGAATCAAACAGACCATGCATATTAAGCCACCAATGAAATTTGATTTTGAAAAGTCAAATGAAGAATTGATTTTACAAATCTCAGAGGCAATCGGACAATCACCCAAAAAGTAAGTAATTATTCTACTATTCCTGCACAGCTGATGCGTCCCCCATTGGCATTTGATGGCTGAGATACAATATCATCTAGCACTTGCTGTACTATGACGGCTTTTCCTAAAATATCTTTTTTTTCATCTTCACATCCAATGCACCACTCGTCTGTCTCAAAATATATCCTTGCTATTCCATTTTCACCAACTTCAAAGTTTTCAACTTTTCCCTTGTAATGGCCTTTTTCATCGACCCAAGCCCCTTGTGAATCAAAGTTTAAATCCCATTCACCAATCGTTGACTTTTCATCATCATAATAATAATCTGCTTTTTCGTGAAGGAGAATAGCATGAGTTCCTTTAGAAAGCCCACGAATGGTTGCACTTAAGCTAACCACTCCTTTTCTCTCACTTAATAACACAAAGCCTGCGGCGTTTGAGCCACTTTTGGCTTTTAAGCCAACTTCAATTTGACTGTGTTGACATGAATTCAATAATATTGAAAGTACAAGAACAAATTTGCAATTTTTCATATTACCAAAATACACAATTTTGAATATAAAACTTATTCTAAAAATGGGGATAATGCGTTATAATAGCGCGTTGCAATAAATTCAGCGCCTGCTTTGTTGTAATGTATGTCATCTGCCAATAAATCGTCAGTAAATCCAGTTGCCATATCCACTACAACAACCTTAGATGATGCGCTGGTTTGATTAGTGGCAATTTGATAGATTACAGTCTTCATTTGCGCAAAAAGTATTTTATATTCATCTGTCATAAATGAAGATTTACCTGGGGCAAGTTGCTCAATGACGATTGTGATGTTTGGGTTATGTTCTTGAATTTTGTCTATTATGGCATTTATATTTGTGACAATGCTATTGAAGTCAGCTCCTGCTAACGCATCATTTCCACCCGGGGAGCTAAAGAGAATGATATCGACTTCACCAACAACGTCTAACCAATTTTTAATATTTTCATTAATTTGAACTGCTGTCCAGCCTCCTCGGCCTTCATGTTCATTGTCGAAACAAAAATTTTTATAAGATTCGTATTCCCATAGGTCCTGATTTGTGCCTACAAAATCAAATGCCCACTCACCATCAATTAGATCTTTCCATAACGCATAGCGATAACTTTCAAAAAGCCCTGGAAAACCCTGTACACGCGATGCGCCAAGTGGCATAATCTTGGTTCCTTTTTCAATTGATGTACACGTTAACGTTTCTTCATTGCTGTCATCTTTTGAACAATTTGTTATGCACAGTATTGCAAAAAGAAGTATTGTAAAATTTAAAATATTCATTCTCATTTATCACAAAGTAAGAATTAGTTAACAAACAGACTTTAAATTTTGCACCACAATAAATAAAAATTCATTTTACAAGCAATTGTTTATAAATACAGATATTTGAAAAAAATATTTTTATGCGAAAACAATCGCCTTATGTCTTTTTAATCATTGTTTTTTCATTATTTGCTTGTAAGGTTAACTTTCACACAGCTTCATTAGTTCCTAAAAAGGAACTAATAGATTATTCAGAAATAAAACATTGGGCAGTGTATGCTGGTATTTCTTCTGACGGAAAAACCATAGGAACAAATACTGATTACACTACTGCAGATGTATTTTATGTCTACCCAACCCTTTTTGTTGATAAAAAAGATACCGATTGGAATGCATCAATTGATGATAGTAATGTCAATTCAGATGTAATAAAATGGATACTTCCTTATCAAGCATCCGCGTGGGCCGATGCTGGTCGTTTGTTTGTGCCTTACTACCGTCAGAATCACTACCGTGCTTTTTTTAACCCCCACATCCACGAAGGAGGTATCGAAGCGATAGCATTTGCTTATGCGGATGTAAAGGCCGCATTTGATTACTACATGGAGGTTGAAAATAAAGGACGCCCCATCATTTTAGCTGGTCATAGCCAAGGAGCACTTCACTTAAAGAAGATTTTACAAGAATACTTTGATGGCAAACCACTCCGAAATAAATTGGTAGCTGCTTATTTGATTGGCACACGTGTTTTGGAGGATGAGTTCAATTCTTTAAAACCACTTAATGCTCCAGATCAAATTGGTGGTTATGTAAGTTGGAATAGCTACAAAAAGGGTAAATATCCCAAATACTACTCCTGGTTTGATAATGCAGTTACTACAAACCCAGTCACTTGGGATGATAGTAAAGTAAGCCTTACACAGGATCATAAGGGATTGCTATACTATGACAATGCGCTATATGAAAAGTGCTTGGAAGTTGAAAAAGTCAATGGCATGTTGTGGGTGAGCTTGCCTGAAGTACCTAAGCGTTTTTGGATGTCTTTTGTTAAAGATTACCATCGTTTTGATATTACTTTGTTCTGGGAAGATATCCGTCAAAATGCTTTAGAGCGAGTTGAACGTTTTAATAGTGAAAAGCTCACAACTGCTCCTCAGGAGCTATTTTAACCTTAAGGCCATCTAACGAAGTAGTGATGGGTATTTGACACCCCAATCTTGAGTTTTCTTCAACGTGATAGGCTTCATCAAGCATGGCCTGCTCATCATCATTTCGTTCTCCAAAATGTTCTTCTGTCAGAACATAAACTTGACATGAGGCGCACATGGCCATACCGCCGCAGATTCCAGCCACGGGAAGGTCAGATCCTTTACAAACTTCCATTAGGTTAAGGTTCATGTCCGTAGGAACCGAAAAGACGTGTTCCTTACCCTCACGATCAATAACTGTAATGTTAATATCTAAATTCAAGATTGAATAGTCTCTTTTGATTGTTGGTCTTCAAATCCCTGCACCCCTTGAACAGTGGTGTATTTAAGTGTAAACTTTTTATTTGGATTGATGATTTTATAAGCCGTTTGAACTGCAAGCGTTGCTTCATGAAAGCCACATAAAATGAGTTTTAGTTTACCCGGGTATGTGTTTACGTCTCCTATGGCAAATACACCTGGACGATTGGTTTGATAATCAAAAGTGTCCACTACTATGGCGTTTTTTTCAATTTCAAGTCCCCAATCTCCAATGGGTCCTAATTTTGGTGATAAACCAAATAACGGGAACCATAGGTTTGTGGAAATAGTTGTGTTTCCTTCCTTGTTGTGAATGACTACTGATGCTAAATCGCCTTCTCCATTTAATTCTTTTACTTCTGCGAAAGTATGTAGTTTCATTTTGCCAGTAGCAGCTAGTTCTTGTGCTCGTGACACGGAGTCTTTGTGTGCTCTGTAGCGGTCACTCCTGTGTACGAGGTGCACAAAACTACCTTTCTCTGCAAAGTAGATAGCCCAGTCTAGGGCAGAATCACCACCACCTGAAATCACCATGTCTTTTCCTTCAAACTGATCTGGATCCTTAACAATGTATCTTATTCCTTTTTCTTCAAAGTCTCCAATGTTGCTTATGAGGGGTTTCCTTGGTTCAAAACTTCCCAAGCCCCCTGCAATCATAACCACAGGGGCATGGTGCTGTGTGCCTTTACTGGTCGTTACTATAAAGGAACCATCCGCTTGTTTTTTGATGCTATCGGCACGTTCACCAAGCGTAAAACCAGGTTTAAACGGGGCAGCTTGTTCCATTAGTTTGTCTACCAATTCCCCTGCAAGAACTGAAGGGTATCCGGGAATATCATAGATTGGTTTTTTCGGGTAAATCTCAGATAATTGTCCACCCGCTTGGGGTATGGCATCGATTAGGTGACAACGCAACTTCATTAGACCTGCCTCAAATACGGCAAATAGCCCTACGGGTCCTGCACCAATAATAATAATGTCTGTTTTAATCATTTTATTTTAAATTATCTCCTAAACTATTAGGTCATAAAAAAAGTTTTTAGAGTTATACAGTAGACTAATTAAAAAAATTTATTCCTGTAATTAACGTTTTGCAAAAGTAGGGCATTTTCCTGATGTGAAAATGGCAATAAACGATAAAATCCCTAACTTTGTGCAGGTTAACAATTGTTTATGAAAGGTCGTATTGCCCTTTTCTTGGCTTTATTTACGCTGTTTCTTTCAACAGAAAGCAGCTTTATGCTGCATTTTTGCCATAATCAGTTTGTCAATGCTTCTATAAATAAAGAAATTTCCACTTGTTGTAAGAAAAAAGAACACTCAGGACCAGTTGTTTCTGGAATATGTTGTGAATTATCTTCATTTGATACACAACTAAATGATACGGTTTTAAATAAAAACAACACTTTTGTTATTTATCCAATATATTTTTTTAATATCTCAAAAATGTTGCCGACTAACTTCAATTTTAAAGAAGGTCTGTTACAACATATTCCACGACCACCTCCCAAGTTGCCTAAGGTAAAATTACATATTCTTTATGCGCAATATTTAATCTAATATAACAAGCAATTCTATAGAACTGTTTGTATAATAAAATTAAATATCATGTTTAAATCATATTTATTAATTATTTATTTATGTTTCCTATATGTCGCTAGTGCACAGCATCAGGTTACAGGTTATGTATATAGCCAAGAGAACAACATTAAGTCTCCGCTAATTGGAGCTAATGTATATTGGGAAGGTTCAAACTCAGGTACTATTACTATAAAAGATGGCTACTTCTCTTTAGACCATAAAACAGAAAATAAGGTTTTAGTGGTTTCCCATTTTGGTTATAAATCGGTTAAATTATCAAATGGTTTTGACAATCCTGTAGTAGTATTATTGATTCCAGGTGATGATAATATCTTAAATGAAGTGATAGTTTCACAGAAGATAAAAGCGCTACAACGTGCTGTTTTTACACCTCAAAACATAAGCACAATTGGAAGTGCTGAATTGCTTAAAGCAGCCTGTTGCAATCTTTCAGAGAGTTTTGAAACAAACCCCTCAATTGATGTTAATTATGTCGACGCATTAGCTGGAGGAAAGCAAATTCAAATGTTGGGACTTATGAGTCCTTATATTTTATTTACGCAAGAGAATATTCCAAATTTTAGAGGCAGCAATCAAACCTTTGGATTGAGTTTTACACCCGGAACTTGGGTAGAAAGTATTCAAATTACGAAAGGAATGGGCACGGTTAGTAGTGGATATGAGAGTTTATCAGGTCAGATCAATGCTGAGCTTATCAAACCATTATCGGCTCCTCCTTTATTTGTAAATGGTTATCGTTCGGCAAATGGTAAAACTGAACTTAATGTTCAAGCCAAATATGACTTGAATTCTAAATGGGCAACCGCACTTTTTGTTCATGCAAATAAACGGTCACGGGCAACAGATAACAATAATGACGGTTTTATGGATGTGCCAGTTTCAGAGCAGCTCAATATTATGAATCGTTGGCAATATATTGATGCTGAAAAAGGTTGGGTTGGTTTTGCCAATTTTAAGGCTTTAGCAGATAAAAAACAAGTTGGTCAAATGTCTTATGTGCCAGCTTTACACAAATTTGGAAATCAATATTGGGGCGGAGAGTTGGATACCAATAAGTGGGAATTTAATCTTAAGACAGGCTACGTAGATCCTAAAGTACCATACAGGAGTTTCGGTTTTCAATCTGCTATTAGCCGTCACAAGCAATCGTCCTATTTTGGAAACAAAATCTATAACGTTAGCTATTTTAGTTTTTTCCATCATTTGGTATACCAGTCTATTTTGGGGAACACACTTCATAAATTTAAGGCTGGTTTGCAGTATATGGTAGATGTTTATGAAGAAACGATCTTAACCTCAAGTATAAACAGAAATGAAACCAACTTGGGTGCTTTTTTTGAATATAATTACGATGGTATAGCGGGATTAAATGCCATTATAGGCGCTAGAGTTGATTACCACAATATTATGGGTACTTTTGTTACCCCTCGTGTTCATTTGCGTCATGCTTTCTTTGACAACAAATCTATTTTACGCCTTTCAGCAGGTGAAGGAAGACGTATATCTAGCATATTTGCTGAAAATCAAAAGTTTTTAGGGAGTCAACGTAAGTTGTACCTAGCACAACCTACCGAACCCATGTACGGCTTGTTGCCTGAACGTGCTTGGAATTATGGATTTAGCTGGATACAGAAAGTCATATTAATGAATAGACCTTATGACTTTATTTTTGATTTTTACCGGACACAATTTACCAATAGGGTAGTGGTGGATTGGGAAACACCGGGTGCAATTTCTTTCTATAATCTAGAAGGAAAAAGCCATGCTCAAAGTATGCAGTTTAGTGTGAACAGTTCTTTGACTGAACGTATAGAACTTCGTTTTGCTTACAAAAAATACCTTATAAAAACCACTTACAGGTCTGGCTTTAAACAGGTTCCTTTGCAGGCTGAAAATCGTTGGTTTGCCTTTTTAGGTTACACATCTGTTTTGAACGATGGTAAACAATGGCGTGCTGATGCGACACTTCATCGTGTTGGTAGACAGCGACGTGTAGCTTCATTTACTAGGCCCTCTGATTTTGTGGCAGGATTTTCATTAGTTAACATGCAGTTAACACGTCAATTCTCAAAAAAATTCTCTGTTTATGCGGGTGCTGAAAACTTGCTTGATATCAAACAGTCAGATGCTGTTTTGTCATTTGACAATCCTTTTAGCGTAACTTTTGACACCAGTCAGTTATATGCTCCTGTCTTTGGTAGGATGTTTTACGCTGGCTTTCGTTTAAAATTTTAAATTAGTATTATGAAATTTAAATTAATAATAACATTGTTTTTTGCTACTTCGGCAGTAGCCCAAATACAAAAAGAAAATATTGAAGTTATCGGTAATTGTAATATGTGTAAGAAACGCATTGAAAAAGCAGCCCTAAACACAAAAGGAGTAAAGTATGCCAGTTGGAATTCAGAAGCCCAACAACTAACATTAATTTATAATCAAAAAAAAACCAACATTAAACGTATCTCCACAAATATAACTGCGGTGGGTCATCAGGCAGACAGCATTGTGGCACCTGAGCAGGTATACAACGCATTACCAGAATGTTGTTTGTACAAAAAGGTTTCGCCGCATTGAAAAAGGACTAAACGGAATGAATATTTAGTCTAGGCTTTATCAGTCCATTATTATTTTATAAACTTTTTAGGCAAGTTTTGATCTTTTCACTTTCTTATAAGACTACTAAAGTTTTTTATTAATCATAATAATAACTGAACTTAAAAAAAACATAATGCCCGCGGGTAAGAATTTGATTGCTTCATCACCAACCTTAAAGTGCATTGCGATAGCACCAACCATTAAAATGGCCATAACGCCAGCTGCAGGTGTGATGGTTTTTTTATTAAAGAAACCAACTAATAAACCCAAAGCTGCTAATATCTTGAGGCCGCCTACGAGGTAAACCATGATTTCGCTCAGTCCGTATGCTGCAAATTCTTCTAGCATATTTGTGGAATCTGCCCCACGGTATATAGTCGCTTTTCCAAATCTAAAAAGCCATACGTTAAGAACAACTGCAGCTACTGTAGCCATTAAAATTTTTTGTAGAATTTTCATCATTTAAGCTTTTTGTGATTTAAATATATATAAATTTAAAATAAGGTACAATAAAGCAGGTGCAGATTGTAATACATTGTCTCCAATGTATATCCGCGTGCTCAAAGCTGCGCCCATGAGTAGTGCAAGCAATAACGCAGCGTATTTTCCTAAATTGGTATAATAAAAGCCGAGAAGAAGACCTATTCCCAACAACGACTGAAAAATCGCAATAGAAGACCTATAATCTCCAAAACCGTATCTCTCAAATTCTGTAACATAAAAAGGATGAATGAACGCAATTATTCCATAGAATAAGTGAGAAAAGCCACTAAAGAAAATTATGGATCTTTTGATCATTACGCTAAGGTAGGTTATTATATATAGCTATCTGTTAATATCAACGATATTACTGATATCAAAAAACCGTAACAAGGTTGCGGGGTTTTCGTTTTGCGGAGAAAAAGGGAAACGAACATTTGTCAGCTAATATCTAGGCAAGAGGCCAAAATATGTTTAAAAACAAATATCAAAACCCTTTTTTTACTTTGGACGTGTACAGTTAGTTAGACATTAAAGTACATTTATTGTGTAGCAATATATTTAACGCACTTTATTTATGGCTTGCATTTTGATTATAAGAACACAATGTTTATAATTCATTCTACTTGAGCTAATTATTGTATATAAAAATCTTGATGTAATATTTGTAAAAAACTATCTTATAATCTAAACATGCCAACTAATTTTTGTTCTTTTGACAAAAAATAAAAATTTAAATTATAATTCAATGAATATATTATTTTTAAAAATTCAGTTTATTTTAGTAAAGAAATGGTTTTTATAAAATTTAGTAGACCAAACTTTTTGTTTAATTGCATTCTCATATTTTCATGCTTTAATCTAATTGCACAAGATAGAATTACGGGAAATTTATTTGCGAGTAGATCAGAAACAATCGCAAAAAATGGTATGGTTGCGACCAGTCATCCACTTGCAAGTCAAGTAGGGGTTGAAATTTTAAAATCTGGTGGAAATGCAATTGATGCGGCTATTGCCAGTAACGCAGCTTTAGGGCTGATGGAACCTACTGGTAATGGAATTGGTGGCGATTTATTTGCATTGGTTTGGATTGAAAAAGATAAAAAATTATATGGATTAAATGCAAGCGGTCGATCTCCAAAAAATTTAACTTTCAATTATTTAAAGGAAAATGAATTTAAAAAAATTCCATCTTATGGTGCTTTATCAATTAGTGTACCAGGTTGTGTTGATGGCTGGTTTGAATTACACGAAAAATTTGGAAAAATTAAAATGGAAAAAATTTTAAATCCAGCTATTGAGTATGCCAAGAACGGATTCCCTGTAACTGAGTTGGTCGCATATTACATTAATTTATCATCAAGATTTTATTCGAGCTATCCCAACTTTAAGGAAACTTACCTTATAAATGGAAAATCACCAAAAAAGGGCGAAATTTTTAAAAACCCATACTTAGCAAAGACATTGTCAATTATTTCAAAAAAAGGCAGAAAGGGATTTTACGAAGGTGAGATTGCAGAAAAAATATCAGATTTTATAATTTCTCAGGGCGGTTTCGTTTCATATGATGATTTAAAAAATCATAAATCTGAGTGGATAGAACCTGTAACTACAAATTATAGAGGATATGATATATGGGAACTTCCACCCAACGGACAAGGGATTGCAGCGCTTCAAATACTAAATATACTTGAGGGATTTGATGTGAAAGCAATGGGGTTTGGTTCAGCTGAGTACATACACCATTTTGTAGAAGCTAAAAAAATTGCTTTTGCAGACAGAGCTAAATACTACGCGGACATGAAATTCAATGATATTCCAGTTCAATATTTAATTTCAAAAGAATATTCTAATGAAAGGAGATTAGAAATAAATCCAATAAGATCGGCAAGAAAAGTCTCTGCTGCTAATATTGAAAATGGTGATACAATCTACTTAACTACTGCAGATTCAGATGGAAATATGGTCTCTTTAATTCAAAGTAATTACAGGGGGATGGGTTCAGGAATAGTTCCTGAAGGTCTTGGTTTTATGCTACAAAATAGAGGTGAATTATTTACTCTTGAAGAAAATCATTTTAATGTTTACGAACCTTTAAAAAGACCATTTCACACAATTATTCCTGCTTTTATTACACAAAATAACAAACCTTTGATAAGTTTTGGTTTAATGGGTGGGGCAATGCAGCCTCAAGGACACGCTCAAATTGTTATAAATATGGTTGATTTTGGGATGAACCTTCAGGAAGCAGGTGACGCCCCTAGAATTAGGCACTCTTCAGTACAACAACCAACAGGTGGAAAGATGTTAGATGGAGGAGAAATATCTTTAGAATCAGGGTTTAACTACAGTGAAATTAGAAAGCTCATGAAATATGGACATAAAATAAATTTTAGCCTTGGTTCATTTGGTGGCTATCAAGCCATTAAATATGATGATAAACTAGGAGTATACTTCGGCGCCTCTGAATCTAGAAAAGATGGGAATGCAATTGGATATTAAGATTGAATTCAACTGCTTCAAAAAGATATTTTGTGCAATATTATTTTTTCATTTTTTAAGCGCCCATGCACAATATACCAATGTAAAGGTTATTGACTCACAAACTTTTGATTCAATTCCATTTTCCACAATTTATTTTTCAAGTTCAAAGGGAATAATAAGTGATGAAAATGGTGTTTTTGAATTAGTATTAAAAGAACAAACAGCCGAGGACTCAATGTTTGTTTCATCAATGGGTTATGAAAAAGTTGCTTTTTTGTTAAGTGAATTTAACGATTCTATAATCTACTTAAAACCAAAACCAATTGAGTTAAATAATGTTATAGTTAATAGTAAGATTTTAAAAACTCCAGAAATTTTAAAAAAAGTAGTTGAGAATTTCAACAATAATTATACTGAAAGTCCCAAGAAAAGTAAAGTATTTTTTAGCAGAAAAGTTAGTGGGAAAATTGATGAGTTTGGTATAGAAAAATTTAAATCAACCATTAATGAGATAAATAGAATTTTCGTTGATAGTATAATAAATTTTTTTCCTAAAGAGTCAAATACTGCAGTTGAAACACTTTGTTATTATTTTGATAATAAAAATGACAGCATTAAACAAAAAATAAGTCTTTTAAGAGCCAGAGAAACATTTGAAAAAGAAAATGAATTGGTTAAGTCTTTAAATGATAGATTAGCTGATGCACTCAGAGCAAACTTAAAAACAGATTCTTATTTTAAGGTAAGGTCTGGTATTTTAGGTGGGGATTTAGAACTTGATGGACTT
This sequence comes from uncultured Flavobacteriaceae bacterium, assembly GCA_964014735.1. Lineage (GTDB taxonomy): Bacteria > Bacteroidota > Bacteroidia > Flavobacteriales > Flavobacteriaceae > UBA7446. The sequence continues at coordinate 14,371 of CAXHBH010000012.1, read as the reverse complement.
GAACAAGTTGATAGCGCTAGTAAAGAATCTTTAGAAAAATTTGAAAAAAAAGAATTAGAAAAAAAGAAAAATTTTGCACAAAGACAAAAAAATATTATTACCAATTTTAAGCAAATCACTGAATTTTATTTTAATGAAGATTCTGTTATAGATTTTTTTAGAAAGCCTAAAAAATATGTCTTTTCAAATCCATCAACTGATTATTTGGTAGATGAAATGGTTTACATCATAAGCTGTAAACCCAAAGGAAGAAATAAGTATTCTGCAAAGATTTTTATTAACGCAAATGATTTTGCTGTTTTAAGAATTGATTATAAAAATGAAAGACCATTATTCAAATTAAAATTGTTTGGTGTTTATATAAATCAGTATTTAAGTGAAGGCAAAATTCTTTATTCAAAATTTAATAATAATAAATACCAACTTTCATATTTAAAAGCCAATTTTGGTCAAATAACTGGTTTTGATAGACGCCTAACGATTATTGAAAAAAATAAGAATGTAAAAGGAAGAAAAAAACAAAATCAAATATCATTTAAGTTGAACTTCTCGTTTAATCAAAATATTGTTTCTGAAATAATAGTGTTTGACTCTTCAAGTCTTAGTGAAAAAGACTATGGTATTGTGATAGAAAAAAATGATATATTACCAAAATTTGTAGAAAATTTCAAGACAAATTTTTGGAGTGAGTTCTAATTTATTTTTACTAATGCAATTAGGATTTTAATAAAAATTACTCGATAAATCAAAACATCTTTATAAGTCAAATCATCTATAATATTAAATAGTACATTAGGTTTTTTCTCTCATAAAACTAGAATCAAATTACATTTATCAAACTTTTTATGTTAAATGATTTTAAAAAAAAAAAACGCATGTATTTTGAAATAACATCAAAATAAACTTAATTTTTTATTAAAACATTTATAATTTAGGAGTTGTAGCATTGACGCTAAGGCTAGCGCTGCTGTGTATGAAAAAACTTAAAAAAAGCAAGCAATAGGCTGCGGAGTTATTATTGGAGGGCACACAGGAATAAATTGCCTCATGGAACTCTAAATAATAGCTAAACTTGTCGCTATCTTTGTCGCTACGAGACAATTTACTCTGTAAGTTGCGGAGAAAGAGGGATTCGAACCCCCGGAGGTGTGACCCTCAACAGTTTTCAAGACTGCCGCATTCGACCACTCTGCCATTTCTCCAATGGCTGCAAATATAACCTCTTTTTTTGTTTCTGGAAGCTCATTTTCAAACTTGCTTATTACTACATTTAACAAATGTTTGAATTCCTCTTTGTCGTTATCATTTTAGTTGGTGCTGGTTTTTTTGCCGGCTTTGTAAATACGATGGCTGGTGGTGGTTCCTTGCTTACTTTACCCTTGCTCATTTTTTTAGGCTTACCCCCAGCTACTGCCAATGGAACCAATCGTATTGCTATTCTCGTATCAACCAGTTCGGCAACACTTGGATTTCAAAGTAAAAACATTAATTCTTTTCCTTTTAGTATTTATTTGGGTATCACGGCCTTTTTGGGCGCCCTCATTGGCGCTCGTATAGCAGTTCAAATAGATGGTTTTCTGTTTAATAAAATTTTGGCAATCATTATGATAGCTGTCGTTGTTTTAATTGTTTTTAAGCCCAATTATAAGTCACAACTATCTAAACCCAAAACTTCCGGAAAGACATTGATATGGTCTATGATTACTTTCTTTTTTATAGGTATCTACGGAGGCTTTATTAATGCTGGTATTGGTTTTATAATCATGTTGTTTTTGAATTATGTAAATAAATTGGACTTGGTTCGTGTTAATGCAACCAAGGTTGCCTTGGTGCTTATCTATACCATTGGAGCATTGGGAACCTTTATTTTAAGCGGGCATATCAATCTTAAATATGGAGTTGCGTTAGCTATTGGAAACGCTGCTGGTGCTTTCTTTGCGTCAAGATATGCTGTTAGGAAAGGTGAGGTAATTATCAAAAAAGTTATGATAATTATGGTTGTTGCCATGTCTGTCAAGCTTTGGTTTTTTTAAGTGCTTATCTACCTATGTATTTGTAAACATGGTAGTGCGTTTGATTATCCTCAGAAAAATATGCTTAAACTCTAACGATATTTTTACAACCACATGAGTTTTGGGTGTATTAAATATAAACTAAAACCATATACAACGTGACAACAATGAAAAAATGGGACTAAAGTTGTCTTTTAGTACATTTCGTATGAAACGATCTCTAGTCCATAACCAGACATACCTACACGTTTAATTTGTTCACTGTTTGAAAGGAGCTTTATTTTGCTAATTCCGACAGCATGAATCATTTGTGCGCCAATCCCAAAGTCTTTTTCATCCATTTTACGTTTTTTCTTTGTTGGGTTTTGAATAGCTTTTAAATTCTCTAATAAAAGATGTGCTGGTTGCAATTGATTTATAAAAATCAAAGCACCTTTACCTTCATTTTCTATGCGCTTAAAAATACCTTCTAAAGAACTTATTTCATTTTGATTTAAAATATGCAACAACTCACCATTTAATTGTTGCGTGTGAACACGTGTGAGCACAGCCTCATCGTCTTTCCAAATACCTTTTGTAAGTGCAATATGGATTTGATTGTTGGTTTTTTGATGAAATGCACGTAGTCTGAAGGTGCCAAATGCAGTCTTTATTTCAAAGTCTTCTTTAACCTCAATTAAACTGTCGTGTTTCATACGATAGCTTACCAAATCTTCTATCGAAACAAGTTTTAGGTTAAAATTATCGGCAACTTTTCGAAGTTGTGGCAAGCGTGCCATAGTACCGTCTTCATTCATAATTTCTACAATGATTCCCGCTGGCTCAAAACCCGCTAATCGTGCAAAATCAATTGCAGCTTCGGTATGACCAGTTCGTCGCAATACGCCACCTTCTTTTGAAGCTAATGGAAAAATGTGACCAGGACGTAAAAAATCATCCGCCTTCGCATCAGGGCTGTTTAGTTTTCGAACTGTTTTAGCTCTATCTGCTACTGATATTCCCGAGGTAACACCATTTCCTATTAAATCAACGGAAACCGTAAACGCAGTTCCCATTGGATCGGTATTATTACTTGCCATAGGATAAAGGTCCAATTCACGACAACGTTCTTCTGTTAAGGGTGTGCAAATCAAACCTCGACCTTCTTTTGCCATAAAATTTATCATTTCGGGTGTAACCATATCGGCTGCACTCACAAAATCTCCTTCGTTTTCGCGGTTTTCATCATCAACAACAATGATTACTTTTCCGTTTCGAATGTCTTCTATGGCATCTTCAATTCGGTCTAAAGGAATATCTTTTTTCATCGTTTAAATTTTTTTGGAATTAGATCAAGAGGTAATTTCATTTTAAGTCTAAGTCGCTCTAAATTAAAAACAGACTTGTCTTTGCTAGCCCTTATGGTGGCAATTAGGCCCACAATAGTAAGTACAATCGAGATAAGCCATGCACCCAAAAAAGGATGAAGGCTCCCGTCTTCTGCACTGTTTTTGAAGAGTGTTCCAGCGAAATGATAAGTTAAAAATATGGTTAACGCCACAACAATTGGCAACCCAAATCCACCTTTACGTATAATTGCACCAAGAGGGGCTCCGACAAAAAATAACATGATTGCAGCGTAGGCATTTACAAATTTATCATCACGCCACAAGCGGTGTAGGTTTATGATTTTCTCTCGAACAAAAAAAGATTGTTTTTGATTGCTAATGTTGTTTAACTGCATGCTGATATTTGTTTTAGCTCTGTTCAATATTTGTTGTTTTTGACTCAAACTAAATGCTTCTAAAAAAGCGTTGTTTCCAGTAAAGCTATTGTGTTTTAGATTTGTTTTAAGCCTGTCTATAGACTTAACACCAGTTCGTAAATATACCGTATTTGCAAAACCTTCAATCTCTGAAAGAAAACGGATAGAAAGAGAATCAATACTTTCTGTAAGTTCAAAAATGTTTTGCATCTTGTAGGTATTGTTATAATTTGTTTCATTTAAATCAACATCGTTAAATGAACGCAAATCAATATTCATGGTGTATTGTTGAAATGCAATTCTGTTGTGGGGATTTTTTTTTCTTTTCTTTTTTTGCACTACCTCTTCATATCTGTAGCCGTCATAAAGTACCAATTGTAATCCTTCTTGAAGCTCATCATTTTTCAATTCACCTTTCTTTGCCTTGATTACAATATGGTTGATTTTGTCTTTAGATTTCTCGTGAATAATAACATCTTCGAGAAGTTTGTCTCTCTCACCATACTTACGACCAACTTTAATATTACAAGCTCCGATATCGTTAAACATTCCTTCTGTAATGGCTAGCGCAGGCCGCATCTTAGATAAGTTTTTTCTGAGATTATATGTTTTGAACTCTGCCAATGGAATTACAGTATTTGAAACATAAAATGTAGCCAAACATGCAACACTGTTTATGACAATTAAAGGTCGCATTGCACGCATAAGTGATATTCCAGCAGATTTCATGGCTGCAAACTCATAACGTTCAGCAAAGTTGCCAAAGGTCATGATAGATGCTAACAAGATGGTTAATGGAAGCACTAAAGGAATAAGCTTGGGTGAGTAGTACAATAAAAAGCGCAACAATACACTTAAATCAAGACCCTTTCCGGCAAACTCATCTATAAAAACCCATACTGTTTGAATTATGAAAATAAACATTAAAATAAAAAAGAAGCCTACCAAAATAGACAGGTAACTTTTTAAAATATAACGATCTAGAAGCGAAATTTTCATTAAAACTTGTCAATGTAATAATTTGGGTAATCTGATGCTGAAAACACAAATATGTTTTTTGGAAATTGAATATTGGTTTTAAAAGAACTTATTGTTAATGTTGTTTCTGTTCCATCATTACCAACCTCAATAAGCTTGTAAATACGTTTTGTTTTGGTGTCTATTCCAAGAAGTAAATATGTTGCCTGCGCATAGCTGTCAATTGGAATAAGCTTGATGTATTGAATCTTTCTACCTCCATATAAGGGTTGAGTTATATCCCATTTAAAACGATAGCCTTTTTTGTAGAAAGAAAATATTTTGGATGGGCTTAAGCCTTCATCAAAATCCTCGCTCAAGGACTCAATAAGTATTTCCTCATTTTCTGGGTTTATGGTGTGTTTATTAGTGCCATCACTCAATTGTTTAATGCCCATAAGCTCGAGTAGGTAGGTATCTCCTTCTATTATTAATGAGCCTTTTTCCTTTTGTTGTATAAGCTCTTTGCGATTGACTAATTCATATGTAAAAGAAATTGAAATATTATCAAATTGCGCTAACGATTCAGATACTTCATCAAGTAATGCTTTTGCACGTTGTTCTTGCGCTTCTACATGTGGAATACTTCCAACAAGTAGGATTAAAAATAATCTAATTGGATTTTTCATTTTCTAAAAATTCGTGGAGCGAAATAACATCTCGATACATTACCTCTCGCGCCTTACTTCCTTCAAAGGGACCTACAATACCAGCAGCTTCTAGTTGATCTATAATCCTACCTGCTCTGTTATAGCCCAATTTAAGCTTGCGTTGCAAAAGCGATGCCGAACCTTGCTGTGCATTGACAACTACTTCGGCAGCCTCTCTAAAAATAGGATCTCTGTCTTCAATATTGTTTTCACTGCTTATGTTGCTCTCATCACTAGTAAACTCTGGTAATAAATGCGCATCTGGGTAGGCGCGTTGAGAACCTATAAAATCTGTTATTTTTTCTACTTCTGGCGTATCTACAAATGCACACTGAAGTCTAATTAAATTATTTCCTTGTGTAAACAACATATCTCCACGGCCTATTAGCTGATCAGCGCCACCGCTATCTAAAATAGTACGTGAGTCAACTTTAGATGTTACCCTGAAGGCAATTCGTGCAGGAAAATTTGCTTTAATTAGGCCCGTAATCACATTTACAGATGGACGTTGTGTTGCAATTATTAAATGTATTCCAATCGCTCTTGCTAGCTGAGCAAGTCTTGCTATTGGCGTTTCCACTTCCTTACCTGCGGTCATAATTAAATCTGCAAATTCGTCAATAACCAAAACGATATAGGGTAGATATGCATGACCGTCGTGGGGGTTTAACCTCCGTTCTTTGAACTTAGCATTGTATTCTTTTATGTTACGACACATGGCAGACTTAAGCATATCATATCGTTTGTCCATTTCGACACACAGTGAATTCAATGTATTAATTACCTGCTTATTATCTGTAATGATAGCCTCATCTACATCGGGAAGCTTTGCTAAATAATGCCTTTCGATTTTATTAAAAATAGTAAGCTCTACTTTTTTTGGATCAACTAATACAAACTTTATTTCTGCTGGATGCTTTTTATACAACAATGAGGTAAGTATGGCATTTAAGCCAACAGACTTACCTTGTCCAGTAGCTCCTGCCATAAGCAAATGGGGCATCTTGGCTAAATCGACCACGAATGTTTCATTGCTGATGGTTTTCCCAAGGGCTAGTGGCAGCTCCATTTCGGCTTCCTGAAACTTTTTTGCCAAAATCACAGATCGCATGGATACAATGGTTGCATTTTTATTTGGCACCTCAATACCAACGGTTCCTTTTCCTGGAATTGGTGCAATAATCCTAATACCCAGTGCTGATAGTGAAAGAGCAATATCATCCTCAAGATTTTTAATTTTTGAAACCCGTACACCCGCTGCCGGTACAATTTCGTAGAGTGTTACCGTTGGCCCAATGGTAGCTTTGATATCTGCTATGCCAATTTGATAGTTTTTTAAGGTGTCAACAATTCGCTCTTTGTTTTCCTCGAGTTCCTGTTCGTTAATTGTTATGCCTTCATGCGGATAGCTTTTTAGCAACGACTCTGTTGGAGACCGGAAGTTTTTGAGCTCAAGTGTTGGGTCTACTTCACCAAAGTCCGCAACCAATTTCTTTGCTTTCTTTACCACCTCATCCTCTTCGGTAGCTTCTAACGAAAGTTTTATGCCATCATCCTTTTTATCCGTTTTCGAATTAGGGGTTGGTTTAGCAGTTATCGTTGCTGCCTCCTCTTTTTTCTGGTTTATATCAAATACAACTTGTGCAGGCCCTTCTGTTTCTTCAGAAGATTGTGTGTCCTCAGCGTTAGTTGCTTTAAGCTTAAACAAACGAACTTGTTCTGGTTTTAATTTAAACTGATAGACCAAAAAGGCAACAAATATTAGCAGTAAAAGGCTAGTAACACCAAATGGACCAATATATTGAATCATTAAAAGATTGCTTTCATATCCAATTATACCACTCAAAAGTGGGTTTTGAGGAAACAAAAGTGCCATGCTAACAGCGAGCCATAACGATAATATAAGCGTCCACATCCATCTTGAGGTTAGACTGCTGATCGCAGTATTGAGGAAGTAACTTATTCCTGTTATAAGCAACATGAATACTAGGCTAAAAGCACCAACACCCAAACCTTGATATATAAATAAATGGCTTAGACTAGCTCCGAGCTTTCGAATGCTATTTTCCACAACAACATTTCTATTAGCCAAGGCATCTAATGCACTTTGATCTGCTTTCCAAGAGCCGAAAAAAGAAATAAAAGCAATCAATAGCAAAACCGAGAAGAGAATACAAAAGGTACCCCAAACGATTTGCTGTTGTCTACTTAATGCTTTGATGCGAAACTTAGCTTTACTCACCATAATAATCTTATCAAAAATACAACAAAAAAACCCGATGATTTCATCGGGTTTTTTTAAAATTAAAACTTACATTAAGTATTTTGTTTTAATCATTAATTATTATTTCAAATCAAAACGGTCTGCATCCATTACTTTATTCCAAGCCGCGATAAAATCTTTAACGAATTTATCGTTATTGTCATTTTGCGCATATGCTTCAACAATAGCCCTTAGTTCAGAGTTCGAACCAAAAACCAAATCTGTTCTTGAAGCTGTTCGCACATTTTCACCCGTAGTTCTATTTTTACCAGTATATGTGTTGTAGGAAGTTGTTTCCCACTTCACATCCATAGACAACAAAGTCTTGAACCATCTATTATCCAATGCGCCTTCAGTCCACACACCATCTCCAGAAGATGAAATACCCATAGCTCTCATACCTCCAGCTAAAACAGTCATCTCTTTGGGTGTAAGCCCAAGTAGCTGTGCCTTATCAAGCATTATTTCCTCAGGTGCAACCGCAAATTCTTTTTCGCCATAGTTTCTAAACCCGCATGCTCTTGGTTTAAGTAGGTTAAAAGAATCAACATCAGTGTCTGCTTGTGTTGCATCTCCTCTTCCGGTAGAAACTGCAACAGCAACTCCACTGGCTAGCTCTATACCATCCGCTCCACCTATAACAATTACGTCAGCAACACTAGCACCTGTACTTGAAGCAATTGCTTCGTATGTAGTCAATACTTTTGACAGCTCTAGTGGCTTGTTTATGGACCAGCTTCTTTGTGGTTCCAATCTGATTCTTGCACCATTGGCACCACCTCGATTATCAGATCCACGGAATGTTGAGGCAGAAGCCCAAGCAGTCTCCACCATTTGTTGGTGAGACAATTCACTTTCTTTAATTGCTTTTCTTACATTATCTTCATCACTTGAAGAGAGTTTTTTCGCTGCCTGAACAGGGTCTTGCCAAATGTAATCTACATCTTTAAAGTCACCCTCAATGTAATTGCTCTTTGGTCCCATATCACGGTGGAGTAGTTTAAACCATGCACGTGCAAAGGTTTCACCAAACTCTTCTGGATTTTCAATAAAGTTTTCACAAACTTTTCGGTAAGCAGGGTCAACTTTTAGAGCCATATCGGCAGTTGTCATCATGGGTAACACTTTTTGGTCACTCCCATCCACTTGTGGTACCATATCAGCATCTTCACAATCTTTTGGGTGCCATTGCCATGCTCCTGCAGGACTCTTTTTTAGCTCCCAATCATATTTAAAAAGAAGTCTGAGATAGTCCATATCCCATTTTATTGGATTTGGGGTCCATGGACCCTCAATACCACTTGTAATTGCATCAACTCCTTTGCCAGATTTGTAATCACTAGTCCACCCAAATCCTTGTTCATGAATTTCGGCTGACTCTGGATTTTCTCCTTTATGATCTTCACTTGCGGCACCATGGGCTTTCCCAAATGTATGCCCACCTGCAGTTAAAGCAGCTGTTTCTTCATCATTCATAGCCATCCGACCAAAGGTTTCGCGAATGTCTTGAGCAGAAAGTGAAGGGTCAGGATTAGCATTAGGACCTTGTGGGTTAACATATATTAAACCCATTTGAACTGCAGCCAAAGGGTTCTCCAAATCTTGTCGTGTTTTTCCATATCTGTTGTCCCCAAGCCACTCGTCTTCAGAGCCCCAGTAAATATCCTTTTCTGTATGCCATATATCCTCTCTACCTAATGCGGTACCGTGATTAGGTCAACCCATGTCTTCAATGGCCACATTTCCTGCAAGGACAAGCAAGTCTGCCCAACTTAAATTGTTCCCATATTTTTCTTTAACAGGCCAAAGTAATCGTCTAGCTTTATCTAGATTACCATTGTCTGGCCATGAGTTTAGCGGGGCAAAACGCTGCGCGCCTGTGGCAGCACCACCACGACCATCTCCAGTTCTGTATGTCCCTGCAGCGTGCCATGTTAGGCGTATAAAAAAAGGTCCATAGTGACCATAATCTGCTGGCCACCAGTCCTTGTTATCATGCATTACATCTACAATATCTTTTTTGACTGCATCTATGTCAAGACTTTTAACTTTATCACGATAGTCAATATGCTGTATTGGGTTACTCTTGGTATCATGTTGTCTAAGGATGTCTAAATTTAGGTGATTTGGCCACCAATCTTTGTTTTGAGTTCCAAGGTTTGGCTGAGTAGTTGCGCCATGGAAGAGGCATTTAAAATCTTTAATTTTAATTATCTATCAAATTATAACAAATTCTTATGCTATAATTTTAGCTGCTTCATCTTATATCCTATTGCCGCAAAAAGCAGGGTTGTGAACGGACTTAACCAATTAAAAATCGCATAAATAAAATACTCTGCAACCGAAACACCTAGTACCCCCGACTGGTATGCACCACAGGTATTCCAGGGTACCAGTACAGAAGTAACTGTACCTGAATCCTCCAGTGTACGACTTAAATTTTCGGGCGCTAAGTTTCGGTCTTTGTAGGCCTGCTGAAACATTTTTCCAGGCACCACTAAGGATAGATATTGATCAGAAGCCGTTACATTGATGGCCAAACACGAAACAACCGTACTAGCAAACAATTGAAAAATGGATTCCGCCCAACTCAATAGTGCCATACTAATTGCCCTTAATGCACCAATAGCATCCATAACCCCACCAAAAACCATGGCACAGATAATCAACCAAATGGTGCCTAACATACCTGCCATACCACCAGATTGAAACAGATCATTTAACACCGGATTAGTCGTTTCTATGGCTGTTGAAACCGTAATTGTATCCATGATAACCATATAGCCAGTAGTCAGGTTAAGTTGTGTAACACTGGCAAGTTCAGCTAACAAAGGCTGTTGAAATAGAAACGCAAAAATGGCGCCTAATAATGTACCAATAAGCAGTGCTACCAATGGTGGCGTCTTTCGTGCAATCAGAACTACAACTAATATGGGAACGGCAAACAGTAGTGGATTAATGTTAAAGCGTTCTTCAATAGCCAATAACATGGGCTCAGTTTGTGCAACGGCTGTGGTGTCTTGTGTGAGACCAATAATCAGAAATACCACAAGCGTAACCATTATGGTGGGAACTGTGGTAATAGTCATATAGCGTATGTGTGAAAACAATTCACCGCCTGCCATGGCAGGCGCCAAATTAGTAGTATCGCTAAGTGGCGACATTTTATCTCCAAAATAAGCTCCTGAAATAACTGCACCAGCAATCATACCAATGGGAAGCCCCATGGCTTTTCCTATGCCAATAAGCGCAATCCCTACAGTAGCTGAAGTGGTCCAACTGCTACCTGTAGCTAAGGAAATTAGTGCACAAATAATAATACAAGCTGCTAAGAAAAAGGTAGGGTGTAAGATTTGCAAGCCATAATAAATCATGGCGGGGATAATCCCACTAACCAGCCAAGTGCCTGCTAAGGCTCCAACAAATAAAAGTATAAGTATCGCACCCGTAACAGATTTGAGGTTTTCCGCTACTTGTTGAAGCATTTCTTTGTACTCAATTTTTTGTCTAAAGCCTATGATAGCCGCAATAGCACCACCAAGTAGTATTATAAATTGATTGGATCCGCCCAAGGCATCATCCCCATAAACACTTACATTAAGGGAAAGTAACAGGACCAATGCCACTATGGGTAGTATAGCTAGTCGAAGGGATAGGGTGGGCTTTTGTTTCATTTATGATGTAATAATACGATTTTGTTGTGAATAGGTGTTTTACTTTGCTAATTATACTTACATACCCGTACATTTGTATTAAAATTAAGTTAGATGAATCAATTTGATGTTGCTGTAATTGGATCGGGTCCCGGTGGTTATGTTGCTGCCATTCGTTGCGCACAACTGGGAATGAAAACCGCCCTTATAGAAAAAGAAGCCACCCTTGGAGGTACTTGCCTCAATGTGGGTTGTATTCCTTCTAAATCCTTGTTGGATTCTTCACATCACTACGAAACCGCCACAAAAGACTTTGCTGAGCACGGCATAGATGTCAAAGGGGATATTGAGGTCAATTTCCCTCAAATGATTGCCCGCAAGCGTGAGGTGGTATCCAATACCGTTAAGGGAATAGATTATTTGATGGACAAAAATAAAATTACCGTTTTAAAAGGGCTGGGCGCTTTTGAAGATGTGACACACATCAAAATTACAGGTAAAGATGCCCAAGTAATTGAGGCAAAAAATACCATTATTGCTACGGGTTCTACTCCGGGTAGCCTACCGTTTATTGATTTAGATAAGGAACGTATCATAACTTCAACAGAGGCGTTGGAGCTTTCTGAAATCCCCAAGCACTTGGTTGTTATTGGAGGGGGCGTGATTGGCTTGGAGCTTGGACAGGTATACCGTCGATTGGGTGCTGAAGTTAGTGTTATTGAATATGTAGACCGAATTAGTCCGTTGCTGGATGCTGCACTTTCTAAAGAATTGATGAAAGTAATGAAGAAGCAAGGGGTTAAATTCCACTTGTCACATCAAGTTACAGCCGTAGACCGCAAAGGCAATAAAGTAACCGTAACAGCAAATGACAAAAAAGGCGTTACCCAAACTTTTGAAGGCGATTATTGTTTGGTGTCTGTAGGACGTAGGGCATACACCAACGGATTGAATGCCGAAGCCGCAGGCATTGTGGTTAACGACAGGGGACAAGTTGAAGTAAATGACCAACTCCAAACGGCAGCTGGTAACATATATGCCATTGGTGATGTGATACGTGGTGCCATGTTGGCACACAAGGCTGAAGAAGAGGGGGTATTGGTTGCTGAGTTTATTGCAGGACAAAAACCGCATATTGATTATAACCTTATTCCTAACGTTATTTACACTTGGCCAGAAGTGGCATCTGTTGGTAAGACAGAGGAGGAGCTTAAGTCTGCTGGTATTGCTGTTAAAAAGGGGCAGTTTCCCATGCGTGCCTTGGGACGTTCAAGAGCCAGTATGGATACAGACGGATTTATTAAAATCTTGGCAGATGCAGAAACAGATGAAATTTTGGGCGTACATATGATAGGCGCACGCGCCGCCGATTTGATTACCGAAGCGGTTACGGCCATGGAATTCCGTGCTTCTGCGGAGGACTTGGCCCGTATGAGCCATGCGCACCCTACCTATGCCGAGGCTATAAAAGAAGCTGCACTTGCTGCAACCGAAGACCGAGCCTTGCACATATAGATTTACGTATTTAAATATTTAAAAGAGGTGTTTATAACGCCTTTTTTTGTGCACCAATTTTTTGTTAAATTAGCATTGAACTTAACCCAAACCTGTTCTACCTCACGAGCCTACAACAATCACGTCTGTTATAGTTCATTTTGGGTTTAAACTCTAGTACTGCTTATCAAACTTCTTTTGAATCTTGTCCAAAGCCAAGTTACCCAAGCTACCAATATGGGTATGAGCTACTTTTTTAGGTGCTTTAAAGCTGCCATCTTCCACTTGTTGCCCAACTTGCTTATAGGCATCTCTAAAGGGAACGCCTTGCTGTACCAACTCATTTAGCGCATCAACTGTAAAGGCATAGTTATATTTGGCATCCGCCATGATTTCTGTACGCACCTGTACCTCTTTTATGCTGCTATTTAGCATTTTCAGGCAGTCTTTAAGTTCATCGATGCCCTCTAACATTTTTCCTTTAAATAACTGCATTTCTCTGTGATATCCACTGGGAAGGTTTTGTCCCAACAAGGCAAAGTCATTACCAAGCCCTTGAATAAGGGCAGATTTTCCCCTTATAAGTTCAAAAATATCCGGGTTCTTTTTGTGTGGCATAATACTAGACCCTGTGGTCAGGTGGTCTGGGAATGAAATGAAATCAAAATTTTGACTCATATACACACATACATCCATGGAAAACCTACCCAAGGTGGCTGCTAGTGCGCCCATGGCATTTGCGGTAATACGTTCTGTTTTTCCCCTGCCCATTTGTGCAGCAACGGCATTTACCTTAAGCGCACTAAAACCGAGCGCTTTGGTCGTAATTTCACGGTCAATAGGGAAGGAGCTGCCATAGCCTGCAGCACTACCCAAGGGGTTTTGGTCACATATGCTATATGCGGCATTTAGCAACACGATATCGTCCACCAAAGATTCGGCATAGGCAGAAAACCACAAACCAAAGGATGATGGCATGGCCACTTGCAGGTGGGTATAGCCCGGTAGCAATACGTCTTTATGAGTATATGCAAGTCCCATCCACGTATCAAATAAATCTTTTGTGAGTGCTTTAATCTCGCTTAACTCATCTTTGAGCAACAACTGCATGGCCGTCAATACTTGGTCGTTTCTAGAACGTGCGGTGTGTATTTTTTTACCCACATCGCCCAAACTTTCGGTAAGCAAAAACTCAATCTTGGAGTGTATGTCTTCAAAATCGTCTTCAATGACAAAGTTTTCTTGTGTTACCATGTTCATGATATTATCCAATTCATCACAAAGCTGTTTGGATTCTTCATCTGTAACCAGCCCAACGCTTGCCAACATCTTAGCGTGCGCCTTAGAAGCCAATACATCATAAAGCGCTAGGCGTATGTCCCAAAGCCTGTCGGCACCTACAGTAAATCGGTCAACTTGTTCAGTAACACTTATCTTTTTTTTCTGCCAAAGCTTCATAATGCTTGTTTTAATATGGAAATATACAACGGTATTGCTTCTTCAATTTCGTTGACGTAAATAAATTCATTTGCTGTATG
>CAXHBH010000011.1:0-41289 GCA_964014735.1 uncultured Flavobacteriaceae bacterium | reverse complement strand
TAAACGGATAGGCGCAATCACTACGCTTTGGATCCAAAACGGCCAAAGCATCTGGTAATACCTTACCAGGATTATGGTGGTCGCAAATAATAAGCTCGATGCCCAACGTTCTTGCATACGCCACTTGTTCGATGGCTTTTACTCCACAATCCAAGGCTATCATAAGCTGTATACTAGCTTTTTTTGCTGTGTCTATTCCTTTTATCGAGAGCCCATAACCCTCTGCATAGCGGTCTGGAATATATGGAATGACTTCAACATCTTGGCTACGTAAGAAATGTGTCATTAAGCTTACCGATGTTGTTCCATCTACGTCATAGTCGCCATAAACCATGAGAGCCTCTTTTTCCTTAATAGCTTGCCGCAAACGTTCAACAGCCTTATCCATATCTTGCATCAAAAAGGGATTGTGGAGTTGACCGATATGTGGTCTAAAAAAAGCTTTTGCTGACTCAAACGATGTGATGTTTCGCTGTGCGAGTAGTTGTGCAATAACAGAATCAACACCCAAGCACTCAATTAGATGTGCTGTGGTTTCTTTGGGGGGCGTATCCTTTATATTCCAATGCATTACGACAATCCTTCTACCACAATTACAAACTCACCCTTAGCGGGAATTTCTGCAAAATGGCCAATAAGCGTTTTTAATGAGCCGCGCACGGTTTCTTCAAACTTTTTCGTCAGCTCCCTTGATGCTGTTGCCCCACGATTTTCTCCCAGGTGCTCGGCAAGTTGACCAAGGGTTTTTGCCAATCGATGAGGGGATTCATATAGTACTATCGTCCGTGTTTCTTCAGCCAAAGCTATTAAGCGCTTTTGACGACCTTTTTTAGGTGGTAAAAACCCTTCAAAGATAAAGCGATCACTAGGAAGTCCACTTAGTGTTAATGCAGGGATTAATGCTGTGGCTCCTGGAAGTGCCTGAACTTGAATTTCAGCAGCGACACAGGCCCTTACCAACAAAAAGCCCGGATCTGAGACGCCTGGACTACCCGCATCTGAAACTAAGGCAATGCATCCCCCTGCTGTTAATTCGGAAATTATTTTAGGCACTGACTTGTGTTCGTTATGCATATGAAAAGAACGCATAGGTGTGTCTATGCCATAGTGCTTAAGCAGTTTGGCAGTCGTTCTCGTATCTTCTGCCAAAATAAGGTTAGCTTCTCTCAATACTTCTATCGCGCGTATCGTAATATCGCCTAGGTTCCCAATTGGCGTTGGGACCAACCAGAGGCCATCCATTTCATGCTGTGTTGTGTTTTTTTCCAAACCTTGTTTATATGAAAGAGAGTTAAGCCTCGTAAAGCTGCGAAATATGCTTTATAAAAGCAGCAACATCACTTTGCTTATCACTCCAGTCGTAATCGGGCTGCACTTGTTGCTCAATAAAGGTAATTGCTTCAGCAGTGTTTTCTTTTGAATTTAACATGGACATAATACGCTGGAAATCGTCATTACTGCCTTCAAAAAGCCGTGAAACAAAATCTATATCTACGGTTTCAAAAGCAATTTCAGAAACGGGTTGTTTTAAAACATCTTCAAGCGCAGTGTGTGTCTCCACTATTTCAGCTTGTGTCTCTTGCACCTCTACTCTTGGTAAAGCTATGGCCATAATGGCCGCTGCTTTGTCGTGAATATCTGAAAGTGACATGCGATTTCGCTTACGCAAGATTTCATGTGCAAGGCTCATTAATGCCTTTTCGGCAGTACTTTGAAAAACTTTTTCTTCTTCCATAATTTTGGCTGCCTAAATTTAATACTTTTGAATGGTACTTTCGCACTAAAGCGTTTGAAAACATTTAGATAATATGTTTATCGAAAATACAGGGCACAAAAATGAATCGTATGGCTGGATTGAGGTCATCACAGGCTCCATGTTTTCAGGAAAAACAGAAGAACTTATTCGGAGATTAAAACGTGCAAAGTTTGCCAATTTAAACGTAGAGATTTTTAAGCCTAAAGTTGACAATCGATACGGAGCGGATAAGGTTGTCTCCCATGATGCGAATGAAATTATTTCAACTGCTGTTCTTGCTGCAGCCAACATCCGCCTATTGGCAGATAATTGTGACGTGGTAGGAATAGACGAAGCCCAGTTTTTTGACGACGAGATTGTTTGTGTTTGTAACGATTTAGCCAATCGCGGGATTCGCGTAATTGTTGCGGGTCTAGACATGGATTTTAAAGGAAACCCTTTTGGCCCTATGCCACATTTGATGGCTACTGCAGAATACGTAACCAAAGTGCATGCAATATGTACTAGAACAGGCCAATTGGCTAATCACAGTTTCCGCAAAGGAGAAAATGACAGTCTTGTGATGCTGGGCGAAACTGCAGAATACGAACCTTTAAGTAGGGCCGCATTTCACAAGTTTATGGTACGTGAAAAAGTTCGTAAAATGAACGTTACTTCCGAAACAGTAACGCCAAAAAAAAGCAAAAATGCTTAAGGTAATATGAGCGAGACCGTTCTTGAAATTCACCTGCCCAACGTAAGGCACAATTATAATTTCTTACGAAAACAATTGTCAGCTAATACCAAGCTGCTCGCTGTAGTCAAGGCTTTTGGTTATGGTAGTGATGCTGTTGAAGTTGCAAAATGTTTGGTCGCACAAGGGATAGATTACTTGGGAGTTGCTTATGTTCATGAAGGGGTAGCACTTCGCAAAGCAGGTATAACTACACCTATTTTAGTGCTACACCCACAGCTGCCAAACCTGGACGCCTTAATTGAATACAAGCTTGAGCCAAGCATTTATGGACAGCGTATTCTGGATGCCCTTTTATCAAAAATAAAGGAATCAAATATCAGCCATTACCCAGTCCATTTAAAATTTAATACTGGGCTTAATAGGCTGGGCTTCAACCCAAAAAATGCAACGGCATTGTTAGAAATATTTAAAGACAATGCGCTTTGGCTGTTGCTTCAAGGTGTGTATTCTCACTTGGCCGCATCTGATGACGTTGGCGAAGATGCATTCACCAAAACGCAACTAAAAACCTTTTCAGAAATTGTTGGTATTTTTAGTTCTAAATACCCCAAAACAACCTTCCATGTATTAAACACATCAGGGGTTTTACATTTTTCTGAGGCACAATACAATATGGTACGCACTGGTATTAGCCTCTATGGTTATGGTAATAACCCAAGTGTTGACGCTCAGCTCAAACCTGTACTAACATTAAAGACAGTGATTTCTCAAATCCATTCACTTGAAGAGGGGGACACTTTAGGTTACAACCGTGCTTTTACAGCCAATTCCCAAACCAAAACAGCAACACTGCCATTGGGTCACGCAGATGGGATTGGTAGAATCTATGGAAATGGAAAGGGTTATGTCATGATTAAAGGGCAACAAGCAAGTATACTTGGAAATGTGTGCATGGATATGATTATGGTAGATGTAACCAATATTGATTGCCAAGCAGGTGATGAAGTTATTATTATTGGATCTGGTGCTAGTGCTGAAAAACTAGCCAATGCGGCAGGGACCATTTCTTACGAATTAATCACTGGTCTTTCACAAAGGGTAAAGCGCAAGATTATCCCTTAGAAAGTTACAAAACAAACAAACTGTTATTTTTTTGATAAACAGCGACAGGCTTCTTTTTTTAAAGCATATATGCCGTACATTCGCAGCAAAAATAAACACATGCGAGTAGCAGTAGTAGGGGCCACCGGCATGGTTGGCCATGTAATGTTAGAAGTATTGGCAGAACGCCAATTTCCAATCACGGAATTGATACCTGTAGCTTCGGCTCGTTCGGCGGGCAAGAAGTTGACCTATAACGGTAAGGTTTACACGGTTGTTACACTAGAGGCCGCCGTTGCCTTAAAGCCAGATGTTGCTTTGTTTTCTGCAGGTGGCGATACTTCACTTGCTTGGGCACCAAAGTTTGCTGCCACCGGATGTACGGTAATTGACAACTCTTCGGCTTGGCGTATGCACCCTGACCACAAACTTATAGTTCCTGAAATCAATGCCAACGAACTGACAGCTGAAGATAAAATTATTGCAAACCCAAACTGTTCTACCATTCAGATGGTCATGGCGCTTGCGCCAATTCACCTCGCATTTGGTATTGAAAGAGTAGTTGTTTCTACATATCAATCCATTACTGGAACGGGAGTTAAGGCAGTGCAACAATTGGAAAATGAATACGAAGGCATAGACGGCGAAAAGGCTTATCCACATGCCATTCACCGTAACGCCATTCCTCATTGTGATGTTTTCTTGGAAAACAATTACACCAAGGAGGAGATGAAATTGGTTAACGAAACCCATAAAATCCTAGACCCCAACATTCGCGTAACGGCTACGGCAGTGCGGATTCCTGTTGTTGGCGGACATAGCGAATCGGTAAACCTAACTTTAACTAAGCCCGCTGAATTAGAGAAGGTTCGTCAAGTACTTGCTCTAACCCCCGGCGTTGTGGTACAAGACGATATCCACAATAATGATTACCCTATGCCACTTCAGGCACATGGGAAAGACGAAGTTTTTGTTGGTCGTATAAGAAAAGACACTTCCCAAGAGAAAGGCTTAAATTTATGGATAGTTGCAGACAACTTACGTAAAGGTGCTGCTACCAACACAGTTCAAATTGCAGAATATTTAGTAAATAATGGTTTAATTTAATTTTTCTACTTTTAGGGAAATTAAAAATATGCGCCCCTTTATATTCATAATTTTTTCAGCGCTGGTTACTTCATGCGCAAAAAAATCACCCTTTATGTATACCGAAACCAAAAAAGAAATTGTTATCGATAGTTTTTTTGGTCAGGCAGTAGAAGACCCATATCGATGGCTAGAAGATGACCGTTCCAAGGAAACAGAAGACTGGGTAAAATGCCAAAATGCTGTAACTTTTGATTACTTAGAACAGATCAACTATAGATTAGAGCTTGAAAAATCATTGACAAAGCTTTGGAATTACGAGAAACGGTCAACCCCTTTTGTGGAGGGCGAATACACATATTTTTATAAAAACGATGGACTACAAAACCACTATTTATTGTATCGCCAAAAAGGGAAAGAAGCGCCAGAAGTATTTCTTAACCCAAATGAATTTTCTGCCGACGGCACTACTTCTTTAGCCGGTGTTCGTTTTACCAATGACGGTAGCCGTTTGGCATACCTCATATCAGAGGGTGGTTCCGATTGGCGTAAGATTATTGTCATGGAAGCTGCTTCAAAAAAAAAAATTGAAGATACTTTAGTAAATGTAAAATTCAGCTCTGTCTCTTGGCTTGGGAACAATGGGTTTTATTATTCTTCATATGACAAACCAGAGGGTTCTGAGCTCTCTGACAAAACAGACCAACACAAATTATATTATCACAAGTTGGGAACACCACAATCTCAAGATAAGGTTATTTTTGGCGGCAACGCCAAAGAAAAGCACCGATATATTGGCGGCAACGTCTCTGATGACCAGCACTATTTATTCATCACCGCTTCCAATACCACTTCAGGAAATAAGCTATTCATTCTAGACTTTGAAAACCCCGAGGCAGGAATAAAGCCCATTGTAGACCATGAAGAATCTGACACTTATGTGTTGGAAACTGTTGGTAATAAGCTGTTTTTGGTAACCAACCTAAATGCCCCCAATAAAAAACTAGCTGTGACTTACGCCAATCGTCCAACGCCAAAGTATTGGACAGACTTAATCCCTGAAACCGAAAATGTATTGAGTATTAGTAGCGGGAGTAACTATTTCTTTGCCGAATATATGATTGACGCCTTATCTCAGGTTTACCAGTATGATTATGAAGGTAAGTTAGTTAGAGAAATCAGGTTACCATTCGACGGAAGTGCAGCTGGATTTAGCGGAAAAATTGATCAAGAGACGCTTTACTATAGCTTTTCAAATTACCACACCCCATCTTCTTCATTTGCATTAAACCCAAAAACGGGAAAAACCAGCCAATATTGGGTACCAGAAATTGCCTTTGATGCAAATGATTATGAGTCTAAGCAAGTATTTTATAGTTCTAAGGATGGGACAAGAGTTCCGATGATGATTACCTACAGAAAAGGCCTTGAGCTTAATGCCAATAATCCAACTATTTTGTATGGCTATGGCGGATTTAACATAAGCCTCACTCCTTCTTTTAGCATTGCCAACGCCGTTTGGTTAATGCAAGGAGGGATATATGCCGTCCCTAATTTAAGAGGCGGAGGTGAATATGGTAAGGAGTGGCATAATGCAGGGACACAAATGAAAAAGCAAAATGTTTTTGATGATTTTATTGCTGCCGCGGAATTCCTTTTTGAAAATAAGTATACAAGTCCAGGATATCTAGCTATCCGTGGCGGCTCAAACGGTGGATTATTGGTAGGTGCATGCATGACACAACGGCCTGAACTTTTTAAAGTAGCATTACCTGCTGTTGGGGTTTTGGACATGCTGCGATACCATAAATTTACTGCTGGTGCAGGCTGGTCTTATGATTATGGTACTGCTGATCAGTCTGAAGAAATGTTTGCATATTTAAAGGGATATTCACCAGTGCATAATGTCGATGCTAACACGCCATATCCTGCAACATTGGTTACTACGGGAGACCATGATGACCGGGTGGTTCCCGCACATTCGTTTAAGTTTGCAGCAGCCTTACAAACTAAGCAAAGTGGCCAAAACCCAGTATTGATACGGATTGAAACAGATGCAGGTCACGGTGCTGGCACCCCGGTCAATAAAACTATTGCGGAATATGCAGACTTATTTGCCTTTACGCTCTACAATATGGGTTATAAAGTACTTCCAAATAAAAAATAAAAGGGATAGCTTAATTAAGCTTCACTCTCCATTTCAAAGTCCTCCATAAACTTGGTGGTATAGTTACCCGCAACATAGTCAGGGTGGTCCATTAATTGACGATGGAACGGTATCGTTGTCTTAACACCCTCAATAACAAATTCGTCTAACGCACGTTTCATTTTGTTAATGGCTTCTTCGCGCGTCTGTGCTGTGGTAATTAGTTTAGCAATCATAGAATCGTAATGCGGAGGTATCATATACCCACCATAAACGTGTGTATCTAAACGCACACCGTGACCACCAGGCGTATGAAGGGTTTTGATAACTCCGGGAGATGGGCGAAAGTCGTTAAGTGGGTCTTCTGCGTTTATGCGACATTCGATAGAATGAAGCTTTGGCATATAATTTTTTCCTTCAATCGGCTTTCCGGAGGCAACTTTTATTTGTTCAGCTATCAAGTCAAAGTCAATGACCTGTTCAGTAATGGGATGTTCCACTTGGATACGAGTGTTCATTTCCATAAAATAAAAATTACGATGCTTATCCACTAAAAACTCAACTGTGCCCGCACCTTCATATTTAATAAACTCTGCTGCCTTAACAGCTGCAGCTCCCATTTTTTTGCGAAGCTTATCGGTCATAAATGGCGAAGGGGTTTCTTCGGTTAATTTTTGGTGTCTTCTTTGTACAGAGCAATCTCTTTCAGACAAGTGGCAGGCTTTTCCAAAAGCATCTCCAACAATTTGAATTTCAATATGCCGAGGTTCTTCAATTAGTTTTTCAAGGTACATATCGTCGTTGCCAAAAGCCGCTTTTGATTCTTGGCGCGCATCCTCCCAAGCCTTTTCAAGATCTTCTTCTTTCCATACGGCACGCATGCCTTTTCCACCACCACCGGCAGTAGCCTTAAGCATTACAGGATATTTGGCTTTCTTGGCAAGCTTTCGACACTCATTAAAATTTGATATAACCCCTTCAGAACCTGGAATTGTAGGTACACCAGCAGATTTCATGGTAGCTTTTGCAGTGGCTTTGTCGCCCATTTGCTGAATCATTTGCGCAGAAGCACCAATGAATTTTATTTTGTGTTCTTCACAGATTTTAGAAAACTTAGCATTTTCAGATAAAAACCCATAACCAGGGTGGATAGCATCCGCATTGGTAATTTCAGCAGCAGCAATGATATTTGCTATTTTAAGATAAGATTCACTACTTGGCGCAGGGCCAATACAAACGGCCTCATCAGCAAAACGGACATGTAAACTATCTGCATCTGCCTTTGAGTAAACGGCCACTGTTTTAATTCCCATTTCACGGCACGTTCGTATAACACGTAGCGCTATTTCACCTCTGTTAGCGATTAAAATTTTCTTAAACATATGTCGGGCTTTATGCAGGATCAATAACAAATAATGGCTGGTCAAACTCAACGGGGGTAGAATCTTCAACCAAAATCTTTACGATAGTTCCGCTCGTTTCTGCTTCTATTTCATTGAAAAGTTTCATGGCTTCAATAACACAAAGCGTATCACCTTCGTTTACACGATCGCCAACTTCGACAAAGTTAGGCTTATCGGGTGACAGCTTACGGTAGAAGGTGCCAATAATAGGAGACTTAACGGAATTGCCTTCAGCTTTTGCTGTTGGTGCAGCGACTGTTTCGACAGGTTCAACTGGAGGTGCGGAAGCAATCGGCGCAGGGGCAACAGGAACAGGCGCCATAGCTACTGGTGCAGTTTGTGGCACCACAGTCATAGGCGAAGCTGCTTCACCCTTATCTGTTTTTATGGTAATTTTAATATCACCCATTTCTAAGCTTACTTCACTCGCTCCAGATTTGGCTACAAACTTGATAAGATTTTGTATTTCTTTTAATTCCATTGTTATTGTTTTTAAGCGTTGTAAGCCCACGTCAGAAAGCTAGCTCCCCAAGTGAAGCCACCACCAAACGCAGTGAATAGTAATTTTTGATTTTTCTTTAAGAGGTGTTCATAATCCCACAACAACAAAGGCAATGTTGCTGCTGTAGTGTTTCCGTAACGTTCAATGTTGATTAACATCTGATTAGGTTTGAGGTCTAGTTGATTAGATATTGCATCTAATATACGCTTGTTTGCTTGGTGTGCAACTACAAAATCGATATCACCTTTTGTCAAATTATTTCGCTCTAGCACTTGAGTAATGGCATTAGCCATATTTGAAACGGCAAATTTAAATACAGGGCGCCCGTCTTGGTGTAAGAAATGTTTTTTTTCTGTCACAGTATGTTTTGAAGCAGGCAACATAGACCCTCCCGCTTCTATTTTCAAGTATGTTCTTCCCTTGCCATCAACACGCAGCACTTCATCTTGAAGCCCAAGCCCTTCATTATTGGGTTCGAACAAAACAGCTCCAGCACCATCTCCGAAAATCACGCATGTAGAACGATCGCTATAATCAATAATAGAAGACATGGTGTCTGCCCCAATAAGCAGGACTTTATTATAGCGACCAGTACTAATATGAGCTGCCGCCGCAGACATACCAAACAAAAAGCCAGAACAAGCCCCTTGAAGATCATACGCAAATGCATCCGTTGCACCAATTTCAGTTGCTACATAGGACGCGGTTGAAGAAACGGGCATATCAGGGGTTGCAGTAGCTACAATAACCAAATCTATTTGTGCAGGGTCTATGGATTTTTTATTGATAAGATTTTGGGCAGATTTGATTGCCATAAAAGAAGTGCCCAATGAAGTTGGTTTGAGTATTCGTCGCTCTTTTATACCTGTGCGCGTCACAATCCAATCATCGCTTGTATCAACCATTTGCTCTATATCAGCATTGGTTAGCACATGCTCTGGAACGTAGCCTCCAACGGCGGTTATAGCTGCAGTTATACTAGTCATATAAACCGAATTGTACAAGAGCACAATTCTACAAGTTTTGACCAAAATTAGTCAAAAACATCTCATTTTGACTAGAAAAACACTAAAAATTATTTAAAAAGCATAAAAAAAGCGCTTTTTACGAAAAGCGCTTTCTATACTTTTAAATTTAAAAACTATGCATCAGCCTCAGCAGAATTGTCAATTAAAATCTTACCTCTGTAATATAGTTTTCCATCATGCCAATGTGCACGGTGATAAAGGTGCGATTCACCAGTAGTTGAGCATGTTGCAATTTGAGGCGCTACCGCCTTGTAGTGCGTGCGACGTTTATCGCGACGCGTTTTGGATATTTTTCGTTTAGGATGTGCCATAACAGCTGTTTTAGTCTTTTTTTAATTTCTTTAACGCATCCCATCTGGGATCTGTTGTTTCTCTTTCGTTGGTGCTTTCGTTAGGGTGTAATTCCTTTAGACGATCTAACAAATCTGATTGAAGACTACCATTTTCTATACCGGGATGAACTTTTTTTTGTGGTACTGCTAACACAATGGTTTCAAACAACGTATGAGCAAGATTCAACTGATGTGACCCATGAAGAAGAACCAGTAAATGTTCATCTTCATCATTAAATTCTTCACCAAACTTAACCACCAACTCATGAGTTGGGTTTAAGTGTAAATCAAACAATTCGTTGGTTAAATCACAACAAACACGAACGTATCCAGTTACGGCAAACTGCACTTCTAGCAAACTAGCTTTTTTAGTCAAATCAATATGAATAACTAGCTCAGCACTACTGAATTCGGTATAATCAAAAGCATAAAAGAACTTGTTTGTAATGTTGCGTTTAAAATAGTGTATTCCTTCTTTTAGTCCAGCGAAAGCCAACATAAATGGGGCTAAAACATTTTTATCATCGCTCATTACAGTCGGCAAATATATAAAATTTGACGGGACAGCCCTCTATTTAATGTTTCTTTTGACGGTTATTGAATATCCTACAGGCCAACCGCACGGCAGCAGCAAAAGAAACATGATTTGCAACCCCTTTTCCAGCAATATCAAAAGCAGTTCCATGATCTGGAGAGGTCCGTACATAGGGCAGTCCTGCAGTTATGTTTACGCCTAGTCCAAATGCCAAGGTCTTGAACCCAACTAATCCTTGGTCGTGATAGCATGACAAAACCGCATCAAAATTTGCATAGCTTTTTTGCCCAAAAAAACCATCAGCAGCAAAAGGCCCAGAGATTAAAATACCATCTTTTTTTAAGGATACAATAGCAGGTTTTAAAACTGTATCATCTTCGTTTCCTATAACCCCTTGATCACCCGCATGTGGATTTATTCCAAGTAGTGCAATTTTAGGCGCTTGACAACCAAAATCGTTTTCAAGCGCTTGGCTGAGCTTTTTTGTTTTTTGCTTGATTAAATCTACTGTTACTGCATCCGTAACCCTGTGAAGCGGAATGTGGTCGGTTAGCAAAGCAATGCGAAGTGCATCATGTGCCAATAGCATTAAGGCATTCCCCCCCCACAATGCCCCTAAATAGTGTGTATGTCCAGCAAAAGGAAAAGAAAGGCTTTTTATGGCTGCTTTATTTATGGGAGCTGTAACAAGAGCATTGGCTTCTCCTTTTTGGACTGCGGTAGCAGCAGCTTGTAGTGACTCAAAAGCGAGTACTCCCGCCTCAGCAGTTTGTTTGCCAAATGCTACTTCTGTATCGATTTTCCATATCCTAACAATATTTAAAACAGCTTCTTTAGGCGCCTCCTCCACCAAGCTCAAAGGAACTTTTGTATCAAAATGTAGTTGCTGTTTCTGTATAAAATCTACACTAGCATATACTACAGGAATACAATGCTCAAACAAGCTATTATCTTGAAATGTTTTCAGCATAATTTCCACCCCAACTCCGTTAGGATCTCCAATAGAAATTGCAATAATGGGTAACGTTGGCATTTTGTGTATTTTTGCTTGGCAAAGGTAAAGGATTTGCCGCTTATGTTTACAGGAATCATTGAAACGATGGGCACCATAATGCGTATTGAACGCGAAGGTGGGAATGTGCATTATTCGCTTTCAAGTAACATCACCCATGAGCTCAAGATAGATCAAAGTTTAGCTCACAATGGTGTATGTCTTACGGTTGTTGCCATTCACGGCAATGATTATACTGTCACTGCTATACAGGAAACTCTGGATAAAACAGCACTAAAACAATGGGCTGTTGGGGATAAAATTAACCTCGAGCGCGCCATGCGGCTTGGTGATAGACTAGACGGACATTTGGTGCAAGGACATGTGGATGAAGTAGCCACATGTACTAGTATCGAAGACCAAAACGGCAGCTGGTTGTATCGTTTTTCTTACAACAAAGACTCTAAAAATATTACCATCGAAAAAGGCTCTATTTGTGTGAATGGTACCAGTTTGACTGTTGTGGGTTCAACATCCTATACTTTTGGAGTAGCCATTATTCCATACACTTATAAGCATACTGTTTTTCATCAACTTCAGAAAGGAGACTTGGTCAACATTGAGTTTGACATGGTTGGCAAATACATAGCTAAGATAAAACAGCATCACTAATATTTGTTTGTAAAAGAGAGCTTCTTTATTTTTAAATACTAAAATCTTTTACAATGACTCCTACTTATACACCTCAAGTTGATAAAGCATTAAATTGTTATTTCATTTGGTATAGCCACAAGGCAGGATTTTGTGGTGAGGTGTTCTGAAACAGGCTAAATTGTAAAGTAGTTTTTCCTGTATCCTTATTGGTAAAGACTTCTCCAATAACTTGTTTGGCTGTTAGTCGATCCCCTTTTTTTACATATACCTTACTGAGATTCTTGTAGGTTGTTATATAGTTGCCGTGCTGAACCAGAACAATGGGGTTGCTGCCCTTAAATTGTACAATATTTAACACTTTACCTTCAAAAACGCTTCTAGCGGTTGTACCAGCTGGAACAGAAATAGTTACACCATTGCTTTTGATGGTTGTGGTGCGAACAATGGGGTGACGTTGTGTGCCAAATTGTTGCGTAACAATTCCCTTTTCCACAGGCCAAGGCAAGCGTCCTTTGTTGGAAACAAAGTTGGCAGCAAGGACTTTGGCTTCTGGAGTCAATACAAAGTTTCCAGTCTTTGTTCCTGCTTTTTTATTTGACGCAGCAATAGCTTCGCGAATAAGCCGTGCAATTTCTTTATCAATTATTTGCTGTTGTTTTTGTTTTTTCTTGATTTGGTCGTAGTAATTTCTTTCTCGTTTTTTTAAATCTAAAACAAGTTTATTATGTCTTTTTCTGATGCTGTCTAATTTTTTTTGTGCTTCCCTATTTTCCTCAATTAGCTCCTTTTTGTCTTTGCGTTGTGAAACTAGGCTTGTGGTGTATTCCTGTAGGGCTTTGGTTTTGGCGGCTATTTGTTCTCCCTGCTGTTTTCGGTAAGCAGTATATTGCTTCATGTAGACCATACGTTTGTAGGCTTGCCAAAAACTTTCGGAAGATAGTAAGAACATCAAATGATTTTGGGTGGACTTATTTTTTCGAGCTGAAATAACCATTTCCGAATAATCTTTTTTTAGCACTATGAGTTCGCCCCTTAGCTTTTCTATGTTGCGCAGGTTTAAATTTATTTCTTGGTTGAGTCTATTTATTTGGCGGTTAGTGAGTCGAATAAGCGCATCTTGCCGATCCATTTTTAGTTGAACCGTCTCTACTTGTGTTAAGACATCGGAGCGTTTTTTGGCACTAGTTTTTATCAATGTGTTGATTTGAACAATTTCTTTTTGAAGGCGCTTTTTCTGTTCTTCAAGCGCAGCTTTTTTGTCTTGAGCCAAAGTCAATACAGGAACAAGCATCAAAAGCCAAACCCATTTTTTCATGGCAGTTTAATTTTTGCGTATCCTTTAGGTATCTCAAAAGGCATTTTAAATTTTCTGTTTAACTGCGTTTGTTTGGATTGTAATTTCAACATAGTGCTTTTGTCTGCTCCAAGTAAAGTCGCACTTAGTTGCTCGGGTATCCATTGATTATCAATTAGCTTATAGTCATTATAATCTATGCGAACACTTGTCTTAGCGGTTGAAATTTGTTGTGATATAAGCCTGAAAGCGGCATCATACTTCCAAATTAACGAAACCCTTCTTTTTTTTGAACTAAGCACATAAGTGTTTTGAGTAAAAGTTATTTTTGCACGTTTGAGCGCGCGTTTATCCACTGGACTGGCCGTGATGATATGCTCAACCATTCTATAATTAATTTGTGCGCCAATTAAATTTTTTACTTGTCCATAATCAATTTGTGCATATTGCCTATTTATTTTTTCATAAAACTGAAGTTGTTTGGGCGTTATAAAAGCAAGTGCTAATGGGATAATCACTGATCCACTCACCCAGATACCTTCGTCTTTTTTTAGACGAAGTGTAACGCTAATTTTTTGTCGCTTTCCTTCTCGCTCAATTAAAGCTTGCCCCCGCCATTGTAAACTTTGATATTGTAGCGCATTATCTTCAATATGATTTTGTAATGCCCGTGAACGCAGGCTCGTATCAATTGCATTGGTCGTGGCCACTGGTGTTAGGGATTTACAGCCCATGAACATTAGCAAACCAACTACAATAAGACCTGATTTTTTCATCTGCTATTGCAATTTCGAATAATCTCCAATGCTTACTTGTGTTTGCGTTCCGCTGTAACGGACATGATTGCCAATCATGGCACCTTCTATATTGGCTTTTTCAATCTGGCAGTTTGTTTGAATGATACTGTTTTTAACTGTACTATCTTTAATAATTGTATTGGCCCCAATGGATACATGTGGTCCGACAGTTGTATTTTTGAGGACAACACCATCCGCAATAAAACACGGAGCAATAATTTGGCTATTTTCAAGTGTAGCTTTCCCAACAAGACTAGCACCCTCTGCTGCCAAACAATCTAGCATTTTTCCGTTGGTTTCAACAGTTACCTTTGGATTTCCACAGTCCATCCATGCACTAACCTCTCCAGGCACAAAACGCCTGCCTTCTTTCATCATATGCAAAATACCATCGTTGATTTGGTATTCACCTCCATGGGTTAGCTTTTCGTCTAAAACGACTTGTAAGGCATTTTTTAATAAACCGATTTCTTTAAAATAATAAATCCCAATTACGGCGAGATCTGAAACAAAATCACGTGGTTTTTCTATCAATCCACTTATGGAACCTGTTTTGTCTAGTTGCACCACACCAAACTGCTCTGGATTTTTTACTCGTTTTACCCAAATAACGCTATCTGCTTCTGGATCGAGGGTTAAATCGGCACGAATCAAGGTGTCAGCATAGGCAATAACCGCAGGACCGGAAAGCGAAGGTGCTGCACACATTACGGCATGACCTGTTCCAAGTGGTTGGTCTTGGCGGTAAATAGATGTTTTGGCACCCAGGCTATTAGCTAAATCTGTAAGTGCCTCAACGACTGCCTCACCAAAGTAAGCGGGGTCACCCAGCACAAAGGCAATTTCACTAATAGGCTTCGGAAGTAGTTTGGCAATATCACGCACCAATCGGTAAACAATAGGCATTCCAGCTACTGGAATTAACGGCTTTGGGACAGTTAATGTATGCGGGCGTAAACGTGAGCCTCTGCCCGCCATGGGAACGATTATCTTCATAAGTTATTTTATACCTGTACTACCAAAACCACCAGCTCCTCTTTCTGTTTCTTCTAGGGATATAACTTCTATCCAATCGGTACGTTCATGCTTTGCAAATACCAATTGGGCAATACGATCACCCGAAGCTATTGTAAATGGTTCACTAGACAAATTTATGAGAATAACGCCAATTTCACCTCTATAGTCTGCATCGATAGTGCCGGGAGCATTTAATACCGATACTCCTTTTTTGAGCGCAAGTCCACTTCGAGGACGTACTTGAGCTTCAACCCCAACAGGGAGCGCCATAAACAAACCTGTTTTGATAAGCCCTCGTTCTAAGGGTTTTAAGGTAATTGGCGCCTCAAGGTGAGCCCGTAAGTCCATTCCTGCTGAAGCAAGCGTTTCATAAGACGGAAGGTCATGAGACGATTTATTGATAATATTAATTTTCATGTTTTAAAAATAAGAAAAACAGTAAGTTTCAACTGCTATAATAAACAGACTTATGGGACTTTTGTAAACACCCAAAAATAATATAAGCGTTACACATTTTGAGAAATCTTGTTTAAAAAAAGAACATTATATTTAAGAAATTTAATAATAAATGAAACATATTGCTTTTATAATATCAGCGTTTTTCCTTACTTCATGTAGCACAAACCAAACTTCTCAAATAGCTACAGTTGGTGAGTGGTACATGGGCAACCTAAAAGGAAAATCATTTAAGCTTGGCAGTAAAGATAACATTGAACTTATAAAAATGGCTGGTGAGGCCTACAATGCCATGGATGCGGAAAAAATAGTGAGTTATTTTTCAAAAGACGCAAAAATATATTCCTATTCTGGAGAAGAGTTACAGGTCAGTAAAGAACTATATGAATCTTATTTTTCCACACTGGATTCTTTAACCTGGGAGCCACACGGAATGTCAACGCAAACACTCGAAGATGATTCTATTGCTGTGGTGTCTATTCCATCTACAGATATTCGTTATTTCAAGGAACAGGAAAAACAGGCATCATATTTATTTGAACGATTTTGGATAGTTGATGGAAAAATTACGACCATTGTCCAGTATAAAAGGGAATCTGCTAAAAATTACGACGAAATAGAACTTTAGATTTTCACAACAGGGTGCTTAAACATGCAAAAAGTTAATGCTCCCCAAGTGAGGAAAAAATATAGGCATATAAATTTTTTTGTAACCTAAATTAATTTAGCCGTTCAGCGCTTCGGCACCACCAACAATCTCTAGGATTTCGTTGGTAATCGCCGCCTGACGTGCTTTGTTGTATGTAAGCTTCAATTGGTCGCGAAGCTCGGTTGCATTATCTGTAGCCTTATGCATGGCGGTCATACGTGCTCCGTGCTCACTAGCAAAAGAATCACGAAGTGCCTTAAACAATTGCATTTTAAGTGCTTTTGGAAGCAATGTATTGAAAATGGCATCTTTGCCGGGTTCGTAGATATAATCTGTTTCTGTTTGGCCGTCATTAGTTTCAGGAACGAGGGGTAAAAACGGCTCTACAGTCACCAGTTGCGTAGCTGCATTTTTAAACCTGTTGTATACCAAGTGTACTTCGTCATAAACGTCATTTACAAAACCACCCATGAGTTTTTGCGCCAGTTTAACGGCATTGGCATATGTCAAATCATCATATATGGCAGTTTCATGACCTTCCATCTCAAAATCTTTGCTTAATATGTCATGGCCTTTTTTACCAACTGTAAATACAGCAATAGCTGTTTCGGATGTTGTAGCACGAGCTTTGACTTCTTTGACGATGTTTGCGTTAAATCCACCACAAAGCCCACGGTTTGATGTGATTGCGACATAAAGTACGCGTTTAACAGGGCGTTCAGTTGTATATGGACTTTCGTTGTCTTGGGCACCACTTAAGTTCTGCAGCAATTCGGTAAGCTTGGCTGCATAAGGACGCATGGCCGTAATCGCATCTTGTGCTTTTTTGAGCTTGGCTGCCGATACCATTTTCATGGCACTGGTAATCTGCATTGTAGACGATACAGAACTTATCCGGTTGCGTATTTCCTTAAGATTTGCCATTTGTTATGCGTATTGAGCGGATAAATCAGCAGCTACTTTAGTTAGAATTTCTGTAACCTCATCAGTGAGCTTTCCTGATTTAAGTGTATCAAGCACGCCTTGGTGTTTGGCTTTTAGCAACTCCAAATAGCTTTGTTCAAACTCTTTTACCTTGTTAACGGGAACTTGGCGTAATAGGTTTTTTGATCCAGCAAATATAATTGCAATCTGATCCTCAACCGTAAACGGGTCATTTTGGGCTTGTTTTAGGATTTCCACATTGCGCTTTCCTTTTTCAATTACGTTCATGGTTGCTGCATCTAGGTCAGAACCAAATTTGGCAAAGGCTTCCAACTCACGGAACTGCGCTTGGTCAAGCTTCAGTGTACCAGCTACTTTTTTCATGGACTTAATCTGTGCTGAACCGCCCACACGTGATACAGAAATACCAACGTTAATAGCTGGACGTACACCAGAGTTAAATAGGTCAGATTCTAAGAATATTTGGCCGTCGGTAATTGAAATTACATTAGTTGGGATGTAAGCAGATACGTCACCTGCTTGTGTTTCAATGATGGGTAATGCTGTAAGTGAACCGCCCCCCTTAACTTTAGACTTAAGCCCATCAGGTAAGTCGTTCATTTGCTTGGCGATGCTATCATCAGCAATTACTTTGGCCGCACGTTCTAACAGACGTGAGTGTAAGTAAAAAACATCTCCCGGATATGCTTCACGGCCTGGTGGGCGACGAAGCAAAAGAGAAACTTCTCGGTAAGCAACAGCCTGCTTTGACAAATCATCATAGATAATCAGGGCTGGACGACCTGTATCACGGAAATATTCTCCAATAGCCGCACCGGCAAATGGAGCGTAAACCTGCATTGGCGCAGGGTCAGATGCGTTTGCCGCTACAATAGTTGTATAAGCCATAGCACCCTTTTCTTGAAGTGTATTGGCAATTCCAGCAACTGTAGATGCCTTTTGCCCAATGGCTACATAGATACAGTATACAGGCTCACCTGCGTCGTAAAATTCTTTTTGATTTAATATGGTGTCAATACAAACTGTGGTTTTACCCGTTTGGCGGTCACCAATAACTAATTCACGTTGTCCACGTCCTACTGGGATCATGGCATCAATTGATTTAATTCCTGTTTGAAGTGGCTCGTTTACCGGCTGGCGGTAAATTACTCCTGGCGCTTTGCGCTCCAGCGGCATTTCAATGGTTTCTCCTTCAATAGGACCTTTACCATCAATTGGCACACCAAGCGTGTTAACCACACGACCTACAACACCTTCCCCTACATTAATGGAGGCAATGCGTTGTGTACGCTTAACCGTATCACCTTCTTTAATTCCTTTAGACGGACCCAAGAGTACTACTCCCACATTATCTTCCTCAAGGTTAAGTACAATTCCTTCTAAACCAGAATTGAAAGTCACCAATTCGCCGTATTGCGCATTCGATAAACCATATACACGGGCAATACCATCACCCACTTGGAGTACTGACCCTACTTCATCAAGAGAGACACTGCTGTCAAATCCTGTTAATTGCTGTTTTAATATCGCGGATACTTCCGCGGCTTTTACTTCTGCCATGATATTGCGTTTGAACGTAACGTTTGTTTTAATGAGTTGAGTTGATAAGCGACACTCGCATTGAGCGCTACATCATCAAGTCTTAATATAAACCCACCAATAATGGTAGGGTCTACTTTATTGACCAAGGTCACTTTCTTATCTGTGAGTGCGGCCACTTTAATTAAAATTTCTTTTTCTAATTCGGGAGTGATGGGCACTGCTGTTGTGGCAATTGCTTCAACCAACCCCAAATGGTCTTGGTATAGCTCTTTAACCTTAAACGCAATACCATCAAGGTTGTGCGTACGGTTGTTTTCAGCAACAAGGCGTAATAGGTTTTTACCGGCATCGCTACACTTTGTAAAAACAGCTTGAAGCGTATTGTGCTTCAAATCACTGCTGATTATAGGGCTTTGCAAAACAGCTTCTAGGTCACGGTTATTTTGTACGGTATCGTATACCGTTTCCATGTCTTTGGCAAGTGCGTCCAATTGACCATCTTCGATGGCCTTTTGCACGGCTGCTTTGGCATAACGTAATGCTGCTCTAGTTCCTATCATGCTTTGAGATCAACATCTTTAAGTAGCTTCTGTATCAATTCGGTTTGCTTTTTATCCGAAGAAAGCTGCTCTTTAGTAATTGTTTCTGCTATTCGAATTGATAGGTCGGCTACTTCATTTTTCAGAGAAGTAATAGCCACTTGCTTTTCACTTTCAATCGCTTCTTTGGCTTGCGCAATAAGTTGCTCTGCTTGAACTTTCGCTTCGCCCTTCGCATCATCAATCATTTTTTGACGTAGCTCGCGCGCCTCTTTTAGTAAGCTATCTCTTTCAGCACGTGCTTCCTTGAGAATTCGCTCATTGTCAGATTGAAGGTTTTGCATTTCTGCACGAGCCTCTTCTGCCGATTTCATAGCTGAGCGAATGCTTTCCTCCCTTTCGTTAATGGTGTTTAGTATGGGTTTCCATGCAAATTTGCGGAGCAATAAAAGAAGTGCAACCACAATTGCTGTTTGCCAAATAAACAAACCAAACGAAAATTCGCCTAATAATTTTTCCATAGGGTTGTATTTAAGTAAGACAAGCAGCAACCTAGCCGCTGCTTATCTAAAACTTGTGTTTTACTATACAGCAAATAGTGCTGCAAAACCAATCCCTTCAATAAGAGCGGCTGCAATCAACATAGCTGTTTGAATTTTCCCGTATGCTTCAGGTTGACGAGCAATAGCTTCCATAGCTGAACCACCGATTCTACCGATTCCCATACCTACGCCTATAACGACGAGACCTGCACCTACGATTACTGGAATTTCCATGTGTGTATATTTAATTGTTAATGTTTATGTTTAATGCGCTTCATCATGATGTTCTTCAACGGCAAACCCAAAATAGAGTGCCGATAGCATGGTGAATATATAGGCCTGCAATGCGGCCACTAATAATTCGATTAAGGAGATAGCGAAAGCCAATAAAAAAGACAAACTGCTACCTAACCAATTGTTAAAAATAAACATAAGCCCAATGAGGCTCATTAATACGATATGTCCAGCTTGCATGTTGGCATACAAACGAATCAACAAAGAAAAAGGTTTGATAATCACACCCAATAGTTCAATTGGAATTAGGAGTATTTTCATTGGAATTGGTACGCCTGGCATCCAAAAGATATGCGCCCAATAGTTCTTGTTGGCGGTCAAATTGGTCAATAAAAATGTAAGTAACGCTAATCCAAAAGTGATGGCAATATTTCCAGTAACGTTAATACCTAGTGGCGTAAGTCCCAAAAGGTTTAAAAACCAGATAAAGAAAAATACAGTTAGTAAAAAACTCATGTAGCGACCGTGGTATTTTTCTCCAATATTTGGGATGGCAATATCGTCGCGGATATATAAAATTATGGGTTCAAAGAGGCGACCTATACCAGCAGCAACACCTCCGTTTTTAGCATAAGATTTTGCTAAAGAGCGGAATAAGAAAAACATCAATAAAGCTGTAAATAGCATGGTCATAACGCTCTTGGTCATGGAAAGGTCAAGTGGCTTTTCATTTACAGCATGGTTCGCGTCATCATAGTTGATGGTGCCCTCCTCGTTTGTTTTATAAATTTTTCCGTGATTAAGCTTGTAGTGATTACTTCCTTTTGACACTAACGCATTACCATGCTTGAATTTAGCTGATGAAAATATCACAAGTCCATTGTCCCAAAGAATTACGGGCAGGCCGATATAACCAATGTATTTTTTTTTGTCACCTTCCCTGTAAGAACCCAAATAGAAATCGTGAGAATCTTTAAGATGATGTTGAATATATGCTTTGATTTCCTCTTTAAGCGAACTCTTTTTTTCAGGCTCCTTATCATTAGAAACAGCAAACACATGGGATGCTAAAACAAGCGTAAAAATTACAAGAAGTGATTTTTTCAATGGTTTTGCTATTATCCTGACGTTTCGTCGAAATTTAAACGCAGCAAATGTACACTTTTAGCTACAAGAAAAAAAGATAATATGTCGAAAAATTAAGACGTATTTATTGTTTGAGCCCTGCCCAAAAAACAAAAAATATGCCTTAAAAAACGAAAGCTGAAGCCTATTCGTAACGATTTAAGAACTTTACTAGCCCATATATGTTAACCGCTAGGACCAACATGAGCAGAAGCAAGGTTACCATTTTACCTGTTTCCAATCGGAAATCAAGAGCTTTTCCAGCAATTGACGCAAGATATAGACTAACACCCATTTGAATGGTTAGTCCAGAAAGGACTGCCCAAGTTTTAGGCCGTTTTTTCTGCTTTTCGGGATTTTTCATCAACCATTGACTTTACTGAAGGAGTCTTCATACTACATTGTGCGTTTAATGTGGCGCCAGATTCAACAGCAAGCTTGCCTACAGTAACTTGTCCTTCCATAATACCATCAGATTTTATGGTTAGCAGTCCGTCCACAGATAGACTTCCATTGAAATTGCCAATAATATCGGCATAGCCACAATGTACTTCGCCATTAACAGTTCCTTCTTTGCCAATTACCACACGGCCTGAGGTATTTATTTTACCCTCTAAAGTCCCATCTATGCGAAAGTCAGACTTTGATTCAATTTCACCAATAATTTTAGTATTGGGTTCTACAAAATTGATTTTTACATTATTCTTTGAATCCATATTTTTTTGTTTTTTATCTGAAAACATGTCATTTAATTTTCCAATTGTTCTAGCCGTTTACTTACAAACGCATTACGATATTGGGAAGCCGAAATTACAATATTTTTGGATGCCAACAAATGCGAATTATTTTTGCGCAAAATCTCTACAGTTTCTTTTGCGCTATTTATTGATAGGAAACCGTGAATTACCAATGTCTCAACATCTCGATCAAAAACATCAATTGATACACGCAATAAGTCTTCAATACCTTCTTCAGCTAACCAAGCCTCTAGCCACGCTTTGTCTGCTTCTGATTGCTCACGATCTTTAAAGGACCTTATGATAATAAACTTAGCCTTTTCATTTGTTCTCAATGCTATATCGTTATAAACATCAAAGCCATCAATTTGTGCTTGTGCTTTTTGAGCACCATTGGTTTTTGCATAGGTTTGCACAATAGAGGTTAAAGCCTCCTTATAGGCTTTTAGCCCATCGAGCCTGCCAATGGCCGTAGCGCGTAGCAATGCCCACTCCGCTTGTAATTCTTTATCTGTAAGTTGAGGAATAAAATATTCACTTTGTTCAATAACAGCTTTAAACTCTTGTGCTTTAAATTGGGCCTTAGCAGCATTTATTTCAGCTTGATTGGCCAATAATGTTTCTGCCAAAATATCGGGGCTCTGAATTATTTTGGCATAATCACTCTCTGGATAAGAGGCTAATATTTTAGAACGCCATTTGCGTTGTTGTGCAGGATTGTCATTATATAAACCATACATATGGTATAATGTAGGCGGAATATAACTCATATCCGGATTGGCAGCCAAGAGAGAATTGAATCTGTCAATGGCAAAGCTGTTGATTAAAAATTGTTCTTTATAAGCTAAGCCCGCCTGAAAATAGGCTTCGTTTTGAAGTCGCTGCAGGCTATCGCGCGCCTCAGGGGGTGGGATTTGTGACAAATAGGTCTTTGGATTTAATTTGGGGTCAATGACTTCAGCTATACTTTCAACTTCTGACGTTTCTTCTTCAGCAGTGATGCTTTTTGTAGGGTCATACTTCCAATTATCAGCCAATGCTGTATTTGCCCATTTTTGTTGAAAGTCAATCTTTCCCTTGGATACTTGACGGCTATTGTAAAAGTAGAAATCGCCGAGCTTAGTTGCCAAAACATTGCTTCCTCCTTTTGCTTGAGCTTCAGCCTTTTCTTTTTCTGCAATTATTTTTTCGATATATGCATTCACAACGGCTTTTTGTGCTTCCTCTGGCATATCAATAAGACGCAGCAGACTATCGGTTTCTGTAATTGTTTTTTCGTAATTGATGATGTCATCAAGTTTTTTACGTTTTCGAGCTACTTTCCTGTAACGCTTAGTCTCAGTTTTAAGATTTTGAAGAGTGCTGTCTAAATAAGCACCAGCTTTAACAAAAGACACTTGGTCTAGGCGGTTAAGGGCCAATTGCTCATAAATTAATGATTTAAGATACTTATCATTGGTTTTGGTTTGCAGTGATGCTTTTAGTTCAGTTTCTGCGTTAATGGTGTCTTTGCCCTTGAGCAAATAAGTTCCATAGAAATAGTGAATTTTATCTCTAAATCTTCGGTCCTCATCGCTTCTTAACAAACGCTTATAAGCCTTAAGAGTCTCTTCGTCTTTGGGCTTGTTGTTTTTAAGTTGTGCTAGGCGTGCGTGAATCCATAATTTACGAGGAAGCCGACGGTTCAAGTCCAATACATGTTGATAGGCAACAATAGCAGAATCCGAATAGTTGAGATCTTCATAAATCTGTCCTAACAGGAAGGCATACCTACCTCTTTTGGAAGCTGATTTTTCTATGGCAAAGGCTTTTGTCAGGAACTCAGTAGCCAAACTGTCTTTTTCTTCTCTTAGCAATGCATCTGCGAGCGCAGCTTGACTGATTGCATATTGATTGTTGTTGAGCAAGCCCGACTGGGCAATATTGAATAGCTCTCGTGCCGCTCTATCGTGTTGTCCTAAAGCCAAATAACTTTTTGCACGCCAGAGTTCAGCTACAATAGACAAATCATCACCTGACATATTTTTAATCAAATAAGTGAAAGCTTCAATAGCTTGAAGATATTTCCCACTATAATATCTGCCCTTACCCAACAATAAATATGCCCTTGCAATTTGATTGTTGCGTTGTTCTCCTTTGATGAGCATGGAGTGTTTCTGTACCGTAAGCACCGCTTTGCCCTGTACGCGATCAAAAAATTCGTTTGGGGTCACATCTTCTGCTGCATATGCTTCTGGCAAGACATATGGGTCAACAGGCAAGCGCAACCAATAATTATCATTGTGATTTAGTGTGATGTCCAAAAGACCGTATCTAAGTGCTTCTTCTCCATTAAAAAGGGGGTTGAACTTAGCGTTAGTTTTGTGGTAGAAGCGGTTCACAGCAGCATCTTTTTTGGTAGAACACCCAATGGCGAGCAAAATAATTACGCAAATAAGAACGGCATTTCTCATGTTGTAAACCTATGATAAAAACTCAAAATATCAGTTTTTAGTATAAACAAACTACAACTGCTCTTGGAAAAAAGCTTCAAGCTCTTTAAGTGTTTTGGAAGATGTTTTTTCATCACGAACTATTTTTCCTTTGTTAAGGACCACAATTCTGTCACAAACATCTGTTACATGCTGCAGATCATGACTGGAAATTAAAAAGGTTTTTCCAGTTGCGCTTGCCTCTTCTTTTAACAGTTTTTTTAGGCGAATTTGTGTGGTGGGGTCTAAGTTGGCAAAAGGCTCATCTAAAATAACCAAAGGGTTGTTGGATAAGAGCGTTCCAACAATTCCCACCTTTTTTTGATTTCCTTTAGACAGGTCACGGATATACTTTTTTTGTCCCAGTACTTCACCGTGAAAAAAGTCTTTATAAGGTTCCAAAGCAGCCTTAATGGCATCTTTTTTCATATTGCGTAAGCCGCCTACAAAATAAAAATACTCTTCAGGGGTGAGGTAACCAATAAGGAATTGCTCATCGATAAAAGCAGCGGTATGCGTTTTCCAGCTCTCATCTTTTGAAACAATTACATCATTATTTTTTACCAAGCCAGTGGTTGGTTCAATTAAGTCTAAGATAAGACTAAAGAGGGTAGTTTTTCCTGCGCCGTTGTTGCCTACTAGTCCAAAAGTCTGTCCGCTTGGGATGTTTAAAATATCTATGTCGAGCACTGTTTGTTCTCCGTATTTTTTTGAAAGGAAGTTGATATCAATCATGTGTTTTTTTGTTTATAAGCGGCAAGTGTTTCGTATTTTTCTTCTTGGTATACTTTTTCAATCCAACCAAAAACAAGGTTTCTAAATGCAAACCCTAGTAGACCAACGACAGCGATTAGTATAAAGCCCATAAGCTTACTATGCACCAAAAACCCGATGAAAAAAATAAACATGGGCAAAAATATTTTTGGTATACCAAGCAGGATAGTTTTTACATTAAAAGACTTTTTATCACCAAAGGCTTGCTGCATTGAATTAAGGTCAATGGGTGTTCTTGTGTAGGCCCCTGAAAGCAGGACCATATGAGCATTTACGCCAATGTTATAGATGCCTCCAGCTATGATTGCCAAGTAACTTTCCCAACTAAAAAAGATGTAGAAGCTTGCTAGAGGAATGCTAACTAAAGTACCAACAACAACTAACCACCACTTGGATTTTAAATATTCCTTATAAGGTACATTTTGTGTCATCATTAGTGCGTAATATCCGCTATCCCAACTCGGAACAAACTGACCAAAACTGAAAAGAAAACCACCACTGACAAAAACACCTACGAAAACCTTAATTACGGGCGTATCGTAAATATCCATCATAAAAATAAGCCCATAAAACAAGAAGGCAAAGCCCATCCAAACGGCCATACGAGCACGTTTATTTCTTACAATGAGTCGAATGTCATTTTTTAGAAAAAAGGAAGTGCGCCCGAAACCATCCAACCATTTGAGCTCGGTTGCGCGTTGTACTTCATTCTTAGGACGCATTTCATCGCTGTCCATGTACAATTTCTTTAGAAAGTGATTAAAACTCCAACGATACGAAAACAACATGAGCACTATAGGAACCAAAGCCCAAAGCGGCTGGTTGTAAGGCGCCATAA
The DNA here is from genome assembly GCA_964014735.1 of uncultured Flavobacteriaceae bacterium. Taxonomy (GTDB): domain Bacteria; phylum Bacteroidota; class Bacteroidia; order Flavobacteriales; family Flavobacteriaceae; genus UBA7446. Next base: position 15,119 of record CAXHBH010000011.1, on the reverse strand, counting down.
ATACAGGCTCTGAAAAAGTTGTGATGTCAAAAATTTTGTAATACTGTAATCCAAACAATGCAATCAAAATAACGGTTGTTATTAACAACAATTTGTCTTGACTATTGAGTAACACGTTCAAAAAATTGGTTGCCAAAATGATACTGCCAATGCTTATCCACCAGCTAATAACACCCCAGAGGCTGTAGTCTTTACTGATGAGAATAAAGCCAAACGGGATAAAAAAGAATAGGTTAACAATATTAAAAAAACTGATAATGCTCTTGGTTAGTCCAAAATGCACAATACTCTTTTTGGAAAAGGGCATTGCCAATAAGGGCTTCACATGCACCATAGGCATTTTTTGAATAAAATAGCGGATTACTACCCACAGTACTAAAGCATAAATTAAAAACCCACTTACAGTTGGTAAGGGATCCAAGTCAAAATCATCTTGAATTTTAAAAAACGCAGAAGAAGCAAGCTCAGAAAAAATTAAAGCAAAACTGGCCAAAACAACTCCAATTAATATTTTTTGCGCAAGCTTGGTGGCAACACCAGCCGCTCTAAAAAAAGACTTCCACTGCAGATAAATAAATTTTTTAAACATAAAAAGGTGCGTTCAGACAAATATAGATTTTTTGATCCTTATTTTTTATCCAATATTTTAAGCGCCAGTTCTATTACTGTTTTTGGATCTATGGTTCGCATGGCATCTTCATAACTACGACGGATTTTATTACCGTAGATAGAAGTAGGCAAGAAGGGATATTGCAAACGGTCTGCAGTGAGGCTATTGGCCTCTGCCTGTCCAAAAGGGGCAAACCCCAAAAAAGGATGTGTAGCCCCCCAAAGGCTAATGACTGGTACTCCGTAATTGGCTGCCAAGTGTCCATTAGCAGAGTCCATGGAAATCATCAACTGGAGTTGGGCAATTAGCCGTAGTTCCGCATCAAAAGCATATACGCTGGTTGCGTTTACTACATTCTGATAGGCCTTTGCCCATACGTCTAATTGTTCACGCTCTTCACGTCCAAAACCAAATAAAATAATTTGATATTCTTGTTGTAAAAATGCAACAACCTTTTGCATTAGGTCTAGCGGATATTGCTTGCCTTTGTGGGCAGCGAAAGGTGCTATACCAATCCACTTTTTACTTTGGTTTAGCTTTAACGCTTCCGTATTAGGGCAAAGCGGTTTTGGTGGGAATTCATGTGTGTCTAGAGAGATTGGAAAGCCCAATCGCTCAAATACTTGGGCATAACGGTGAATTTGCGGAACCAGTGGAACCAAGGTTTTTTGACGTGGTTTTGTAAGCTTTTTTTTTGCTTTTCTACCTTTGTTAAGCACTGCTTTTCGTATCCAAAAACGAGGCGCAAAGAAGCTACGAAGTATTTTAGTGCGCAACACATTATGCAAATCAGCAATGGAGTTGGGTTGCGCTGCAAGTAATGCTTTATAAAGGTGGTAGAGTCCACCAATTCCTTTGTGGGTACCACTAAAATCAGGGCAGAAAACAGTAGTGTTGGGTAGCTCTTTGAAAAGAGGAGCAAAGCGATTTCGCGTCACAATTGTTATTCGCAATTTTGGATATGTTTGAATCAAGCACCGCAATACAGGCAAACACATTGCTACGTCGCCTAAAGCCGAGAAACGAAGCATCATAATGTGTTTGGCAGCCATTAAGATTTGTTCTGGTACAGGATGGGATTTAGGGATTCGTCATTGTACATTTTCATTTGCTTGTACACTTTCATGTACTTTTTGCCAGATTCCATGTCAGTGAGTAGCTGGTCAATGGCAGTTGATAAATCTGATTTTTGCTCCATTAAAACAGCGAGTTTTTTAGCACATGCAGTATGGTGTTCTTCAGAAGCGAAAGGGCGATGTGCTTCCTCGTTCATATGGTATATCTTCAATGCCAAAATAGACAATCGGTCTATGGCCCAAGCCGGACTTTCCGTATTGATGGTAGCACTGTCCAGAAGCTTTACTCTGCTAAATCCTTTTAAAAAATAGCTGTCAATATATTCTACCATATCAGTACGCTCTTGGTTTGAAGCATCAATTTTACGTTTCAGTTCTAAGGCCGACACGGGATCTATACTAGGTTCGCGAATTAGATCTTCGAAGTGCCATTGTACCGTATCAATCCAATTTTTGCGATATAATAAATAATCAAGGTTTTTGGGTTCATAGGGATTTTCAAAAGGCTGATCTACACTGTCTAAAATGTGATATTGTGAGATACTTTCTTCAAAAATTTTAAACGCGTGAGCGGTTTTCATGGTAGAAATTTTCTTCAAAGATAGCGCAAAATCTAAAAGCTATCTTGCATTTGCTTTGTGCCAACATTAGGTGTATTTTTGCATGGTAAAATTAATTTTATGAAATCCGTTTTTGAAGCCATTGCGTACCTGTTCGAAGAAATCTTTTTTATTCCACTTAACATGCTTCGTGAGTTGAGCGCCAGCAATTGGTTTGCTGCCAATGCCTTTAACTGGTTCTTTTTGATGATTGGTTTTGCAGGCTTGTTCTACTGGTTAAGTCAGCTAAAGAAATTTAATGACAACAACGATGAGGACTTCGATTCCACGTCACACTCGTTTCTATAAATCGAAACCTAAATCTTTTCGGAAATAAATTCCCTCAAATGATATGTTTGACATGTTGCTGTATGCATCTGTTAGTGCTTCTTGCACATCAGTACCGAAGCCTGTTGATGCAAAGACCCGTCCACCATTGGTTACTATTTGACCATCAACTTCATTAGTTCCCGCTTGAAAAATAAGTCCATCGTCAGTTAAACCAGATATGACCTTTCCTTTTTCGTAGGCTTCTGGGTAGCCACCAGACACACCTACTACGGTTGCCGCAGCTTGTGTACTGATTTGGAGTTCGATTTCATCTAGACGTTTTTCACCAGTAGCTAAAAGTAGCTCTGCTATATCATTTTTGATACGGGGCAATACCACTTGGGTTTCGGGATCTCCCATGCGCACATTGTATTCAATCACAAAGGGATCGTCACCAACACGAATAAGACCAATAAACACAAAACCGACAAAATCAAGCTTATCTTTTTTAAGCCCTTCCATGGTGGGAGTTATGATACGATCGTGAATTTTTTGTTTAAAAACAGCGTCATTAAATGGAACCGGAGACACAGCCCCCATACCCCCTGTGTTGAGTCCGGTATCGCCTTCACCTATGCGTTTGTAATCTTTGGCAAAAGGAAAGGTTACATGGCTTTCACCATCTGTAAGTACAAAACAAGAAAGCTCAATGCCGTCCAAAAACCCCTCAATAACAACTTGCTCGCTAGCAGCACCAAATTTTTTATTGGCCAGCATGTCTGTAAGTGCCGCTTTAGCTTCATCGAGTTCATGGATGATGAGTACGCCTTTACCAGCTGCAAGACCGTCGGCCTTGAGTACGTAAGGCGCAGGGATGGTTTCCAAATAGGCCAATCCATTATTTAGCGATTGCTTGTCAAATTGTTTGTAGGGTGCAGTGGGGATGTTGTGTCGTTCCATAAATGCCTTGGCATAGGCCTTACTACCTTCAAGTTGTGCGGCCTCTTCTTTTGGACCTATCACGGGAATATGGCTTAAGGTTGGATGTTTGGCAATATAATCGTGAATACCTGCGACTAGGGGCGCTTCGGGTCCTACTAAAATAAGATCAATAGCATGGCTGCTAACAGCTTTTGCTACAGCTTCAAGGTCTGTGGGGTTAATTTCAATATTGATGCCCAGTTGAGCGGTGCCCGCATTTCCAGGGGCAATAAACAACTTGGGTTTTAGTACGCTTTGGGAAAGCTTCCAACAAAAGGTGTGCTCTCTACCGCCGTTGCCAAGGATAAGAATGGTCATCTAAAGGTTTTGGCAAAAATAGAAAAACGAAGGGGATTAATAGTTTTATTTACAGCTTGAACTATTTATACTGCTTAGGTCCTTTAAATCACATACAAATAAACCATAAAGAAATGGCAGCTCGCACCACCCAAAACAAACAGGTGCCAAATAAAATGGTTGTATGGTATTCGTTCTATGGTATAGAATAATACCCCAACCGTGTAAGCTGCACCTCCGCCAAATAACAAAGTCAAGGCTTTAGGATCTAGTGCTATAGTGAGTTCAGCGTAAGGGATAATGGCCAGCCAGCCCATAGCTAGATACAAGAAAGTTGAAAACCGCTCAAATTTACCTGTGAAAAAGAGCTTTAAGACCACACCAAAAAATGCTATGCCCCACACCACCCAAAACATAATCCAGCCCAAGCCATTCGGAACCGCGATTAACAACAATGGCGTATATGTACCCGCAATCAGGAGGTAGATGCTGATGTGATCGGCAATCCTAAAGAAATGTTTGCGCTTGCTTATTGTTATGGTGTGATAGCAGGTTGATGCCAGGAACAATAAGATAATGGATATACCATAGACAATAACGCTAAACAGCCCAAAGGGATTTGATTGATCTACGTCCAAAAGCATTAAGACCAAACAAGCTATGCCTAAACCAATACCTATGCCATGTGACCATGCATTGAGCTTTTCTTCAATCAACATAAATAGATATATTTATTTTTTGTAGTTAATTTCCACCATGACCTCATTGCGACGGTTGTAGAACTTATAAGGGCTATCATATCCCAAAAATTCAATCTCTCCTTTGGGTTCAATGCTGTTATTTTTAAGTATCTTCCTTAGGCGTTTTGTGTGTTTTACTTCTTTGCTTGCACTAGTATATCCACTATAACGTATGGCAGCGACATAGCGCGGCTCGGTAATGCGAAGTCTAACATTCTCACTCGTGGGTTTGGGTGCTCCTTTTTGATGTACATCAAGTGGCATTACAAAAGCCATTTCTGATTTGTCTTCATTCATGTATACTGGAGCTGTCATGGCAATTTTTTCTTCAGCTTGATTACTGCCTGAGATGTAGCGGAATAGCTTACCAAAGTTGCCGCCACCACTTGTCTGGACCAAAGTTGCACTTGGATAAAATCGAATTTCAACACTGTCGATTTCCTTAATGACTTCGTAGGGCTGTATTTCGGTGTTTTGTGCCAAAGTTGTTGAATGAATACTCAATACAGCTGAAAATAGGATCATAAATATTTTATTCATACGTTTTATTTTATTTTTTAATGTCACGCTGCACGTCTTTGCTTACTATTTTTAGATACTTTTTACGCTTTGCGTCAGAAACAAAAGGTACTGACCAAAACTGTTTGGTTTTGGTAAAGAGCGCAAGTTTCCACCCAAATACAAACGAATAAACCCCCATAACTAGACGTAATTTTACGGAGTTGAGGTATAAGGTTTTTACAGGGAGCGCAGGTGCCCCGTGCGTCACGTAAGTACGCACTTTTTTGTCACTTAAAAACGACTTTGGATAGGCATATAGTTTGGTCAAATTGACAAACTGATAGGCAAAGCCAGGTGTTAGCACCTCGTCAAAAAATATTTCCATCCGAGGCGTAAGCCTGAACCACCACACAGGCGAAACAAAATAAATACGATCAGAACATGTGACCAATTCTTTATATTTGCCAATTACCGCATCTCTTGGACGGCTGAAACTATCTCGATATAAGTCGATAATTTCGACATCCTCGTCAGCTTTTTCTAGACTTTCGACAATGGTTTTAAAGATTCCGTTATAGCAGAAAGAGGTTTGGTCTGGGTGACCAATGATAACCAGATTTTTCATAAGCAATTTTCACAAAGGTACCAATTTTGTAATAGCTCAGTTATTGAAACTAACCAGTTTAAAATTGCGAATGATTTTAGTACATTTACATTGCTATGAAATTAAACTTGTCCGCTGCTGGGATTACATTTACGCGACACATACCCAAGCACCAAACACCATTCGAGCGTCTTTTTGAAATTTTCAAGGAGCTCATCACACATACTTCTGGCGATTTTGACGAAGCCATTGATTGGTTGCGTGAACTGGATAAAGAGTACGGGCTAACCAATTCAGAATATACAATAGACGATTTTATCGAAGACCTTTTAAAACGCGCCTACATTCAGCCAAAGGGAGATGGAACGGGTGATGGCGATGGCATGTCACTTACTGCCAAAACAGAAAAGCTATTGCGTAAACACGCCCTAAAGCAAATTTTTGGTAAACTTAAAAAGGCAGGAAGCGGCAGTCACAAAACCAAAAATACAGGACAGGGTGCAGACGATACGGGCGAATTTAAAGCCTACCAATTTGGAGATCCTCTTGAAAAAATATCCATGACCGAAAGCTTGCGTAATGCGCAAATACGCACTGCAGGAGACGACTTTATTTTGCATAACGATGACCTAGTGGTAGAAGACAGCTTTTATAATACACAAATGAGTACTGTTTTAATGATAGACATCAGCCACAGCATGATTTTGTATGGTGAAGACCGTATTACTCCAGCCAAAAAAGTAGCAATGGCACTGGCTGAGTTTATCACCACACGATACCCAAAAGACACCTTAGATATTTTGGTGTTTGGAAACGATGCCTGGCCCATTGCATTAAAAGACATTCCCTACTTGCAAGTAGGACCTTATCATACCAATACAGTTGCGGGTCTTACTTTGGCCATGGATTTATTGCGGCGAAGAAAAAACAGCAACAAGCAAATTTTTATGATTACTGATGGTAAACCAAGCTGCCTCAAAAACTCAGATGGAAGTTACTATAAAAACAGCATGGGACTAGACGATTACATAGTGGATAAGTGCTACAATATGGCACGGCAGGCACGAAAGCTTCACATTCCCATCACCACATTTATGATTGCGCAAGATTCTTATTTAAAAGAATTTGTACGCAATTTTACAGAAGCTAACAAAGGCAAGGCATTCTTTACAGGTTTAAAAGGATTGGGAGAAATGATTTTTGAAGACTATGAACAAAACAGAAAAAAAAGATTGAAATAAATGAAAAAGAGTAATACACTAGGTGCCTTAAAAAAAACAGCTTACACGCCTCTTTCCATTCAACAAGAACTGGCCCAAAATTTAAGAGCCCGTTTGCAGAGTGGGCAGCCAACATTTGAAGGACTTTTGGGCTATGAAAATACAGTTATTCCCGACGTAGAACGAGCATTACTTTCGGGCCATAGCATCAATCTGCTTGGGTTGAGAGGCCAAGCTAAAACAAGACTGGCGAGACAAATCACCTATCTGCTAGATGAATGGGTGCCTGTGGTTAAGGGCTCTGAAATAAACGATGATCCCTTAGCACCCATAAGTAGTTTTTCTAAGGCACTTATTGCAGAAAAAGGTGACGATACCCCGATAACTTGGTTGCATCGCGACGATCGCTTTTTTGAAAAACTAGCCACACCAGACGTAAGCGTAGCCGATCTAATTGGTGACGTTGACCCAATTAAAGCCGCTAATCTTAAACTGTCGTACGCCGATGAGCGGGCAATTCATTTTGGTATGATTCCAAGAGCTCACAGGTGTATCTTCGTTTTAAATGAATTACCTGACTTACAGGCACGAATTCAAGTAGCACTTTTTTCAATCTTACAAGAGAAAGAAATTCAAATCCGTGGATTCAAACTTCGATTGCCAATTGAAACACAGTTTGTCTTTACCGCCAACCCAGAAGATTATACCAACCGCGGGAGTATTGTAACCCCACTTAAAGATCGTATTGGCTCTCAAATTTTAACGCACTACCCACACAATCTTGAGACAGCCAAGGCCATAACTTGGCAGGAGACCCAAACCAACAAGGCAGCTCAACAGGCTATTCACGTTCCGGAATTGGCGCGTGACATTTTGGAGCAGATTGGTTTTGAGGCAAGAAAAAGTGAATATGTTGATTCCAAAAGTGGTGTAAGTGCTCGGATGAGTATCACAGCTTTTGAGAACCTTATTAGTGCTGCAGAACGCCGCATGCTTTTGTCTGGCGAACAAATCACCTGCATTAGAATGTCTGACTTTTTAGGGATTATCCCTGCCATAAATGGAAAAGTAGAATTAGTCTATGAGGGCGAACAAGAAGGAGCTGAACAGATATCTTTTCATTTAATAAACCAAGCTATAAAAACCTTATTTCCAACCTATTTTCCTGAAATAAAAAAGCTTGAGAAGCAAGATGAAGAAGGTCCTTATGACCAGTTGTTGGGTTGGTTTTATGGGGATAACGAATTGTTTTTGGAAGATAGTCTTCCTGACAATGTATACCACGATACCTTAAGGGGTGTCCCTAATCTGGAAAAACTAGTGGCAACCCACCAATCGGATTGTCTTGCTGAAGATCAATTTTTTATGATGGAGTTTTTGCTTTGGGGGCTTGAAGCAAACAAGAAGCTAAATAAATACAGAACCATGGAAGGCTTTCAATTTAAAGACGGCCTTGGAAATTTATTGGCAGGGCTTTAGGGATTGTTAATCAGGCATTGAAATTAAGTGCATTATCAATAAGCGCTAGGTGAGAATAAGCTTGGGGAAAATTTCCGAGTAGTTGTTTTGAGTTAAAGTCAATGTCCTCACTAAACAGCCCTAAGTGGTTGCTGTATCCTAGTAATTTGTCAAAAAGCGACTTGGCTTTATCTTCTTCACCAATTTTATACAAGCTGTTGATGAACCAAAATGTACAAACTGTAAATGATGAGCTTGGGAGGCCAAAATCATCTTCATTTTTGTAGCGAAACAAAAGGCCTTCATGCATCAATTCTTTTTCAATGGCTTTCACTGTTTTGATATATTTGGGGTCTTTACCCTCAATAAAACCATAATATTCCATCAACAATACAGATGCGTCAAGGTGTTCAGATTGGTACGACTGGGTAAAGGCTTGTTTTTTTGTATTCCATGCATTTTCCATAATATCGTTGTGGATTTCTTCCCGCAACGACTCCCATTTAGACGCGGATTTACCCCCTTCTATGATATTTGAAATTTTAATTGCCCTATCAACTGCCACCCAACACAATAACTTAGAAAAGGTAAAATGGCGGTCTTCGTGTCTAAACTCCCAAATTCCCTTATCTGCCAATTGCCAATTTTTACGCACCACCCATACTATAGATTTAACAATGGTCCACAGCTCTTCGTGCTTTTCATCATCTTGAGTGTAACTTTCAATTTGGTAATGAATCACGTCCATTAAAATTCCATAGATGTCGTTTTGTTTTTGGATATAAGCAGCATTACCAACTCGCACAGGTTTTGAACCTTGGTAACCATCAAGGTGCTCTAGCGTTTCTTCGGTCAGTGTTTTTTCTCCACTAATACCATACATGATTTGTAATTTTTCGTTTTTGTCTGGAACTAAATCAATAATGTATCGTATAAAGTTTTTGACAATTTGAGTGTGTCCTAGTTTGGCAATAACCTTTATCACCATTGAAGCATCTCGAATCCAGCAGAAACGGTAGTCCCAATTGCGTACTTCTCCAATGGTTTCGGGTAACGAGGTAGTTGCAGCCGCCAATACCGCCCCCGTTTTTTCAAATGTGAGCAATTTCAGGGTCATTGCGCTACGTAATATTTCTTCATTATAGTGCTTAAATAAAGGCGTCTTATGACACCAATTTAACCAATAGACTTTAGTGCGCTCAAATTCAAATAGAATATGATTCAAACTTGGAATCTGTATTTTTTCGTTATAAGAAACACTCATAAAGTGATCTTCGGTGAGCGTGTGTTCTGTTGCATTAAGAATTGCATTCTTGTCTAAATCGGTATATAAAAACAGGGTATCGTAGTTTTTGTCGTCTACCACACTTACGAGAAAATGCTTTTTTACATAATTTTTTGTTTCACCAACGGCATATTCCAATTTCGGATCATAAATAACGCGGTATTTGGGCGCTCCTTTAAGATGTTTTAAAACACGTGAGATTTCTGGAGGCGCATAATATATATTGTTGTCTTTTTTGTAGCGAGGCATAAAATCAATGACTTCAAAAGCGTCATCACCGTTAGAAAAACGTGTGCAAAGTATACTTGTATTTTTAATATAAGACTGTGATATCACATAACTCTCATCACAGGAAATTTTGAATTGTCCACCGATATTATAGTCTAGAATTTTTCCAAAAACAGATGCAGAATCAAATTGTGGCAAACAACACCAATCTATTGAGGAATCTTCATTTATCAAGGCCGCAGATTTACAATTTCCAATTATCCCTAAGTTTAGGCTATCGGAATGCATTGCACCATTTTTTTTTGACATACATTGTGGGTCTAAATGTTTAATTAAAAGTTGCTAATGACCAAGAACATTATCGTTTCAAATCGACTCCCCATTAGAATATCTAAGGTAGAAAATTCTTTCAAATTTACCGCAACAAGCGGAGGATTAGCTACAGGGATGAAATCTGTACACGAACACGAGAATTCTTTGTGGATTGGATGGCCAGGAATTGGTATTGACGAAATAGATTCTGAAGCATGGATTCCTCTAGCCAAAGGACTTGAAGAAAACAACTATGCCCCAGTGCTTTTGGTCAAAGAGGAGGTGGAAAATTTCTATTATGGACTTGCCAATAAATGCCTTTGGCCATTGTTTCATTATTTTATTGAGATTTCAACTTTCAGCGAGTCGCATTGGGAAACTTATGTGGAGGTAAACAAAAAATTCAGTCAAACAGTAATTGAGAAAATAGCGCCTGGAGATACGGTTTGGATACACGACTATCAATTGTTGTTGTGTCCAAAAATGATAAAAGATGCACGACCAGACGTAAATATTGGCTTCTTTCTTCACATTCCTTTTCCATCATTCGAAATTTTTAGAACATTCCCCTGCCGAGAAGCCCTATTGGAGGGGATGCTTGGAGCGGACCTGATAGGCTTCCACACCTATGACTACGAACGCCATTTTTTGAGTTCTGTGAAACGAATCCTTCGTAAGGAAGTGCAATTCAATAGAGTAATCAATGGGTTACGTGAAGTAGTGGTAGACACTTTCCCAATGGGAATAGATTATGATAAATTTTATACTAAATCCAAAGAACACTTAGCTCAAAAAGAAACGGAGAAATCTGAATTAAAAAAACAATTAGAGCTTCATAAAAAAGGTGCTGAATCCGGTAAATTGATACTTTCTATTGATCGCCTAGACTATACCAAAGGGGTAGTAAATCGCATTAAGGCTTTTGATCTTTTCTTGACCAAATACCCTGAATACTTGGAGAAGGTTCGCTTGCTGATGCTCACCGTTCCTTCTCGATCAGATGTGCCTGAATATGCGAAACTAAAGAAAGAAACCGACGAGCTGGTGGGGAGAATTAATGGCAAATATGCTACGGTCAATTGGACCCCAGTTTGGTACTATTACCGCGCCATGAGTTTTGATGATTTAATTGACCTATATATGACATCAGACATCGCAATGATAACCCCTGTTCGGGATGGTATGAATCTAGTCGCTAAAGAGTTCATTGCGACTCGAGTTTCTGGAGATGGCGTCTTAATTTTGAGTGAAATGGCAGGTGCTTCTAAAGAATTATTCGAGGCTATTCTTATCAATCCTTTTGATAAAAACGCCATGGCAGATGCGCTACTCAAAGCCATCACCATGCCCATTGAAGAACAAAAGCAACGCAACTTTGGTATGCAAAAACGGTTAAGCCGCTATACAGTGGAATATTGGGCAAAAGATTTTATGAAAGCACTTCAACTTAAGGCCGAGACTAAAGAAGAAATACACATCCCAAAAATTCAAAATGGCCTTATGCAGCAATTGATAAAAGTCTTTAAAAAGGCAAACAAAAAGATTATTTTTTTGGATTACGATGGCACTTTAGTTGTCTTTAATGAAAAACCACATTTAGCAATTCCAGACGCTAATTTGTTACAATTGATAGATGCCTTATGCGCCCTTCCTAATACGGATGTTGCGATAGTAAGTGGCAGAGACCAAGCCTTTTTGGATAAGTGGTTTGCAAGCCTTCCTGTGACACTAGTAGCAGAGCACGGACACTTCATCAAAAAAAGCGGTGCAGGTTGGAACGGAACCGTTATTGGCAAAAAGGATTGGATGGTAGATGTGATGCCTATTTTTGAAACTTTTACGGATAGAACACCGGGGACTTTTATTGAAGAAAAGCAAAATAGTTTAGTTTGGCACTATAGAAAAACCGACCCTGAATTGGCTTCAGGCAGGGTAGTAGAAATCAAAACTGTTTTATCGAGCTTAATATCAGACGAGTTGACAATATTGGATATGGAAAAAGCTCTTGAAGTAGTTGATCGCCAAGTTAATAAAGGAAGTGCCGTATTTGAAATCAATAATCAAAATACATATGATTTTATACTCTGCATTGGAGATGATATTACAGATGAAAATATGTTTGTTAGTCTACCTGATCACGCACATACCATTAAAGTGGGGCGCAAACCTACTTCTGCAAAATACTACATAGAAAACGTCACCCAAGTCAAAAAACTATTGTCAAGTATTGTTTCATGAATGAAATGAATCAGAGTCAGCTCCTACTTAAGAATATTAAAGCAGCATTTCGTGGAATTATAGAAGCGCCCGCAAATGCTACTCCACAAAAAATAAGAGAACTAAGCGCCCAACAGTTTCAATCCATTTTCAAGGATCTAAAAGTTCAAATAAAAGGATCTGAACATTTGCCCTATGAACAAGGCAGCATTTTTATATACAATCACTTAAACAATCACCCCAACCTTATGGCTGCAGACAATTTTCAAATCACTTTAGACAGCCATTACATAAGCAGCCTGATTTATAAATATTATAAAGACCCAGGGTTACGTGTGGCACGGCATTCACTACCAAATGAGTCAAATCACAAGGCCTATTATGACCGCTTTGATTATGTAAGGGTTTATTCTAAAAACTTTACTCCTAATTATTTGAGCAAAAAAGAAATCAAAAGAGAGAACAAAAAATTTTATGAGTTAGCTACTAAAGCTTTGGAAAACAATACCAGTTTGGTTTTTAGTCCAGAAGGGTTTTCTTATAAAACAGAAGTGTCACCTGGACCATTTAGCAAGGGTGTTTTTAAGTTGGCCTGTAAAATGAAAAAACAACCCAAAATAGTACCATTGGTTATGGTAGATTTTGACAAACTACCCCATACGGCAACATATAAATGTCAGATAATGCCTGCTTTCACCATGTCAGACTATGGCATTTATGATCCCGATGACCAAAGGCTCACTGAAGTAGTTGAAAAAATTAACAAAAAGTACAAAAATTGGGTCCAAAAACTTCGTGTAGAAGAAAAACATTTTGAACGTGAAATAGCCGTACTAAAAAGAAAGGTCGAGCAACTAGAAAACCAAAAAGCGTTAACTGTTTTTTATGGTAGTTCAACCATTCGCCTATGGAAAAATATGGCACAAGATTTAGCTCCTTATCAAACCTTAAACCTTGGTTTTGGAGGTGCGTTTATCCATTCTTTGTCACATTATTTTGAGCATTTGTTTGATGGAATAGCACCAAAAAATATCATGTTGTATTTGGGCGGAAATGATTTGACTTTGGGCTTTGGTGCTGATCAAATTATTGCTGAAATTTCCTCTTTTATACAGAAAATTCACAAAAAATTTCCCAAGGCTAATATTTATAATATTGCCATTAAGCCGTCGCTAGAACGCAAGAAAGAATTATCAAAAATAAAAATCATAAACGCAGGTGTTCAAGCACTTTCAGAAGAACTACCTTACCTAAATCAGCTGGGATTGTACCAAAAACTTGTGGATAGCAACCGAATTAGAAAAGACATGCTATTACAAGACGGTCTACACCTAAACGAAAAAGGATATAAGGTGCTAAAAGAACTCGTTTTATCTGGTTTAGAAAAGCAGGCAGATTTTTAAGCTGCGCTGTTTTGCTCTTTGATAAGGTTTAATGCAGAACCTGCTTTAAACCAATCAATCTGTGCTTCGTTGTAGGTGTGATTTGCTATAATGACATCTTTAGACCCATCGCCGTGAACCACCTCTATGGTGATTTGCTTTCCAGCTGCAAACTCAGCCAAGTCAACAAAATTAAAGCTGTCATCTTCTTGAATGAGGTCATAATCGGCCTCATTATCAAATGTAATACCCAACATACCCTGTTTTTTAAGATTGGTTTCGTGTATGCGGGCAAACGACTTTACCAAAACAACCTTAACACCTAAGTGTCTAGGTTCCATGGCTGCGTGCTCACGTGACGAGCCTTCGCCATAGTTGTGGTCACCCACGACAACAGTTTCAATGCCAGCGGCTTTGTAGGCACGCTGAACATCCGGCACGCCGCCATATTCGCCCGTTAGTTGATTTTTAACAAAATTGGTTTTTTGGTTGTAAGCATTTACTGCACCTATCAAACAGTTGTTTGAAATATTGTCTAGGTGTCCACGGAAACGCAGCCAAGGGCCCGCCATTGAAATATGGTCTGTGGTACACTTGCCAAAAGCTTTGATGAGTAGTTTTGCTCCAGTCAAATTTTCACCATCCCATGGCGCAAAGGGGTTTAATAACTCTAAACGCTCAGAGTCCTCGCTTACCTCAACAATAACATCTGACCCATCAGCTAAAGGAGCCAAGTATCCGTTGTCTTCTACTTCAAAACCGCTAGGTGGAAGTTCAATTCCAGATGGCGCTTCAAGGCGCACTTCTTTACCATCCTCGTTGATAAGCACATCTGTCATGGGATTAAAATCTAATCTGCCTGAAATGGCAACAGCAGCTACTATTTCAGGAGAGGCAACAAAGGCATGAGTGTTTGGATTACCATCTGCTCGCTTGGAGAAGTTTCTGTTAAAAGAGTGAATAATGGAATTTTTTTCTTGTTTGTCCGCACCGGCTCTAGCCCATTGCCCAATACAGGGACCACACGCATTTGTGAAGATTGTGGCATCCAAATCCTCAAAGATTTCAAGTAAGCCATCTCTTTCTGCGGTGTAGCGCACTTGTTCTGAGCCGGGATTGATACCAAAAGTAGCCTTTGTTACTAATTTTTTGTCAACCGCTTGCTTGGCTATGGAAGCTGCACGTGATAAATCTTCATATGAAGAATTGGTACAAGACCCAATAAGCCCCCATTCTACTTCCACGGGCCATTCATTGCTTATTGCTTTTTCACCCATCTCAGACACTGGAGTAGCTAAGTCTGGCGTGAAAGGACCGTTGATGTGTGGCATTAGCGTAT
>CAXHBH010000010.1:0-44151 GCA_964014735.1 uncultured Flavobacteriaceae bacterium | reverse complement strand
CTATCAACATTCGAATGGGTTTACTGATGTCAATTCCAACACGTAAACCGTAGCGTAATTGGTCAGATAAACTATCTGCTTCAACCTCTTTTTGAGACCAAACAGTCATAAAAAACAGTAATACTAAAAAGTTAATGTAATATTTTAACATGAGTATTGTTAGTATCTGAAATTGAGTCAGTTAGTATTTCTATAAATTCAACCCAATTTATTGTATTTGATGTTGAAAATGTTAAATTATTGAATCTAGTTTTGAATCCACAAGCACGGCTTATAAACTTGTCTTCTGGATCATAATTAAATGTAATAATATCTTCAAGTGTATTACCATTTTGCGTAGCTATAAATGAAAAAGAAGTGCTGCTTAAAATGGTCTTTAACGGTAGTGCAATGGAGTCTGTTGTTGCATCGTATAATAAAATCTCCATATTCACGCCCATAATCTGTAAATCAGTTACTGATTTCTTTGTATCGGTTTGATTTTTGTCATAAAATACTGCAATCAACTTGGGTGAACCTGGTGTGCCTTCGAGGCAAATGTCATCAGGTTCGCATGCGGCAAGGCACAACATTAATAAAGTAAAAATAGTTAAAGACTTCTTCATTATAATTTAGACAAAAGTACAATATTTTCAACGTGCTGGGTGTGCGGAAACATATCTACTGCTTGACTGATCTCAACCTTATAAGCATTTTTAAGCAAGGATATATCACGAGACTGAGTTAATGGATTACAGCTGATATACAGTATTTTAAAAGGGCTTACTTGTAGTATTTGTTTAATTACTTCCTTATGCATGCCATCACGTGGTGGGTCTGTTATGATTACGTCAGGTTTATTGTATTGCTTAACAAAACTGTCAGTAAAAACCTTGCGCATATCACCTACTTTGAATGTAACATTTTCAATTTTATTTCTCTTGGCATTTTCTTTTGCACTCACAATAGCGTCTGGAACCGACTCTATGCCAACTACTTTTTTGCAAGCATGCGCAACATATTGCGCAATGGTTCCTAAGCCTGTGTATAAATCATATACGATGTCTGTGGGTTTTAAATCTACTATTTCTAAAGCTTTAGCATATAAAATTTCTGCTTGCGCTGGATTGGTTTGATAAAAGGCTTTTGGTGTTATACGAAATGATAAGTCACCCATTTTCTCAGTGATATAATCACTTCCGCTAAAGCAGTTAATCTCTTGGTCATATATGGAGTCGTTCCCCTTTTCGTTAATGATATATTGCAGCGATGTGATTTGCGGGAAAGTTTCCTTGAGATATTCTAATAAAGCTGTTTGTGCAACTTTGTCTTTATGAAAAAATTGAATTACGACCATTAATTCACCTGAAAGTGTCGTGCGAAGCATCAATGAGCGTAAAAAGCCCTCTTGCGCTTTAGCGTCGTAAAAGGTTAAATTATTTTTACGGGCATAGTTCTTAA
Source organism: uncultured Flavobacteriaceae bacterium (assembly GCA_964014735.1). GTDB lineage: Bacteria > Bacteroidota > Bacteroidia > Flavobacteriales > Flavobacteriaceae > UBA7446. The sequence goes on along the minus strand of CAXHBH010000010.1, from coordinate 42,711 downwards.
TTTCGTTTCTAATTTTATTAGGTAAATCTGGTTGTATATGACAATGTTCAATATCCACAATTTTATCCCACATCCCTGGAATATGGAATCCAAGTGCCGTACGATCTTCAATTTTCTTATCCCCGTTTATTTCTTCAAAACTCAACCAGCGTCGTGCAGAAAAGCTAAATTCCATCTTGTTTCGATAGCCAAAAGTGTCTTCACAGCCAATTATGGGCGCATGGTTTACATTGTTAAGACCTCCGATTCGTGTCAAAGCCTCATTTACTTCGTTTTGTTTGTGTCTCAGTTGCGCTTCGTAAGACATATGTTGCCAACTACACCCACCACATAAACCAAAATGATTACAAACAGCATCTATTCTATCCTGACTGGCCTTTATAATGCATGAAACTTTCCCTTCAAGGTGACGACGTCTTTTCTTTTGAACCGTAACGCTTACAATATCTCCAGGAATTGCACCTTTAACAAACACCACTTGACCATTTTGGATACGACCAACTCCTTTGCCCTTTTGGGCAATACCGTCTATTGTTATTTTTTCAATAGGGATTAGTGGTTTATTTTTTCGCATTGCGCAAAAATACACATTGATATTACATTATCTGAATATCTGATTATTATTAAAGTAATAAATATTATATTCACGTTGTAATTTTTTAAACCCTTTATAATGAGATTAATTACTTTTTTGTTTGCTGCTTTTTTAATATGTATTACACCAGTAAGCTCACAAGAAAAACAAAAGAATAATCGCTTGGTTGAAAATGCTTTAGGTGATTTTACTTTTCGCAGTTTAGGCCCTGCGTTTATGTCAGGTCGAATAGCCGATATTGCTATTGATTCCAATAACGAGAATATATGGTATGTAGCTGTTGGCTCGGGTGGTGTTTGGAAAACAACAAATGCAGGAACCACATGGAAGCCTCTGGCAGATGGTCAGTCATTTTATTCAACAGGTGCCATTACGCTTGATCCTAACAATAGTCAAATCGTTTGGCTGGGAACCGGAGAGAATGTAGGAGGTAGGCATGTAGGTATTGGTCATGGCTTGTTTTTAAGCCGTGACGGAGGTAAAACATGGAACAGTAAAGGGTTAAAAAATTCAGAACATATTTCCAAAATTATTGTACACCCAACAGACTCTAATACAATTTGGGTGGCATCTCAAGGGCCGTTGTGGAGCTCAGGCGGCGAAAGGGGCTTATATAAATCTACAGATGGGGGCAATACGTGGAAACAAACTATGAACCTGGACGAATGGACTGGCGTAACTGACCTTGTTATTGATCCACGAAACCCAGAAATATTATATGCTGCAAGTTGGCAAAGACACAGAAACGTAGCTGCGTATTTGGGTGGTGGACCTGGAACTGCGTTGTACAAATCTGTAGACGGTGGTGATAATTGGAAAAAATTGACCACTGGTTTACCATGGGACAATGCAGAGTCTGAGGAAATATCAACAAATGCTGGTGCTGGAAAAATAGGATTGGCTATATCTCCAATAGACCCTGATGTACTATACGCTGCGATTGAACTAAATCGTCGCAATGGAGCTGTTTATCGATCCTCAGATAGAGGTGAAAGTTGGATAAAAATGTCTGACACTGTTTCTGGTGGTACTGGTCCTCATTATTATCAGGAGTTAGTGGCTTCTCCCCATCATTTTGATCGCATTTATCTAATGAATGTACGTGTGTTGGTTTCAGAAAATGGGGGTAAAGACTTTTATACAATGAAAGAGTCTTACAAACACTCTGACAATCACGCCATGGTGTTTAAGGCAAACGATCCCAACTACATATTAGTGGGCACAGATGGGGGTATTTATGAAACTTTTGATGATACCAAAAATTGGAAATTTGTAAACAACCTGCCACTTACACAGTTTTATAAACTTGCTGTAGACGATGCTTATCCCTTTTATAATATTTTTGGGGGTACACAAGACAACAATACTCAAGGCGGACCTTCGCAAACCTTTAACAGAAATGGCATTAATAATGCAGATTGGTTTGTCTTGTTGGGTGGAGACGGACACCAACCCGCCACAGAGCCAGGCAATCCCGATATCGTATATGCACAGTCACAACAGGGTAATTTACATCGAGTAGACAGAACTACAGCTGAAGCAGTATACATACGCCCACAAAATGGATTGGACGAACCTTATGAGCGTTTCAATTGGGATGCACCTATACTGGTCAGTCAACATGACCCTAAGCGTTTATATTTTGCATCACAGCGTGTTTGGCGTTCAGAAAATAGGGGAGATAGTTGGAATGCCATATCTTCAGATTTAACAAAAAATGAAGAACGCCTAGCACTGCCGATCATGGGTCGCCAACAGAGTTGGGATGCCGCTTGGGATGTATATGCAATGTCAACTTACAATACCATTACTTCTTTAGCGGAATCTGCACAAGATGAAAATATTTTATATGCTGGTACAGATGACGGACTTTTACACACTACTAAAGATGCAGGTGCTACTTGGATCACACAGACTGTTGATAAGCTACCCGAAGTGCCTGCGACGGCTTTTGTTAACGACATAAAGGCTGACATGTTTGATGTTGAAATCGCCTATGTTGCATTGGATAATCACAAGTTTGGTGACTATCGACCGATGCTCTACAGAACAAAAAATGGAGGCAAATCATGGAAATCTATTACCAATGGTATTTCTGATGGGACGTTAGTTTGGCGATTAGTACAAGATCATGTAAATCCTAAACTGTTGTTTTTGGGAACAGAATACGGAGTTTATGTCAGTTTAAATCAAGGTGATGATTGGCATAAATTCAGTAATGGGATGCCAACCATTTCTGTTCGTGATTTGGCAATTCAAAAACGTGAAGATGATTTGGTAGTTGCCACTTTTGGACGTAGTTTTTATATTCTTGATGACTACAGTCCATTACGTAATATTACAAATGGTGATCTATCAAAAGGTGATCAAATTTTTCCTGTAAAAAAAGCCCTACAATACGTACAGAAACGCGGTGGTACTTCTAGTCAGGGAGCATCTTTTTATACAGCCAAAAACCCGACATATGGTGCTCAGTTTACTTATTATGTTTCAGAGGAAGTCAAGACCATGAAGGATGAGCGTATCTCAGCCGAAAAAAAACTCAAGAAAGATAAAAGAGACATTCCTTTCCCTAGATGGGAGTCATTGGACGCCGAAAATTTTGATGAAAAATCACAATCAATTTTACAAGTAACAGACTCCTCTGGTAAAGTTTTGAGTAACATAAATAGCCCATATAGCAAAGGAATTCATAGAGTGCATTGGGATTTACAAGATCGCTTAGCATCTACCTTGGATATTAATTCAACAAGTGACAATGGTACAGGACTGCGTTTTGATGTGGATCCTGGAACTTACTATGTGCAATTGTTTAAAAAACACAATGGCATTTTACGTGCGTGTACACAAAAAGAAGCTTTTGAAGTGGAACGACTACGTCAAAACGTGTTGTCAAATCCAGAAGTTGAAGCACACCTTACATACAAAACAAAACTTAACTCACTATATGTAAAAGCTGAGACTATGACCAAAAAGCTTGCAAAAACAAAGAAGAAATTAAATGCTTTATCGAAAGTAGTAGGTTATGCTCAACCGGATCAAGATGCCTTTTACAAGACCCTATATGCCTTGCAACAACAACATTATAATTTAGTACGTAAAATCAACGGTAGTGATGCTAAAAGTGAAGTAGGTGAGAAAGACACGCCAACACTTTCTTTTCGAATTTCTGTGGCATCACGCGGTTTTTATTCCAATACTTATGGTCCAACGACCATGCACATGGAAAGTTATGATATGGCAGTTATACTGCTCAATGAATTAGTGCCACAAGTAAATGCACTTTCATCAGCAACAGAAAAACTCATAAGCGATAGCGAAGATTTGGGCTTGCCCGCCATTATTGATTGATAAAATCATCAACTAAAAGATCGACCACCAAGGAGTAGCTTTTAATACCAGCTTGCTGTTTGTTGGCTTTTAGGTACTGGTCGTAACTTATTTCCAAAACTTCCTCAAAAGGATTTTGATATTTTTCCCAAAATGCACGTGCTTCTCTAATATTTTCTAGAATCCCCTCAGGTATTTTATCCATAACCGCTTTTGCTTGCTGTGCATCTTCCCTGTACAGGCTATTGATCATGTACTGAAAAGCCATTAGGTGTCCTGCATAGCTGACTGTGGCGATATCTGATGTAGTTGTTGCTTTAATGCTGATATAGTTTGCCTCATCTTCTGCGGCAACCCCCCATTGATGCGCAATTTCATGACAAGCAGTCGTAATAATCCGAAGTTTAGGCTGTAAGGTATTAACTTGGGCCTCGTGCGTAAAGGGATTTAAATAACCGCCAAAACCCATATAACTTAATAGGGTAGGAAATAGTGTAGATTTTGCTTTCCCGTGTATTTGGTAAGGACGCAAGCTAGAACTTTCCATTGTGCTGTTAGCTAATGCGATCAGCGCATCAGTTTCCAAAGGGATTACAATTGCTGTTGTTGGATCTGGGTTAATTTGTTTTTTTAATGCTGTTAATGCATTGGCATAATGTTGCGTTGTTTCTACCAAATGCTCTAGTGATATTGTGGCTGGTAGTTTGCGTGAAACACGTAGTGGGGTTTTGAAATAATGCATGCCCCAAGCTAAATAGAACAAAGCAATGATAATGAAAATAGTAGAAAGTAGATGCCCAATATGATGATTAAGTTTAAATCGTTTAATCTTAATGAGGGTGAGTAAAACTCCAATTACATAACCAAAATCACCAATCGAGAAAGGCACTTTTGACCAGAAAAACTGATTTACACCTGATATTATGGGATATATGTTTTGACCATAAAAGCTTTGCGCCCATTCATGGTCTAAAGGCAGGATTAGAAAACCCAAAAAGAATAAGAAAAAACACAGCAATATTATATGCTGTATCCTCAAAATCATTCCCCAACTAGCTCAACGATTTCCACTTCAAAAATAAGCGTTGATTTGGGCGGAATTACCGCGTTTCCCTGCTCGCCATAGGCAATTTGATAAGGAAGGTATAGTGTTGCTTTTTCACCTTCTTTAAGTAAGGACAAACCTTCTTTAAATCCAGCAATTAGAGACACTTCTGGATCTATGCGTGCCTCAATTGGCTTGTAACCACCGCCGCTTTCACGTCTTTGGTCATATTTCCCATAAGCCTTAGCAACCTCAGCGATAGATGTGTCCAGTAAATCACCATTTTCAAAATAAACGGCATAGTGAGTACGTACTGTTTTTCCGGGAACTACGGCGGCGCCATCCGTTTTGGTAGTGATGACATAAGCCAAGCCACTGTCAGTTGTCGCTGCATCTGACTTCAAGTTGCTCAAGGCTGTTGCCTTGTCTGACTTTACTTTCTCTTGTGCAGCTATCTTTGCTGCCTTTCTATCTTCAATGCCATCAAAATATGCATCAAAAATTTTATCTGCCTTAAATTTCCTTGCTTGGCTACCATTACGAATGATGTTAACAGAAATAATAGTGTCGTTTTGTTGAATGGAGTCTACCACTTCTTGACCTGATAACACTTTACCAAAAACACTGTGTTTCCCATCTAGCCAAGGTGTTTCCTTGTGGGTTATAAAAAATTGACTTCCATTTGTGTTAGGACCAGCATTTGCCATAGAAAGCACACCGGAACTGTCGTGTTTTAGGGTTTCAACAAACTCATCTTCAAAAGAATACCCAGGACCACCACTTCCTGTTGCTGTTGGATCGCCAGCTTGTACCATGAAGTCAGTGATAACACGGTGAAAGATAATACCGTCATAATATTTTTTACCAAGATATGTACTGTCCACCTGGTTGTTTGTTCCTTCAGCTAAGGAAACAAAATTCGCAACCGTGTTAGGGGTTTGATCATACGAAAGTTGAAGTGTTATGGTTCCTTTGTTGGTATTAAGTTCAGCATAAAGCCCTTTATCTAAGCCATTTTTTGAGCTTGAACACCCAACAATTAAGGCGAAAATTAATACTAGCAATAAGGTTTTGTTGTTCATGGTTTAAATTTATTTTTCGAAAAGTACAAAATATGCAGTCATGATAAAAATGTTGCTAGTGATTTGAGAAAATAAGCCTCTGTTTCTTGGAGTGATTTCTCCGATTTTCCACCAGCTGCATTGATGTGACCGCCACCCTCAAAATAGGTTTTGGCAAAAACGTTAACAGCTAAATCTCCTTTACTTCTAAAAGATATTTTGATTATGTTGTCTTTTTTGTGTTCTGTCATAAGCGCAGCCATTTCTACTTCAGCAACAGAAAGACAATAATTGACAAAACCCTCTGTGTCACCTTTTTGATAATTACAGGCATCTAATTCGTCTTGACTAATAATGATGTATGCTGTCCTATATTCTGTTATAAAAACCATGTTTTTAAGTGCAATTCCTAATAGTTTTAGCCTGTCAGGTCTCGCATTGTCTTTTATTTTTTCATGAATTTGACTGTGTTTTGCACCAGCATCAATGAGCGTAGCCACGGCCCGATGCGTAGCTGCGGTAACACTTGGAAACCTAAACGACCCTGTGTCAGTCACTATCCCGGTATATAGGCAACTGGCAATGTCTTTGTCTATATTTTTAAGTAGCCCCAATCCTTCAATAATTTGAAACACAAACTCACATGTTGATCCCATGGCAGGGTTTGAGAACATGATATCAGCATAGTTGTCTGGCTCCTGGTGATGGTCAATCATGATTTTTTTGGCATTACTTTCAGAAATACGTACGCCCATTTGATCAATGCGTTTGAGCGTATTAAAGTCAAGTGTAAAAATCATATCAGCTTTAGAAATAAGCTCGTCTGCAATTTTAATATTGTTTTCATAAATCAAAACCTTGTCGTGTCCAGGAAGCCAATGTAAGAAGTTAGGATATTCGTTAGGTGCAACAACTGTGCTGCTATGTCCTAATTGATTTATAACGCCCTGCAAAGCCAAACAGCTGCCCATTGCATCACCATCTGGGTTTTTGTGAGGTATAATTACTACTGTTGCAGGCTTGTCTAGTAAGCGTTTTAATTTTTCGAGTTGGTCTTCAATCATAAAACAAAGATAGCTATTGTAGGTATTAGTCCGCTTTTTGTACATTTGATATTCAATCCGATACATTGAAATTATCCTTTAACAAACAGCGTAATAACAGAAGATATAACTACACTCCTCGTTACTATAAGGGGAAGGAAGACACAAATCCATATGCTTTTGAAAACACTTTTGAGCGTTATCGTGACATGCCCAATAAAAATGATTTTGGTGCACATTGGCGTGAAGCACGAAGCATGAGCCGCAATCAAAAAAACAAAAGGGTTTCCCCATTACTGTTGATGATTATTGTTTTATTGTTGTTAGGGGCACTTTATGTGCTTGACTTTGACCTTTCTATTTTTTAAAAAATATGGGAGATGTTATTCGATTACTTCCCGACCATGTAGCCAATCAAATTGCTGCGGGCGAGGTGGTTCAAAGGCCCGCATCAGTTGTTAAAGAGTTATTGGAAAATGCCATTGATGCTGGAGCAACACGAATATCCCTTATTGTCAAGGAAGCCGGTAAGGCACACATACAAGTTGTGGACAACGGCAAAGGCATGAGTGAAAACGATGCGCGCATGTGTTTTGAGCGTCACGCAACTTCAAAAATCAGTAAAGCAGCAGACTTATTCAAACTTAATACAAAGGGGTTTAGGGGAGAGGCTATGGCCAGTATTGCTGCGGTTGCACAAGTACAACTCATCACCAAAACCCAAACAGATGATTTGGGATTTTGTATAAATATTGCAGGTTCTGAAGTAAGCCAACAACAACGTACTACGGCTGCACTAGGTACTTCTGTAACAGTCAAAAATCTATTTTTTAATATTCCAGCTAGGCGTAATTTTTTAAAATCTCATCAGGTAGAATTTAGGCATATTACTGATGAGTTTCATCGTGTTGCTCTTTTACATCATGATATTCATTTTGAACTTTTACACAACGGCAGTGAAGTTTTTCAATTACCAGTATCGAGCAGACGCCAACGTATTTCGCATATTTTTGGTGCTAAGTTTGACGAACGCCTTGTACCTGTTAATGAAAAAACAGAGATGGTGGTAGTCAGCGGATTTGTGTTAAAACCAAAATTTTCAAAGAAATCTAGGCACCAACAGTTTTTCTTTGTTAACGACCGTTTTATTAAGAATGGCTATCTCCATCATGCCGTTTTGGCAGCCTTTGAAGGGTTGCTGTCTCCAGACCAACAACCGGGTTATTTTATATTTCTTGAGGTTCCTCCGGAACAGTTGGACATCAACATACACCCCACTAAAACGGAAGTTAAGTTTGAAGATGACCATGCGCTATATGCCGTTCTTCGTGCTGCCATCAAACACAGTCTTGGACAATTTAGTATTGCACCTGCTTTAGATTTTTCAACAGATTTATCCTTTGAAACCCCTTACACGAAACACAAGGTCGCTCCAATAGCGCCAAATATTAGTGTAAACCCTAGCTTTAATCCTTTCAGTACAACTCCACAACCAAAACAACAAGTCAAAAGCGTAAGTTTTGAGGATATAAAAGCGCAAGGACATTCAGAACCACTTTTAGCACCTCAGACAGATCATGTACATGTCTCTTTTCAATGGCAGTTGAAATATTTAATATCGCCCCACGACAATGGTATTATGATTGTTCATCAAAGTAGGGCACACGAGCGCATCCTTTATGAGGAATTTATGCATAAATGGGATGATGAAGCAGTTGCTTCTCAAGCCTTAGCTGTTCCCTTAGCGATAACACTTGACAAGCCGAGTGTCGATTTGTTGAAGGGCCATAAAAGCGAATTAAATGACATGGGCTTTTGCTTATTGAGAGCTGAAGCTGATACCATTGAGTTTGAAGCAATTCCTGAAGTTTTTGCAGCACCCGATGTGCCACACTTTTTGTCAGCATGGCTGACACCACTATCAAATGGCACGGTTCATGCCTTTTCCCAACGTGATGTCATGGCACGTACCCTTGCCAAGCAAAGGTGTATTCGTTCAGGCCGGTCCTTGGCAGTACACGAACAAATAGAATTGATACACAAACTGCTTTCATGTAAAGAAGCTGATCGTACTGCAGACGGTAAAGTGGTTTTTAAAATGATTGCAGCAAATGCGTTAGAAACCTTTTTTAGTCAATGAGATCTATACCTGATATTTTAAAGCAATTAATTATCATCAATGTCCTGTTTTTTGCAGGTACCTTTTTGATTAATTCCAACACATCTGCAGTGTCTACAGATTTATTGGGTTTACATTACCCTGAAAATAACCGATTTGGTATATGGCAATTGATTACGCATATGTTTATGCATGGTGGCTTCTCGCATATACTTTTCAATATGTTTGGTTTGTGGATGTTTGGTTCACCTTTGGCTCAAATGTGGGGTAAAAACAAATTCTTATTCTTTTACATTTCGTCAGGACTCGGTGCTGCATTATTACAGTTGGCTGTAAATTATGCTCAAGTGAGTGCTATCATGGAGCAACTGGTGTCGGCAGGTTTTTCCGAGTCGTCTGTTGTGGATTTATTACAATCAGAACGCTATAGTACCGCTTGGCAATCTGTAATTTCAGAGTCTCAACTTTATAGTCTTTATACATCTTTTAACTTTTCAATGGTGGGTGCTTCTGGTGCCTTATATGGGATTTTAGTTGCTTTTGCTTTTTTGTTCCCAAACACAGAATTAATGTTATTGTTCTTTCCTGTTCCCATAAAAGCCAAGTACTTTGTACCCGGCGTTGTCTTGCTAGATACTGTTTCTGCACTTACTGGCAGGTCATTTTTTAGTCCAAGTAACACAGCCTTTATTGCACACATTGGTGGTGCTATTACAGGCTTTTTAATAATGTGGTTTTGGAAGCGAAATCAGTTTAATGAAAACCGTTGGAACTAATGGGAATATGGCAAGACATCAGATTGCGATTTGCTAGGCTCAATACCCTAGAAAAAATCATTGCTGTTAACGTGGTGTTTTTTGTGCTCCCTTTTATTTTAAGCACCCTACTATATCTATTCAAAACTTCAATTTCTGAATGGTTTGCTTATGTTGAACTTTCGGCAAATATTGGAACTGTTGTCTTCCGACCTTGGACATTACTGACATATGGCTTTTTTCATGCCTCACTAGGTCATATTTTTTGGAATATGATGTTGCTCTACATTTCAGGTCGTCTGATGTTAAACTTGTTTAAGGAAAAGCTCTTGCTCAACACCTTTTTCGTTGGCATAATTGCCGGTGGGCTTACTTATTTGGTTTCCTACAATGTATTTCCAGTATTTAGTGCAGTTACGGGGACACTTATAGGTAGCTCGGCAGGGGTAATGGCCGTATTGATTTTTATGGCTTCCTATATACCCAACTCACCAATTCGCGTTTTCATGTTCTCTATTCCGTTGAAGTATATCGCACTGCTCTTTATTTTTATTGATTTGGTACAAATACCCCAGTCCAATGCAGGCGGTCATATTGCTCACCTAGGTGGTGCCTTATGGGGTTATATATACCAAAGACAGTTTCTCCAAGGTAATGATATTGGCGCCTGGTATATGAACACTTATGAAACCTTAAAAAAGAACTTTAAAGGTAAACCCAAATCAAAACATCACAAGAGAAGTGCAAAAGCGACTAACTCTAGTGCTGTTGATCAAAAAAAAATAGATGCCATTCTAGATAAGATTGCATCTTCAGGATATGAAAGCTTGACAAAAGGAGAGAAGGAATACTTGTTCCGCGCAGGAAAGCAGTAATTAGCGATTAAAAAAAGAAAACACACAACCACCATAACTGCGGGCATGGCTAAAATGTACCAACTTAGATAAATCAATTTGTTCGGCGTGTTCCACCATTAAAAGACCATCATCCGATAGTGCATTTTTTTCAAAAATGGTATTAATAATGGTTGTGTAAGTTGATTCTTCAAAAGCATAGGGTGGATCGGCAAAAATAAAGTCATACCTATTGCTGTTTCGTTCTAAAAATAGCAATACAGTCATTTTAACAGCTGTAATTGGTAAGGAAAGATCTGTAGCGGTTTGAGAAATGAAACGAATACAACTCACGTTTTGGTCCACTGCTGTAATACTTTTAACACCTCTTGAACCAAATTCATAGCTAATGCTTCCAGTTCCTGAAAACAAGTCTAGCACATTGCAATTATCAAAATTGTATTGATGGACAAGAATGTTAAAGAGGGCTTCTTTGGCTCTGTCTGTTGTGGGTCGGACAGGAAGTTTTTTGGGAGCGTTAATACGCCTACCTTTTAATGTGCCAGAAACAATTCGCATTAAAACAGGTTTAGCAAACAAAAATCTCGGTGGGTACTGATACGTGGTATCGCATATTCCAACCTGTTTTCTACATTAAGTAAATTGATGCTTCTTACAAATTCGTGGAGGCCTTTGTGGATTTCATCATCAATAGCAATATCACCTGCCACAAATAGCGGTACTTCGTTTGGACTGATATTTTTTTCTTTTGCCGTGAGTAATACGTAGTAAACAACATCATTTACTTTAGTGGCCTCAAAACAATTGTAAAATTGAAGCTTTTTGTTGCTAAGTAGTGCAATGTGCAAGTGATTTTGTTCTTTATAAAAACTCCAAACTAACGCCCCATCCGCAGCACTGTGGTGCGTCAGGGCTTTAAGCCATACACTAACGGCATGGTAGTAACTGAAAGATCCAAAAGCATCCAACAGCATATTATTCACATTAACAAAAGGCGCATACACACAAATCCAATCTGTACTAGGGTCAACATCATAGGTAATGAAGTCGTTGGGCTTAACGTCAATGTCATTTTGAACGTATTCTTGTAGGGCAGATTCTTCAAACAGTGATTTGGGTACTAATGTTGCTAAATTATTTTCAACACTACAGCGAACCTCGTTAAAGGCGTGTTCAAAAATACCTTGCTCTTTGAGCGCCGCACGTATATGTTCGTGTAGACTTTCTAAGGGAAGATAAGTATCAAAAACTTCCCTGTAGATCTGCGAGGCCTTATTGGTTTTATGGTTGTGGGTAAAAAAAGAAAGTCCATTCACGTACAAATGAATGGACAGGTTTAAATTACGTTCTTTATATTTATTCTTGTATTCCGGCATCGTAAATGGTAGGCCAGTTTCCATTAGTACTTACTTCTGTTAAGGAACCTAACACAATATCAGGACCATTCACACCGTCTACGGAAACAGTAGCTTTTTCTTGTTCCAGCAAATACGCATCTTGATCGTGAAGTACCAAGTCTTTTGATACGCTCACTTCAAAAACAGCCACTGGATAATTGTTTTTTTCTATGACATCGGCTTTCATTACAAAACTTGTATCAATTCCTTCAACTGGAACTTTCATCATGGTCATGTAGCTTTCAGACTCACCAAATAAGGAGTCTTTTACAGAAACAAAGCCCAATGTATCTACAATTTGTACTTCGCGTAGCATATCGATGCGATAAGTCCGATCGTATTCCAAATAACTCGAATCTCTTATTTCTACAATAACATACTCACCAGAGTCTATAAACTTCACCAAGCTCTTAAAGTCTTGCGCATAATATCCGTTTACGGATTTGTGCGCTATTTGTGCTTTGCCGATATCTTTTAGGTTTGCAATAACATCTGCATAACGCTCTACTTTTACATTATTGAATTGAATGGGGTTGTAAATGGAATAAAATAACTTATATGCAAAAAATAAGATGAGAACCCATAAAACAGGAAGTAAGATTTTTTTCATACTGGCCAATAAATTTAATAGCAATCAAATTTACAATTTTTTTCAATCTCTGCGTCCTTCAATAAAACATTCCTACATTTAACCAATGAATTCATCGGCTTTGACCAAAGCATTTATTGACGCATTTCCCTTTGAGCCCACGGATGCGCAACAGGAAGCACTCCAAGCAATGGCATCTTTTTTTAATGATGAGTCAGACGAGGCGGTGTTTGTTCTCAAGGGATATGCTGGTACGGGCAAGACAACTATTATTGGTGCTTTGGTAAAATCTATTGCTAAGTTGCGTTATAAAACAGTACTAATGGCTCCAACAGGACGTGCTGCAAAAGTGATGGCAGCCTATGCCAAACGCAGCTCATGTACCATTCATAAACGTATTTACTTTACCCAACAAGAACGTCAAGGCAATTTTAAATTCAAATTAAAAAAAAACAAATTTAAGCGTACGCTTTTCTTGGTAGATGAGGCCTCTATGATTGCCAATCAACAGCAGCAAAGTAAGCTCTTTGAAAACGGTTCCCTTCTTCATGATTTGATTGAGTATGTACGTGCTGGAGAAGAATGTAAGTTGATGTTTGTAGGCGATACCGCTCAGTTACCACCTGTACATACAAGCCTTAGCCCAGCACTTGACCTAAACGTATTATCGTTAGATTACAACCTTGATCCACAAGAAGTAGAATTAAGCGAGGTAGTTCGCCAAGGAAAGGACTCTGGTATATTATTTAATGCCACAAGAATAAGACAGCAATTGCTCAACAAACAAACGGAGCAATTTCAATTTATTCTGGCCAAATTTCCAGATGTCATCAGGCTACAAGATGGTTACGAAATTCAAGATGCCCTTGAGACTTCTTTTAGAGAAGTTGGACTAGAAGAAACCGCTTGCATTGTGCGTTCTAACAAACGTGCAAATGGTTATAACCAACAAATACGATCACAAATTTTAGGAAAAGAATCTGATTTGGCTAAAGGCGATTTGCTGATGGTGGTCAAGAATAACTACCATTGGTTAGCACCAACTTCAGGGCCAGGCTTTATTGCCAATGGTGATACGGTGGAGGTGCTTAAAATCAAGGCCATCAAGGAACTCTACGGCTTTAGCTTTGCAGAGGTTAGTGTTAGGATGTTAGACTACCCAGACGAAGACCCTTTTGAAACCGTATTTTTACTCGACACGCTAGCTTCAGAAACCCATGCACTCTCTTTTGAAGAAAACACAAAGCTCTATCAAGCGGTTAGGGAAGACTATGCCCATATGCCACAGTATAAACAGTATTTGAATGTCAAAAAGAATCCCTTTTTTAATGCATTGCAGATCAAGTATGCTTATGCCTTTACCTGTCACAAGGCACAAGGAGGTCAGTGGAAACGGGTATTGGTGGAAAAACCGTACATGCCCGACGGCTTAGATGCTGGTTTTTTTAGATGGCTCTATACCGCAGTCACGCGAGCTTCTGAAAAACTATTTTTGGTGGGGTTTGACAACGCTTTCTTTGATCCGGATTGATTTGATTACTTTTGTTCTATGCGTATAATTGCTGTTATTCCTGCACGTTACGAAGCACAACGGTTCCCTGGAAAGTTATTGGCCGATTTGGCTGGTAAGACCGTTTTGCAACGCACTTATGAAGCCGTGAAACAAACCGAACTCTTTAATGAAGTTTGGGTGGCTACTGATTCAGATGCTATAGCAACACATATTAATAATATTGGTGGACAGGTGTTTCGCAGTCAGCTAGCTCACAATTGCGGCAGCAACCGTGTGGCTGAGTGTGCCCAGCAACTGGATGCTGAAGTTATCATCAATGTGCAAGGCGATGAGCCTTTTATATCCACCCAAGCCCTGTCAGATTTGATTATTGCTTTTAAACAAGACAGTAATAGCTCTATTGACTTAGCCTCACTGATGATTCCCATTACGGACAAAGAAGATATTGAAAATCCAAATGTGGTTAAGGTAGTGTCTGACAATAAGGGTAGGGCGCTCTATTTTTCGCGTGCGGCCATACCGTTTATGCGTGACCAAGGACAGGCATTTCGCCATGTGGGGATTTATGCCTTTCGCAAGGCAGCACTATTGGACTTTTACTCACAGGCCCCAACACCACTTGAAAAGGCCGAGAAGATTGAAGCCATACGTTATCTAGAAATGGGCAAGTTGATGCAAATGCTGCAAACAGACTTTTTGGGTGTGGGTATTGATACTCCCGAGGATTTGGTTAAGGCCACCGCCTTATTCAGTTAAAACCATGTTGTGATAAACGTTTTGAACGTCATCGTCTTCCTCTAGCTTTTCAAGTAATTTTTCCACTTCTTCAATTGCCTCACCAGAAATTACAGTGGTAGTGGTGGGAATACGTTCAAATCCCGAGGACAGGATTTCAATTTCGCGTTTCTCCAATTCTTTTTGGATGGCACCAAAGCTTTCAAAAGAGGCATAGAACAATATACCATCTTCATCAGCAAAAACTTCATCTACA
Source organism: uncultured Flavobacteriaceae bacterium (assembly GCA_964014735.1). Taxonomy (GTDB): domain Bacteria; phylum Bacteroidota; class Bacteroidia; order Flavobacteriales; family Flavobacteriaceae; genus UBA7446. The sequence continues at coordinate 27,419 of CAXHBH010000010.1, read as the reverse complement.
CCAAAGTCTATAAATTCTAGTTCTAACTCCTCGGCATCTAATCCTTTAGTAAGAATATGGATGTTGCAGGTGTGGACAAACATAAATTCCACAGAGCCAGACGTACCTAGGTTGCCGTTGCATTTGTTGAAATAGCTACGTACGTTGGACACCGTGCGATTGTTGTTGTCTGTAGCAGTTTCTACCAGTATGGCAATGCCGTGTGGGGCATAGCCCTCAAATAGCACTTCTTTGTAGTTTTCGGTGCTTTTGTCGGAGGCACGTTTTATAGCGCGCTCAATATTGTCTTTGGGCATGTTGGCTGCCTTGGCATTTTGAATTACAGCACGCAGGCGCGAATTGCTTTCAGGATGTGGGCCGCTTTCCTTTACTGCCATGACAATGTCTTTGCCTATGCGGGTAAAGGTCTTGGCCATGGCCGACCAACGCTTCATCTTACGTGCTTTACGAAACTCAAATGCCCTTCCCATAAAATAGTTTTGTCAAATATAGAGAAGCTGCCAGGGTTTTTGCAAATGGGAATTGAATTTATAGGCGGCTGGAATAAGCAATTAAATTTATACTTGTTGCTGTAAAAAGTTTTTTTAGTTTAAAATCAATAACCAATTCTAAAATGTAAATTCAATTCTCTTCTCTTTCATTTTACAAATGTCCGACAGTAAACCTGTATTCAATTCCAACCCCAGTTTCATATGTGAAGTGATTACCGATATTTCTTTTTATTACCCAAGTTGGAATCATAGAGATTTGGTTAAGTACCTCTAAGTTGTCATCATTAGAATTCACAAACCAATTTGGATTATAAGTTGTCTAAAGAGTTAAAAAATTACCACTATTTCCTCTTATATTTTTTGATTTAGACAATCGTTTATCAAGACTATAGTACCATCTTGGTTCTTATCTAATTGAAGGTGTCATATAATACGAGTCTGTTTTTGGTAAAGTTGTGGCCCAAAACCCAGCATCCATTCTGATTTCGGATCTTAATGCAATTTGATTTGATAATTTGGTCTCTTTTTGAGCCCAAACCCCTAAAACTCCTGTTTGTATTCCAAAGGTTGATTGTTCTACACTTGCGTCTTGAGATTTAGTCATAAAAGTAAGTCCGCAAAAGTTTAAGTTTAATAAGATTTATTTTATTTGAGTGTTAACATATTAAATGAAATTTAATAATCATGCCACTTTTTACAATATTGCACAACTATTGCATATGCGCACTGCGTATATCTATCAAACTTTCCCAGCATATTTGCTCTAAAGCGAATGATTTAGCTGCCGGTTAATAAAAACAGCTAGTAGGCGGAAGAACAGATTTGGGGTCCATTTTCAATTGTGATTTAGCAAAAAAATTGAATATGTGCCATGAGGCCTAATATGTTGCCTTAAGATACTACAGCACGCCATATGGGGTCTTTTGGTAGTGGTGCTGTAAAGCTTATGGATTCTTTTAATGTGGGGTGTATTATTTTAAGTTCCCGAGCATGTAAATGTATTCTACCATCTTTGTTCGGTCGTTTTGCTCCGTATTTCATATCGCCTTTTATGGTAAGTCCCTCCGCGCTTAGTTGTGCCCTAATCTGGTGGTGTCTGCCCGTGAGCAGCTCAATTTCCAAAAGTGTGTAATGGTCTAAGGCCTGCTTTTTGGTGTAAATCAATTCACTAAACTTGCTGTTGGGCACTTCTTTTTTGTGTGCGTAGGATTTGTTTTGTGATTGCTTTCTAATGAGGTAGTGCGACAACCTCGTTGGGGTGTCATTGGCTTCTCCACTTACAACAGCCCAATATGTTTTTGAGGTCGTTTTTTCGACGAATTGCTTGTTTAACCTTTTTAATGCTTTAGAAGTTTTGGCCAAAACCATAACCCCACTGGTGGGTCGATCCAGCCTGTGCACCAACCCCAAATAAACATTTCTAGGTTTCTGATCCCTAACCTTAATGGTTTTTTTTAATAAATCTAATATTGAAGGGTCTTTGGTATTATCTCCTTGTGCTAAAATGCCCGCTGGTTTGTTTATGACCAGTAGGTGGTTGTCCTCAAAAATTATTTGTGGCTGCAACTAGTATTGTTCGTCTTTGTTTGGGAAATCATTTGATTTGACGTCTTTAACATACTGCTTTATGGCAGTTGTCATTTGGTCATATAAATCCATGTAGCGGCGTAAAAAACGTGGGCTGAACTCCGTAGTTAGCCCCAGCATGTCGTGTAAGACCAACACCTGGCCATCAACACAGCCACCTGCTCCAATACCAATAACAGGTATTTTTACTGTTTCTGCTACTTTTTTAGCAAGCGCTGCAGGTATTTTTTCAAGTACTAAGGCAAAACAACCCAGTTGCTCTAACAGCTTGGCATCTTCCAATAATTTTTCAGCCTCAGCATCCTCTCTAGCCCTAACCGTGTAGGTTCCAAATTTATATATGGATTGCGGCGTAAGCCCTAAATGTCCCATAACAGGAATTCCAGCGTTAAGTATACAAATCATGGAATCCTTGATTTCGGCGCCTCCTTCAATTTTAACAGCGTGTGCACCAGCCTCTTTCATTATGCGAATGGAAGAACGCAAGGCCTCTTTAGGGTCTGACTGATAGCTTCCGAAGGGCAAATCAACCACCACCAAGGCACGTTTTACGGCATTAACAACGGCACTGGCGTGATAAACCATCTGGTCTACAGTAATAGGCAGTGTTGTTTCATGCCCCGACATGACGTTAGAGGCAGAGTCTCCCACCAAAATAACGTCTATGTGGGCCGCATCAACAGCTTTGGCCATAGAGTAGTCATATGCAGTAAGCATGGATATCTTAGTACCCGATGCTTTCATCTCAATCAATGAGTTTGTTGTTATGCGTTTGTATACTTTTTTAGAGGCAGACATATAGTTTTTTTTCAAAAATACATTATTGAGTTCATAATTATACTAAACATGACACCCTGTCATGAATTTGTTGTGGCACAAAGATTGAAATATTATTCTAAAATATATTTAAATGAGTAAGATTATTGGTATTGATTTGGGAACAACAAACTCTTGTGTTTCTGTAATGGAAGGTAATGAACCTGTTGTTATTCCAAATGCTGAAGGAAAGCGTACAACTCCCTCGGTTATTGCTTTTGTTGATGGTGGTGAAATTAAAGTAGGTGACCCTGCAAAAAGACAAGCTGTTACCAACCCAACAAAAACCATTTCATCAATAAAACGTTTTATGGGAAATAAGTTCTCTGAATCTAAAAATGACGTTGAACGTGTACCCTATAAAGTAGTTAAGGGGGACAATGATACCCCACGTGTTGATATTGAAGGTCGTTTGTATACGGCACAAGAATTATCAGCTATGGTACTTCAAAAAATGAAAAAAACAGCCGAAGATTACCTTGGTCAAAGCGTAACAGAAGCCGTAATTACCGTTCCTGCATATTTTAACGATGCACAACGTCAAGCAACTAAAGAAGCTGGCGAGATTTCAGGTCTTAAAGTGCAACGTATTATCAATGAGCCAACAGCCGCAGCACTAGCCTACGGATTGGACAAAGGTGGTTCTGATAAAAAAATCGCGGTTTATGATCTTGGAGGTGGAACTTTTGATATCTCAATACTCGAATTAGGCGATGGCGTATTTGAGGTATTGTCTACTAATGGTGATACCCACCTTGGTGGTGATGACTTTGATGACGTGATCATTCATTGGTTGGCCTATGAATTTCAAGAAAACGAAGACATCAACTTACGTAAAGATCCAATGGCATTACAGCGTTTGAAAGAAGCTGCTGAAAAAGCCAAGATTGAATTGTCGTCTTCTGCACAAACAGAAATTAACTTGCCTTATATTACAGCTACGTCATCTGGACCAAAGCACTTGGTAAAAACACTTACTCGTGCTAAGTTTGAGCAACTTGCTGATGAGTTGGTTAAGCGATCTATGAACCCTGTTAAAAGTGCTTTGGATGATGCTGGCCTATCTACAGGTGACATTGATGAAGTTATTTTGGTTGGTGGTTCTACGCGTATACCTGTTATTCAAGAAGAAGTAGAGAAATTCTTTGGCAAAAAGCCTTCAAAAGGTGTAAACCCTGATGAGGTTGTTGCTGTTGGTGCTGCCATACAAGGTGGTGTTTTAACGGGTGATGTTAAAGATGTTTTGCTCTTGGACGTTACACCACTATCACTTGGTATTGAAACCATGGGTGGTGTTATGACCAAGCTTATTGAATCAAACACGACCATACCTTCAAAGAAATCTCAAGTATTTTCAACAGCAGCTGATAATCAGCCTTCTGTAGAAATTCACGTATTGCAAGGTGAGCGTTCCATGGCATCAGACAATAAAACCATTGGTCGCTTTCATTTAGATGGTATTCCTCCTGCACAAAGAGGTGTTCCTCAAATCGAAGTTACTTTTGATATTGACGCCAACGGACTGATTCACGTTACGGCTTTAGACAAGGCTACCAATAAGTCACAAGATATTCGTATTGAAGCCTCTTCTGGACTTACTGAAGAAGAAATTGAGCGTATGCGAAAAGAAGCGGAAGCTAATGCAGATGCCGACAAAAAGGCTAAAGAAGAAGTTGACGTGCTAAACAATGCCGACCAAATGATTTTTCAAACGGAAAAGCAACTGAAAGAATTTGGAGACAAGCTTTCTGACGAGAAAAAAGTACCTGTTGAAACTGCGCTTGAAGCTTTAAAAAAGGCTTATGAGTCCAAAGATATGGAGGCCATCAAACCTGCTCTTGACAATATAAACGAAGCATGGAAACAGGCTTCTGAAGAAATGTACAAAGCACAGCAGGAAGCTGGCGGCGCCGAAGCGCCTCCAACGGATGGTGCTGATGCATCCTCACCTTCTGATGATGATGTTGAAGATGTTGATTTTGAAGAAGTGAAATAATTATATTTGTGCCTTGTAAAATAGGGACGCTTTTTTTATCGAACACGAAGTAATCTTAGCGAAAATACAAGAACGTTGTGCAAATACGTTTGTCGATACCCTTGATATTAAATTTATCGAAGTAGGTAAAGATTATCTTGTTGCCAAAATGCCCGTCACGTCAGCAGTATTACAGCTAGATGGTGTGTTACACGGTGGTGCTACAGCTGGTTTGGCTGAGACTGTTGGTAGTGCGGCTTGTGCCATATTTCGCGGAGCTGATGATATCATGATTCGTGGTATCGAAGTCTCTGCCAATCACGTGCGGGGCGTTCGTTCAGGAAATGTTTATGCCAAAGCAATTGCTGCCCATATGGGCAAGACCATTCAGCTATGGCAGATTTCGATTACTGACGATGATGATAACCTGGTATCTTCTTGTAAGCTAACCACCCTATCACTTAGCAAAAATAAATAGATTTAGTACCTTGAAAATTAAATTTAAGGGCATGCATTTAGAGAAAATTCGAGAAAGCCAAGGTGGTCGTTTTGATCATTATTTAATTGGAACTCTCATCATCATATTTGCCTTTGTTGTAGCGCAAATCCCGCACACATATGTCGTAATAAATAAAGTTGGTGTTGAACAGCTTGCTACACTTGATGTTGCTGGTATGCTCCAAGCCCTTCCGCCCAACACAACCTTGGTGCTAATGCTTTTCCCCTTTGCTATTGTAGCAGCTTTGGTCTTGGTTTTAGTAAGAATAATCCATCAGATCTCTATCCGTAAATTTATAACATCACGCACCAAAATAGATTGGAAGCGTATTGGATTTGCTTTTACGGCGATTATCTTGTTGAATTTTTTGTTCTTTATTATTTCGTATTTCGAAAATCCAATAAACTTTAAATGGAATTTTGAGCCAAAAGCATTTGCCACTCTATTTTTGATTGCAGTCGTTTTAGTGCCTTTGCAAACTACTGCAGAAGAACTGTTTTTTCGTGGCTATTTGATGCAAGGGTTCGGACAAATATTTAAGCATCGTATTTTTCCATTAATTATTACCTCACTTTTGTTTGGGTTCATGCATTTTGGAAATCCAGAAATTGACAAACTTGGCCCCTTATTGATGGTTTCCTATGTTTCTATGGGTTTTTTCTTCGGCATTATTACACTTATGGATGAAGGTCTCGAACTGGCTCTTGGGTATCATGCGGGCAATAACCTCCTTATTTCACTATTAGTTACTTCTGACTGGACGGCTTTTCAAACAAATTCCCTGTTCTTGGATGTTTCTACGCCAAATGTTTATGTGCTTGCTTTTATGCAACTGCCTATGTTGATTATTTTGTTGGCTCTATTCAGTTGGAAGTATGGATGGAATCAATGGCGTCAAAGGCTGATTAGCAGTCCTAAAGCTTAAGTAACATTTTAATATTCCCGCGTGCGTAGGGACTATTTGAATTGGGTACTTCCTTAAAACCAAACTTTCGATAGATGTAAATGGAGTTTTTTAATTTTCTATTAGAATATAGCAGCATTTCTTTATTACCTAAGGCAGCTGCTGTGCTGATGGCATGTTTAAGTAGTTGTTGACCATATCCATTTCCTTGGTATTCGGCTCTTATTGCCATTTTTCCGATCTCTACGTAGCTATTTTTAGGTGCTAAAAGGGCATAGGTGCCAATAACTATTCCGTCAAGCTCACCAAAAAATATGTATCCACCTTTATCTATTATTTCCTTCTCGCAGTTTTCAAGCAAGTCAGCATCATAGGGCTCTACCACAAAATACTTATTTAACCATTCCTCATTAAGTGTTTTGAAAAAAGGACGCAGCGTAGGAGAGTAGGGGCAAATTTTCATTTTAGTCACGGCCAATCATGTTCTTAGGCTGCACCCACTCATCAAACTCTTTTTCAGTAAGATATCCAGTTTTTAATGCAGCTTCTTTAAGCGTAAACTTATTTTGATGTGCCAAGTTGGCAATTTCAGCGGCCTTATAATATCCGATTTTGGGATTTAGTGCTGTTACCAGCATTAAGGAGTTTTTGAGTAATTCATCAACCTTTTCTGTATTTGGGACTATGCCTTCCATACAGTTTAAATCAAAGCTTACACAGGCATCTCCAATCAGTTGAGCAGATTCTAACACATTGAGTGCCATTACAGGTTTATAGACGTTTAGTTCAAAATGGCCTTGCGAACCTGCAAATGCTACCGTCGTGTCGTTGCCCATAACCTGAGCGCACACCATCGTGAGCGCCTCGCATTGTGTTGGGTTTACTTTTCCTGGCATAATTGAGCTGCCTGGTTCATTTGCTGGAATTATCAATTCGCCTATGCCAGAGCGTGGGCCACTAGCCATCATACGAATATCATTTCCAATTTTAAATAATGAAACGGCCAATTGACGAAGCGCACCGTGTGTTTCCACAAGTGCATCGTGAGCGGCAAGAGCTTCAAACTTATTTTCGGCAGATACAAAGGGAAGATCTGTAAATTGTGCAATATATCCAGAAACTTTCTTTGCATATCCCTTTGGTGTATTGATGCCAGTTCCAACAGCAGTGCCGCCGAGTGCCAATTGTGATAAGTGTGGTAATGTGTTTTCTAAAGCCTTAATTCCTTGGTTGAGTTGGGCTATATAACCAGAAAACTCTTGTCCCAAACTCAAAGGAGTAGCATCCATAAAGTGCGTACGACCAATTTTTATAACATCATCAAATTCTGCAGCTTTTTTGGCAAACGTGTCTCTTAAATGACAAACACCAGGAAGTGTCACTTCAACAATCTTTTTGTAAATGGCAATATGCATGCCAGTAGGAAAAGTATCGTTTGATGATTGCGATTTATTCACGTCGTCGTTTGGAAGTAGGGTGCGGTCACCTTCACCCAAAACACGTCCTTGGATCACGTGTGCTCTATTAGCAATAACTTCATTAACATTCATGTTTGATTGGGTACCCGATCCTGTTTGCCAAGCTACTAAAGGAAAATGTTCGTTCAGTTTTCCAGCTTCAATTTCATCACATACTTGCGCGATTAAGTCGCGTTTTTCAGTACTTAAGACACCTAGCTCCTCATTGGTATAGGCAGCTGCCTTTTTTAGAACAGCAAAGCCATAGATGATATCTAAAGGCATGGAACTAGGGTTTCCAATCTTAAAGTTGTTTCTTGAACGTTCCGTTTGTGCACCCCAGTATTTGTCGGCTGGCACTTGAACGCTTCCCATGGTGTCTTTTTCTTTCCTAAACTTCATGTGGATGTTTTGTACAAAAATACAAAAGGATTAGCAATTTGACTGTTGTTCGGTATGTATCCAATATGTACATTTGTAAAAACTTTTATTAATGATTGAATTTGATCAATACCTTGGTTTCTTAGCATTCTTAACCATCCTTACCATAGGTTTTTGGTTGATGATTTTTCTCATAACTTTCGTTATTCCATTTTGGTTAACGGGAAATTTGATGCAATGGCTAAAAGAAAAGCGTCAAAAATCGAAGGAGTAATTACATGTCAAACCCTTGACTACTATCATAATCTCCGCCACCTCTTCTTTGGCGGTCTTTTTCTTGTCTAAATCTGTATGTAAATGTAATCTTGTAAAAAGGCTTACGTCTTTGATATTCTGCCACAGTTGAAATATTTTCTGTAAACGAACTCCATCTCCATATGCCTCTGTTAAATACATCATTAAAGTTTAGATTTATGGTAGCATTGTCATTGAGAATATCTTTATTTAAACCTAAACTCGTACTACTATACCCTTTTCGATTTCCATAGGCCGATTCTTGTGGTCCTAAATACCTTATGTTTATTTGTGTATTGATACCCCATGGTAGCTTTAGGTTGTTGCGAAAATTCCCAGACCAGCTTTTATTTTCATTATCTAGCACTAGGTTTTCATACTTTCCCTTGTCAATGCTTTTAAAGACGTTAAAACTTAAGTTGGTTCGCCACGTTGGAGACCAACTGATAGTACTGTTGGCTTCAATCCCTAAGCGGTCCTGACTTCCAAAGTTGACAGGAAATCGTTTTATTACAGCTGTATTTTCTCCATTTACTTCAACAAACTCACCTGACTCAACAGTTACGCGTTGTCTTGGTTCATAGGTACGCCTGAAATAGATAGAGCTATTTAGGGTAAATTTTTTGAACTGTTTTAAAAATCCCAGATCAAAGCCATCTGAATAACTGGGTCTTAGGTTGGGATTTCCTTGAAAAAAACTGGTTTCACTTGATCTTGACCTGAAAGGATTTAGTTCTCTTGCACCTGGCCTGCTCAAACGGCGGTTATAGCCAAATGTTAGGTTAGCCGTTTCTGAAAATTCAACACCAATATTGAGAGTAGGAAAAAGCCCATCAAATATATTATTTCCTGACTCTGAAGTGTTTTTTTGAAGAACGGTCCAATCAGTATGCTCGTACCTAAGACCCGCAAGGAATGAAAAGCCATTCCATTTTTTTCCAAACTGTGAATAAACAGCATGAATGGTTTGTTTGTAATCTAAAAAGTTTGTTAGGTCTTCATTAACAACCATTGCGCCGCTTGCAACTTCATTTAATATTGTAAAACCTGTGTTTTGTTTTTCACTGGTAGTTCTGTATCCGGCTTCAAACTGTGTGTTTTTGTCAATAGGCCACACATAGTCTATTTGTGCTAAGAATTGTTTTTTGTCCTCTGCGGTATTGTTTTCTTCCAAAAAGCCAAGTTTTTCTGATGGAAGAAACTCTTGGGTTTGTAAGTCAGAAAATTCGTCTTCAACAATACGCTCTGTTTGAACCGTGACATCAAGCCTGTGTCCAACTTCGTCGAACTTGTGGGTAATTGAAAAGCTCGATTGCTTATTAATATCTTTATCTTCTTCAATTTCAGATCTTAGTGATCGGGTCTTGTCTGCTCCAAACAAAGTATGATTTTGTTGGTTGTTGGTTATGTCCTCTCCATCTCTGTAGTTTTTTACATAAGAAAAAGTAAATTTTGTTTTTTCCGTTAGGTTGAAGTCAACCCCTAAGTTTATATTGCTACCTACCCTTCTTCTGTCGAAGCTGCGTATTTCATAGAATTTGTCATATGTATCAACAGCTTTGTAAGTGTTTTCTTGAAACGCACCACCAATATTAGTGTTGTCTCCATAGCCAGAATTAGTAAAGAAGTTGAATTTACCAACTTTATAATTTAAGCTGGCATTTGCACCATAACTATCAAACTTGCCTCCAGAAAAATTAAAGACACCGTTTAGCCCTTTTAATGTGTTTTTAGCTAATATAATGTTTACAATTCCCGATGCGCCCTCTGCTTGGTAACGTGCCGATGGAGCTGTAATTACTTCTACCCGTTCAATAGATTCAGCTGGTAGATCTGCAAGCCCATCAATTCCGTTTAGGCCAACAAGCCCAGACGGTTTACCATCAATTAGTATGCGAACATTGGTGCTGCCACGTAATTCTAAATTACCCTCTAAGTCTAGTGAAAGTGAAGGTATATTCTCCAAGACATCGGAAACGTTAGTACCTTTAGCATTCAGGTTTTGTCCTACATTATAAACTCGTTTGTCTAATCTAATTTCTACATCAGATCTTCTGCCAACCAAATCAACACCTGCCAACTGGTTTTCCTTTGGAGTTAACTGAATTGAACCTAAGTCTATCTTTTTTAAAAGCTTTTTAGTAAAAACAAGCGTTTCATAACCAACATAGTCTACTTGTATTTCTACATTTACGGTATTACATCTGAGTTTAACTTTTCCTTCTTCATCAGAAACACCACCACCTATGAGTTTATTGTTTGAAGCGTCACGTAACGTAACAGTTGCAAATGGGAGAAAATCCCCTGAACTCTTGTCTTGAACTCTTGCACTTATATTAAAGCTTTGTTGCGCAAATCCAAAACTGGTATACAGAAAAATTAATGCTGACAATCCTAGTTTTCTCATGTTTTTTTGTAAAATTAGTTTTTTCAATTACTTTATTCGAATATAACTTTAGCTAACACCAAAAGCGTCAAGGTCTTTTTTGAGCTTTGCGGCTGTTGTAAAATTTATACCATGAATACCTAGCTGTATAGCCGCGTTCACATTTTCTAGCTTATCATCAATAAATACAGCATTTCTGGCAGTTACTGCATAGCGATCTAATGTTAGTTTATAAATTCTAGGATCAGGCTTTTTCATTTTTTCAGTTCCCGAAACAACTATGCCATCAAACCAAGAAAGAAAATCAAAGCGTTCCAGGGCAACTGGAAATGTTTCATGACTCCAATTGGTTAGTCCTAGCAATCTATACTTATCATTATCATTAAACATTTTTAATAGTGCCACTGTGTCGGTATGTTCATAGCCGAGCATATCTTCCCAATTTCCATAATACATACGAATAAGACGTTCGTACTTTGGATACATGGCTACTCTTTGTTCGGTAGCTTTTTTGAGAGAGTAACCAGCATCTTGGTTTTCATTCCATTCCCAGGAGCAAATGGTGTTTAAAAAATGACTCATTTCATCCTGATTTCCTCTAAATTCTTTTAAAAAAACATATGCAGGATTCCAATCTACAAGGACGCCACCAAAATCAAAAATAAGTGTATCTATTTCGTTCATAATGGTTCGTTTTTGGCCTGGTTTTGGGACATTAAAAAAGCTTTTAAGAATCGATCAATATTTCCATTAAGTACATCTTCAACACCTGCCGTTTCTTCTTGTGTTCTTACGTCTTTTACCAGCTTGTATGGATGAAGCACGTAATTTCTGATTTGTGAACCCCACTCAATTTTCATCTTATTGGCTTCAATATCATCACGTGCGGCCATACGTTTTTGCAATTCAATTTCATATAATTGAGAACGAAGCATTTGCATAGCACGTTCGCGGTTGTCGTGTTGCGATCTTGTTTCGGAACATGATATTTGTATGCCAGTTGGTTTGTGTACCAATTGTACTTTGGTTTCAACTTTGTTCACATTTTGACCACCTGCACCACTTGATCGCGCTGTCGTAATATCAATGTCAGCGTTATTAATTTCTATTTCAATGGAATCATCTACCAGTGGATACACATAAACAGATGCAAAACTTGTGTGGCGCTTGGCATTACTATCAAAAGGGGAGATGCGCACCAATCTGTGTACCCCATTTTCTCCTTTTAGCCAGCCAAAAGCATAATCACCCTCTATCTCTAAAGTAACCGTTTTAATTCCAGCTACATCTCCTTCATGATGATTGAGTTCTCTAATTTTGAGGCCTTTTTTTTCGCCCCACATTTGAAACATACGCATCAACATAGCAGCCCAATCACAACTCTCGGTACCACCTGCACCAGCTGTAACTTGTATTACAGCACTTAGGTTGTCACCTTCATCTGAGAGCATATTTTTGAACTCCAGCTCTTCAAAATGCTCTGTCGTACTTTCAAAATGACGCTTGAGTTCTGATTCACTAACCTCATTTGATTTAAAGAAATCAAGTAAAACTTCTAGGTCCTCTACCAGTTGGATTGCTTTTTCATAATCCGTGATCCACTGCTTTGTGCTTCTTAATTCACGCATGAATTGTTCCGCTTTTTTAGAGTCGTTCCAAAAGTTGGGATCCAAAGTTTTTTCTTCTTTATTGGCAACATCGATCATTCGATTATCGATGTCAAAGATACCTCCTCAACGCACCCAGGCGCTCTATCAAACTTTTAAGCTGGTCCTGATTCAATTTTTGTAAATTAGATTGTAAAAATACATCATTATCAACTCAAAATTCATCTTATCGGCTTATTTTTGTTTTCTATTCAGTTGTTCCCACATGACACATACTCCACCAGATGCTAATACCAAGGACAAAGAACTGTCCATTCACGGCGATACGCGTCTTGACCCATATTATTGGCTTAACGACAGAGAGGATCCAGAAGTAATCCAATATTTAGAAGACGAAAACAACTATACAAGCGCTGTGCTCAAATCCACAGAAAAGATGCAAAAGCATCTTTTTGAGGAGATGAAAGGACGCATAAAAGAAGACGATAGTTCTGTTCCTTATTTTCTCAACGACTACTGGTACATCCGCCGATATGAAAAAGGTAAAGATTACCCCATATTTACTCGAAAATACAAAACTTTAGATGCAGAAGAAGAAATCCTTCTGAATGTGAATGAACTGGCAAAAGACTTGACTTACTGTCAGGTTTCTGGACTCAGTATTAGCCCAGATAATACCAAACTAACTTATGGTGTTGACACCTTGTCCAGACGTATTTATACCATAAAAGTAAAAGATTTGATTAGTGGCAAAACACTTGAAGACGAAATACATGGTGTTAGCCCTTATGCTGTCTGGGCTGCAGATAGCGAGAACTTCTTTTACACGTCAAAGGATGAAGAGACTCTTCGCACAGACCGAATTTTTCGTCATAAAGTTGGGAACTCTCAAACTGACGATGTTATTGTCTTTGAAGAAAAAGACGAAACCTTTTATACGTTTGTATATCCTTCAAAATCTCGTGAATATATCATGATTGGCTCTACTAGTACAATGACTTCAGAATACCAGTTTTTACCTAGCAACAAACCGAAAGACAAGTTCAAAATCATACAAAAGCGACAACGTGGTCTAGAGTATGTTGTAGATCAATTTGAAGACATGTTCTACATATCTACAAATGCCGATAATAGCACTAATTTTAAACTAGTCAAGGCGCCAGTGGCATCACCAAACAAAAAAAACTGGATTGATGTGCTTCCGCACCGTGACAATGTGCTTTTAGATGGTGTTGAACTTTTTCGTGATTTCATGGTGGTTTCTGAACGTATCAATGGATTGCTTCAGTTGCGGGTGGTAAAATGGGACGGTAGCGTAGATTATTATATTGACTTTGAAAGCGATACCTATTCTGCTTCTTTAGGTACCAATGTCGATTTTGATGCCCAAACCTTTAGGTATAATTTCACATCTCTTACAACTCCTTCCAGTGTAATTGATTTCAATACCATTAGTAAAACCAAAGAAGTTAAAAAAGAGCAGGAAGTACTGGGCGGTACCTTTGATAAATCCAATTATGTTGCTGAGCGCTTGTGGGCCACTGCAGATGACGGTACAAAAATTCCGATTTCATTGGTACGACACATAAATACTGCATTGACATCAAAAACTCCATTGCTTCAATATGGATATGGTTCATATGGTAATACCATCGATCCTTATTTTTCATCTGTTCGATTGAGTTTATTGGATAGGGGATTTGTATTTGCTATAGCCCACGTAAGGGGTGGAGAGTACTTGGGTAGAACTTGGTATGAAAATGGAAGGCAACTTACTAAAAGAAATACATTTACAGATTTTATTGCTTGTTCAAAATATCTGATCAATCAATTTTACACCTCACCTGAACATTTATATGCCATGGGTGGTTCAGCTGGTGGATTACTGATGGGTGCTATAATGAACATGGCACCAGAACTATATAAAGGAATTGTAGCAGCCGTACCCTTTGTTGATGTAGTGACAACCATGCTAGACGATTCTATCCCGCTCACAACGGGTGAATATGACGAATGGGGCAACCCAAATGATGAAACTTATTACCATTACATTAAATCATACTCACCTTATGATAATGTGAAGCCAATGTCTTATCCCAACACATTGGTCACAACGGGGCTACATGATTCACAGGTGCAATATTGGGAGCCAGCAAAATGGGTGGCCAAACTTCGTGACGTGCAACAAGGAGATAATTTGATCCTTTTGCATACTAATATGGATGCTGGTCATGGAGGAGCTTCTGGTCGATTTGAGGCGTTGAAAGAAATTGCAATGGAATATGCTTTTCTTCTGTATTTGGAAAAGAACTAGACAAAAGTATGTTTAGTTGATTTTTATTAAATTTGTTCACCAATATTTTTGCACACCTGTGCTACAATATGACGACCAATAAAATAATTGCACATAATAGCGCTCTTGAGCTGATTGGAAATACACCTCTTGTTAAGCTCAATCGTATAACTAAAAAGTTTAAGGGGGACTTTTTTGCAAAAGTCGAAGCCTTTAACCCTGGTCATTCCAATAAAGATAGAATTGCACTTCATATAATTGAACAAGCTGAAAAAAAGGGAATTTTAAATCCTGGTAGTACAATTATTGAAACAACATCTGGGAACACTGGCTACAGTTTGGCTATGGTTAGTATCATTAAAGGTTATGAGTGTATATTAGCCGTGACTTCTAAATCCTCACCAGACAAAATAGATATGTTAAGGTCAATGGGGGCTAAGGTCTACGTTTGCCCAGGCCATGTGAGCGCCGACGATCCACGTTCCTACTATCAAGTTGCAAAACGGCTGAGTAACGAGATAGAGGAATCTATTTATATTAATCAGTATTTTAATGACCTTAATACTGAAGCGCATTACCTTACTACTGGTCCTGAAATATGGAATCAAACAAGCGGCAAGATTACACACTTGATTGCTAGTAGTGGTACTGGTGGAACCATTTCTGGCATTGGACGTTATTTAAAAGAAAAAAATAAAGATATTCAAATCATAGGAGTAGACGCATATGGCTCGGTTTTAAAGAAATTCCACGAAACTCAAGAATTCGATCCAAACGAAATTTACCCATATCGAATAGAAGGTTTGGGTAAGAACCTTATTCCCTCGGCTACAGATTTTGATGTTATTGACCATTTCGAAAAAGTAACAGATGAGGAAAGTGCGCATACAGCACGAGATATTGCCAAGCAAGAGGGTCTGTTTGTTGGATATACATCTGGTGCAGCACTTCAAGCTGCCCGACAACTACAGAGGGCAGGTACCTTTTTCGACGAAAATAGTGTTGTTGTTATTATTTTTTGTGATCATGGCTCTCGTTATATGAGCAAAATATACAGCGATGAATGGATGCGGGAACAAGGCTTTTTCGATGCCAAAAATATCGAAAAGGAAAAACCGATAGAGTACATTCGTTAAATCCATAATAGCTCATATCAGCTTAATCCCTATATTTGTAATATATTAAATACTAATACATTGACTAACGACTTATTTGCAAAAATCCGCAATAACAAAGGGCCACTTGGAAAATGGGCATCTGTAGCTGAAGGTTATTTCGCATTTCCTAAACTTGAAGGTGATATAAGTAATCGCATGTATTTTCAAGGTAAAGAAGTAATCACTTGGAGTGTGAATGATTACTTAGGTCTTGCCAATCATCCTGAGGTTCGTGAGATTGATGCTAAGGCTGCTGCTGAACACGGTTCTGCTTATCCTATGGGTGCGCGCCTAATGTCGGGTCATACGTCCTACCACGAACAATTACAAGATGAGTTGGCTGAATTTGTTGGCAAGGAAGCGGCCTATGTGCTGAATTTCGGATATCAAGGAATACTCTCTACAATTGACACCTTAGTTTCCAAAAACGATGTTATTGTATATGATGTTGATTCACATGCATGTATTGTAGACGGGGTTCGTTTGCATGTCGGAAAACGATTTACTTTCCGTCACAACGATATTGAAAGTCTTGAAAAAAACTTACAGCGTGCCACACGAGTAGCCAGTGAAACGGGTGGTGGCATTTTGGTTATATCTGAAGGTGTATTTGGTATGCGTGGCGAACAAGGACGTTTACGTGAAATAGCGGCGCTCAAAGAAAAATACCGTTTTCGCTTTTTGGTCGATGATGCACATGGCTTCGGAACTCTGGGTGCTACTGGCGCTGGAGCTGGAGAAGAGCAGGGTATTATGGATGATATCGATGTTTACTTTGCCACATTTGCCAAGTCTATGGCAAGCACAGGTGCTTTTATCGCTGGCGACAAAGAAATCATGGACTTCATGAAATATAATATGCGTTCACAAGTTTTTGCTAAGTCGCTGCAAATGGTGTTGGTTAAAGGAGCTTTGAAAAGATTGGAGATGTTACGTTCTATGCCAGAGTTAAAAGCGAAACTTTGGGAAAACGTCTATGCACTCCAGTCTGGATTAAAAGAACGTGGATTTGATATTGGTACTACGCAAAGCTGTGTTACTCCAGTATATCTAAAAGGAAGTATTTTAGAAGCGATGGTTTTGGTAAAAGACCTTCGCGAAAACTATGGTATTTTTTGTTCTATAGTCGTCTATCCAGTAATACCTAAAGGACTGATTTTGCTACGTCTTATCCCGACATCATCACACACACTTAAGGATGTGCGTGAAACTTTAGACGCCTTTTCTTCAATTCGTGAGAAGTTAACTTCTGGTATATACAAACGCTTGTCGGAAAACCTTGCAGCTGCAGTAGACGCCTAGTCTTCGGCATAGATAGAGACAACAGGATCTCCATCAAGTGAAATATAACCTCTAAACATGCTAGGTGTATTAAAAGGCATAACAACATGTCCATGCCTATCCAACCCAACAACACCGCCGGCGCCGCCTTTTGCTTTAAGTGCAGCAATAACTTCTGTTGACGCTTTAATAATATTGTGTCTAGCGTATTTCATGCGTGCGGCTATGTCATGAGCTACCACATTTCGAATAAAAAACTCACCATGTCCAGTTGCGGAAATACCACAAACATCATTTTCTGCATAGGTTCCTGCACCAATAACGGGAACATCACCTATACGACCGTAGCGCTTATTTGTCATGCCGCCAGTTGATGTTCCAGCCGCTAAATTCCCATTCATATCTAGCGCTACAGCTCCTACAGTACCTAATTTTTCTTGACTTGGCATGGTCATTGAAATTTTCACTTCTTTTAGTCTGTCGTAATTTTGTTTGGTGAAAAAGTAAGTTGGGTCAACATGTTTCAGCCCTTGTCTAACAGCAAATTCTTCTGCGCCAGTGCCACTCAGAAATACGTGAACAGAATTATCTAACACTGCTCGTGCAACTTGAATGGGATTTTTTATTGTTGTTATACCACTCACTGCACCTGCACCCCCAGTTTTACCATCCATGATGGAACTATCCATTTCGTTGGTTTCATTGTAAGTAAATACAGAACCCTTTCCGGCATTAAATAGGGGTGAGTCCTCAAGCTGTTCAATAGCCTTCTGAACAGCATCTAAACTACTGCCTCCCTCTTTGATAATAGCTCTACCTTTGACAAGCGCTGATTCCAATGTCTTTACGTAGGCATTTTCCATACTGTCTGATACGTTTTCTCGAAAAATCCAACCTGCACCGCCATGAATAACTAGAACAGCTTTGGGTGCTTCAGATATTGGATTAGCGCAACTGATTGTCATCAGAACTAAAATCGATAATAACAAATGGTGTGGTTTCATGCAATTTATATTAATTTATAAATAAATCTATCAATTGAATTGTTAAAGTATAAACTCTAAAATTATTTTAAATATAAATATAAAGAATACCATTTAACATTTATTTGAGTAAAAATTGTTTCCGAGAACACCGCTGTCACTAAAAAAAGTTAATTTAAATATATCTCAAAGACTTGGAACAACTCCCCTTGGCATAAATTAAACAGCTTTGCAGTCATGCAAGCTTAAATGGTGACAATTAGCCTATTCTCAAGGAGTATTTAAATATTATAACAATAGGCATATTTCTGCATAATTGTAAGTTTTGGGCATTTTAAAATCATGAAATTTTTCGTAATAATGGATTAAAACTTGAAAACCATCAATTTTTTCTATTTTTGTAAAAATATTTTGGATGAGCCAAAAGCAACTACTTAGTGCCGAAGATCTGCGCATCATCCTTTTTCGTTTAGCTTGCCAACTTAAAGAAACACACGGTGACTTTTCTAAAACAGTCCTTGTAGGCTTGCAGCCACGTGGGGTAAGATTAGCAGAACGATTATTACATATTTTACAACATCACTATAAAGTTGCTGAAGTTCAACTCAGCCAACTTGATATTACTTTTTTTAGAGATGATTTTAGAAGAACTAATAAAGTATTAAATGCGAATTTCAATAACATGGAAGTTGGTGTTGAAAACAAGCGCATCGTATTAATAGATGATGTATTGTATACTGGTAGAAGTATTCGTGCTGCACTGACAGCCATCGACTCTTATGGACGTCCTGAAGAAGTTCAACTCCTAACCTTAATAGATCGAAGGTTTTCAAGACACTTACCCATACAACCTGATTTTTGTGGTCGACAAGTTGATGCAATTCAAGACGAACGTGTAGTGGTATGTTGGCAAGAAGATGATAATGAAGATTCAGTATTTCTGGTAAACAAATAATATGAGCGAATTAAGTGTAAAACATTTATTGGGCATCAAATATCTGACAGAACCAGACATCCAACTTATTTTTGATATAGCTACCCAATTCAAAGAAGTTATCAATCGCCCGATAAAAAAAGTTCCTTCATTACGTGACATTACCATAGCTAATCTTTTCTTTGAAAATAGTACACGTACTAAGTTGTCTTTTGAACTCGCACAAAAAAGATTATCTGCAGATGTGATTAACTTCGCTTCTTCGATGTCATCTCTTAAAAAGGGGGAGACTTTGATTGACACGGTAAACAATATTTTATCCATGAAGGTTGATATGGTTGTGATGCGTCATTCCAGCGCTGGTGCAGCTAGCTTTCTTGCAAAATATGTTAATGCAACTATTATTAATGCAGGAGATGGGGCACACGAGCACCCTACACAAGCATTGCTCGATACTTTTTCCATAAATGAACGTCTTGGTGATGTTTCCGGAAAAAAAGTAGTTATCATAGGTGATATTCTTCATTCAAGAGTGGCTTTGTCAAATATTTTTGCTTTACAAAAATTAGGCGCCGAAGTATCTGTTTGCGGACCAAAAACATTGATACCCAAGCATATTGGTAGTTTAGGTGTTAAAGTAGAAACTGATGTGAATAAAGCACTAAAATGGTGTGATGTAGCCAATGTCTTACGGGTTCAGTTTGAACGCATGTCAGCAAGTTATTTTCCATCCAATAGAGAATATGCTGCATTTTATGGTATTACCAAACCCATGCTCGATGCATTAGATAAAGAAATTGTTGTCATGCACCCAGGCCCAATCAATAGGGGTGTAGAATTATCAAGTGAAGTTGTTGATTCAAATCAAGCCATTATTTTGGATCAAGTTGAAAATGGCGTAGCAATTAGAATGGCTGTTCTATATTTACTTGCCGCAAAAAATGAATCATGAAAATCAGTCAACATGGTAATATTTCTGTTTTCACTTGGGATTTATCAGACCCCATAGGTATTGATTTTAGAAACCTTGTCAAAGGACACTACAAAAATTTGCTTCTGCAGAACATTGTGATTGATTTATCATCAATTAAATCTTTGAAGCCAAAACACGTTTTAGAATTTTCCGGACTCAATAGCTATCACAAAGAAAAAATTTTAAAATCATTTGTTATCGTTGTTGGAAACATGTTTAATGTTGA
The DNA here is from genome assembly GCA_964014735.1 of uncultured Flavobacteriaceae bacterium. GTDB lineage: Bacteria > Bacteroidota > Bacteroidia > Flavobacteriales > Flavobacteriaceae > UBA7446. The sequence continues at coordinate 7,175 of CAXHBH010000010.1, read as the reverse complement.
AATAAATGTTGATATTGATACGGCACCCACATTACAAGAGGCATTTGATATTGTTGAAATTGAGGAAATTGAACGTGATTTAGGGTAATAATGAAGCTAACCATATTGGGTTGTCATTCGGCTACCCCACACCAGAATAAAAACCCTACAGCCCAACTGTTAGAAATTAAAGGGCATCGTTTCCTTATTGATTGCGGTGAAGGAACTCAAGTTCAATTGCGTAGGTCCAAGATTCCTTTTGTTCATATAAAACATATATTTATATCTCATTTGCACGGAGATCATTTTTATGGTTTACCTGGCTTGGTATCCTCCTTCCAATTATTGGGTCGCGAGGCACCACTCCATATCTATGGACCAAAGGGAATTAAGGAAGCTCTACTTTTTTTATTAAAGCTGTCTAGGTCTAATTTGAATTATCCCCTCCACTTTTATGAATTGACTTCTAGTCTGTCTGAGTGTATTTATGAAGACGATAGTGTAATTGTTAGTACCATACCATTAAAACATCGTATTTACACTAATGGTTTTTTGTTTGAAGAAAAAAAAGGACTTAGAAGAATTAATAAAGATGCTGCTCGAACATTCGATATAGATAAAAGTCAATATCATTTATTGCAGCAGGGTCAGGATATAAAAAGTTTAGAAGGGGATGTTATAGAAAATGACAAGGTTACTTTTAGTCCTCACCCCTCAATGAAATATGCTTTTTGTAGTGATACAGCCTACCATCCTTCTATCATTGATATAATTTATAAAGCAGATTGGTTATACCATGAAGCCACTTTTTTAAGTCAACATGAATCCCTTGCGAAACAAACAAAGCACAGTACTGCAAAACAGGCAGCAGTGATAGCCAATAAAGCCCAAGTGGGTCGTTTGATTTTGGGTCATTATTCATCAAGATATAAAAACTTAGCACTATTTATCGATGAAGCAAAAGCTGTATTTCCAAATGTAATATTAGCATCAGACGGCGCTGTGATATCCTGACACATTTTTGTACATTTAAAAAATGGAAAGAGACTTTGGGCATCTTCGTCAAAATTATGAGGCTAATGTGCTTGACGAAACACTAGTTCCTAATACTCCAATTGATTTATTTAACCAATGGTTTGACGAGGTTACACAGCATGGTGGTATTGCAGAAGTAAATGCCATGACATTGAGTACAATTGATGAAACCAGAAAAATTAAGGCGCGTTTAGTTTTGCTCAAGGAATTATCTACTGAAGGCTTTGTTTTTTACACCAATTACAACAGCGATAAGTGTAAAGCAATATTTGTCAATCCAAATGTAAGCTTATCCTTTTTTTGGCCAAATTTAGAAAGACAGGTGATTATTTCTGGAACAGCAAAAAAAGTAGCTCCTGAAATATCTGACGCTTATTTTTCATCTAGACCAAAAGGAAGTCAAATTGGGGCACACGTATCTCCTCAAAGTGATATTATCCTTTCACGCGATGTCTTAGAGGCTAGCCAAGAGTCACTAAAAAAACAATTTAAGGGAAAGGATATTCCCAGGCCATCACATTGGGGTGGCATTGTTGTTGCACCGTATGAAGTAGAATTTTGGCAGGGTAGACCCAATCGTTTACACGATCGTATAGTTTACTCAAAATCTGATGATGCTTGGTTAAAACAACGAAAAGCACCCTAAAAAGCGCACACTAACGCTTTAAAAAAAGTACATGAAAACTTGGATAATGATGCGTCATGGAAAGTCCTCTTGGGAACTAAACGTCTCTGACAAGGACCGTCCATTAACCCAACGTGGAATTGATGATGCCCACAAAATGGGTTTATTTTTATATAAAAAAAAATATTCGCTTGATGCAGTTTATTCAAGCCCTGCAACCCGTGCTGCGCATACGGCTTTAATAGTAGCCAAAGAAATGAATCTACCCATGCATAATATTTCTTTTAGCGAAGCTTTATATGACTTTTCTGGTGAAGATGTTTTAGAGTTTGTCAAATGCCTTGACGATACAATTAATACAGTGATTACTTTTGGTCATAACAATGCATGTACTTCATTGGCATATTTGTTAGCAGATTTTAATGGTGATAATATTCCAACTGCTGGAGCCGTTCTTTTTCGCTTTGATGTATCTTTATGGTCAGATATTATAAATGCTAATGCCGAATATTTCTTTCCAAAAAAAATAGCCAAATAGTGACACTTCCTTTTATAAATCGTGAATTGAGCTGGTTAGACTTTAATCGTCGTGTTCTGCAAGAGGCGCAAGACAAAAACGTTCCATTAATTGAGCGTCTTCGTTTTATAGGTATTTTTTCAAATAATTTAGACGAGTTTTTTAAAGTGCGTTATGCTACTGTGAAGCGTATTGCTCAAATGGAGGCGGAATCTAACTCACCAAAAACTACCAACGCAGAGGCTTTATTACAAGAGATTACCCAAAAGACGATTGCCCTCCAAGATGAAAGCTTTCAAACTATACAACAACTTACGGCTTCTTTAGGTGATAAAAATATTTTTATTTTAGATGAGACAGCTCTCGATGATGAACAAATTGAATTTGTTCGTGAATATTTCATTCAAAAAGTAAGTCCATCCTTACTTACTATACTGATTAACGATAATACTTTGTTGCCTAGTAGTAGAGGCAACAATGCTTTTTTAGCGGTTCGTATTGAGAAAGAAAATAGCAGTTCACAGTTTGCACTAATTCAAATGCCAACTGACTTAGAACGTATAGTTGTATTACCTGAGCGTGACGGCCAACAGTTTGTCATGTTGTTAGACGATCTTATTCGTCACCAAATGCAGCATATTTTTCAAATATTCTCACCCACCAAAATTAAGGCTCATATGGTAAAGTTTACGCGTGATGCAGAGCTTGATTTTGATGACGATATTAATATGAGTTATGTTGAAAAAGTAGCTTCAAGTGTTCGAGACAGAGTAGAAGGAGATCCTGTTCGTTTTGTTTATGATAAAAATATTGATAACGATACCTTAGAGATTCTATTGGAAAAATTTCAAATAGGCTCTAGAGACAGTATAATCCCTGGTGGTCGCTACCATAACAGAAGGGATTATATCAAGTTCCCTAGTTTGGGGCGCCAAGACTTACTTTATGACAAAAAGCCTCCATTGGCTGTTGCAGGTTTTTCTTTGGAGGAAAGTATTTTATCGCAAATAAGCAATCGCGATTTTTTACAGTTTACACCTTACCATAGTTTTGCTTACGTAGTTCTTTTTTTAAGGGAGGCTTCACTGGATCCAAAAGTTAAGAGTATTTCCATTACCATATATCGGTTGTCAAGTCAATCACAAATAGTTAATGCACTTATTCAGGCAGCACGTAATGGTAAGCAAGTAACCGTTCAAATCGAGTTGCAGGCACGTTTTGATGAGACTGCCAATATTCGCTATGCTGAAAAGCTTAAAAATGAAGGTGTTCGTCTTATTTTTGGAATACCAAGTTTAAAAGTTCATTCCAAGACCTGTTTGATTCAACGCCAAGAGGGTGATAAACTCAAACGCTATGGTTTTATAAGTACGGGTAATTTTAATGAATCTACTGCACGTGTATATACTGACTATACCCTTTTTACTGCCAACCAACAAATTTTAAAAGAAGTAAACCGAGTATTTTCATTTCTTGAGAAAAGCTATAAAATACCAGTCCACAAACACTTGCTGATTTCTCCATTAACAACCTCATCTGGGCTTAAAGAGCGTATTGCTCGTGAGATATCATTGGCACAAGCTGGTAAGAATGCACTAATACGAATTAAAATAAACAATATTACAAACTACGATATGGTTGCTGCACTTTACAAAGCCAGTCAGGCAGGTGTTCAAATACGTATGATTGTTCGTGGTATATGTTGTTTGGTTCCTGGTGTTGCTGGAATTAGCGACAATATTGAAGTCATTAGTGTGGTAGATCGTTATTTAGAACACCCACGTATAGTTATTTTTGAAAACAGTGGTGATAGAGATATACTTATTTCCTCTGCTGATTGGATGACCCGTAATTTGGACAATCGTGTTGAAGTGACATGTCCAATTTACGATAAAGATGTAAAACAAGAACTTGTAGACACTTTTGAGTTGAGTTGGAATGATAATGTAAAGGCACGTTGGGTAAATGACAATTCAAAACCCGTTTATCGAAACAACGGCGCTGCGCCGCTTCGCTCACAAGAGGCAATTTATTCCTATTATCAAAATAAATTAAATAATCATTGAGAATATCCAAATATGCCGCTATTGATATAGGCTCCAATGCTGTACGCTTAATGGTTAGCAACGTTATTGAACGCAAAAGTAAACCTACACTTTTTACTAAAAACGCTATGGTTCGTGTACCCATCCGCTTAGGTCAAGATACTTTTACGCATGGCTCTATAGGGATGCCTAATCAACAACGAATGATTGATGCCATGCTTTCCTTTAAGAAGCTCATGGGTGTTCACGGTGTTTCACATTATATGGCTTGTGCGACTTCAGCACTTAGAGAAGCTAAAAATGGTTCGGAATTAATTGCGCGTATATTAAAAGAAACTGAAGTAGCTGTTGAAATCATAGATGGAAAGCGAGAAGCAGAAATAATAGCCATGACCGATTTATATGAAGTCATTAAACTTCATAAATCCTACCTTCTTGTTGATGTTGGAGGAGGGAGTACCGAACTTACGGTAATTGATCGTGGTAAAATCATTGCATCGAAGTCTTTTAAGATAGGTACAGTTCGATTACTAAACAAAATGGTGTCCAATAAAGAGATGGCATCATACCAAAAGTGGATTGAAAAACACACCCATAAATTAGAGCGTTTTTCTGTTGTCGGCTCTGGAGGTACTATTAACAAGGTCTTTAAACTTTCTTGTGTTAAGATCGGAAAACCACTTTCCTATATGCTTCTTTCGGAGTATTATGAGTACTTAAAACAATGTACTCACAAAGAACTGATTATTGACCTGAAATTAAATCAAGATCGTGCAGATGTTATTGTACCTGCAGTTCACATATATCTTTTAGCGATGAAAAAGTCTGGCGCAAATAAGATTTATGTTCCAAAAGTTGGTCTGGCCGACGGAATGATTAAACTTTTATACAAAGAACTACACTAGTATATAATTTGTTAAATCAGTATTCCAAGTTAAATTTTTTCTTAAACAGGTCTAATACTGGATTTTTTTCAGAAAGCACTTTATATTTGTCATCGTTGGTATAGACAAATTTCTTTTCTTCTTTCATTTCCAAACGCACCTTTAATACAAGCGCATCATTAGATAGTTGATCACGTAAATATGACATTAATTGCGCACTATTTTTTTCAAGCTCAAGCCTGTTGGTGTCGTTTGGAACCGCATAATGAATCTCGACTTGATTTTTTAGTCTGGGAATGTTTAATTGTAATAGCGCAACCATATTTTTTTCGCCATTAAAAGCTATAATTTCAATGAATTTTACCCATTGTTTTTCAAGACTATCCTGATTTACTTCGCTTTCTCTCAATTGTTTTTCTTCAGTTGGAGATACGACTTTGTTTTTGTGTTCTTTTTGAATTTTTAGACTTGATAATGATAAACCTGAAACTCCTTGGGACGATAGGTCTAACTGAATCGTTTCCTCTTTTTTGAGGGATTCAATAGATTTATCAGCTGTTTTATAAGGCTTAACAATATTCTCAACATAGTCACTTGGTGATAAGCTCTGTCCGACTATATTTTTTGACTGAATTGAAGTGTCTTCAGTCTCTTTAATAGGTGCTGATTTCGAGATAACGTCACCATCAAAAGGTTTTATATATGGTTTAAGGTTTTTTTTTTCGATTTCGTTAAGCGAGGCTACTTGCATTAAACATAATTCTACTTGCAAGTGTGGATGCAGGCTATTTTTGTATTGAAGTGCATATTTATTGGTCAAATCAAGCGCATCTAGCAAAAAGGATTTGGGAATACTTTTTCCTTGTGCCATAAATGCAGCTTCTGTTTCAGTCCCTACTTCCAGCAACTGTATTGTCCCTTCGTTTTGACACATCATTAAATCTCTGAAGTGCCTGGATAAACCATTAATAAAGTGGTAGCCATCAAAGCCTAAGTCAATGAGTTGGTTGAATTTTAATATGCTATTATACATATTGCCATTGTACAGCAATTCAGTAATTTCCAAGTAGCTATCATAGTCCAAAATATTTAAGTTCAACGAGACGTGCTTTGCAGTAAGTTTTTCTCCTGCATAGCTTATCATACGGTCAAATATTGATAGTGCGTCTCTCATTGCGCCGTCTGCTTTTTGAGCAATGAGGTGTAATGCTTTTTCATCTGCATCTATACCTTCACGCTCTGCAATTACTTTTAAATAATCTTGGGCGTCTTTAGCATTGATTCGCTTAAAATCAAAAATTTGACACCTCGACAAAATTGTTGGAATAATTTTTTGCTTTTCTGTAGTAGCAAGTATGAAAATAGCGTGTTTTGGTGGCTCTTCCAATGTCTTTAGAAAGGCATTAAAAGCAGAAGTACTTAACATATGAACCTCATCAATAATATATACTTTATAGCTGCCCTTTTGGGGTGGAATCCGAACTTGTTCAATAAGGCTTCTAATATCGTCAACGGAGTTGTTTGAGGCGGCATCAAGTTCAAATACATTGAAAGCAAATTCCTCGTTTGGGTCAATATCAGTACCAAGGCTGTTTATTTTTTTTGCAAAAATACGCGCACATGTGGTTTTACCCACACCTCTTGGTCCACAAAAAAGCATTGCCTTGGCAATTTTACCCAAATCAATTGCATTTTGTAAGGTTTGTGTAATGGTTTGTTGACCAACTACGTCCGCAAATGTCTGTGGTCTGTATTTTAAAGCAGATACTATAAAGTCGCCCATGAAGTAAATATAAACAAACTCACGTTTTTCTCCTATGATAAATTAGAGACAAATGTGGGAATAGTGTATTTTTGCATTGCAGGCCTTCTTATCGCTCCGCCATTGGTGGAGAGGAAAGTCCGGACACCATAGCGCAGCATAGCGGGTAACACCCGTCGCTCCGATTTATCAGAGTAGGACAAGTGCAACAGAAAGAAAGTACAGTTTGGCTGTAGTGAAACCAGGTAAACTCTATGCGGTGAAACGCCATGTAAACCAACGTTTAGGATAGCGCGTCCAAGTTGGAGGGTAGGCGGATTGAGCGCTG
>CAXHBH010000009.1:0-49958 GCA_964014735.1 uncultured Flavobacteriaceae bacterium | reverse complement strand
ACGACGAACTTCGTCGGCAGCGTCAGATGTGTATAAGAGACAGCATAATAACTATACCTATATTTTCTTAAACTGCTTATAAATAAAGAGATACAACAATAAAAAATTGTCAGTAATATTAAAAAATGTGTTAATATAATAATAACAATAACTTATAAAAAAACTTTAATACTCCCTTTTTTTTACTTGTTATGATAACTAATAAAATTATTGAGATTTGTTAAAAGAAATAAACAAGGTCTTTTAATAATCACTAAAAAATCCCAGATGGATATTATAAGATATTAACAACAATAAAATTGTAATTTTATAGAAAATAATAACAATGCATATTTCCTTTGGTAACGATCATGCGGGTCCGCAATTAAAAAAAGAACTTTTTTCATTAATAACATCTTTAGGACACACATACACCAACCACGGAACAGACACCAGTGACAGTGTTGATTATCCTGATTTCATTCATCCAGTTGCTATTGATGTTAGGGATGGAAAATCATCTTTAGGAATAATTATATGTGGCAGCGGGAACGGGGCAAATATGACGGCAAATAAATATCCAGAAATAAGATCAGCCTTGTGCTGGTCAGCAGAATTAAGCAGGCTAGCGCGCCAGCACAATAATGCTAATATATTAAGTATTCCTGCACGCTTTGTATCAACAGCAGTAGCAAAAGAAATGGTTAAAGCTTTTTTAGAAACAAAATTTGAAGGGGGGCGCCATCAAAACCGCGTCAATAAAATATCAAAATGCCGATAAAATGGTACATACACAACTGGGAGTCCTTAAATAAAAAAGCGCTTTACGAAGTTTTGGAGCTTCGTTCTGCTGTTTTTGTGGTTGAACAGGATTGTGTATATCAAGATATAGACTCAAAAGATGAAAAAGCAACCCATATATTAGGCTATGAAAAACGAACATTAGTTGCCTATTCCCGTATTTTTATCAATAACAATTCTGCAACTATAGGCCGCGTTGTGATACACCATTCCTTCAGAGGTTTAGGATACGGTAGGCTTCTTATAAAAAAAAGTTTATCACAACTACCAACAAAAATCACAACACATATCTCTGCACAAGAACATTTAAAAACATTTTACGAATCGCTTGGGTTTTCACAAACAGGGAAAGGATACTTAGAAGATGGAATACCCCACATTCCGATGACTAATTCTGCAAATCAATCCACTTATTAATCAAAGGAATCATTGCTTTTTCAATTATATACAGTGTAGGAAAATCATTTGAAGTATAAACAAAAAAACCATTTCCCTCAATAGGCATATATGAAGGGTCAGTACAAATAATTCTGAACTGTTCACGCATTAACCTTTTAATTTTATTACGGTCTACTGCTCTTGGGAACAGCCGCTTCGAAACCCCAAACCCCAAAGAAAGCCCATCACTCTTCTGGATATCGCAAACTAACTTTAATGGCTTTACATTAAAGTGAGATCCCTCTGAGAAAATCCGCTCAATAACCCTTTTGCTTTTTAAGTGCTTTATTTCAGTTCGTTTTCTCGAATACATTGTTACTTAAATCAATATCAGCCATAAGCCCCGAAGGGTCAATACGCATTTGTTTTATTTGGTTTAAAGGGGCGTCTATAACTAGTGTATATGTTGGTCTAGCCCAAGCCCAATCTTTCTCAGTAATACACCCATTATTGCACCCAGGTTTTTCTCCAAACATCATTTGTAAAGGTATGTAATGCAACCCCCTGCTTCCATCTTTATACAACACCCCAAAATCAATAGGCATTCCCATAGCGCCAATACGCTTTAATTCCACAAATGTTTTTCCATCTTTTTGAGTAACGGAACTTATTCCGTAATCAATGGTTTTTGTTGTGCGCGTCCAGTCATTTAAATACCATTCTAATTGAATACCCGACACCTTTTCAGCCACTCTTTTGAAATCATTAGGAGTAGGATGAGTAAACGCAAAATAGGTATAAAAATTACGAAGGGCTTTTAACGAAGCATCAGGCCCAATGATATAACCTAATTGTGCAAGAAAAAGAGCGCCCTTATCATAACTTGCCGTTCCGTAAGCAATATTTGTGTCAAAACGATCGGAATGTGTGGTAAGCGGCTCTTCCAAACCGAATTCTACAAGTGTTCTGTAACTTTTATAAGAACCATCAAAAGCCTCTATATTTTTTTTAAGTATTTGCTCCCCAAGCGCATCCAAAAAGGAAGTAAACCCTTCATCCATCCAAGCGTACTTAGATTCATTAAAAGCTAAAACATGTTGAAACCAAGAATGTGCCAACTCGTGTGAAGTAACACCATACAGGCTTGGGTAACTTCTCTTTCCAGTGATAAGTGTACACATTGCATATTCCATACCACCGTCTCCACCCTGAAGTACACTATATTGCTTATAAGGGTAAGGCCCAACAACCTTATTAAAAAAAGCCAGAAGCTGTGCTGTATCTGTCTGAAGTCGCTTCCAGTTCTCAGTTATATCTTTGTCGTTCTGATAAAAAAAATGAAGGGTAACACCCTCTTCTGTTTCTAAAATATCGTGTATGTAATCGGGATCAGCAGCCCAGGCAAAATCATGAACCATAGGCGCAACGAAATGCCAGGTCAAAGTTTTACCTTTCGTTTTGATCTTCTTTTCAGCATACCCATGCCCAACTTCTTCAGGGTTTTGCAAATAACCCGACCCCCCAACAACATAATCTTTATCGAGCGTTAATTTAACATCAAAATTTCCCCAAACGCCGTGAAACTCTCTTCCAATATAAGGGTTGGCGTGCCAACCATCGTGGTCATATTCTGCCAATTTTGGATACCATTGTGTCATTGAAAGCGAAATACCCTCCTTGCTATCTCGTCCACTACGTCGTATTTGCTTAGGCACCTGCCCTTCAAAAATCATTGACAAAGTAGTGCTTGAGTTTGGCAACAGCGGTTTGGCAAGCGGAACAATAAGAATCGTTTCTTCCTCTTTAAAAGAAAGCACCATTCCGTCTTGAACGATAGATTTAGCGTGTAGAAAACCTATTTCTTTTCTATTTAACTTTCCTATTCTAGAGCCTACCCTTACATCAGGATCTTTTAAAGAAAGAGAGCGGACATCCATTTCACTACCAGGCTGAAAAGCATTAAAATACAGGTGATAAAACACTTGCTTTAATGTGTCTGGGGATTTATTTGTGTAAATAAGATCTTGGGTTCCAGAATAACGGAAAGTTTTTATATCAATATCAACCTCCATAGTGTAATCCACCTCTTGTTGCCAATAACCAGGCTGAGGCTGCGCCAAAGCGATAGCACCAAAAACTATTAAAAAGAGCGTTCTCATCATTTAAAGCGTATTTAGGGTTTTAGGATCCAGCACCTCGTGTAAACGCACCCCTTTTTCGGTGTGTCGTACCCGAATCAAAGGGTTGATTGCGTCGTGCTGCATGAACAAAATAAAATTTTGATCCGCCGCACGATTCAAAAAACGCTTTTTTTCTTGTAACGTTTGTAGCGGCCGAACATCATAACCCATAATATATGGCAAAGGCAGATGCCCTGCCGTGGGCAATAGGTCTGCCACAAAAACAAAAGTTTGTCCGCGGTAAGAAATGTGGGGAATCATTTGTTTTTCGGTATGTCCATCTACAAATAGGACACCAAAACCAAGACCACACTCATCAGTAAAAGGAGACGTTGGCGTTTCAATAAAGTTAAGCTGACCACTTTCTTGAATAGGCATTAAGTTCTCCAACAAAAAAGACGCCTTTTCTCTACCGTTTGGATTCACAGCCCACTTCCAGTGCTCCTCGTTACTCCAGAAGCGCGCGTTAGGAAAAGAAAGCTCGTAAGCCGTTTTGGTTTTGTTCCAACGCACAGCGCCACCACAATGATCAAAGTGCAAGTGGGTTAAAAACACATCGGTAATATCTGATCTAGAAAACCCCGCCTTTTCAATCGAGAAATCAATCGAGTTTTTACCATATAAACCAAAGTGTTGAAAAAAACGATCTTCTTGTTTATTGCCCATCCCAGCATCTATTAATATTAGACGATTACCATCCTCGATTAATAACGACCGCGCAGCAAGATCAATACGGTTTTGGCTATCTGCAGGGTTGGTTCTGCTCCACAATGTTTTAGGCACAACACCAAACATGGCACCACCATCAAGCTTAAAATTTCCCGTTTCTATTATATGGAGCTTCATATATAACGAATGTACAAAAGATTTAACCGTCTATTTTTTTCTTGAGCTCGAGCCCAAACTCAATAATTGCTGCTGCTTCAGCTGGTGTGGCGGGGCGTAAAAATTGGCGCACAATTAATTCTTTGCCGTTACACATAATGTGGTAAAACCCATAGGCTGAAAAGAAAGAAATAAGCTCTGATGTAAAGAATGCACGCACTTTTTCAGGATCATTACCACGGACAAAAAACTCATCTGAAAAGGCAGGATAATCAGGGAAATCAATATCGTGAAAACCCGCCAAAAGCGATAGCTTTTCTAACAACATTTCTCTATCAAACGAAAAAACAGGCGCAGGGGTTTTTAGGCGCACACACATTAGGGTGGTATGCACACTTTCCTTGGCAATAAACACCCCTTCACTGTATTTAATATCAAACAAGGACACCTCGTTATTTGCACTTGATAACTTGTTGTATACACGCTCAACAGATGTTGTTTCATAACCCAAATGATCACGAAGAAGGCGCTCTTTAGTTTTGGGAGAAGGTCGGTAAGACCAACCCTTTTGTTTTGCCAACGCCTCAAGCTGTAGCTGCCGCCTTGTTTTTCCACGTCCAAACACACGAAACTTTTGCACAGGGCGCAACGTGCGCAGAGCAAAAGGATGGCTGGAATCGGCTTGGTGAACATCTAAACCGATGATTTCAACCACACCACCTTTGCGCACAAAAAGCTCCTCATAATTATTTAAGCTCTCTTGAACAGTATGGTCAACAAAGGAACAAAGAGAAAAATCAACAACAACTTTTTCCGTTTGTGGAATCATATCCAATTTGACTTTAAGCTTGTAAAAGTTTAAAAAAGTACAAAAGTGAATCACACCCACATAATAGCTCTGTGTCTCTGACTCTTTATACATTAAGACATTGGGCTTAAGTAGGTTGCGGGAAAACAACCAAAAGGCTTTGTTAAGCACCACGTGTACCACAAATGTGGCGAGAACCCCAATCAAAATGCCTGAAATTAAATCTGTTACTAGTGTAGCAATAAGGGTAGTAAGAAAAATAAATAGCTGCTCTTTTCCAATTTGATACATACGCACAAAAATGGCAGGAGCAGCAAGCTTATAACCTGTATAAACTAAAATTGCGGCCAAAGCGGTAAAAGGAATTTTCCCCAGCTGGTCTTGAAAAACAATAACAAACAGCAAAAGGAAAACTGCATGAAAAAAGTTTGATGAGCGATTGGTTGCTTGATTGTTTACGTTAACCGAACTCCTTGAAATTACAGTACCTACATTCATTCCCCCTAAAAAGCCGCTAACAATAGTAGCAATGCCCAAAGCTCTCATGTCTTTATTGATATTAGACCTTCGCTTCTCAGGGTCTAGTTTGTCAACAGCTTTTATGCTTAATAATGACTCGACGCTAGAAACCAAGGTCACGGACAATACAATACCCCAAAAAACAGGCTCTTTCCATTTTGAAAAATCAGGCGCCGGTACTGAAGCTAACATATCATTAGGTAATGAAATTAGAAGCTTTTTATTAATGGGGTTTTCAACGCCAATAAGAGAAAAATATACATCAAAGCCCAGCGCCACCAGAATAACCCACATTGGAGCGGGGATAAGCCTAAAAAACCGATTGGTTATTTCGCTGTAGAAAAACATAATCAATAGGCTTATCACACCAATGCCCACGGCATAAAGTTGCCCCGACGAGGCTAACGTCAAGGATTTTAATAATTCAGGGACTCCAGCCAAAAGTTCTATTACAGTCCCTTTGGTTTTCATGTCGCCAAGCATGACGTAAAACTGTTTAACAAAGAGCGTTACACCAATTGCAGAGAGCATTCCCTGAATAGCACTTGCGGGAAAAAAATCACTAAGCGCACCAAAGCGTAAAAAACCAAAAAGCAAGAGCAGCACTCCTGAAAGAATAACAGCTGACAACGCATACAAATAACCTGCCTGTATGTCGCCATCACCTAATACAGCAACAGCACTTAGCAGCACAACCACCAATCCATATCCAGGCCCTGTAATGGTAACATGAGACCCTCCAAAAACAGAAACAAGCACGCCACCTACAACAGCTGTAATAACACCAGCCACCATTGGAAAACCAGATGCTACTGCTAAACCAAGCGCCAAAGGCAATGCAATAAGCGACACCACAAAACCAGCAAAGATATTGTTGCGTAGACCGGAAAAAAAGGCAGACTTTACCATCATCTTACAATTAATACATCGGTCGGCAAGTCAGACAAAATATACTCTAGGTCATGCGGGAACAAACGGTCCAAAAGCGTGAGCTTGCTGGGCGCATTCATCACCAGTAAATCGGCGCGTTTAACCCTAGCAAAATGCCCAATAGAATAGCCGCGGCGCCCAAAAATATGTTGTACGTCATAATTTATCGTGCGCTTTAACTTTTCTGGAATGTGCATTAAAATCTTTTTAACACGTGAATCTTCACGCATTTTAATACGCTCCTTTACAATTGTAGATTTTCTTAAACCATGATCGTCGTCTACTTTGATTGCTACATCGTCCTCTGGAATTTCTTCTACAACGGTAAGGCGTGTTGCACCAAGAGAATCTAATACATAAAACGCCCGAGCAATAGCCTTTTCAGTTTTTTCATGTGCCAAACCATTTACCACAGCATAAGAGCAAGGCATACGCTCAACGGAGGGCTTTATGAGTAATAAAACATCGCAATGACATTTTCGTGTGAGTTTCCGCGCCACAGAACCGATATAATATTTTAACAACCCCTCTCTTTTTAGGGCACCCAATATGAGTATGTCCGCCTTTTCATCCTCGCAGGCACGAAGCAATACTTCGGCAGGATGCCCAGCTTTCCAAAGCACAGTATGTTCTGGAGTTGATCCTGGAAAATCAGCGATTATTTTTTGAAGCTTAGCTTCTTTGCTGCGGGTTTTTTCACCTACATGTACCATTACTAAAGAAGCGTCAAAAAGCGCACTCATACGAAGTGCTTCAAAAACATTGGCCTGCAAATTGGGTGAAAACGCCACACCAACCAATACCGTGTTGTATTCGTTTTTGTACATAGGATAAAAATAACTTAAAAAAATGTTTTAACCCTTAAGGCTTTTAGGAAAGCTTATTCGTTAAGCTTTAGTACCGCCATAAAAGCTTGTTGAGGGATTTCAACATTGCCAATTTGGCGCATTTTTTTCTTCCCTTTTTTCTGTCGCTCTAGTAGCTTACGCTTTCGGGTGATGTCACCACCGTAACATTTGGCAGTCACATCTTTTCGAACAGCTTTAACGGTTTCTCTAGATATAATTTTTGCGCCAATGGCAGCTTGAATAGGAATATCAAATTGTTGGCGAGGAATCATTTTTTGAAGCTTCTCACATATTTTTTTGCCTAATCCATAGGCATTATCTGCATGTACCAAAGCAGATAAAGCATCAACAGAATTTCCGTTTAGAAGCACATCAACACGCACCAATTTAGAGGCGCGCATCCCTATTGGGCTGTAATCAAACGAAGCATAACCTTTAGACACCGATTTTAAGCGGTCATAAAAATCAAAAACAATTTCTGCAAGCGGCAAATCAAAGCTCAACTCAACACGCTCTGTAGTCAAATATGTTTGATTGGTAACCAAGCCACGTTTTTCAATACACAGGCTCATCACATTCCCAACAAAATCAGATTTGGTAATTATTGAGGCCTTGATAAATGGCTCCTCCACACGATCTAAAACAGAAGGATCCGGCAAATCTGAGGGATTGTTTACAATGAGAATATCATTCGGGTTTTTTCTAGTGAAAGCATGATAGGAAACATTGGGCACCGTTGTGATTACCGTCATGTTAAATTCCCTCTCTAAACGTTCTTGAATAATTTCCAAGTGTAACATTCCCAAGAACCCACAACGGAAACCAAAACCAAGTGCCGCAGAACTTTCAGGCGCAAACACTAAAGAAGCATCGTTCAATTGCAATTTTTCCATAGAAGCCCTAAGCTCTTCGTATTCTTCGGTATCAACAGGATAGATACCTGCAAAAACCATAGGCTTAACCTCCTCAAACCCTTCAATTGCACTTTCGGTTGGGCGGTTAACAGATGTAATAGTATCTCCAACCTTGACTTCTTTTGCTTCCTTTACTCCCGTTATAAGATACCCTACATCCCCAGCAAGCATCTGCTTCCTTGGCTCTTGTTTTAGCTTAAGAGCACCAATTTCGTCAGCACTATAGGTCTTATTTGTGGCCATAAACTGTACTTGTTCTCCCTTGTTGATTTTGCCATTCAAAAGCCTAAAATAGGTTTCTACGCCACGGAATGGGTTATAAACAGAATCAAAAATAAGTGCTTGGAGTGGCGCGTCGACAATTCCTTTTGGCGACGGCACACGATCAACAATGGCTTGTAGTATGTTTTCAATCCCCAACCCTGTTTTAGCAGAGGCACGAATAATTTCATCTGGCTTACAGCCCAATAAATCAACAATATCATCTGTTACCTCCTCGGGATTAGCTGAGGGCAAGTCAACTTTATTTAGCACAGGTATAATTTCTAAATCATTTTCAAGTGCTAGGTATAAGTTTGAAATGGTCTGTGCTTGAATGCTCTGAGCGGCATCCACAACCAATAAAGCCCCTTCACAAGCAGCAATAGACCTTGAAACTTCGTAGGAAAAATCAACATGTCCCGGCGTGTCAATTAAATTAAACACATATTGTTGTCCACCAATAGAAACATCCATTTGAATGGCATGTGACTTGATGGTAATTCCACGTTCACGCTCCAAGTCCATATTGTCCAGTAGCTGGTCTTGTTTCTCACGATCCGTGACAGCATCTGTGGCATCTAACAACCTATCAGCAAGTGTACTTTTGCCGTGGTCGATATGCGCAATGATGCAGAAATTCCGAATGTGGTTCATGGCTGAAATAAAAGCGTTAGCGCACAAAGATACACCAAGCGATCATAGGGGCATGCCACTACCAACAAAAAAACTAATTTTGTGAAAAAAGAACAGATGGCCTATTTGCGCACCACACTACAACTTTTTTTAGCGGCAACCTTTTTGTTTTCAGCCTACACCAAAGCTATTGCCCCCGGATTTTTTGAGGTTTTACTAGAACAACAAGGCCTTGTACCTAGTCGCCTGTACGGCGCATGGGCAACACGTTTTATTATGGCGCTTGAAACTTGGTTAGGGCTGTGCTTGCTGTTGTCTTTTTACACCCGCTTTATACTTCGGCTGAGCTTTGCTTTGCTTTGTGCCTTTTCCATTCACTTGTTTTATTTGATAGCCGTTGGTGAGACGGGAAATTGTGGATGTTTTGGAGAAATGATAAGCATGTCTCCTCTAGCATCCTTAATTAAGAACCTGGTATTGTTGGCAGCAAATGGCCTTTTGCTTTGTTATAAATTCAGGGAAAGCAAAAAACCATGGATTACTTGGCTGTTGCTTCCCCTAATGTTTGCAGCAGCAACTTTTGTTTGGCCAGTGCAAATACAGCAAGATTCGGTGGTAGAAAAACTCCCCGAATTTGAAAAAGAAACAGGTATAGATTTTGCTGAAGGGCCCTATTTGGTTGCCATACTCAATTTGAGTTGTGAGCACTGCCAAGAGGCAGCCCAGCAAATAGTAGAATGGCAAAACAAAGGGATAGAACTACCACAACTAGTTGCGTTGTTTTTTGCTGAAGGCGACACCACGGTTGCGGACTTTAATAACATAACTGGAGCTAACTTCCCTCATCAAATGATTAGCGTAAACACATTCTTTGATTTGATAGGCAGCGCACCGCCGAGGATTTATTGGATTGAGGACGGTCAAGTAAAACAGTATTGGGATGAAAAACTTGGAGAAGACTTTCTAACTACCTTTAAGCCCTGATGGTAAAAATTGGCAACATAGAATTAAGTGGTTTTCCGCTATTGCTTGCACCTATGGAGGATGTAAGTGACCCGCCTTTTCGCGCGCTTTGTAAAGAGCAAGGCGCGGATGTGGTATACACAGAGTTTATCTCTAGCGAAGGCCTTATTCGCGATGCAGCCAAAAGCGTGATGAAGCTTGATATTTATGAGGCGGAACGACCTGTGGGCATTCAGGTTTTTGGCGCAAACCTTGACTCGATGCTGCAGTCTGTAGACATTGTTGAAAAGACTAACCCTGATATTATTGATATAAATTTTGGCTGCCCTGTAAAAAAGGTAGTGTCTAAAGGCGCGGGCGCAGGGATTTTAAAAGACATTCCTTTGATGGTTTCGCTTACTGCAGAAATGGTTAAGCGTACGCATTTGCCTGTAACCGTAAAAACACGCTTAGGCTGGGACCACGACACCATTCAAATTGTTGAGGTTGCCGAGCGGCTTCAAGATGTAGGTGCAAAAGCGATTTCCATACACGGCAGAACACGCGCGCAGATGTACAAAGGTGCTGCCGACTGGACACAGATTGCGGCCGTGAAAAACAATTCACGAATGCATATTCCCGTATTTGGAAATGGGGACGTAAACTCGCCAGAACGCGCCATGGAAATGCGCGATCAATACGGACTTGACGGAGCCATGATCGGCAGAGCTAGTATAGGCAACCCATGGTTTTTTAGAGAAATAAAGCATTTTTTTAAGCATGGCACTAACCCAGAACCACCAAGTCTTGCCGAGCGTGCTGCCATGGCGCGCAGGCATCTGCAAATGTCGACAGAATGGAAAGGCGAAAAATTAGGTGTTTTTGAAACCCGCCGCCATTATACCAATTATTTTAAGGGCATTCCGGACTTTAAACCTTACCGCCAACGCCTTGTAACCGAAGACCATTCGGCAGATGTTTTTGCTGTTTTGGATGAAATTGAGGAGCTCTTTGGGGCTACTGCTCTATAACTCCCTTCACTACCGCAGCCGCCAGCCAAGACACAATAGTGGTTAAACTGCCCACCACCAACAAAACCATCCAAAAGGAAGTCCACTCCAGCGCCACGGGATAGGGTAGGCCAGAACCTGGAATATTAAAAAAAGCATATGATTTCTGTAACCAAACAACAAGAACAGCCAAAAGCAGCCCAAGACCACTACCTAAGCCACTCAATAACAAGCCTTGGATAAAAAACACATGACGCAGCGAAGGCACCGTTGCGCCTAGTTGGTGCAATGTTTTTATATTGCCTTTCTTTTCCAAAAGAGTCATGATAATGGCGCCCACTACGTTAAAGAGCGCAATAAGAACCACAAGTGTTAGTATTGCGATGACAGCAACTCGTTCCGTTTGCAGCATTTTATAAAGCGCAGGGTTTAATTCAGCCTTGGTTTTTACATTATAATCATTACCTAAGGTTTGTTGAAGTTCTTTTTGCATAGCACTTGCCTCAGCATGGTCAGCAAGCTTAATATACAACGCACCTGCTTGGCTTGCGGGTGTGCGCAAGATTTGCTGTACCATATCAATAGGGGCAAAAGCCGTCCTTTCATCTATAGGCTCTCCAATTTGAAACACCCCACGTACAACAGCTGAATGCGCGTTAAAAGCTTGTTGATTAAGTATGCGAGTACTATGCTTGTTGGGCACGAGAAGTGTTACGCCATTTGGATGGTCATAGGCATCTTCATTCAGTTGTGACAACAACCCAATTCCCAACACCAACTCGTAAGCTCCTGGCTGTACCCAGTCGCCGACCATGGTTTTCCCTTCTACAACAGCATAAAATAAACTGTCAACACCAACAATATTGGCAAATGCAGTTCGGTCTTCGAAACGCAACATCATTTCTTGCGAAAGCACTGAAGAGGCAACAGCAACGTTAGGGTGGTTTTTAATGGACCAAAAAACATCGTCGTTGGTATTAATTCGATTATTTGTCGCGGAGGTTATGCGGATATCAGGGTCAAAAGCGTGTGTAAATTGAAGGCCAAACTCACGAAGCCCGCCAAAAACGGACAAGACCACAAAAAAAGCAAATACAGCAACGCCAATCACAAAAGCCGCAAACCTACTGATAAGCGAAACGGCAACCTTTTTTTGAAGACCAAAAGTGTAGCGTAAAGCAAGTAGGCGGGTGAAGCGCATTAGATTATTTCAAAGGGTTATTTTTACGCTTTAGCGATTCTTCTATAGCATCAATATATTCCAGCGAATCGTCAAGATAAAAAGCGAGGTCAGGGACTTTTCGCAAATCATTGCGAAGGCGTTTTGCCAAATCGTGCTTTAAAACGGCCTTGTTTCCTTTTATCCCCTCCAAAGTCTCTTTCGCTTTGTTAGCAGGAAACACAGACAAGAAAACCTTTGCTAGGCTCAGGTCAACAGTAATGGTGACTTTTGAAACAGACAGCACCAAGTTTTTAACCCCTTGTGTGCGGATTGCACCCTGAAGCAGGGACGTAGTCTCTTGTTGCAGTAGTGCATTGATTTTTTTCTGACGTTGTGTTTCCATAAATCAAAAGTACTAATAACGTAGTCAAACCTGTATTTTTACGTATGGATTTTCCTATTCGAAAAATTGTACACATTGACATGGATGCTTTTTTTGCATCCGTGGAGCAACTGGACAACCCCATATTAATGGGAAAACCCATTGCCGTTGGCGGAGGCTCTGAGCGAGGTGTTGTGGCCGCAGCAAGCTACGAGGCCCGTAAGTATGGGGTCCGCAGCGCCATGTCTGGCCGGCAGGCAAAGAAACTTTGCCCCGAACTGATTTTTGTTTCTTCCAACGGCGCTCGATATCGAGAAGTATCGGAACAAACACGGGAGATATTCCACGAGTACACAGATTTGGTTGAACCCTTATCTTTAGATGAGGCTTATTTGGATGTTACGCAGAATAAAAAGGGAATGGATTCTGCCACACAAATTGCTAAAGAAATTCGCGACAAAATTGAGATAAAAACAAAACTTACAGCATCTGCGGGCATATCAATCAATAAATTTTTGGCTAAGGTCGCCAGCGATTACAACAAGCCGAACGGGCAAAAAACGATACCTCCTGAGGAGGTTTTGGCCTTTATGGAAGCGTTGGATATTAGAAAATTTCATGGCATAGGAAAGGTAACAGCCGATAAAATGTACCGCCAGGGAATTTATACGGGAGCAGACTTAAAAGCCCGAACGCAAGAAGAACTCATATCAAAATTTGGAAAGTCTGGGCAGTATTATTACGGCGTTGTGCGGGGTATACACACCAGTTCAGTGAAGCCAGTTCGAATAGCAAAGTCCGTTGGCGCAGAACGCACCTTTACTAAAAACATTTCGAGTGAAATATATATGGAGAAGCGGCTGGAGGAAATAGTAAAAGCCCTTGAAAAGCGGATAGGCAAAAAAAAGGTAGCCGGCAAAACACTTACCCTTAAAATAAAATACTCAGACTTTGTAATTCAAACAAGAAGCAAAACCCTTCCGCTTTATATTTCGGATGGTAGCTTGATTTTGGAGGAAGCCAAAAAGCTTCTATATCAAGAAAAGCTACAGGACTCTGTGCGTTTATTGGGGATTTCCCTATCCAACTTTAAATCAGAAAAAAAACAAGAACCAATTGAAGAGCAGTTAAAGCTTAGTTTTTAGGCCATAGAAACACGTAGCGTATTTACTTTTCCGCGGGCAGCAAGCGGCATGGCAACCAAGTTGATTATTAAATCACCCTCTTTAACATACCCTTTTTCCCTTGCCATAGCATTAACCTCTTTAACGGTATCATCTGTTGATCCACAGCCCTCATATAGCCGCCCTTTAACACCCCATAGCAAGTTAAGCTGTGCCATAATACGCGGGTTTGATGTAAATACCAAAACAGAAGCGCTTGGTCGCCAAGCGGATATTTGATAAGCCGTGTAGCCACTATTGGTGAGAGTACAAATGGCTTTTGCATCAATTTCGTCGGCCATGGTTGCAGCGTGATAACAAACAGACTTGGTTACAAAACGATTGTTTTTGTTTTTAGGAGCTTTTCGCGGAACCTGAATAAGCGATGAGTTTTCAACGCTTACAACAATTCGTCTTGTGGCTTGAATTACTTCAACGGGGTATTTCCCTATTGATGTTTCGCCTGAGAGCATCACAGCATCAGCTCCGTCCATTACAGAGTTTGCGACGTCATTTACTTCAGCCCGAGTTGGTGTTAGACCATCAATCATAGATTCCATCATTTGTGTGGCTACGATTACGGGAATACGGGCAATTTTGGCGCGTTGTACTAATTCTTTTTGAACGATAGGCACCTCTTCGGCAGGCACTTCAACACCCAAGTCACCTCGCGCTACCATCAAGGCATTACTGGCGTTTACAATTTCTTTTATGTTAACAAGCGCCTCAGGCTTTTCTATTTTAGAAATAATAGGAATGTCGTATTTGCCATGTTCTTGGATAAGTTTGCGCAGATCATCCACATCTTGTTTGTGTCGTACAAAAGAAAGCGCAATCCAATCAACATCTTGTTTAATGGCAAAGACGGCATCTTTAATGTCTTTTTTAGTCAGTGCAGGTAAAGAAATATTAGTGTTTGGAAGGTTTACCCCTTTTTTAGATTTTAGCTCACCCCCCTGAATTACACGCGCTTTGACGCGTGCTTTTTTGTCTGTTTCTATGACTTCAAAAATCAGCTTCCCATCGTCTAAAAGAACCTGCTCACCAGGGCTTACGTCTTGTGGAAACTGCGCATAGTTCATGTAGATTGCATCTGCTGTACCAAGTTCTATTTTGTCGGTTGTGAATTTTACTTCCTGTCCCTCTGTAACAACAGTTCCCTCTTTCATTTTACCTACACGTAGTTTAGGGCCTTGCAAATCGGCAAGGATGGCTACGTGAAAACCAAGCGAAACATTGAGCTCGCGAATGATTTTTATTCGTTCCAAAACATCTTTGTGGTCTGCATGGGAAAAGTTAATCCGAAAGACATTTACACCACTTTCCATCATGGCTTTCATGGTTTCCCTTGTTGAGCAAGCCGGGCCAAGGGTGGCTACAATTTTAGTTTTTTTAATTTTTCGCATATTTAAAAAGTAAGTTTTTCTTTGATTATATTAAGTTTTTTTGGCAAAGGGCAACATGACATAACACGACTTATAGATTGTATTTTTTTTACTAGATCACGTGTCATTCCATTGACACAAACCAAAAGATCTGTTTGTGACAGACTGGCAAACAAAAGACTTCGCTTTTCAGTTTCATTGAACAACCCTTCTTGGGCACTAGGTACTGTTGAAACAAACTGATTTTCCACCACGTGCCATGTTTGTTGCATGACATCACAGTGGTACTCATAAACAGCAAAGCTGCCACCGCAGCTTTCACCCAAAAGGTCTTTTTTGCTTCGTACAAGTGACAGCTTCAAAAGACGATTTAGGTGGAAAACAAAAAGATAAGAGGGCAATACGGTTGTCACGCAAAGTACGTCTTGTTCCAGTGTTGTGGACTCCAAGCTAAGAGTGTGTGTTACCATACAATAAGCGAAGATAAGGCACAAAAAAGAATAACACCTATCAAAACGCAGCTCTAATGTGTTTTAATGTTTATATTGGATTGATTTTATTCCCCCTTGGAACTTATAATAAGCCCGTTTTGATGCTTTCTCAACAGCTCTTTTTTTACTTTTTGCCCTAGCTTTAGAAACTGTTTTTCCGTCTATTATAAGCCTTGCCTTGTAATGATTGGCAAACTCCGCCCCATTGTCTAAAGTAACATCAAAAGCATATTTCGTATGTTTTTTTTGGAACCAATCAACCAATAAGCTTTTATAACTCAACACCATAAATTCAAGCTTTTCTAAATCTACAAAAGGGAGTATCATTTTGTTGAACACAAACTGTGAACAGCGCTCAAACCCGAGGTCTAAATAAATGGCGCCTACCAGAGCTTCAAATAAGTTTCCATGAACATTTTGACTGTAGTTTTTTGCGGGCACATTAGAGGAGAAGTAATCAACAAGCCCCAACTGCTCACCTATTTTGTTTAAGAAATCACGGCGCACAATTTTTGAGCGCATAAGAGTAAGCGAACCCTCGTTTTTTTGCGGCAATGATTTAAACAGATGCGTGGCAACAATGGTGTTGAGCACAGAATCGCCTAAAAACTCAAGTCGCTCGTAGTTTATTTTTTTCCCTTGCGAATCTGTCATTTCCATCGAGGCATGCGTAAACACACGCTTATATAATGACAAATCTGTAGGGGAGAAACCAGTAATCTTTTTTACAGCTTGAAATAAAGGGTCTTGCTTATTGGCGGAACTCGTTCGCAAAAACCGCATCAACCCCATATTAGTCCATTTTTTTGAACATAACACAAGCGTTGTGCCCACCAAAGCCAAAGGTATTGCTCATGGCAACCGACACCTCTCTTTTTTGTGCAGTATTAAAAGTGAAATTAATTTTTGGGTCAATGTTTTCATCAGCCGTTTGATGGTTGATTGTTGGTGGAACAATACCGTGCTTTATGCACAAAATCGAGGATATGGCTTCAATAGCACCAGCAGCACCCAATAGGTGGCCTGTCATGGACTTAGTCGAGTTGATGTTCATTGCATATAAATGTTCCCCAAAGACTTCTTTGAGCGCCTTAGTTTCTGCAACATCACCAAGTGGCGTGGATGTTCCATGCATATTAATAGCGTCTACATCAGAGAGACCAATACCAGCGTCAGCAATGCAGTTCTCCATAACACTTATGGCCCCAAGCCCTTCGGGATGTGGTGCAGTTATGTGGTGTGCATCTGCCGAAAGACCACCACCAGCAACTTCGGCATATATGGCAGCGCCTCGGGCTTGAGCGTGCTCTAAGCTTTCTAAAATTAATGCTCCAGCACCCTCGCCCATTACAAACCCATCGCGGTCTTTATCAAAAGGACGAGAAGCTGTTTTTGGATCATCATTTCTAGTAGATAAAGCATGCAAAGCATTAAATCCACCAATACTGGCTTTTGCAACACCCGCCTCAGACCCACCAGTAATCATTACGTCAGCGTAACCTAAACGGATGTAATTTAAAGCATCAATAATGGCATTTGCAGAAGAGGCACAGGCCGATACGGTCGCAAAGTTTGGCCCGCGAAAACCATATTTAATGGATATCATACCAGGCGCAATGTCAGCAATCATTTTAGGTATGAAGAAAGGATTGAAACGAGGCAAACCACCTCCGTCAGCGAAGTTTAGCACCTCATTTTGAAAGGTTTCCAAGCCACCAATTCCAGAGCCCCAAATGACACCAGCTCTAGCTTTGTCAATTTTTTCAAGATCTAAGCCCGCGTCATGTACTGCTTCATCTGAAGCCACCATGGCATATTGCGTAAAGCGGTCCATTTTACGGACGTTTTTACGGTCGAAGTGCTCTTGAGGATCAAAGTTTTTTATCTCACAAGCAAACTGTGTTTTAAACTTTGAAGCATCAAAATTGGAAATAGGAGCCGCTCCGCTGGTTCCAGAAATAAGACCGTCCCAGAACGCGTCTTTTGTGTTTCCAATTGGGGTTAATGCCCCAATCCCAGTCACGACAACTCGCCGCCTATGCATGAAAAATGATTATTTACTTCCTTCTATATACTGAATAGCCTGACCAACAGATGAAATATTTTCTGCTTGGTCATCTGGAATTTGAATATCAAATTCTTTTTCGAACTCCATAATGAGTTCTACGGTATCTAAAGAGTCTGCGCCTAAATCGTTAGTAAAGCTAGCCTCAGTGACTACTTCATTTTCGTCAACGCCTAGTTTATCTACAATAATGGCTTTTACACGTGATGCAATATCAGACATACATTTTGGTTTTATTATTTCCGACAAAAATAGAAAAACTTTTACGCACACAAATAATTTTTCTAAATAATACACATTTTAAACTGTTGCAGCCAAGCGACTTTTATTGCGTAAATTTGCAAAAAGGCATTATATATTTTGAAAACAATTATTGTTTTTGCCTCAAGCTCAGGCACAAATGCGGAAAAAATAATCACGTTCTTTGGTGCCATTAAAACAGCTGCCGTAAAATGTGTTTATTGTAACAATCCAAATGCCGGTGTAATCAATCGCGCAACGCGCCTTGGTGTGCCCACAAGGGTCTTCAATCGATCACAATATCAAAATAATATACTCGAAGAACTCATATCGGTAAACCCAGACTTAATTGTACTCGCAGGATTTTTGTGGAAGATACCCGAAAGCTACATACACACATTTCCCAACAAAATTATTAACATTCATCCTGCTTTGTTGCCCAAATACGGAGGCAAGGGCATGTATGGCAAACATGTTTTTGACGCGATTGTTTTGAACAGCGAGGCAGAAACAGGCATTACCATTCACTATGTTAATGAACGCTATGATGAGGGCACTATTATTTTCCAAGCCAAAACAGTTGTAGCCATTACAGATACAGCAGCAGACGTAGCCAAAAAAACACAGCAGTTGGAACATGAACACTTTGCACCACAAATACACCAATTGCTAGACCAACAATGAAACAGGTTTATCTATACAGCGATGGTGCTGCTCGAGGAAATCCGGGGCCTGGCGGATATGGGCTTATTTTAGAACTACCCGGCTCGACCTACAAAAAAGAACATGCAGAAGGGTTTGTGTATACCACCAATAATCGCATGGAGTTGTTGGCTGTAATTGTTGGACTGGAACTGTTAAAAGAGGCCCCAATTAAGGTTACGGTTTTTACTGATTCTAAATACGTTTGTGATGCTGTCGAAAAAAAATGGGTTTTTCGTTGGGAAAAAGAAGGATTTAAAAAACAAAAAAACCAAGATTTGTGGAAACGCTTTCTAATATTGTTTAGAAAACACAGCGTGGTAATTAAATGGATAAAAGGACACAACCAGCACCCACAAAATGAACGCTGCGACGCACTTGCCGTAGCAGCGTCTAAACAAAAAAACCAAAAAGAAGACACAGGATTTATACCGCAAAACACATGAAAAACAACAAACTTCTTATTGTAGGCACAATGGCATTTGACGAAATCATTACTCCTACACAAGCTTCAGGGAAAATTTTAGGAGGCGCAGCGACTTATATCGGGTTGGCAGCGTCTTATGCAGATGCAGATATTGGAATAGTTTCTGTGATTGGGGACGACTTCACAAGCGAATATATTTCTTTGCTTACAGACCGAGGGATAGACCTTTCAGGAGTAACTAAAGTAGCTGGCCAAAAGTCTTTTTATTGGAAAGGGAAGTATCACGACAACATGAACAAGCGCGACACACTTGATACCCAGCTTAACGTATTGGCTGACTTTGATCCGATTGTTCCTTTACAATTCAAAGATGCTTCTGTGATAATGCTTGGAAATCTTGCCCCAAGCGTGCAACAAAGGGCGCTGGATCAACTCGAGCCAAATCCAAGCCGACTGGTATTACTAGACACAATGAACTTTTGGATGGATGTTGCTTTAGGCGAATTGATAGCAGTTATCAAGAAGGTTGATATTATCACAATTAGCGATGAGGAGGCCTTGCAGTTGAGCGGACAGTCAAACATGGTTTCTGCCGCTAAAGCCATACACAAACTAGGGCCCGCATATGTTATTATAAAAAAGGGTGAGCATGGTGCCTTACTTTTTTACAAAGACCACCCTTTTTATGCTCCGGCAATCCCATTACAGCAAGTGATCGATCCAACGGGTGCAGGCGACAGTTTTGCAGGGGGACTATCGGGATATTTAGCATCACAGGAGGTGCTTTCTTCGCGGGCAATCAAACAGGGTGTTTTACACGGCACAGCAGCGGCCTCTATTTGTGTAGGAGCCATGGGAACTGAAGGATTTGTCTATGCAAAAAAACCAACCTTTTTAGCGCAGCTCCAAGAGCTGGAGCGCCTACGAACAGTATCGTAATTTTAAAGCGGGCTATGATAATTTTAGTTAATTTTACCCAATGAGTGATGCCATCAAGCACGAATGCGGAATAGCCCTAGTTAGGCTGCTCAAACCCTTAGACCACTACAAGAAAAAGTACGGCAGTTCGTTTTACGGACTACAGAAAATGTATTTGATGCTGGAAAAGCAGCACAACCGCGGCCAAGACGGCGCAGGTTTTGCAAGCATTAAATTAGACATGTCACCAGGCGAACGCTTTATGAGCCGCGTTCGGTCTTCAGACCCCCAGCCGATTAAAGAAATTTTCAAAACTATCAACACGCGGATCAATAATGTTGAGAAGACTATTCCCACCAAAGACCTGTCTTCAGACGCATTGAAATCAGTATTTCCGTACGTTGGAGAAGTTATGCTGGGGCATTTACGATATGGAACCTTTGGCAATAATACCATAGAAAGCGTACACCCTTTTTTGCGACAAAACAACTGGATGCACAGAAACCTTATTGTAGCAGGAAATTTTAACCTAACAAATGTTAATGAGTTATTTGAAAACCTGGTTACTATTGGGCAACACCCAAAAGAAAAGGCAGATACCATTACGGTTATGGAAAAAATAGGCCACTTTTTAGACGACTCTGTTGCCAAGCTTTACAAAAAACTCAAAACAGAAGGCTTTGACAAGCAAGGCGCATCATCGGAAATCGCCAAACGCTTAAACATTGCTAAAATTTTACGCAAAGCATCTAAAAACTGGGATGGAGGCTATGTTATTGGTGGGCTACTTGGACATGGAGATTCTTTTGTGCTTCGTGACCCCGCAGGGATCAGGCCAGCGTTTTTTTACAAAGACGACGAGGTTGTAGTGGTCGCATCAGAACGACCAGCCATTCAGACGGTATTTAATGTACCTAAGGAAGCAATCCAAGAAATAGCTCCAGGCCATGCGTTGATTACAAAGAAATCAGGAGCGTTATCACATGTCAAAATCAATATGCCATCATTACGTTTGTCTTGCTCTTTTGAACGCATTTATTTTTCTCGTGGAAATGATGCCGACATATATACTGAGCGTAAAGCTCTTGGGCGTTTGCTATTTCCAAAAATATATGAATCAGTAAATGGAGATTTAAAAAACACTGTTTTTTCATATATCCCAAACACAGCTGAAACGTCTTTTTATGGCCTTGTACAGCGAGCACAAGACTTTATGCTTGAGCAGTCGGAATCCGCAATATTAAAAGAAAAGAACCTTTCACCTGATCGCCTTAAGGCACTACTTTCACCGAGGCCCAGAATAGAAAAGGTTATTCTCAAAGATGTTAAACTACGCACCTTTATTACAGAAGACAGCAGCAGAGACGACTTGGTTGCCCACGTCTATGACATCACTTACGGATCTGTTGAAAAAGATGATAACCTTGTAATTATAGATGACAGTATCGTTCGTGGTACGACCTTACAAAAAAGTATTTTAAAAATATTGGACCGCTTAGGACCAAAAAAAATAGTTGTGGTTTCCAGCGCTCCGCAGATTAGATATCCAGACTGTTATGGGATTGATATGGCTCGACTAGAAGACCTCATTGCATTTAGAGCCATGTTGGCATTATTGAAAAAACACAACAAAACGGAACAGCTTGAAACGGTTTACGAAAATGCTAAATCAACAATAAACCATAATGTGTCAGATATCCAAAACCATGTCAAGCCGCTTTATGACCAATTTACAGATGAGGAGATTTCAAAACAAATATCAGTTATGCTACGCACCCAAGACATTAAAGCGCAAGTGGATGTTATCTTTCAATCTGTCGCAAACTTGCAGCAAGCTTGCCCAGAAAACTGTGGAGATTGGTATTTCACAGGCAATTATCCTACTGATGGTGGCAATAAGGTTGTTAACCAGGCCTATATCAATTTTTACGAAGGCAAAAAGGGACGTGCTTATTGAAATTTGAAAAAAAATAAAATTTTGCTTTGATTTGTAAATTCTGTTTGTATATTAGCAATGCCATAACATAAGTAGGTTAAGTTCATGGTAAGATTTGGGGCAAAAAAGGTGGATTCTTTCCACCTTTTTTATTATATACAAAAAAAGAGGGCTATTATAGTCCTCTTTTTTGTTTTATAACACATTGGCAATTAGCCAGCCGCGTAACGTTTGCTTACTTCCGTCCAGTTGACAACATTAAAGAATGCTTCAATATAGTCTGGCCGTCTGTTTTGGTAATTTAGGTAATATGCATGTTCCCAAACGTCTAAACCAAGGATGGGAGTACCTCCACATCCGACGCTTTTCATTAGTGGATTGTCTTGGTTTGCTGTTGAGCAAACCTCTAATTTGCTGTCGCTATGCACACATAACCATGCCCACCCCGAGCCAAACTGTGTTGCTGCAGCTTTTGAAAAAGCATCTTTAAAAGTTTCGAAAGAGCCAAAGGCCGCGTCTATCGCATTACTTAATTTGGAAGACATTTCACCTGAGTCAGGACCCATGATTTCCCAAAATAAGCAGTGGTTATAGTAACCCCCGCCATTGTTTCGAACAGCAGCGTTGCTCATATCAAGACCACCTAAAATTTCTTCAATTGATTTTCCCTCAAGTGCTGAGCCTTCGATGGCAGCATTTAGCTTGGCGGTATAACCATTGTGGTGTTTCCCGTGGTGAATTTCCATTGTTTTTGCGTCAATGTTAGGTTCCAGCGCGTCTGCGGCATATGGAAGAGAAGGAAGTTTAAAAGCCATAATCTAATATTTTAATTGGCACAAAGTTACACATATATTCCTATATTTAGTTCTGATAAATACCATTTGCCGTGTCAAGCACAGTTACCCCCCCCTTTATTATTTACAATGCTTCAGCCGGCTCAGGAAAGACCTATACACTTGTGCGATCTTTTCTCTTTCGACTACTCAACAGCAGACGACCAGAAAAGCTGAAGCGGCTGCTTGCCATTACCTTTACTAATAAGGCGGCGCAAGAAATGAAAACCCGTATTTTATTTCACCTTGATTCTTTTGCCTCAAATAAAAAAAGACCCAAAAAAGACACCATGTTTTTGGAAGTTTCATCAATGTGCGGAATAACGGGTGATCAGCTACACCAAAGATCAAAAAATGCATATCGCTATGTTTTACACCACTTTGGGCAGCTACAAGTTACCACCATAGACAAGCTAACACACAAGATTATCCGAACATTTGCACGCGATTTAGGAATTAATGCACGCTTTGAAGTCGCTTTAGACGGCAAGTCTTTTATGTTAGAGGTGATTGAGCAAGTAATTAGCAAAGCAGGAGAGGACAAAGTATTAACACAGGTCCTAGTTGACTATGTTTTACAAAAGTCAGATGATTTGAAATCTTGGGACGTTTCAAAAGAGCTAAACTCGATTGCTCAAATGTATTTAAATGAAAATCACATGCAGTCGCTGGCAAACTTGGAACACGTTCCTATTAAAGCCTTTATTGAATTAAGCAGGAAATTAGAAAACCAAACAGAAACCATATTGAATCCAATAAAAGAGGCATCACAAAAGGCGCTTCTGGTATTTCAAGAATTACAAATTACAACATCGCTTTTTCCATATGGCTCTTTGCCCAAACTATTAATGCTTTTGGCAAATGGAGAATGGCCTAAGGAAATGCTAAACACTACTTTATTCAAAAGCTACGAAACGGGGACATATTTAAAAAAGAGCGCTACAACTCAAGAGCAAGATAAATTTAATAGCATAAAAGAACAGGTTATAGCGCTTATGGATACTTACACAAAGCACTGGCGCCAGCTAGTTTTGTTAAACTTACTGCGAAAGAATGTGGTACCGCTGTCGCTTATGCAGCATATTGGCCAAGGAGTATCGGCGCTTCAAGATGAACGAAATAACCAATTGTTGGGGTTTTTTAATAAATTGATTTCAGACGCTATTAAAGAGACAGATACTCACTTTATATTTGAGCGGCTTGGCATACGCTTTCAGCATTTTTTTGTGGACGAATTCCAAGACACCTCTTCTTTGCAGTGGTCCAACCTTTTTCCGTTGTTTTCACACGCTTTGGAAGACAGCGAACGCCATGGCTCTTTGGTTTTGGTGGGCGACGCAAAGCAATCAATATACAGATGGAGAGGTGGGTATCCGGAACAGTTTATGGCCTTGGCTAATAAAAAAGTGCCGTTTACCATAACGCCTGAGGTTGAAGACTTACCGAAAAACTATAGAAGCCACCCAAACATTGTATCTTTTAACAATGATTTTTTCACCAAAGCATCCAAATTCTTGCCTTTGCCCTCACAGCGGGCACTTTATTCGGAATCGTGTAAACAAAAGGCCAATAGTAAAGCCGGCGGCTACGTTACGATTAGTGCTGTTGAGGGGAAAAATAATGAAGAACGTATAGCAGCATATCAGGCTCAAGTTTTGTCATGCGTCAAAGACTGTTTAAAGCAGGGATATGGCCCCGATGACATTTGTATTTTGGTCAGAAAAAACAAACAAGGCGTACAAATTGCTAAAGCATTAACAGAAGCAGGAATTCAGATTACCTCTTCAGAATCTTTGCTGGTAGCACAAAGCCCAGACGTTCAGTTTTTAATGCACCTAGTAAAACTACGTGTATCGCCTAAAAGTATGATAAACCGCTATGCCGTTCTGGAGCATTTTGCTCTATTGCAGAACAGCCCTCATGAATGGACAACACAACAGTTTAAACTTCCCTTGCGACAAGTGCTTTTATCATTGTCAAAACAAAAGTTTGACCTTGCAACATTTTATCAATTACCCATTTATGCCGCGTTAGAATATGCCATTTGGGCACTTTCCCTAACAAAAAAACTTACTGCACACATACAAGCTTTTTTAGATGAAGTATTAAAATGGCAAGGTAAAAGAGAGAGAACCCCGATAGCACTCATTTCACATTGGGAGCTAAACAAGGATAGCTGGACGGTTCGTCCACCAGAAAACAAAAATGCTGTCAAGATTATGACTACACACAAGGCAAAAGGATTGGCTTTTCCAGTTATTTTACTACCATTTTCAGACAGCAAATGGATTGAAGGGAACAATAATTTGGCCTGGTTCCCACTTCCAGAAGGAGAATATACACCCTTTAAAGAAATGTTGCTGCCCATATCCCAAAACCTTTCTAGGCTTGGAGGAGGGGCAAATCAAATCTATGAAACCTATTATGCTCATTCAGTTATGGATACATTAAACACTCTTTATGTGGGAATGACAAGGCCAATAGAAGAGCTTCATATCATTACCCAAAAAGGGAATACAGACACTAAGCCTAAAGGATTGTCAGATATTTTTGCTCATGTAATTCCTGAGCTAGAAGCCCAACAGTTTACCTATGGTGAACGGAGGACTCCTCCCAAAACAACAAAAGAATTAACGGTAACTTCTACTCCTTTTACATTTAATTTAAAACAAGCCGCAAATGCTGTTGCAGAAAGATCTGTTCAATCAAAACAAGCACTTTTTGGCACCGTACTTCACGAGGTGATGGCGCTTGTAGATGTTCCGCAAGATTTGGACCGCGCTCTTAGTCAATCTAAAGCAAAAGAACGGCTAGGAAAAATACAATACGAACGATTATTTAAAATTACAAAAGAGATGCTAAGTCACGAACAACTTGCAGTTTATTTCGACCCCGCCAACACTGCTTACAAAGAGCGCGGCCTTTTTGCAGCAAATGGAGAACTTTTGCGCCCCGACAGATTTGTTACTACTTCAGAGAACAAGGTGATGTTATTAGATTTTAAGACAGGCCAACACCAGAACAGCCATATAAATCAACTTGAGCAATATGCCTTATGTTTAACAGAACAAGGGCTAAATGTTAAACAAAAACTACTGGTTTACTGCGGAAAAACACTCATTCTCAAAGAAGTTTAGTATTTTTACTTAAATTATCAATACACAAACATGAAAAATTATTTATTTGCAGCGTTTTTAATAGCAGGTTTTACAACCAGCGTTTTAGCACAAAATGACGCCAACCCATGGAGTATTTCAGTTGGCACAAATGCTGTTGATTTATCCCAAACAGGAGTATTTGTCGAAGAAGAGTTAAGCCTTTCTTCAAACTTTTCCTATCTTGAAATTTCAAGGTATATCGGATCCGGATTTTCTGTTGATTTAGCAGGTTCAATTAACAATATTGATCGCCCTTCAGGTGATGAAGATTTGTACTACAGCTTAGACCTGGGAACTTCTTTGTCTTCTAGACAAGTTATTGACTTAGGTAATTTTGAGCCAACACTCCGCGCTGGTTTAGGATACATAGGTGGTCTTTCAGGCATTTCGTCTAATGATAATTCTTTCTTTTCTGTTTATGCAGGAGCAGGGATTAACTACTGGTTTAACGATGCTTTTGCATTATCTCTTAAGACAAGCTATAAGATGTATGCTAAAGACTTTGACCGCTTAATTAGTAATGGTGATGGTGGGCGTCATCATTTTCAGCATTTAGCAGGCTTTAAGTTTGCTTTCGGCGACGGAGATGTGGACAGAGACGGAGTTAAAGATAGCGTTGATGAGTGTCCAGAAGTTCCAGGACTAGAAAGCCTTAACGGATGCCCAGATGATGACGGCGATGGTATAAAAAATAGCGATGACGATTGTCCTATGACAGCTGGCTTAGCAGCTTTAAACGGATGTCCAGATGCAGATGGTGACGGCATTAAAGATTCTGATGACGCTTGTCCTAATGTAGCTGGTGTTGTAGCCTTAAGTGGTTGTCCAGATGCAGATGGCGATGGCATTAAAGACTCAGATGACGCCTGCCCTAACGCAGCAGGTAGCAAAGCAATGAATGGTTGCCCAGACGCAGACGGTGATGGAGTTGCAGACAAGGATGATAAATGTCCAGCAGTTGCAGGCCCCGCATCTAACAACGGTTGTCCAGAGTTCCCACTTTCTATGTTAGCCGATTACGACATTAACTTTGACCTTGAAAAGTACAACATTGATTCAAATGACGTACAACGTCTCTCTACAGTCATTAAAGTATTATTAGCCAACATCGACGCTAAGATTAGCATTGAAGGTCACGCAGACAATACCGGTGAAGAATCTTATAACAACCCATTGTCTAATAACAGAGCAAGCTCTATTAAAGATTACTTGGTTAATGTTGGTATTGATGCAGGTCGTCTAACCACTAAAGCATATGGCGAATCTATGCCTAAAGCAAGTAACGACACAGAAGAAGGTCGTGCGATTAACCGTCGTGTTGAGTTTATAGTAGCGAACTAATTATAACGATATAATAACATCAACAAAACGCGGTGATTTCACCGCGTTTTTTTATTTTAGGACATGGCGAATTCTTTTTTAGGAAACGTTGTGCAAAGGTTAAAAGCACAACACCCCAACTGGGAAAATATGTGCTTCGTTTTGCCGAACCGCAGGGCACAATTGTTTCTTCAAAAAGAACTTACATCGGGCCTTAAAGGCCCACTTATTCTTCCTCAGTCCTATAGCATTGATGACTTTGTTGTGTCGATAAGTACGCTTAAACCAGCCACGGATTTAGAACAGCAACAAGCGCTTTACCAGAGCTATTATACAAGAATTGACAAAAAAGAAAAGCCCAACAACTTTGAGTCCTTTTTGGGGTGGTCCACTCCCTTGCTTAAGGACTTAAATACTATAGATCAATATCTTATAGATAGAGAGGAGTTTTTTTCATATATGTCGTCTTTACACGAAATAAGGGCGTGGGGGAAAGCACAAGACAAAATTATTCAAGATTACGCTGCGTTTTGGAAACGCCTTCCAGAAATGTACCAAGAATTTATTCGTCTCCTAGAGGAAAATGGACAAACAACCCCCGGTATGTGTTATCGTATGTCCACCGAACTTTTAGAGACTTTTTTACAACATAACAAGAACACTCAATTTGTGTTTTGTGGCTTCAATGCTTTAAGTCCTAGTGAAGTTTTTATTGTCCGCGAGCTACTCACACAAGAACGCGCGCAAGTCTTTTGGGATATTGACAAGAAAATGTTGGCCGATCCGATTCACCAAGCAGGAAGTTTTATTCGCAGCTATGTTTCAAGCTGGCCAGAATATAAGCAACAGCCTTTTAATCAAGCACACAACCATTTTTATGCGCCCAAAAATGTAAAGGTAATACAGGTACAGCAACAGCTTGGACAGGCTAAAGAAATTGGCGAATTACTATCTAAGATGGACAATCAGGAGGATTGGTCAAAAACAGCAGTAGTACTCGCCGACGAGTCTTTGCTCATGCCTTTGTTATACGCGCTCCCCACCTCAATCGATAAGTTGAATATTACGATGGGTTTTCCTCTAGATCAGCACCCAACAGCAATATTTGTAAACGCACTTTTAAAAATGGCACTTCGCCAAACCGATAAAGGCTTTTATTTTGTGGATGTGGAAAGTGTTTGTTCTTTGCCAGAGACTAAGGCGTTATTCACCTCATCAGACTTTAGTTTTGACGCAGTACTGGAAAGGGCAAAAAAAGATCACAGAAGCTATTTGGACACGGGTTTTATAAAAGCCTTAGTTCCTGAAGCGTCACACTCAATAGTAGATTGCTTATTTAGATCAAACGGGACACCAGACCAATGGGTGGCCGATATGCTAGAAATATTACCACTCTTTTATGACGTGCAGCAAAGTCAGGCAATAGGACAATCATATAGTCTTGCTGTTGAGAAACTGATGGTATTGCTGAGCCAGATTAAAGAAGTAGTAGCAGGTTTAAATCAAGATTTTTCATTTTCATTGCTTCGCAACTTGTATAGCCAATTGAGTGCTGGGCAAAAATTAAATTTTGTAGGCGCTCCTTTGGAAGGCTTACAAATATTGGGCGTATTGGAAACAAGGGCCATTGATTTTAATAACGTATTGATGGCGGGTGTTAATGAAGGTATTTTACCAGGTAAAAGCGCGCAGCCTTCTTGGATTCCGTATGAAGTCAAAAAGGAGTTTGGGTTGCCTACGCAAGACGAACAAGACGCCATATTTACCTATCATTTTTATCGTCTAATGTATCGTGCTTCCAAGGTTCAGCTTTTTTATAACGGCACAACCGACGGAATTCAAGTGGGCGAGCCCAGCAGATTTATAAGACAGTGGGCATTTGATTGCCCGGAAACGCACGACTGGCAAGAACACACCCAAGAAATACCTTTTGTGCCACCGCCAAGCAGTCATAAAAGCGTTCCAAAAACAGCTACTGTGACGGAAAAGCTTCATGAGTTGGCTAGGGCAGGCTTTTCCCCCTCAGGACTAAACCTATTTGTAAAAGACGGATATGCTTTTTATAAGCGATACTTATTGGGCCTAAGAGAAGAAGACGAGTTTGAAACCTCTTTTTCACACAAAACCTATGGGACGCTTGTTCATAAGTGTCTAGAAACTCTTTATGCCCCTTATGTGGGTAAGCAGCTAAAACAGGCGTATTGTAAGGAAATGATAGACCGCGTTGATAAGGTGGCTGACGCAATAGTAAAACGCGAACACCCTCAAGGCATCTCAGGGAAGAATGTACTTGCTTTGGCAGCTATAAAGCGGAATATTCAAAATATTATTGCTCACGAGCAGGGTGAAATTCAATCAGGAAATGTAATTGAAATTGTAGCATTGGAGCAAAAGCTATCCATGACCCAAACTGTTACGGGCATCAGCAGACCTGTCACGTATAAAGGCACAGTTGATCGGGTGGACAGATACAATGGAAAAATCCGTGTTTTGGACTATAAAACAGGACAGTTGAACGATTTAGGAATCATGGACTGGGCCGATTTGGCTTTAGACCTAGAACTTGGTCAGGCACGGCAGTTACTTATGTATGCGATGCTTTGGAATACACACCATCCCGATAATCCAGCTACACGGGCAGGCATAATAGCCCTTAAACAATATAAAAAAGGAGCGCTATATGTTGGAGAAAAGGCATCTCCCCGGGGTAAAATATTATCAGTACTAGATGCCACACAGATGCAAAAAGCAGCGACTGCTTTTGAACAACTTACACAAGCACTTTTTGATCCAAATTCCCCTTTTTCCGAACCAGACGCATAAGTTTTGCTAATCGTTTAAGCCTATGATTGGTGACGGAAAAATGTTTCTTAACAGAAGAAAAACTGATAAATTATTATGTATTTTTGCTCATTAGGTCCTATAGCTCAGTTGGTTAGAGTAGCTGACTCATAATCAGTTGGTCCCTGGTTCGAGCCCAGGTGGGACCACTCAAAGAAACCCTTAACTACCTTTAAATCAAATAGTTGAGGGTTCTTTTTTACACCAAAAGTAGGGTTGAGTTCCAAATGGAGTTCTAAAACTATTCTTTTTTGGAACTCAACGAGTTCCATTATAATTCGTAATACACTGATAATCAATTGCTTAATTTAATGGTTCAAGTCCAGGTGGGACCACTAGACAACTCCTGCAATGCCAACCAAAACTTCTATAGGGATATTACATTCCGTAACTCAAATATAAATAAACCAAGGTTGATCTAAGCGCTGCTTTTGGACTGTAATATTCAGCAAACTAAAAAGTTGTATTTTAGAATAACATTTTAAAAGAAAAAACAATGAAAAAAACAGTACTCTTTATACTGGCTATTGCGCTATCAAGTTGCACCAGCGCTCCAATAGACACAGCAGATTGGTCAGGAACCATTGTCCAAAATGATCCAAAAACAGAAATCGTATTAGGCATTATGAAGGCCTATGTTGAAAACAACCTTATGGAATCATCAGCCACGCATTTTGCAGAAGGCGCCGAGGTTTTAGTAAATGACGCCAAACTCACTTTTGAAGAAATGGCAACAGCCTTTGCACAAGGGCATATGGCTTTTGACAACATAGCACACACCAACGTAACGGCTACCACCATGTATTACAATAACGGCAAGGTTTTTACCAACACTTGGTATGATTGGAGCGGTACAAGCAAAGCCACAGGAGAAGAAGTTAAACTTAAGGGTTATTGTGCCTGGGGTTGGAAAGGCGACAAAATTTCTTACGTTTACAATGCCTTTGATCCAACGGCCTACAACAATGCAATACAACCTAACTAATAACTTAAAATCAAAAAAATGAAACATATTTTCTATACGCTGTTACTGACAGCATTGATTGTGTCTTGTACACAAACAAATCCAGCGAATGGATTTAGCCCAAGAGAAACAGCAATTACCATGGGCAGCCAAGCCTCTGTTGACGTTGTAATAGCCATGGATAAGCTTTGGTCAGACGGAAACTTTGAAGGCATGCGCGAAATTATCGCAGACTCAGCCCAATTTGTTTGGTATGATGGAAAAGTTCAAAATTCAGAAGAATTCATAGCAGGGTTAAAGTCAGACACGCTTAGCTATGAATGGAGTTTTGACTGGGCATTTTCCATAAAAGACGACAACCCAGAAGCTACAAGCGAGTGGGTAAATGCTGGTTTCAATGGCTCTGTTAGCGATAGCGAAGGAACTACACTGGAAAAGGCGCTTTTCAATGAGTGGTATTTGATTAACGACCAAGGTAAAATTGCCTATTGGTTTAATTTAAAAGCGGAGAGATAACATCCGCTAATTTTTAAAAACATAACCCCGCTTTTCGCGGGGTTTTTTGTTATGGCCTTAAGAAAGTGGTTACTACTAAAGTCCAATCAGTTTTTAAGCAACAGCAATTATTTTACACCTGTTAAGACCAAGGTTCCAGCCCAATTTTCTTTTTCGTCAACACGCCAAGATTGTACATTACTAAACCCGGCCTCTTTAAAAAAGCCTATCCAAGTTGCTTCAGGCAGCAGTTGCATAATAGAAACACCACAGTCTTCGGGCCATGAGTGAGAAACCGTATTTTCTTTATAAAAGTCAAGCCCTACAATCAGACGACCATCTTTTTTCAACCAATTTTTATAAACATTGGCAATAAATGCTTTTGGGTTAGAAAGATAATATACTACTTCCATTGAGTGTACAATATTTACCTTACGATTTGGTGACCAATTGCTTAAATCAGCATGCTGATAAGCTCCCGCAGGATCAATAGACAGCGCCTTTTCAATCATCATCTGTGCACCATCAACACCAGTGGCAGACAAGCAGCCTTTAAGTGCTTTTACCAGACGTACAACCCAACCGTTTCCACATCCAGCGTCTATAAAGCTGAAGTTTTCTTGCTTTTTTAGGGCATAGTCAAGCATATTGTTCACTGCTACCTCGTGTCCTTTGGCCATTCGTTCGTCTCGACCAATTTCCGCCCACTCACTAAATACAGTTGTTGGTATCCTTTTCATTTATCTCATTAAACTAAAATGTCCGGTAAAGGTTCGGCCATCTTCTAATTTTACCCTAAACCAATAGTCATCTGCGGGCATTGGCGTACCATTATAGGTGCCGTCCCACCCAGGGCCATCGGTTGCAATTTGCGCTAACAGCCTTCCGTGTCGATCGAAAATATAAATCAATGACTGCGACTGGAATACTGCGTTGACTCCTAAAACCTGCCAATTATCGTCTTTACCGTTACCGTTTGGTGTAAAATAAAGCGGATATCCTATAACAGAAGCATCTACACTTTTTGTTCCACATCCGTTTTTGTCTCTAACTGAGATTTGGTGTATACCGGGAGGCACGTCTTCAAAAATTGGATTGTCTTGATAAGGGCCTCCATCTAGCGAAAATTCATAGTCGCCAATTCCAAGTGCGCCAATTCCAGTCAGCACCTCAATTCTGTTGCTGCCATCCCCAGTTAAGTCAAACACGGTTAAATCATCAAGCTCAAAAAGCGGAAATTCTGATTCATCTACCACAATAGTTTTACTTGTCTCACACCCCGTTGAAGTATCTGTTGCTGTAACCTCGTAAGTTCCCCCGCTAGTAATAGTTATGATTGCAGAGGTATGGGCAAATGGCGAACCGTTAAGAGTCCAGACATAAGTGTACGTACCTCCTTGGTTGGCAATACTAATAAGGTCTGAACCCAAATTGGTACAGAATACCTGTTTTGATGGTAGATTAAATGTTGGATAAGGCGCTAAAATAAAATCAGCGACTTTAATATGCCCTAAACATTCAATTTTTACACCAATATCTTTAATACCCGCCCATATTTCCTGTGTTTTTAAGGGAGGATTAACAATTAGTGGCTGGGTTACGTCAATGGAGTTTCTTTGAAAAACAGCATCCAACTCACTCTTGTAAAAGTTGATTTCTACGGTTGGCATGTTATAGTCTGGGTCAGCAGCCAACAAGCTTGCTCTAATGTCGTTAAAAACGGATGTCTCAAAAGTTCCCGTTACTGGATTACCACTACCTTCGTCAACACAATCGTAAAAAGTTAGGGGCGTAAACGCCGCAGGCACATTGTTAGTTCCTACAGTAAAAGAAACTCTTAAGGGCTTCCTGGGGCCTCCAGCAGTAAAAACATCATCAAAACGCACACAAAGGGAATTATTATCAATGATTTTTATATATACATCTTGCGTAGTAATGCCGATTGGCACGACAAAATTTTCATCGTCAAGCACAGGGGTTGTTAGTGCGGCATCTAAATAAAACTCAAACACTTCATTAGCATAATTTGCCGAATAACGATCTACAAGGCTGTTGAGGTTGTACTTTATTTGACCATCAGATTCACATTGCTCAATTTCTATTGTTGAAATGAGCGCCGTTGGTAACTTGTCCACGACCACCTTAAAGGAGTTATCATATCTAACACAGCCTGTAGCGTTGTCTTTTATGCGAACAAAAACTTCTTTCTCGCTTCCGTCTGCTGGCAGGGTTGTGTATGTAGTAATGGGTGAAAAATCATTTTTTGCATTGGCTAAGCTTGCGTAATATGTGACGCCGAATTCCGAAGCTGTTCCTCCCAGAGCAGCTAAAATTTGTCCGGTTTTTTGGGTTAAATCAAACGTATGTTCACCGTCTTTGTCATTACCGACGTTATCGTCATCACAATCGTGATAGTCATAAATTTTTATTACTGGTGGAAGGTCCTCAACAATTAAATCAAAGCTTCCTGAGCCGTTAGACACACAACCCGTGTTGGTATTTACAACCTTGTAAAACAGGGTTTGGGGGTTTGCAGTGTTGGTATATAGGGTTGCTGTTGCTATACTGTCAGCCAGAGCCGACGTATTGCTCTCATAAAAAAAGACATTTCGGTCAAGAACGCTAAGCAGTATTTCTTTTCTTTTTTGAATTAGATCAAAGCTGGCCTCATTCATGTTGGTGCTATCGCCGTCTAAATTATTGTCACATTCAGAGAAATCATCGGCAGGTATCATTGTTGGTAAGTCATTAACATTTATGGTAACACTGTCTTCACAAAGTAGGCCATTTACTGTAATCTCGTAAAAATATTCTGTCGTAACTAATGGCGTTTCCACGATGCTATTACTTGTCAATCCAGAAAGAAGTGTTTTTGTCCCTCCGAGCTCTTTTTTGTACCATTTAACGTCAGACACACCCTCAAACTCAAATATTGGCCAGGAGTTCCCCCCCCCTCCGTTATCTGACATATCATTCCAATCAATACCACCAGGACTAAAATCGAATTGAGCGAAATCTTCGCCACCATCTTCCACATAAGAGGGGCAGTCTTTACAACTATAATCATTGGGCTCAGTCGCAGTTGTTGTGTTCCAATTCTCCTCTAATGGAGTAAGTAATCGCCCATCAAGCCACACCCAGCCTTCGTCAACAGCCCCATTTTTTAAGGCATCAATCTGTCTTAGGCCTAGCCAAAAGTGGTTGACATCATTCCCTGTACTGTCAGGCCCTGCGTAGCCCATTGATAAAAGTTTGTTGTATATTTCGATTTCTTCACTCTTGCTGTTAATGACATACATTGACGCACCAGAGCCTAACGACTTAATTAGACTTTTGGCTGAAGTCCAAGGCATTGGATCCTTTTTAAGGAAGTAATGTGAGCCACCATACGAAGTAATTTTTTCAAAAGTATTATCAAGATTATCTTCAAACTCTGTAACTGTTTGGGGGACACCTATAGCGGTTAGTGTTACGGAATCACCCAAGCAGATAGCACCAGTTGATGCAGACATCACAATTTCAGGGCTAGCAATAACAACGTTAGTTAAGGACCTAATAACACTCTCCCCCCCCGAGCTATTAAACGCACTGACATAATAATCTTCGCCATCAACAAGTAAATCTATATCATTAAGAACCCCCCCACCCAGTTCATCATTATAAATGTTAATATCAGACCTTCCAATAGCATTTTTTAAGTCAAGAACTGTTTTTTCGTCACCCGGCAAACCAGAGTAACAGAAAGAGTAAACCCGATCAAGCACTGGTATTGGAGGGAGGGCTAGGACGGATAATGGAGCCCCGTTAGAGGCATTTGTACACAAATACAAATCACTGCTAATTAAAACAGAAAACACTTTCCCGTCTAAACTTGTGTCAGAAGTATTTATATTTAGAGTTGTACCGTCTGATGAAATATTAAATATGGCATCATTTGAAAGGGGAACTCCGTCCATTAGCCATTGAATAGTATTCGCATTATTAAAAGCGACAGTAAAAGTAGCAACTTCTCCCTCACTAATAGAAGTAGCTACTGGCTCTAAAGAAAACTCAGGAATAGGGCCAGGCTCTTGGAAGTCAAACACGGCATTATTATTAAAGTCTCGTACAGCTTGCGTATAATCATAACCCGAATAAACAACGCGCCCACGTTCGTCAGCAGATGAAGTAGCGCTAGAGGGGTCGTAAAATATAGGGCTTATACCAGCTAGGCCATCATTGTCCATATCTTCATAACCGGCTTCAATTGCATCAAAACAGCCATCACCATCACTATCATTATCTAAATAATCAGGGATAGAATCTCCTCCAGTCAACGACGAATCTGTATTTAGCGGAAGATCAAAAAATGAAATTAAAAAAG
This sequence comes from uncultured Flavobacteriaceae bacterium, assembly GCA_964014735.1. Classification (GTDB taxonomy): domain Bacteria; phylum Bacteroidota; class Bacteroidia; order Flavobacteriales; family Flavobacteriaceae; genus UBA7446. Next base: position 14,085 of record CAXHBH010000009.1, on the reverse strand, counting down.
TTAATTTCCCATTATCAGTCAAATTATTTAATTTATGGCTAACAGTGATATCTGAAATCTTGCTGCCAACTAAAGTAATATCACTCGCCCCGCTTACAGAAGGATTGAATTTCCCAAGGATTGAATTATTGGTATAATATGCTATCCCAGATTCAAAGCCGCCGTCATAATCAGTGTCAACAAAAAAATCATTTTCAAAATTTATAAGAGAAATTGTTTTATTTGTGTCTGAAGTCTGAATTTTTATAATTTCATTATCGACACGTGATGAAGCATCCAGAAAAGAAACCTGAATATTAGATGGCTGACTAAAATTAAGCGTATAGCTATTTTCCGCAGACGCACTAGCCGGGATTGTAATTGTTATCAAACCAGTATTGCCGCCCACTATTGAACTGCCTGATGATAATGAAACCGCACTATTTACAGAATACCCAGATGGCAATGAAACGGATTTATTTGTTGTTGTTGGAACTCCCGGGTTATAAGGGTCACTTAAATTAAAAACAAAACTACCCCCAGATTCAACGCTATCAAGCACACCATCATTATCTTCATCTAGATCTAGATTATCTGGAATGCCATCATCGTCATTATCTTCTGGGCAATTTCCAATATAAACTGGATTTGAAACCAGGGTATCAGAAATACTACCACAAAAAAACACTCCTCGCAACTGGTACCATCCAATTTGTGAAGGAGTTAATGAATTAATATTTGCAGTAGACGGAATCTTCTGCCATTTAGCCGGATCCTCTCCAGCATCCGGGTTATACCACCACTCAAAAGAGTCTAGACCGCTTACACCGCTTGCATTTAATACTAGGTTATTTTGAAGACATGGGCCAAGGGCAACAAGATCTACATCAAAAACAAACTCTGGGGCAGATTGAAACCCCGAATAAAACCCTCCTGAAGTAGAGGAGCCTCGGTATGTGAAATAAGAAACATATAGCTCGCCAGTACTATTTACATCATATAAATCTTGAGCAAGCCCAGAAATTCGATAAGTAACATAGTAAGGGTTCTCTGTAGGTTGAGCGTCGTTAAGCAAAGATCCATTTAAAAACACATTCTTTCCAGTTTCTGCAACAATCCCAATGCCTCCATTTTGTGGATTTGCAGGGCCAATTTCATTAATAAATGGAATGTTGTTGATTTCGCCTTTTGCAGCACAACTTAGCGGCGGAACTACAAACAACCCCTGATTTGGTTCAGGATTATTCGAAATACTCCCATCAATATTATATCGTATTCCACCGATTCCTTGAAACGCCATAACAGGACCAGAAGTAACTACATACATATTACCATTATTGTTATAAGCACCTCCTTCTATTACAGCGTAATCCCCTGTAATTGGAGTTACAGGCCCATTATTAGCCATGTAAGTCGTTCCAGCTCCTAGGGGCACTAATATAACATTTTCTATGCTGTAATAAGGGGTGGCCCCCACATTTTTGATAGATTCCCCTCTAATAAAAATAAACTCTTCTCCAGCATTTTCTACGCCGACTAACTGATCAATGCCGTAATCGTGACCATCGCCAGTCCCATTTGTACCAGTAGTACTTCCTGAAATAACAGCAACATTTTTAGTTGATGTTAATTTACCTCCAATTAGCCCGTCTATATTTCCACTACTATTTATTGCTTCTAAAATCCCCACAAAACTTTCGTTTTTCTTAAGTTTAAATGACAAAGGGTATGTCCCTGGGTAGTTAGAAAGTACAACACCTTTTGGGAATTCGACCGTAACCTCAGTATCGTCCTCGATTGCCATTACAGAAAAGAAGCTATTATAGCTATCGAAAGAAGTATTTTGTTTGTACAAATCTTCAAGAGTACCGACGTCATTTACAAAACCACCAAAAAGAAAGGAATTACTAAGCGCTGCGCCACCCTTTGAGACAATAGCCCCCGCTTGTGCCTGGCTTTGAAGTCGAACAGAAACATAAATAGGCTTTTCGGCCTCAATAATATACCCCTTATCATTAAGAATAGCTGCGCCTAGGGACTCAGGAATTACTAGTTGCGTATCCCACATACCGATAATAGAGCTTGTTGCCCCGCCGGGTAAACGTATATTCTCAATAGCAGGGGCTTCATTTGAAACCGTTTTGTAAATGTAATCTGCCCGCGCAGCTCCAACAGGCTTTATAACAACAGTGATTGGATTAACACTTGGGGTTGAAATATAAATAAACTGATCTGTTGGTTCGCTGTTTGGTATATGGGTAGTGACTGATATAGGAGGGATGTAATGTACTTTGCTTAGCTGAGCAAATAAAGCCTTGGGCAAGCACAAAAAGGCAGCAATAACGCAAATAGGCACTATATTACGAAGCAGCTTTAGCATAGGTTTGTGTAACTTGCACGAATGTAATGAATTCTTTACATGTCGAATAAGAAAAAACTAGTTACTAGACTTACGGCCCTTTTTTTGATGCTTGTTGCCACAGCAACAGCACAATACCGCATGCCTATATATACCGATTATCTCACTGATAATTATTACATATTACATCCTGCTATGGCAGGCGCTCATTATGAGGGAATAAAGATTAGAACATCTTTCAGAACCCAGTGGTTGGAGATCGCAAACGCCCCCTCTATGCAGACATTAAATGTGCACGCAAGAATAGGCGACAAATCAGGGGTTGGTGGTATGCTTTTCAATGACAAAAACGGCTTTCATTCTAGGACAGGAATACAAGCAACATATGCGCACCATATTAACACCTACAGAGATGTAGACGAAGTAAACCAACTCTCTTTTGGACTTACGGTAGGCAGCTCTTTTCATCAACACGACCAAACGGCCTTTGCCTCTTCTTCTGAAGCGGTGGTAAAAGAAGGGGAAGTGAATAGTTCAAGCATGTATGTTGATGTTGGGATGACGTATAATTTGGTTTCTTTTTATACACATCTTACCGTTCAAAACCTTGTTTTTGTAGGCAAAGACATCAGCGATCAAGTATTGCTTGAAAGCCCAAGGCGTTTTTTGGTGTCGGCAGGAAACTTTTTTGAAATGAATCCCAAGTGGGCTTTGGAGCCCTCCTTTTTGGTTGACTATATTGAATATGTGGATCGCCCCAATGTTGATGTAAGTTTAAAATCACACCACAGCATTCAACAAACACAACTATGGCTGGGCGCTTCTTACCGAAAAGGACTTACGGATACGCTAACCAACAGCGCAACCGCAGCTTACAGCGAACCATTTACTCAATTTACCATTTTAACAGGCGTAAAACATCAAAAGTGGACTTTTTCATACGCATATACATTCGGGATTGGAGACATAAAAATAAACAATACGGGCTTTCACCAGTTTACACTCGGCATCGACTTTTTGAGTGATAAATACCGCCCAACCATAGTACGAGGAATTCTGTAGCTTTGTCTCATGAAAGCTTATTCACCCATAGTTCAACTCTTTCTTTTTTTCTTAACAGTACAAAGCTCCTATGCTGAGACCTGGGGAAGTACAGGACACCGTGTAATAGGAGCAGTCGCCCAAAAACACCTAACCTCAAAAGCGGCCCAGCAAGTAAACACACTCTTGGGCGGTATGTCCCTCGCTTTTGTTTCTACCTATGCCGATGAAATACGCTCTGACAATAGATACGACCACCTAGCGCCTTGGCATTATGTCAATATGGATCAAAACACCCGATACAGCGAATCAGATAAAAATCCAAAAGGCGATATCGTAACAGCCATTCAAACTTGTATAGAGACCCTAAAAACCCCAACATCTTCTCAAGAAGATAAAGCTTTTTATCTAAAGCTACTTGTGCATTTTATAGGTGATGTACACCAGCCCTTGCACACCGGAAGAAAGGAAGATAAAGGAGGAAATAGTATTGATCTTTTTTGGTTTGGCAAGCGCACTAACCTCCATCGATTATGGGACACTAACCTTATTGAACATTATAACATGAGTTTTACAGAATTAGCAGCAAATTTACCCAAGCCCTCGCCCGCACAAAAAGCAGTTATTATGACAGCCCCTTTATTGGATTGGGTAGATCAATCCCAAGACCTCGCAAACACCCTTTATGACATAACAGCGAAAGGCACCAGACTGGGCTATGTTTATCATTATCAAAATTTCGAAACGGTTCGTAAACAATTATTAGATGCCGGATTGCGCCTTGCCGCTACCCTAAACGCCATTTTTGATCCATCAGGCTAATGGTTGAAATCGAGCGCAAATTTTTGGTAGACGACCCAGAGCACGCCATTCTTTCTGCACGCCATTCTTTTCAGGTTTTTCAAGGCTATATCTCCAATGACCCAGCACGTACCGTTCGCTTGCGCATTGGTGAGGGCAAAGGATTTCTGACCATCAAAGGCGCTTCATCTGCCGATGGCACCACCCGACTAGAATGGGAGCAAGAAATACCGCTATCGGAAGCAAAAGCATTGATGCCTTTGTGCTTGTTTGGTGTTATCCAAAAGACAAGGCACCACGTTGTTGAGCAACAACAACTTTTTGAGGTTGATGTTTTTGAAGCCGCACACGCGGGTTTGGTTATTGCCGAGATTGAACTTAAAAACGCCAAGGATAAAATACAGCTTCCTGCATGGATTGGAAAAGAAGTTACAGGCGATAAGCGCTATTACAACAGTTACTTAGCCGTCCACGGCATCCCATCCTAAAACCCTAAATCGCTAAGGTCTTCGTCTTTAAAAAAGGATTTTTGTTGTCGTGCCAACGATAGTGAATCACAGTCAAGCGGAATGGATACGAACTCAGGCGTTTCAAATGGTTCTTGTGATACCACCAGCGTAGAGTCCGCATAACAAGCTTTCATATAACTCGCCCAAATAGGCAGGGCCATTGTAGCCCCCTGCCCGTAAGCTATGGTTTCAAAGTGGGTTGCACGATCTTCGCCACCAACCCAAACCCCGGTTGCCAAATTTGGCACCATCCCAATAAACCAACCATCACTTTGATTTTGTGTGGTTCCTGTTTTTCCAGCGATGGGGTTTTCAAATGCATAAGGATAATCAGTAACAACATCCCTAAAAATGGGGTTTGTTTTATCTGCGCCCACATGCCGTAATCGAATTCCCGAACCAGCTTCTGTAACCCCTTCAAGTAGCTTTAGGGTTACATAGGCAGACTCCTCACTCAACACATCTTTTGTTTCAGGCCTTGCCTGATAAATTACCGTACCGTTTTTGTCTTCAATGCGTGTGACCAAAACGGGTTTAACATAAATACCTTTGTTCGCAAAACTGGAATATGCCCCCACCATTTCATAAACGCTTAAATCTGCCGAGCCTAGGGCAATGGCAGGCACACTGGGGATGTAAGAGGTTACACCTAAGTTACGCGCAAGGTTTGCCACAGGTCTTGGACCTACCTTATCAATAAGCCGTGCACTTATTGTGTTAACCGAGTTTGCGAGTGCGTTTTTGAGCGTTCGCTTCCCTATATACCTGTCACCAGAGTTTTTGGGACACCAAGCATCGTGCGCACCAAATTTAGCGGGCTCAACACAATAATATCCGTCTGGTAGTGAATCACAAGGAGAAAGCTTTAATTGGTCTATGGCGGTGGCGTATACAAATGGTTTAAAGGTTGAGCCAATTTGTCTTTTGCCTTGCATGACGTGATCAAACTGAAAATGACGGTAGTTTATGCCACCCACCCAAGCCTTTACATGACCAGATTGTGGCTCCATTGACATCATACCGGCTCTTAAGAAGTGCTTGTAATATCTAATAGAATCGGTAGGTGTCATTACTGTATCTATATCACCACCCCAACCAAAGACTTGCATTTCAGCAGGCTGTTCGAAACTTGCTAGAATACTTTCTTCATCTAGTCCCTGTGACTTCATTTTTCGCCAGCGTTCCGAGCGTCGTTTGGCTTGCTCCATGATACTTTCAATTTCACCCTCCTTAATCTCTAAAAAGGGTGCAGTTGGATTAAACTCTTCGGTGTTTTGTCTAAAAAACTCTTTCTGCAGTGTAGACATGTGTGTACCCACCGCTTGCTCCGCATAGGTTTGTAGCCTAGAGTCTATAGTCGTATAGATACTCAATCCATCTAAATAGAGGTTGTATGAACTGCCGTCTTCCTTTGGGTTGTTTGCTATCCACGAACGCATAAATTTCTGTAAGTATGCCCTGAAGTAAGTCGCAATACCTTCCCTATGTGATTGAGGATTAAAGTCAATTTCGATAGGTAGTGCCGATAGTGAGTCTTTTTGTTTTTGGTCAATCAATTTGTTACGTAACATTTGTTGATAGACAATATTTCGTCTTTCTCTAACAAGCTCGGGGCGCCTTAAAGGGTTGTATAACGACGAGTTTTTAAGCATCCCGACTAGCATCGCTGATTCGCTTAAAGACATTTCTTCTGGTATTTTTGAGAAATATATGGAGCTCGCAGAGCGAATACCGTCAGCATTATAATTAAAGTCGTAAATGTTAAGATACATGGCCAAAATTTCGTTTTTGGTGTACCTGCGTTCTAAACGAATGGCAATGACCCACTCTTTGATTTTCTGAACAATAGCTTCTAATTTATTTCGTGAACGCACACCCGTAAAAAGCTGACGCGCCAGCTGTTGGGTGATGGTACTACCTCCACCCTTACTCCCAAGATAAAATAAAGCCCTGGCTGTACCTCTAAAATCGATTCCTGAGTGACTGTAAAACCGCTCGTCTTCAGTAGCGATAAGCGCATCAATCATGCTAGTAGGTATTTCATCGTACGAAATGGGCGTACGGTTATCGTTAAAATAGAACTTTCCCAACACGATATTGTCAGTAGAAATAATTCGGGTAGCTAAATTCGTTTTGGGATTTTCTAATTGCCTAAAGTCTGGCATTTGCCCTAGAAAACCTAGGGAGGCAGCTCCAAAAATGGCTAATACGATAAGTGTGGCAAGGCCAAAAGCAACCCAAATAAATCGAACATATTTGCTGTATCTACTCATTTGAATCTTTCCTTATTTCTAGACCAATTTGGTGTATCCCCACAAGTAAGCTATCTGCAACAATACTGTCATTGGGGCGAACGGAAGGGCGTAGTCTAAACAAATAATTTCCTGTTTCTTCAAACAAGAATCGTTCCATATAAGGAAGTCTTAGTTCGTGTAAATACACTCCGGTACCCACCCAACTGCCATCTGCGTTAGCCAACGTGTAATTAAGGGTGTCGTAATGCTTTTTGCCCTTTGGTGTTGTCAATTCAGCGATAAAGAAAATGTTTGCATACGGGTATTCATTATCATGGCGAAGTATCCAGTACAGCGAAGCCTCTTTTTTTAATAATCGATTTTTATAACGAAATGTTTCCCATTGGTTTTTTGCCCACCCTTTGCTTGAAATCTCCTTAAAAATGAGCTCACTCGAGTTATCACAACTGCTTATCAACGCACAAAAAACAAGAAGGGTAAAAGATTTCTTCACGACGGATTTAAGCTATTTAAGTGATGGGCGCGCCCTTTTCTGAATATTTTATTACTGTTGTGTGTCCCTTTTCTGAGCTTTTTTTGTTTGTCTTCGGGCAAAGCTACAATTGACGTACAACTGCCTGAACAACAATCATTATATTTTTCAGCACATGTTGGACATTGTATAAAAAGTAAATGGCAAGCTTCGTTTGCACAGTTGACATGGGTATCACAGGGCGCACCGCATTGGTGACAACCGGCAATAATATCATCAGAAATTGCCTCACTTCTACGCTCGTCAAAAACAAAATTCTTTCCAATAAACTTGTTGTCCAAGCCTTGATTTTTTATTTGTCGCGCATATTCAATGATACCGCCTTCAAGTTGGTATACCCGTTCAAACCCCTTGTGTTTGAAATAGGCACTTGCTTTTTCACAGCGGATACCTCCAGTACAATACATCACTAAATTTTTGTCTGACTTGTGTGCTGACAGGTCTTTTTCGATGATGGGTAGCGAGTCACGGAAGGTATCAACATCGGGTGTAATGGCACCTTCAAAATGTCCAATTTCACTTTCATAATGATTGCGCATGTCTACCACAATAGTGTCCTCTTCGTTAGTGAGCAAATTAAATTCTGCAGCGCTGAGGTGCACTCCCTTATTTGTTACATCAAACGTGTCATCGTCCAGTCCATCGGCAACAATCTTATCACGAACTTTTATTTTAAGCTTTAGAAATGATTTATTGTCTTGTTCGATAGCAATGTTTAGGCGAACACCATTCAAAAAACTGATGGTGTCCAAATGATTTTTAAATGCACTAAAGCATGGCGCAGGAACTGAAAGTTGAGCGTTTATTCCCTCGTGAGCAACATAGATTCTTCCTAGGACACCTAATTTATCCCAGTTGAGAAACAGTTGATCTCTAAACAACGAAGGATTTCGGATATGGGAGTAAGCATAAAAGGACATCGTTAACCGTTCTTCTCCCGCCTGGTCAATTAGGGCAGCGCGTTCTTTGGCGCTTAATGTATTGTACAGTTGCATGCTATACAGAATTAAGGTTTTGCGACAAAGATATCAAATTAAATATCGTCAGAAAAAACACAGACAATCGGAAAAATTGTACTTTAGCATCAGCGCTAAAACATCAAGCATGAGTAACGAAAAAGAAGCCAAATTAAAAGCATTACAATTAACACTAGACAAACTTGACAAAGCCTATGGAAAAGGCACCGTCATGAAAATGGGAGATAGTGTTACGGAGCATATAGAAGCCATTTCTTCTGGCTCTATAGGCCTAGACGTTGCCCTTGGCGTTGGAGGCTATCCTCGCGGCAGAGTTGTTGAGATCTATGGACCAGAATCATCTGGTAAGACCACCCTAACACTACACGCAATAGCCGAATGCCAAAAGGGAGGCGGAATTGCTGCATTTATTGATGCTGAACATGCTTTTGACCGTTACTATGCCAAAAGCTTAGGTATTCAAATAGATGACCTTATCATCTCACAACCCGATCATGGAGAACAAGCTTTGGAAATTACCGATAATTTAATCCGTTCGGGGGCGGTTGATATTGTTGTTGTGGATTCCGTTGCCGCACTTACACCAAAAAGTGAAATAGAAGGCGAAATGGGTGACTCTAAAATGGGATTACATGCACGCCTTATGTCACAGGCCTTGCGAAAATTAACAGCATCTATCAGCAAAACAAAATGCACCGTTATTTTTATCAATCAATTGCGTGAAAAAATTGGTGTTATGTTTGGAAACCCAGAAACCACTACGGGTGGAAATGCGTTGAAGTTTTACGCATCGGTTCGTTTGGATATAAGGAGGTCTACTCAAATTAAAGACAGCGCAGGCTCAGTAATGGGAAATAAGACTCGCGTTAAAGTTGTAAAGAACAAAGTTGCACCTCCTTTCAAAACGGTTGAGTTTGACATTATGTATGGACAAGGTATTTCACGTATAGGGGAATTGCTAGACATCGGTGTAGAGGCAGAAATAATCAAAAAGAGCGGCTCATGGTTTAGTTATGGCGACACCAAACTAGGACAGGGTAGAGACGCGGTAAAAACACTTTTGGATGATAATCCAGAACTTGCTGAAGAAATTGAAGGCAAGATTAAAGACATCGTAGCTGCAGCAGAATAACACTATTTGTAACCTTCCTCTTTAAGTTTTTCAGCCATAAAATTATATACCCTTTTTTTAAGTGCAGGCATGTCATTTTTTGTCAACCCTTTTGTTTCAATAGGCGCATGTACGTTTGCTCTTACAATCCCTGGTTTGCCTACCCAATATTTAAATGAAAACTGAAAAGGAAAACGCCTTTTGCAGTCTGGCAGTGTGATGGGGACTATTGGAATTTGATGCTCAATTGCGAGGCTGAAAGCTCCATTCTTAAAAGGAGCTAAAAATACTTCTGGCTCAGGCACTAGGCCTTCAGGGTAGAGCATGATATTAAATCCAACATCTAACTTTCGTTTGGCCTGAAAGTATACACTTTTTCTGCTCGAAGCACTGTCACGATCTACCAAAATAGCAGCCCTTTTGTAGATGGTTGCAAAGATTGGTAAGCGATCAAGCTCCGATTTTCCTATAAAAACAGCAGGTTTTTTAATGGTCATAAAAACCATCATAATGTCAATCATACTCAAATGATTGGCAACAAACACGTATTTTTTATTGTAATCAATTTTTGACTTATGCCGTACAAGCGGAATAAACCCCATCCCATACAGGATAAACGGCGACCAAAAATAACGGGCAAAAAAATAAATGCCACGGTACCATTTTTCTCTAAGCAAACAGATTAATAACAGCGGAAAACACAGCGTAATACCAACCGTAGAAAGGATGTAAAACCAAGCATTCCAAAGCCCTAAAAGGATGATGCGGATATAAAGCATGTCGTCAAAAGTAGCAATTGATGGCTTAAATCCATTATTTTTGTACATACACAATACCTATGGCACGTATCCTCACCGGAATTCAAAGTACAGGAACACCACACTTAGGCAACCTTTTAGGAGCCATAATTCCTGCGATAGATATGGCAGAGCAATCAAATGATGAAGCCTTTCTGTTTATTGCGGATATGCATTCCCTAACGCAAATTAAAGATGCGTCAGAACTAAAAGCCAATACCCATAAAACGGCAGCTGCTTGGCTGGCCTGTGGACTAGACCCGAACAGTACTTGTTTTTACCGCCAATCAGACGTGCCTGAAGTAACTGAGCTCGCGTGGTATTTAAACTGCTCATTCCCATATAGTCGTTTGTCATTGGCACACTCTTTTAAGGACAAGTCCAACAGACTGGAAGATGTCAATGCAGGGCTTTTCACGTATCCCATGCTGATGGCAGCAGACATATTATTATATGATGCCAACTGGGTACCAGTGGGTAAAGACCAATTACAACACTTGGAAATGACACGTGATGTTGCCAGTCGCTTTCACGCTGCTTTTGGAGAAACTTTTGTTTTACCTGAAGCCAAGCTACAAGAGAACTCACAATATGTCTTAGGCACTGATGGCGTCAAAATGAGCAAGTCAAAAAACAATACCATAAATATATTTTTGCCTGAGAAAAAATTGCGTAAGCAAGTGATGGGTATTGCTACGGACAGTACGCCTTTAGAAGCCCCAAAAAATCCAGACAGTTGTACCGTTTTTGCACTCTACTCTCTAATTGCTCAACCCGCGGAGGTAGTTGCAATGCAAAAAAACTATGAATCAGGTGGCTTTGGGTATGGCCATGCTAAGCAGGCACTTTACGAAGCCATACTTGAACGTTTCTCAGATGCTAGGACAAAATTTCATGACTTTATGGCAAATCCAGAAGTTCTTGAAGCCCAGCTTCAAAAAGGGGCTGTTAAGGCTCGGGGCATTGCTCAAGAAGTGCTACAGCGCGTGCGTAAGAATCTAGGTTATACTACAAAAGCTTAAACAATTTGCCGGCTTGCGCCATCACCACACCCCGTTTAAGAAACCGCCTTGCTGGTCTATTTTTTTTCGTTGTTTTTGATGTTCTCTAGGACAATAATTCAAAACGCCATGCACCAAACAGCCGTAGGTAGTAAGGTAATTTTCAACGGCTGCTAGTTGTGCTGTGATATCAATACCATAGGCAAACCCAGACACAATAATAGGTTGATAGGGCGCAAGTGTTTCCACAAGCTGGCGTACAAATGCCTTGCCATTAGGCGATGGTAACCTAGTGCCTACAATGCTAATCACGCGAGTGGTATTTGGAAAGGCTTGGCCACTGCCAAAAAGCACAAGTGGCGCATCTGGGCAGAGGTTTAATGAAATGGGAATTCCAGTGTCGCTACACGCCACCCATGAAATGTTATGTTGTTTAATTCTTGCTACTTCTTTCTTTGCTGCATCCCAAACTTGCCTAGCCTGAGCACTTTTAAATACAGTAGTAACGCTGTTGAACGATTTGGTGTTTTCACGGCCAATGCGCTGAAAAAAAGCTTCAGCACTACCAAAATGGGGGTTCAGTTTTCGGGCGGTGCGGCAGCCACTTGGGAAGTTTGGGCAGTACAAGGGTGGCATAAGCTCGGATGTTTTCATAAGATTTGGCAATACTAAATTACAAAAGTCAATCGTTTTTAAAATCCACCAAAAAATGTACATTTGTCTTATGGAGCTCGCAGCACATATAAAATACTTACTTTATCGCCACGATTGCGTTAGCCTTCCGGGCTTTGGTGCTTTTTTGGTGGAGCAAAAAGAAGCACATTTTGATGCAGCCCTAGGGTTGTACTTCCCGCCGCGTAAAGTATTATCGTTTAACGAACAGCTACAATCCAATGACGGTATTTTGGCATCACATATGGCTAATGTAAAGCAGTGTTCTTATGAGCGTGCTGTATTGGACATACACCAGCAAATCATTTCTTGGAAAGAACGCGTGCAGCGAAGAAAGCTCAATATCGCATCTTTGGGTACTTTCGAAACCAACTCTGAAGGGAAACTGGTTTTTAGTGCCGAGTACGGATTGAATTTCTTGGCAGCAAGCTATGCGCTTCCACAATTGGACGCACAGCCCATTTCACGTAGTGCTGCCGAAGCAGCACCCACCCCTGTATTCACTTTAGAACCACAGCAATCAGGTTCCTTTGTGCGTAAGGCCATGGTAGCTGCAGGCATTATTGCCTTGGTTGCTTTTGGCACCAACTATGTGCAAGACCAACAAGCGGAACTTTTGTGGCAACAAGAACAAACGCTACGAGAAAGCGCACGTGAGCAAGCTGCAGCTGCTGTTTATGACCTTGGCGAACTGCCAACCCTAAGCATTATTGCGTCCAAAACGGTTGCGCTTGACTATCATGTTATTGCCGGATCTTTCCGCAGCCAAAACAATGCCGAACGACTTGTAAGCAGCCTAAAGCGTAAGGGCTATTACCAGGCAGCAAGACTGCCCAAAACGACTAGTGGATTTCACCAAGTATCTTTTGCTGCCTATGCTACGCAGCGCGAAGCGTACAATGCCAAAGCAGGCATTTTGGAAGACAACTACCTAGATGTTTGGGTACTGAAAAAATAACACCCATGGAACCAAAACACCCTAGTGCTTCCAAGACGGTTATGACTGACTTGGTTCTACCCTCTGATACTAATCCTATTAATAATTTGTTTGGCGGCGAGCTGTTGGCACGGATGGATCGTGCAGCCTGTATTGCAGCGGAGCGCCACGCTGAGCAAGTGGTGGTTACCGCTTCAGTAAACCATGTACACTTTAGAAAACCCGTACCCCTAGGGTGTGTACTTACATTAGAAGCCAAGGTGTCTCGTGCCTTTGGCACTTCAATGGAGGTATTTATAGACGTGTGGAAAGAGGAGCAAGAAAAGCGCGCTAAGGAAAAAGTAAACGAAGCCATTTACACTTTTGTAGCAGTGAGTAAAGCCGGCACGCCGGTGGCGGTACCGCCCCTTGCGCCTGAAACGGCACTTGAGCAAGAGCGTTATGATGGCGCCTTACGCCGCAGACAACTAAGTCTTATTTTGGCAGGTAAACTCAAACCGGAAGATGCTACCGAACTAAAGGCTTTGTTTGATTAAGTCACGACAGTGGGACTTCTTGGTTAAACGATCTAATTTTGGTGTTGAATCAAAATTTTAATCCACCGCTTCACGAATCAAATTGGCATATTCAGGTGAGCGGTTGCTATAGCCGTTTGTAAAACGCCCAGCGGCAGCGATTTAGTACTTACGCTTAATGATGCCTGTGACGCTAGGATCTCTGGGCGTAATTGTGAAGATTAAAGGCCTAGTATCACTATAATAAAAACTCAATTTTATCAATTTTTGCTTAAAAAACCTCCAAAACCTCCAAAAAAAGCCTGTTTTTGACTGGATTTTAGACGAAAATGGTCAAAACTCTCTTATTTATTCTTCTTCCTTTGTTTTGCTAAAAACACCGAATTTAAAAAAATGTATTTTAACAAAAAAACATCAAAAAAAGGAGCTTTTTTTGTTAAAAAAGGAGCTTTTTGCCTATTTATAGCTAAAAAAATACAAAAACTAGGTTTTTATAAATTCAAAGAACAGAGGTTTTTTAAACTTCCCATACTTTTTGCTAAATAATAGCTAAAAAATTCAATGACATATTTTCTAAAAACTCTAAAAAAATGCCTGAT
>CAXHBH010000008.1:0-59444 GCA_964014735.1 uncultured Flavobacteriaceae bacterium | reverse complement strand
ATGAAGAAGGTGCGAGCTTTGTATTAACAAACGCACCAATAGCCATGCGAATGGGCACGATAAACCAGTTGGCTGAAAAAACAGGCTCTACCATTATCCCTGCAGATGCTACTTCTTTGGAAGACTTAGAACATTTGGTGTCTGAATCTGTTAAAGTGCTGGGCGGAAAAATTGATTTCGTATTGCATTCCATTGGTATGTCTGTAAATGTACGTAAAGGACGATCATACACCGATCAAAAATACGATTGGACCGCTAAGGGTTGGGACGTTTCTGCGGGTTCCTTTCACAAAGTGATGCAAGTTCTTTACAAGCAAGACGCTATGAGCGAATGGGGAAGCATCGTAGCCTTGTCTTACATGGCTGCACAGCGTGTTTTTCCAGATTACAATGACATGGCTGACAATAAGGCATTTTTAGAATCTATTGCACGAAGCTTTGGATATTTCTTTGGTAGAGATAAAAATGTTCGTGTCAATACCATTTCACAGTCACCCACACCCACTACAGCAGGGAAAGGCGTTAAGGGATTTGATGGCTTTATTTCATATGCAGAAAAAATGTCACCGCTTGGTAATGCCTCGGCATTAGACTGTGCCAACTATACGGTTACGCTATTTTCTGATTTGACTAGAAAAGTAACCCTCCAAAACTTGTTTCACGATGGCGGTTTTTCTAATATGGGTGTTAGCGATGCCGTTATGCAAGCATTTGAGGATTAATAAACAATAATAATGTCCAAACAACAGCAAACGAATAAAGCACGATTTTTAGGTTCAAAACAGGGTTTTTTGTTTCTAACCTTTGCAGCTCTCATATGGGTAATCAGTGCCTTGTCCGAAGAATATATTGCTATTGTTCCTGTTCCTGTTGAAATAAATAACGATGCAACTGCTGTTATTTTATTAGATGAGCAATTGCGCGTGGATGCAAGTATTTCTGCATCTGGTTTCTCCATTCTATATCGACGTCTTTTTCCACTTAAGTTGGTGCTCTTTATTAATGAGCTAACCGATATTGATTTAGACAACCCCTTGTTGAGCACTCAGCATTTAGTCAATTCCTATAGACAACAATTCTCTGGCAGAAATGACCTTAATGGCTTTATCCAGAGTACAATAACATTACCACTGACTCCAGCTGTAGTTAAATCCTTTACACCCGTTTTAGCAGCACCACCTAATTTGGCAGAGGGTTACCATATGACTTCCCCTTTACAAATCAACTTAGAAGAAGTAACTGCAACTGGTGGTAAAGAGCCACTTAAAAGCTTGGACACTGCTATTTTTAAACTCCTTAGCGATGATATTATTAAAGAAGACTTTGTGCTTAAGGCTTTTCTTTTAGACTCAATTTCTGCTATGGCACGATGGAATACTACCGAAATTGAGGTACGTGGTACTGTTGATCGCTATTCAGATATCTCTTTTATGCTGCCTATAACCATCACAAATGTGCCCACTGCATTGGATATTGAATTAACTTCAGCTCAAGTAGAGTTAAAATTTGCCGCCCCCCTTTCTAGTTTAAAAACTATTAACGCAAAAGACTTTCATGCAGAAGTCGTATATGAACAAACAACCAATGGCCAATTTCCTGTTATTATTTCCGGATTACCCGACAATGCCAAACAAGTTGTCATAACACCACCATCTGTATCTTATTTCATTTCCGAATGAAGCATTACGCACTTACAGGTGGTATCGGCAGCGGCAAATCAACTGTGCTAAAATTATTCAACGAACTAGGTGTACCCTCCTTTGCAGCTGATGACTCTGCAAAAAAAGCTATGGAACAAGATGCAAGTATACAACAGCAAATTGTTGAGATATTTGGTGAAGCCTCTTACATCAAAGGCAAGTTGAACAGATCATTTATTGCGCAAAAGGTTTTTGGCAATCAAGAAAAATTACAACAGCTCAATGCAGTTGTGCACCCTGCAGCCCGGGCAGCCTATGTAAACTGGCAACAAAAGCAAGATGCCCCCTATACCATTTATGAATTTCCTCTTGTATTTGAGCTTGGCGAACAAGATAGGTTTGATGGTGTTATTTTGGTTGTTAGCTCCGAGTCATTACGTATCCAACGGGTGAAAAAACGCGATAATATTTCTGAAGACGCCATACGTAAACGGATAATGCACCAATGGACTGATGAGCAAAAGCAACCCTTGGCCGATATGGTTATTCAGAACGACATTATTGACGAAACCGTATCTCAGGTGCATAAACTTCACTTGCAATTGATGCACACATGAACGTTGTCGCAAAGGTTGTGTATTTTTGTATTTATAAATAATAGCAATGTCTATTACAAGAAATTAAATTCCATTATATTTTATCATAATGAAAAAGCGTTTGTTTAGCGTATTGATTGCATTTATGGCATTGTCCTTACTTGGGATTATTGTGGTGCAAACTTTTTGGATTCAAACCAATCTATCTAATCGTGATCGTCAGTTTACATTGAGTGTTAACAATGCCTTGGCTGATGTTTCTGAACAAATTAAAGAACGAGAACTTCGCGATTATATTAGTGCTACCCAAAAAATTATGGATAGTCTAGGCTCCCCAAAAGTATCACAATTGACTGAAGTATTTCAATATATCGACCGTTCCACAATAGACAATAAAACCCTTTTGGTTTCGCGAGGTATAATTGAAGACTCTTATGGTATTTTTCCAGAACTTTTTGATCCTTTTTCTAGCGACTCTACACCGATTTTGGATTATCGTACTGTTAAAGCCACTACTGTTCTTGAAGAGGATCTTGAGGGGACTATTAATAGGATGTCTAATTCTGAGCGTATGCAACGCATTGAGCGTTTGTCATCGATGGATAAAGCCAAATATGAAAGTATTTTTATGGATATAGCAGCTACTAAGGTTATTGAAAAACGTGTTAGCAATTTTGAACTTGAATTGCTGATAGGTCAGGAGCTTTTACTTCGTGATATTGATGTTGGTTTTGAATTTCGTGTTTTTGAGGGTAACCGTATGTCTAGTTTGGGGACTGATCAGTTCCTTCAAAATAGCAATAAAGATACATATAGAATGCCACTTTTTGTAGACGAAAATGGCCTAAGCAAGTATGAGTTACGGCTTATTTTTCCTGAAAAAACCGCTTTTTTGAGATCATCTGTTTTTAGTTCCATCGCGCTTTCTATTTTGTTTACCGTTATTTTGATAACCGTATTTGCAATAACTTATTTCCAAGCCCTAAAACAAAAGAAGATATCAGATATAAAAACAGATTTTATCAATAATATGACTCATGAGTTTAAAACCCCCATAGCGACCATTCAATTGGCATTAGATGCATTGGGAACCGTAGCCATTGCTAAGCAACCCAATAAGGTTACACAATATCTTGGTCTTATTAGAGATGAGAGTAGAAGAATGAACACCCAGGTTGAGAATGTTTTACAAATTTCTAGGTTAGACAGGCGTGAGTTAGAACTTACTACCACAGAAATTGACCCCCATATTCCAATAAAGACAGCTATTGAGCATGTTCGTCTTTTGGTGGATCAACGAGAAGGTTCTCTTAAACTGTCTTTAGACCCTATGCAAATTAAACTTCCAATCTCGCAATCGCATATGACTAATGTTTGGGTTAACCTATTGGAAAATGCCATCAAATACTCTGATGAAAACGTTGAAATAGATTTAACAACGAACGTTACAAACGAAGCCTTTACAGTTGATATAAAGGACAAAGGGATAGGGATGAGTAGCTACGTCAGGCGAAAGATTTTTGATCGTTTTTACAGGCAAGAATCTGGCGATATTCATATGGTCAAAGGACATGGACTAGGACTTTCTTACGTCAAGCGCATCGTTGAATTACACAATGGCACGATATATGTTAAAAGTCAATTAAAAACGGGAAGTACTTTTACAGTAAGTTTCCCCCTCAAACACAAATTATGATCACGGAAAAGAAAAAAGTTTTGTTGGTTGAAGACGATTTGAATTTTGGGAATATTCTTCGCGATTTTTTGGAAATCAAAAACTATGAAGTGGTATTGGCTCGCAATGGGGTTGAAGCAAGTGAAAAGTTTAGTAAAGGAGTTTTTGATATTTGTTTATTAGATGTTATGATGCCCTACAAGGATGGATTCACGCTAGCTAAAGAAATTCGTAGGACAGATATTGTTATGCCCATAATCTTTTTAACTGCTAAATCTATGAAAGAAGATGTAATGAAAGGTTATAATATTGGAGCAGATGATTATTTGACAAAGCCGTTTGACTCGGACGTACTTTTATTAAAAATGAAAGCCATGTTTCAACGCATGGAGCATCAAGTAGTAAACTTAGATAAAGCCGAATTTCTTTTTGACATTGGTAGATTTTCTTTTAACGCAAAGCTGCGTGAATTGTCTTTTGAAAAAAACGTACCAGTTAAGTTGTCTCCAAAAGAAGGCGCTTTACTACAATTGCTTGCCCTCCACCTAAATGACTTGATGCCACGAGAACTTGCACTAAAAAAGATATGGAAAGATGACACCTATTTTACTTCACGCTCAATGGATGTTTATATAGCAAAACTCCGTAAACATTTGAAGGTTGACCCCAATATTGAAATCAGCAACATACATGGCGAAGGATTTCGCATGACAGTCTCAGTTTGATCTAGGGTGAAATTTTGTAATTGCATCTTTTAAGTGACTTTGGCTCATGTGAATATACCGTTCTGTAGTAGTTATGCTAGCATGCCCCATCATATGCTGCACCAATTGAATGTCTGCTCCGTTTTCTACCAAATGTGTTGCATATGAATGCCTTAACGTGTGTGGGCTGATGTTTTTGTTGATGTTGGCTAATACTGCAGCTTTCTTTACAATTGTATAAACCATCACTCTTGTTATAGATTTGCCCCTATTATTTAAAAATAAGACATCTTCAAACCCTTTTGCCGCATGCTTATGCCTTTTTAAGTTTTTATATTCTCTAATAATTTTTATAGTCATATCGGCTATCGGTGCCCAACGTACTTTGTCTCCTTTCCCTTTTACCCGTATTAGACTTTTGTCAAAAAATAAATCTGCGCACTTTAGTTCGGTTAGCTCACTTACTCTTAGTCCACAGCTGTAAAGTAATTCTAGAATGCATTTGTTGCGCATGCCATGTTTACTATTCATATCTATGGATTGAATTAGTGCATCTACTTCGTCAACTGCTAGGGTGTCTGGAAATGTTTTCCGAGTTTTAGGTGTTTCAATTAACAAGGTTGGGTTGTCTTTTCGGTAGCCCTCTAGTTCCATATACCCAAAAAATCCTTTGATACCTGACAGCATACGCGATTGGGTAGGTGGTTGCACTTCTTTTGAAATTTGATACACAAAATCTTTAAGGGTTTCCACATCAATATTCTGGGGTTTGTTGTTGTGGTCTAAGGTTTTGCAATAACGCATTAGACGCCTCACATCAAACCGATACCCTTCAATAGTGTTTTCAGATAAGCCTTGCTCCAAACGCAAATAATATCCATAATCTTCCAAAGCTTTTTCCCATTGCATACCCAAAAATAAGGATTGATTGACAAGAGTTTATTAGTTTTGACTAAAATATCATATGAAGATTACTATCATCAATGGACCAAACCTCAATTTACTTGGTAAACGCGAGCCTGAAATTTATGGTTCACATGGTTTTACAGGATATTTAGAAGCCCTTAAAGTGCGCTACCCAGAAATTGAGATCACTTATGTGCAATCCAATATTGAAGGCGAATTAATCGATGCGCTTCATGCAGACGGCTTTTCTGTAGATGGGATTATACTAAATGCAGGTGCTTATACGCACACTTCTGTTGGAATTGGCGATGCCATAAAAGCCATTGAAACACCTGTGGTGGAAGTGCATATTTCAAATACGTTTTCCCGTGAAGATTTTCGACACACTTCTTTTATTACGCCCAATGCAAAGGGTTTAATTCTCGGTTTTGGTCTGGATGTATACCGTTTAGCAATAGAGAGCTTTAACACTAATTAATTACACTGGCCTGTGGCGGTTTCCTTTTGACAACCCCCTGTTAATAAACCAATCCAATAATTTGTCAGGAAAGTAGTTTGCAAATATTTTAAAAATAAAAGCGTTTTTGTGAACGATATAGCGTGTTTTGGGATTTTTTTTGGTGACACACTTTAAAATAACATCTGAAGTGCGCGATACAGGAAAGGCATTTTTCTCCGTATTTTCAATCATTTTATTGGCCTTTTGCAAAATGTCGTAGTAATCTGTGTTTGCAAATTGCTCCATGCTGTTTAGGTTCTTACCCCATATTTTTGTCTTAATTGGTCCAGGTTCTATAGCTATTACTTTTATACCGTAACGCCGTAATTCTCTTCTATATACATCTGTCATGCTTTCCAAGGCATGCTTTGAGATTGAATAAACGCCATTGAATGGGACACTTAATAACCCAGATATGGAGCTGATGTTAATAATTCTTCCCGGCTTTCCTTTAAAATCAGTTGCGGTGCCAAGTAGGGGTAAGAAAGTATTGGTGATGCGTCTTACAGACTTTAGATTGATATCCATTTGTTTTTCGAAATCTTCTTCTTTAACAAATTGTAATGGTCCGGGAACAGCAATACCCGCATTATTAATAAGCGAATCTATACGGACGCATTCATCAAAAACAACCTTAGCAGCTTGGGTTACCCCAGCCTGATCCTGTACGTCAAAAATGAGCGGGGTAAAGCGTTGTGGGTATGCTTCGGTAAGTAATTTGGCGTCTGTTTCTTTACGAACACTACCATAAATGTGATAGCCTTTGCTGTGAAGCAGTCGTAGGGCATCACGTCCAATACCAGAAGAAATACCTGTGATAACAATATTTTTTTTCATTAGATCTAATGTATAAAAAAAGCAGCCGATAGGCTGCTTTTGATTTTTCTAAAGATGAATTACCTCGTCGTAGGCATCTGCTACGGCTTCCATCATGGCCTCGCTCATGGTTGGATGCGGATGCACTGCTTTTAGAACTTCGTGTCCAGTGGTTTCTAATTTGCGTCCTAATACTGCTTCGGCTATCATATCCGTAACACCGGCACCAATCATATGGCAGCCCAGCCACTCACCATATTTAGCATCAAAAATCACCTTGATAAATCCGTCTGGTGTGCCGCTAGCTTGCGCTTTTCCAGAAGCAGAAAAGGGAAATTTTCCAATTTTTACATCCAAGTCCTGTCCTTTGGCCTGGGCTTCGGTTAATCCTACTGAAGCTATTTCTGGGCTACTATAGGTACAACCGGGAATGTTACCATAGTCTAGTGGTTCAACTTGCTGGCCTGCAATTTTTTCAACACACAAAATGCCTTCTGCTGAAGCAACATGTGCCAAAGCCTGACCTGCAGTAATATCACCAATGGCATAATAGCCCGGAATATTGGTTTGATAAAAATCGTTTACTAGAATTTTGTCTTTGTCTGTTGCAATACCAACAGCTTCTAGACCAATGTTTTCAGTATTGGTTTTAATGCCCACAGCAGAAAGTACCACATCTGCTTGAAGCACTTCTTCGCCCTTTTTGGTTTTAACCGTTGCCTTTACACCTTTACCACTAGTATCAACTGAAGTGACTTCAGCACTAGTCATAACTTTAATTCCGCTCTTTTTAAACGAACGCTCCATTTGTTTTGAAATCTCCTCATCTTCAACAGGTACTATTCGTGGTTGGTATTCAATTAGAGTTACTTCTGTTCCCATAGCGTTATAGAAATATGCAAATTCTACTCCTATGGCTCCAGAGCCTACAACGATAAGTTTTTTGGGTTGTTTTTCAAGTGTCATGGCTTTTCGATAGCCAATGACTTTTTCACCATCTTGTGGCATGCTTGGTAATTCGCGTGATCTAGCACCCGTCGCAATGATGATATTTTGAGCAGATAGTTCTTGTTCGCTTCCATCTTCTGCTTTTACGTGTATTTTCTTGCCAGGTAACAATGAGCCATAGCCCATGATTACGTCAATTTTATTTTTTTTTAACAAAAACTGAACGCCCTTACTCATTGTATCCGCAACAGAACGACTGCGATTGACTACTGCATCAAAATCTTTGTCGTATTCTTTTACTTTTAGTCCGTAATCTTCAGCATGTTGTAGGTATTCAAAAACTTGCGCAGATTTAATAAGTGCTTTGGTAGGAATACAGCCCCAGTTCAGACAAACGCCCCCAAGACTTTCTTTTTCAACAATTGCTGTTTTAAGTCCTAATTGCGAAGCGCGGATAGCAGTAACATAACCACCAGGTCCACTTCCCAAAACAATGATGTCGTATTTGCTCATATGCTAAATTTTTAGCAAAAATACGAAACAGATGGCTATTCTTTGCCTTTGTCCTCAGATTTAAAATCAAGGGATACTGAATTAACACAATAGCGCAAACCAGTTTCTGTTGGGCCATCGTTAAAAATGTGACCAAGGTGTCCATCACAACTGTTACAAATGATTTCGGTACGTACCATACCATGGGTGGTATCTTTCTCATACCTTATTTTTCCTTCAATGGCTGAATCAAAACTAGGCCACCCGCAATTGCTCTTAAACTTCGAGCTACTCGCAAAAAGAGGTTCTTTACATGCATAACAGCTGTAAGTGCCCTTGTCAAAGTGTAGATTGTATTCACCTGTATGGGGATATTCCGTTCCCTTTTGGCGTAGTATTCTATAGGCCTCAGGGTTAAGTTTGTCTCTCCAGTATGCATCTGTTTTTTTCATTTCTTGAGCAGTTTCTGTTATTTTTTGTTTTGTAGGTTCTTGTGCGCAAGCATGTTGCATTATAAAAAGGCATAAAAATATGGGGTAAGCTAATGCTCTCATCATGCTTGGATAAATGACATTATTTTATGAATGACCTTTTCATCTCTTAGAATCCTTCTATGACCCAGTCGTGAAGTTATCATTAAAGTTGAATTGGGGTGATGTTTGTGTATGTTTAAAGCACAATTTATATCGATATCACGGTCGTCTTCATCGTGAATAATTAACGTTGGTGTTTGTTGTTTTTTTACTACATAGCTTGCGTCATATTCATTGATTTTGACTTTGTATTTGTTTTGAAAATATGTCTTCATACGTTGAGATGTTTCGAACTTTAAGCCAATTGCATTAATAAAGTTATCAAAAATTGTGCGCATTAGATCTCCAGATCCAATAGTTATAATTTTTTTTGCATTAGTTGGCTGTTCACAAAACTTTAAAATAGCCATACCTCCAAGTGAGTGACCAATAAAAATATCAAATCCCCCATAATGAATATTTAGCATTTTTATAGCGGCAATCCATTGAAGCATATTGGTAATTTTTCCTGTAGATTTGCCATGTGCCGGTGCATCAAATGAAACTACATGGTAGCCTTTTTTGTGGAGTTTTTCCGCAATGGCATAGAGTTGTGTTCCCCTACCACTCCAGCCATGAGCCAGCAACGCCTTTTCGCCTTTATTTTTCCATTCAAAGCACATAATGGTTTCGTTGATATCTGGAACTGCAACTAAAACTTCTTGGCAAAACGCTAATGCTTTTAACTCTTTTTCAGGTAGTTTAAATTTAAATGGTTTGGAGAATATATATGCTGCGACACGCATTCCCAATTTAGGAGATATACGTTCAATTGACACCAGAAATTGCTTAAGCCAAAACGGTACGGCAACACCTTGTTTATGCTTTTTTTTGCTTTTCATTTGGTAAAGTTAAACTTATCCTTTTTAAGTTTTAAAACAATTTTTTGTTAATTTGAATAAATAAACAATATGCCACCACATAAAAAAGGGGACAAAAGGCTTCTACGCGCTTGGGCCTCATACGATTGGGCAAATTCTGTTTATTTCCTCGTTATTTCCTCGGCTATTTTTCCCCTTTACTACGGATACATTTGTACTGATGAGCCATATTTAGAAGTGTTTGGCATGTTTTTTAAAAACACGGCTCTTATAAGTTATGTAACCGCCCTGGCCTTTATGTTTATTGCAATATGGTCCCCCATTCTGTCTGGAATTGCTGACTATATGGGTAATAAAAAGCGTTTTATGCAGTTTTATTGTTATTTGGGTTCTGCTGCATGCATTGGGTTGTATTGGTTTGAAATTGACAACCTATATTGGGGTTTGTTGTTTTATTTTTTAGCGCTGGTTGGCGCATGGTCAAGTCTGGTTTTTTACAACTCTTATCTGCCGGATATTGCCTATCCAGAACAACACAATAAAATCAGTGCTCGTGGCTTTGCATTAGGCTATATTGGGAGTGTTTTGTTACTACTTATTAATCTCTTTATGGTTTTAAACCCAGAATGGTTTGACATTACTGCCGAAGGAGGAGAGGCATCAATAAAAGCTATGCGTTATTCTTTTGTCACGGTGGGAATATGGTGGTTTGGTTTCAGCCACATTGCATTCTATCATTTGCCACGTGGTTTTAAAGATAAGATATACACCAAAGATATATTCTTTAATGGTTATCGAGAACTTAAAATAGTTTGGAAGAGCCTTCGAAATCTGAGTCAATTAAAACGCTATCTAGGTGCTTTTTTTGTGTTTAGTATGGCTTTACAAACGGTAATGATTGTGGCTGCATATTTTGGTGAGCAGGAGATTTCTTGGTCAGGACAGGAGAAAACAATGGGGCTTATCATCAGTATATTGCTCATTCAAATCATTGCTATTTTTGGCGCCTTGCTTTCCTCTAAGCTTGCCAATAAATGGGGTAACATCAAAACCTTAATACTGTTAAATTCCATTTGGGTAGCCTTGTGTATAATCGCTTATTTTATATACGAACCCATTGAGTTTTATTTAGTCGCTGGTTGTGTTGGTCTTTGTATGGGTGGAATTCAGTCTGTAGCACGCTCAACATACTCTCAAATGATACCAGAAACACAAGATACAACTTCTTATTTCAGTTTCTACGATGTGGCTGAAAAAGTTGGTATTGTTATAGGTATGTTGATGTACGCCACCATTGACCAAATAACAGGTAGTATGCGAAATGCACTACTGTTTTTTGTAGTCTTTTTCTTTGTCGGGGCTATATTATTAATTAGACTGAGTATTAAGGAAAAAGCCCTTGCTGGTAACTAAATGTATACTTAGCTAATCCTTAATTTTCAACCTTTTTATTTAGCTGTCATATCTACTTTACGAATAGGTGACTAGAGATATCATTAATAAATTCAATAGTATGTATGTTGTTTTCATGATTTTATTAAGACTTGAATATTAATAACGACTTTTGTAGATAATGTTATAATGGCATAGAGTTTGAAATTTATTATATAACAAATAAAATCAGTTGTTTTTAAGGTTTTTAATTTAAAATCGGACAAAATGGCATTCATATATTTTTATGTCTCAAAATAAAATTTTGTCTTTGGACACGCTCTTGCCACAAGATCTAGAAGATGAAGCGGATTTGATTCCACTTATGACTTCAGATGATGAAGAAGCTATGCGAAAAGAGCCACTTCCAGAAGAGTTACCCATTCTTCCATTAAAAAATACAGTATTGTTTCCAGGTGTTGTCATTCCCATTACCGCAAGTAGAGATCGCTCTGTCAAGCTTATTAAAGAAGTAAATAAAGGAAGTAAATTACTTGGCGTAATTGCACAACAGAATGGCGAAACCAAATCACCTTCCCCCAATGATTTGTTTGAAAAAGGAACACTTGCAAAAGTTCTCAGGGTCCTTAAAATGCCTGATGGCAACACTACTGTAATTCTGCAAGGAAAAAAACGATTTGAAACTGCAGCCTATACTTGTGAACGCCCTTTTCTAAAAGCTCAAATAAAAGGACTCGAAGAGGTCCGACCAGAAAATGACGACCCCAATTTTGAGGCAATCATTGATTCCATTCGCGATTTAGCATTAAAAATTATTACACAAAACCCAGAGATACCCTCAGAAGCATCTTTTGCTATTAAAAATATTCAAAGCAATACGTTTTTGGTAAATTTTGTTTCATCCAATATGAATATGTCCGTTGCAGAAAAGCAAGAAATATTAGAGAGAGATCAACTGGATCAGCGCGCTATGTTATGTTTAGAGAAGATGAATGTTGAGTATCAAAAACTTTCATTAAAAAATGATATACAAAGCAAAGTACGAACAGATTTAGACCAGCAACAGCGTGAATATTTCTTGCACCAACAAATGAAAACCATTCAAGAGGAGTTGGGAGGTGTTTCATATGATGAAGAGGTACACGACATGCATGATCGTGCCAAGACAAAGTCTTGGAGCGATATGGTAGCAAAGCATTTTAATAAAGAACTAGCCAAGCTTGAACGTATGAATCCTCAAGTGGCAGAATATTCGGTACAAAGAAACTATTTAGACTTGTATCTTGATTTACCTTGGAATACTTTTTCTGAGGATTCTTTTGACTTGGATAGGGCTCAGAAAATTTTAGATCGTGATCACTTTGGTTTGGACAAAGTAAAACAACGAATTATTGAACATCTGGCAGTGCTAAAGTTGCGTAACGATATGAAATCGCCCATTATTTGTTTGGTTGGTCCCCCTGGCGTGGGAAAAACCTCACTTGGTAAATCCGTTGCTGAAGCATTAGGCAGAAAATATGTTCGTATGTCTTTGGGTGGTATGCGTGATGAAGCTGAAATTCGTGGACACCGTAAGACCTATATAGGTGCTATGCCGGGTAGGGTAGTACAAAACATTAAAAAAGCTACTACTTCAAATCCAGTATTTGTTCTTGACGAGCTTGATAAGCTTTCAGTAAGTGCTAATGGAGACCCCTCTTCAGCTATGCTAGAGGTGTTAGATCCAGAGCAAAATACCAATTTCTATGACAATTATTTAGAAACAGGATATGATTTATCTAAAGTAATGTTTATTGCAACCGCAAACGGACTTTCGTCCATACAGCCTGCATTACTTGACCGCATGGAAATAATTGAGGTAACAGGTTATACAATAGAAGAAAAAGTGCAGATTGGACTACGTTATTTATTGCCAAAACAACTCAAGGAACACGGTCTTGAAAAATCGGCTGTAAAATTACCAAAAGAAACCATGCAACTTATAGTAGCTGGTTACACACGTGAGTCGGGGGTAAGAGGTCTTGAAAAACAAATTTCCAAGGTAGTTCGTCAATTTGCAATGCTTGAGGCTAAAGAAACACCAAGATCACCTAAATTACTAAGTGAAGAGATAGAAGCCATACTAGGTCCTGCAAAGATGTTGCGCGACACTTATGAAAATAATAACGTTGCGGGTGTTGTCACTGGTCTTGCTTGGACTAGAGTTGGTGGTGATATTCTATTTATTGAATCGTCCATAAGCAAGGGCAATGGTAACCTATCCATTACTGGAAACTTAGGAGAGGTTATGAAGGAATCAGCAACCATAGCCTTGCAATACATCAAGGCAAATGCAGCTGATTTGAATATTGAAGATGACTTCTTTTCGAAATACAACTTTCACATACATGTTCCCGAAGGAGCAACTCCAAAAGATGGACCTAGTGCGGGTATTACAATGATTACCTCTTTGGTTTCGAGCATATTAAAACGAAAGGTAAAAAATCGCATTGCCATGACTGGTGAGGTTACCTTACGGGGTAAGGTTTTACCTGTAGGAGGTATCAAAGAAAAGATACTTGCAGCAAAACGCGCGAATATAAAAGAGATTATTTTAAGTGAGAAAAACAAAGCAGATATCACAGAAATTCCAGAACGATATCTCAAAGGATTGCAATTTCACTTTGTTACCACAATAGATGAGGTACTTTCAATTGCTATCACTAAACAGCGTGCATCGAATACGAAAAAGCATTAATTTGCGTTTTTTGTAGCGATGAGGCATTTTGCTATTTGTTGTATTTTGGTGTGTGCATCCTACCTGAGTGCACAAATTGGAGGTGATGCCACCTTTCGATTTTTGGAGGTTTCCAATTCCCCACGACAACTTGCCTTAGGCGATCCCATTACGCTGCGCGACATGGATATCAGCTCTACCCTAGCCAACCCGGCCATGATTCGTGGTGAGCACGGTGGCCAAGTAATGATCAATTATGAACCTTACTTTGACGGTATTAATCGAGGTACTGCTGCTTATGCTTATACCATTAACAGGCAAAAAGCTTTGGTTTTTGATGTTAATTACATTAACTATGGTACTTTTGACGGCGCCGACCCACTTGGCAATCCGACGGGTAGTTTTTCGGGAAGCGAGGTAGCTATCGCCATTGCGAGTTCCCACTATTTTTTACGACCTAACTTCCACCTCGGTGGACGTTTAAGATATGTTTTGTCGAATTTAGAATCTTACTCCTCTTCTGCCATCACAGGCGATATAGGCCTTTATTATAGTCCTATTTCCAAGCCTTGGCGACTTGCATTGGTATACCACCACATGGGCAGTCAATTAACGGCCTACCA
Organism: uncultured Flavobacteriaceae bacterium; assembly: GCA_964014735.1. Classification (GTDB taxonomy): domain Bacteria; phylum Bacteroidota; class Bacteroidia; order Flavobacteriales; family Flavobacteriaceae; genus UBA7446. The sequence continues at coordinate 45,044 of CAXHBH010000008.1, read as the reverse complement.
AGATGTTTTTGAGCCTTTACCGGCTAATCTAAGCTTGGGCTTTTCCAGTGCATTAAAGTATTTGCCATTACGTTGGCACGTGACATTCCATCATTTAAACAAGTATCCCCTATATTTTGACAACCCTGAAGATACAAATCAATCGCTAGGCGGTAACACAAACCCGAGTTCTGCAGGTCTAATAAAAAAGTTATTACGGCATGCTACTTTTGGTATTGAGGTTTTTCCTGAGTCCCTGTTTTCCATCCGCTTGGGTTATCATGCGCAACGTGCTGCAGAATTGCGTATTTTAGAGCTACGTAATTTTTCAGGTCTATCGTTTGGAGTGGGTATGCAACTGCGCCGTTTGCGTTTCCAAATTAGTCATGCGCGCTATAACATAGCTGGAAACCGAACTTTTTTGGGAATAACCCTTGAGCCACGACGATGAAAAAAACTTTTGTAATTGCCATAGATGGGGCATCTTCAACTGGTAAAAGCACCCTTGCTAAGGGACTTGCTAAGGAACTGGGTTTTGCACATGTTGACTCAGGCGCAATGTACCGAGGTGTAACCCTTTATGCCCAACAAAATGGTCTTCTCAAAAATAAAAAACTGAATACCCAGTCATTATTATCTCAACTAGATGACATTAAACTGAGCTTTAATGACGATACTCTTTGGCTTAACGATATTGATGTTAGCGATCAAATACGCAGTATGCAAGTTTCTGAAGCTGTGAGTTTAGTGGCTGCCATTCCAAAAGTACGTGCATTTTTGGTGGCACAACAGCGTATTATGGGTAATAATCACTCTTTGGTTATGGACGGTCGTGACATAGGAACAGTGGTTTTTCCAAAAGCGGATTTAAAAATTTTTTTAAAGGCAGATGTCAATATTAGGGCACAACGGCGATTTGAAGAACTCAGTGGTCAAAATGCAGCTATTTCTTTTGAACAGGTGCTAAACAATCTTATGGCACGTGACCACCTTGACAGTACTCGCCCTGACTCACCTCTAATAAAAGCAGTTGATGCCATAACCATTGACGCAACAAAATTTACAGTAGCTAGTATGAGGAACCATGTTATGGATTTGGTAGCAGAATGCTTGAGCTAGGTTTTTAATTTTGTATATTTTTAAGTAAAAAGACACATGCTCAATCGAATTAATTATATCATTCCTCTAATATTTTTACTGGCACTTTCTTGCATCAATGCACCTAAATCACCACAAATCAAAGCTATTAATCAGATTAAAACCCCTTTTAGGGTAATCATCCATGACTCAGCAGCGTTGGCACTAATTGACCCCAACACCTCTTTTGAGATACTCGCAACTGGATTCAAATGGAGTGAAGGGCCCTTGTGGGTGGAAGCACTGCAGGCTTTACTTTTTTCTGATGTGCCCACAAATAAGATATATAAATGGAGCCCATATGACAGTCTTAGCATTTACCTCGAATATGCTGGTCATACAGGTCAAGGAAATAAAAACTCTAATAGAGGTTCTAATGGTCTATTGTTAGATAACGAAAGTCACTTAATACTGTGTCAGCATGGCGAAAGGCGGATTGCCCGTCTTAATGCAGCCCTTGGGCAGCCACAACCCAAGTTTATCTCTATAGCCGATGCCTATGATGATAAGCCTTTTAACAGCCCTAATGATTTGGATATAGATCGTGCCGGCAATATATATTTCACCGATCCACCTTATGGTCAGCCTAATATTAAAACTGCGGAAATAGGCATAAATGGTGTATTTAAAGTTGCACCAAGCGGCGCAGTTACTATGTTAATTGATAGCCTTGACCGTCCCAATGGAATTGCCTTGTCGCTCAACCAAAAAACGCTCTATATCAATCAGTCTGATAGAGAAAAACCATTTTTGTACAAATATGAAATTACAGCAAATGGGTTACTCAAAAATGGCAATGTACTTTTTGATTTTAGACCTTTTACAAAACAACACAAGGGTCTACCAGACGGTCTTAAAATACATAAGAGTGGTAATATATTCGCAACTGGCCCTGGTGGAGTACATTTGATAAGCCCATTAGGGAAACACTTAGCCACAATAGAGACAGGGAAGCGAACGGCCAATTGTGCTTTCGATGCTGATCAAAAGTACTTATACACTACTACAACAGACATGCTCATTCGTTTAAGGTTGAAGTACTTATTTTAAAAGTAATAAGCATAATTTTTTGTTCATCTAGTATAAAGATATTAAATTTGCCATCCTTTTGGGAAGCGCTTTAGAGTAATACAAGAGCAAAAAAAAAATAACCCTTCTGTACGGTAGCGCCTTTACTCCGCCAAACAGAATACAAATAATCCCGCAGCATGTCTGACGAAAAACAAGCTGTAGAAGAGACAACTAATGAAGTTGTAGCTAATACAGAAACGGCCACAGAGCCGACAGAGACTTTAGAAGCACAAGCAGAGCAAGAAACAGCAACCCCACAAGAAGATTCCACACCAACCGTTTCACCACAAGAGTTTCTTTCCAATTTTGATTGGCAAAAATTTGAAGAAGGTATTGAAGCCGTTGAGGATGATAAGCTAAAAGAATTTGAACAACTCGTTTCTGAAAACTTTGTAGATACACAAGGGGCAGACGTTGTTGTTGGGAAAGTCATTCACATGACAGACCGTGAAGCCATTATTGACATCAATGCAAAATCAGAAGGTGTTATTTCACTTAATGAATTTCGCTACAACCCTGATCTTAAAATAGGAGATTCGGTTGAGGTAATGATTGATACTCGCGAAGACAAAACAGGACAACTTGTATTGTCGCACCGTAAGGCACGTACTATTATGGCTTGGGATCGAGTAAATGCAGCACATGACAAACAAGAAGTTGTTACTGGATTTGTTAAATGTCGTACAAAAGGTGGAATGATTGTAGATGTGTTTGGTATTGAAGCTTTCCTACCAGGCTCTCAGATTGATGTCAAACCAATTCGCGATTACGATCAGTACGTGAACAAAAACATGGAATTCAAGATTGTCAAGATTAACCATGAGTTTAAAAATGTTGTGGTATCCCATAAAGCACTGATTGAAGCTGATATCGAAGAGCAGAAAAAAGAAATTATTGGTCAACTTGAAAAAGGTCAAGTACTTGAAGGTACTGTTAAAAATATTACTTCATACGGAGTTTTTATCGACCTAGGAGGTGTAGATGGGTTGGTACACATTACAGATCTATCTTGGAACCGCATAAGTCACCCAAGCGAAATATTAGAGGTAGAGCAAAAGCTAAATGTGGTTATACTTGACTTTGATGATGACAAGTCACGTATCCAGCTTGGTGTGAAGCAATTGTCGCAGCATCCTTGGGAGGCTATTGACGAGAAAATAAACGAAGGTGAAACTGTGAAAGGTAAAGTTACTGTAATCGCTGACTACGGTGCATTTGTTGAAGTAGCTCCTGGTGTTGAAGGACTTGTTCACGTTTCTGAAATGTCGTGGAGTACACATTTGCGCTCTGCACAAGACTTTGTTAAAGTTGGAGACGATTTAGAGGCAGTTATCTTAAACCTTGACCGTGAAGAACGCAAAATGTCATTGGGTATAAAGCAACTATCGCAAGATCCTTGGACTGATATTACCATCAAATATCCATTAGGCTCTAAGCACTCAGGTATTGTTCGTAATCATACCAACTTTGGAGTGTTTGTTGAACTTGAAGAAGGTATTGATGGTTTAATTTATATCTCTGATTTGACTTGGACGAAAAAAGTAAAACACCCATCAGAAGTTGTCACAGTTGGACAAGAGCTTGAAGTGATTGTTCTAGAGTTGGACGTTGAAGGTCGTAAGCTAAGCCTTGGCCACAAACAAACAACGGATAACCCATGGGAGAAATATGCCAAAACATATGGAGAAGGCACGAGTCACGAACTTGCTATTACAGAAATAGTTGACAAAGGTGCTACCATAGTGCTTAACGATGATATCACAGCATTTGTTCCAGGACGTCATCTAGAAAAGCAAGACGGCGGTAAGCTTGGAAAAGGCGAAACAGCTGAGTTTAAGGTTATTGAATTTAACAAAGACTTTAAGCGCGTTGTAATGTCTCACGCAACAGTTTATAAAGGCATTGAGGCAGATAATATCAAAAAAGCCAAACGTAAATTGGCTGATAATGCAGAAAAATCAACTCTCGGTGATTTAGACGCACTAGCAAACCTCAAGCGCAAAATGGACGGTAAATAATAATAATCCGAAATTGTATGTAAATAAAAAGGGGTGATAATCACCCCTTTTTTTATAAAATATTTTTAGCAATAAAATCGCCTACGTCTGAAGTGCAGTAATTGTTTTCAGAAAATACTTCTGGAGTACAAACCCTTTTTGCAAGCGCCAAGTCTACTGCATCACGTATGGCTGTAGCTTCTTTGTTCATATCAAAGTATGTTAGCATCATTGCTGCAGATAAAATCATGGCAATGGGATTGGCAATCCCTTTTCCAGCACCTTGTGGGAAAGATCCATGAATAGGCTCAAACAGGGCATGTTTTTCCCCAACAGAAGCAGAAGGCAACAATCCAATAGAGCCAGCTATAACGCTTCCTTCATCAGATATAATATCACCAAATAAATTGCTCGTCAGAATCACATCAAATTGTGTTGGTGCCAATATCATCTGCATGGCGGCATTGTCTACAAATAAATAGTGCAGTTCTACATCACTGTATGCATCTTGATGTAGTGCTGTTACGACACGACGCCACAAGCGTGAACTTTCCAGTACATTTGCCTTGTCCACTAGCGTTAACACATTGCGCCTTTTACGCGCGGCAGTAAATGCTTTGTGTGCAATGCGTTCAATTTCCATTTTGGTATACTGACAAAGGTCAGAAGCTGTATTCTTGTCTTCTGATAATTTTTTTTCCCCAAAATAGATGCCACCCGTTAATTCACGATACATTTCGAAGTCGGTGCCTTTGACCCGTTCTTCTTTTAGGGGTGATTGATGCAATAAGGCATCAAAGGTTTTTACAGGTCTAATGTTACAGAACAACCCAAGTGCTTTTCTAATGGCAAGCAAGCCTTGTTCTGGCCGTACTTTTGCGTTTGGATCGTTGTCGTATTTGGGATCGCCAATCGCACCAAAAAGCACAGCATCGCTTTCCAAACTCGTCTTGAGTGTTGCTTCGGGAAGTGGGTTTCCTGTTTTGTCAATGGCAATAGCGCCCATGTCCGCATAGTTGTATTTAAATTCGTGATTATAGGCCTTGGCTACGGCATCCAATACTTTTACAGTCTCTTGAACAATATCAGGGCCAATACCATCACCAGGAATTACAGCAATATTTTTTTTCATGCTAATTTGTTTTTACGTGATTAAGCACGCTTTTGTTCAAATGCTTCAATTGCTTCTTTTTGACTTATCAAATAATCAATATCATCATAGCCATTTATTAAGCACATTTTTTTGTAGTCATTGATTTGAAAAAATACCGCAATGTCTGCCGCACCAATAAGAAGTTTTTGATTTTCTAAATCAACGATCGCCTCAGTGGTGGTGTCCCGGTCTATAGCCGCAAATATAGCTTGTAAATCTTGCGGTGAAACTTGAACGGGGAGAATGCCATTGTTAAGAGCATTTCCCTTAAATATATCGGCAAAAAAGCTAGAAATGACCACTTTGAAGCCATAATCGGCAAGTGCCCAAGCAGCGTGTTCTCGACTTGAGCCACACCCAAAATTATTTCCAGCCACTAAGATTGCACCTTTGTATTGGTTTTGATTTAGGGTAAAGTCTTCTTTGATTTCCCCGTCAGTGGTAAAGCGCCAATCTCGAAATAAGTTTTCTCCGAATCCTTTTCGGTCTGTTGCTTTTAAAAAGCGTGCCGGAATAATTTGGTCTGTATCAACGTTTTCCACCGTTAGGGGAACCATATTGGTCTTTAGAAGTGTAAATTTTTCCATTATGATTGACTTACATCCACAATTTTACCAGCCACTGCTGCTGCTGCTGCCGTTACTGGACTTGCCAATAGTGTTCTTGCCCCTTGTCCTTGACGTCCTTCAAAGTTTCTATTTGAAGTTGAAACGCAATAGGCGCCAGGGGGAATTTTATCGTCATTCATGGCCAAACAAGCCGAACAACCGGGTTGACGTAGCTTAAAGCCAGCCGATTCAAATATTTCATCCAGACCTTCAGCTACAATTTGTTTTGCTACTTGTTGTGAGCCAGGAACTATCAGTGCTAACACATCGGGAGATTTTTGTTTTCCTTTGATGTGTGCCGCTGCAGCCCTAAAGTCCTCAATTCTCGAATTGGTACAACTGCCAATAAAGACATGACTTATGGGCATATTAAGCAAATAAGTATCAGATTCAAGCCCCATATATTCTAATGATTTTATAAAACTAGCATCGTCAGAGGATGGAATTTTGTCCGAAATTTTAATGCCCATACCCGGATTTGTACCGTAGGTAATCATGGGGCGTATGTCTGCTGCATCAAAGTGATGTTCTGCATCAAAAGTAGCTCCTTCATCTGTAGATAGGGTTTTCCAATGTGCTATTTTTGCTGCTAATGCCTCTCCTTTAGGGGCAAATTCACGTCCGCTTACATATTCAAATGTGGTTTGGTCTGGTGCAATCATGCCACCGCGTGCGCCCATTTCAATGCTCATATTACAGACCGTCATGCGACCTTCCATGCTCATTTGCTCAAAAACATTTCCTGCGAACTCTACAAAGTAACCCGTACCAGCATCTGTCCCCAATTTAGCGATGACATAAAGTACAACATCTTTGGGTTCAACGGCCGGATGTAATTTACCTGAAACGACAACACTCATGCTTTTGGGTTTAGCAACCAATACGCATTGACTTGCAAATACTTGTGCTACTTGACTGGTTCCAATACCAAATGCTATAGTACCAAATGCACCGTGAGTAGAGGTGTGACTATCACCACAAACCATAGTCATTCCTGGTTGGGTAACACCAAGTTCAGGGCCAATAACGTGAACAATTCCTTGATAGGGGTGCCCCAACCCAAAGAGATTAACGCCATATTCCTCGCAGTTTTTGGTAAGCTGGCTTACTTGTTTGCGAGACAAGGCATCTTGGATGGGTAAATGTTGGTTTTCTGTGGGTACATTGTGATCGGCAGTGGCCACTACTTGGTTGGGTCTAAAGAGTGGAATGCCTTTTTCTTCCAAAACATTAAAAGCCTGCGGACTTGTTACCTCGTGTATAAGGTGTTTATCAATGTAGAGTATATCGGGTCCGTTCGGTATTGTTGATACCACATGCCTGTCCCAAACTTTGTCAAAAAGTGTTTTTTTCATGGATTTACAAACTGACTCCAGCGCTTTTAACTATTTCAGGAATGTCGTTATCGTTTATTTCTTTTTTCTGGTCAGCAAAAGTTAGGAATGTTGAATATGCCAAGTCCAACTCGTCTTTGGTGAGTTCTATACCAATATTTTTGGCACGGAAGGCGAGGGCAGCACGACCGCTTCTTGCTGTCAGTACAATAGATGAAGTATCAACACCCACGTCATGCGGGTTGATTATTTCGTATGTTTCTCTATTTTTGATAACACCGTCTTGGTGAATGCCAGAACTGTGCGCAAATGCATTGGCACCTACAATGGCTTTGTTGGGTTGTACAATCATGCCCATGGCGTCAGAAACCATTTGACTTGTTTTAGAAAGCATTTGGGTTTGAATCTTGGTGTCAAGCCCTAGATTAGGGTGTTGGCGCATGATCATGACTACCTCTTCCAAAGACGTATTACCTGCACGTTCACCAATACCATTAATGGTACATTCAATTTGCCGTGCACCGTTGATCACACCAGCAATGGAGTTTGCTGTGGCAAGACCAAGGTCGTTGTGGCAGTGACAAGAAATAGTCGCTTTGTGAATGGAAGGCACATATTCCATCAAATATTTTATTTTGGCACCGTATTCTTCAGGTAAGCAATAGCCCGTGGTGTCGGGAATGTTCAAGACGGTAGCCCCGGCCTTTATCATGGCCTCACAAACTTGTGCTAGGTATGCATTGTCTGTTCTGCCTGCGTCTTCTGCATAAAATTCAATGTCTTCTACATATTTTTTTGCATGCTTGACAGCTGCCACACCACGCTCAATAATCTTTTCTCGCGTAGAACGAAATTTGTGTTGGATATGCGAGTCGGAAGTACCAATGCCTGTGTGGATACGTGCGCGATTGGAAGGTTTTAAGGCTTCAGCCGCCACATCAATATCTTTCTGAACAGCTCTGGTGAGTCCGCAAACAATGGCGTTACGCACTGTTTTAGCAACGTCGCTAACGGCTTCAAAATCTCCGGGAGATGATATGGGAAAACCCGCCTCTATGATATCAACACCAAGTTCATCAAGGCGTTTTGCCAGAACAAGCTTTTCTGCTTTGTTAAGCTTACAGCCTGGAACCTGCTCTCCGTCTCTTAAAGTGGTGTCAAAAATTTGAACGTACTCTTGTTTCATACAAAAAGGCGTTAAGAACAAAAGTAACTAATTTTATATTTTTACATAACAGAAAAGGGTTTTAATATTTAGGGCTTATTTGGCAATGCCAATTTCTGTTTTAGATTTTGTTTTTAATCTATTGGAATTAAGCGTAGGCAAAAATCTAAAGTGTTAAAATGTGCTGCTGGTTGATAAATCAGCTGTAGGCTTAAGAACAGTTTTGGGATCTGTTTCAATTCAAAGATATAAAAACATTTAAAAAAAATGTCATGGTTTTTTGAACAGCAAGTTGCTGATCCCGTAGCCGATGGAGGCAAATACCAATGTATACAATAGCAAGGAAACGGCATTTCCATTATTGTATAACACCATATGCCAAGAAGTAGTTTCATGGTCTACCCATCCCAAGCCCAACGCAAAACCAATAGCAATAATCCAAATAATCACATGCTTTTTCATTGTTTGCCCGGTGTAATGATGCCCAAGCAGTTTTGCAATACCGCATCTGAAGTATATCGTAAGTGTTTGGGCAACTGGTTGAATTTGGGCAAAACCGCTATATAACGGTCAATATTACTGGCATAGACATGGGTGTAGCAGGGTTTTCTGGATAACTTTAATCCGTCTACCAGTTGGGCGATAAATTCATCGTGGTGAATCAAATCGTTACTACCCAAATGAAAAATACCCCACAAATCTCTGTTTATGATATAATGCAACTGCTGGGTAACAAAAAAAGCCGCCGCCAGGTTAATGACTGAGTTGGGAAAAATTTCATAAGGTGTTTGGGTTTCTATCGCTGATTTTAGCTCTAATAATCGAGGTGCACCCGCACCAAATACCATGGGCAAACGCACAATGGTCCAGCTAAATGGGGGCATGCGCATGAGCTTGTTTTCAATTTTTATTTTCCCCTTACCGTAAACACTTTCAGAAAGAGTTTTGTCGTGTTCGTAGCTAGGGTAGTGACGAAAGCTGTCAAAAACATTGGCTGCAGAAAGGAAAATTATACGCGCCTGTTTCTGTATGGTATATGTTATGAGCATATCATGCGCTACAAACTGACCCATATCTTCACCCCTAAGTGCCGATATAATGACATCTGGCTTGATATATTTTAGTATTTCGGTAGGTGAGTCTTCCTTAAAGTCATACTCAAAATAACGTTTGTTTTTTGCATAATTAGCTTGGGTGCAATAGGTGGCATATACGTCAAAGTAAGGATGCAGTTCTTTATACAGGGCACGTCCCAGAAAACCACTTCCGCCAAAAATGAGAATACGTTTCATGCTAGGAAATAAAAGGGAGGCGGCTTACGCACGCCTTGACATTTTTCCCACGTATATATACATAGATTTCTGTCCCTACCTTGGCGTATAACTTGTCTAAATATCCCATGCCTATACCTAATTTTAAAGAAGGGGAGGAGGTGCCAGAAGTTACCACACCTATTGGACTGCCATCTGCTGAAACCAACGGATAGTTTTGTCTCGGAATCCCCCTTTCTATCATGCTAAAACCAACCCGTGTTTGTGCAGTTCCTTCGGATTTATCTTTTTTAATGTGTGTATCACCAACAAAGGATTTGTTAAAATCCGTACACCACGCCAAGCGTGCTGCAATAGGCGAGGTGGTTTCGCTCAACTCATGACCATATAGGCAATAACCCATTTCTAGACGTAAAGTGTCTCTGGCAGCCAAGCCAATGGGTTGGATGTTGAAGGGAGCACCCTCGTTTATAAGTGTTTTCCAAACTTGTGTCGCTTGGGCAACGGGAACGTATAATTCTACCCCGCCTGATCCAGTATAGCCGGTGTTGGCAACATAAACATAGTCGGCACCTGCTACAGTGGTTTCTACTACGGAAAAGCTTTTTTGGTTGGCTGTATCAATATTAGTAAGTCGTTTCATCAAGGCATGTGCCCTAGGTCCTTGTACTGCCAATAGGGCGTAGGCATCAGATTTATTTTCTAGGGTGGCAACAAATTCCTTATTCTGGGCTGTAAGCCAATTCCAATCCTTTGCTATATTAGTGGCATTTACAACCAGCATATATTTTTCTTCCTCCAATCGATACACCAAAATGTCGTCTACTACGCCACCTTCACTGTTGGGCATATAGGCATATTGCGCATCACCTATGCCAAGATCTTCAACATTATTACTTGTGGTATATTGTAATAAGGCTGTGGCTGCACCGCCACTAACCATAAATTCACCCATATGGGAAACGTCAAAAACACCTACATGTTCGCGTACACAAAGATGCTCGGCTTTAACACCCTGATAACTGAGCGGCATATCAAAGCCTGCAAATGGGCCCATTTTGGCGCCTAAGCTAATGTGTTGTTGATGTAAGGACAATTGCTTCATGCTTTCAAAAGTAGCACAGTTTTAGCTACTTTAGCTATAAAGAAGCTCATGTTACGCTGCATTTTATTCACAATAATCACGGTTTTTTGCCTTCAAGCACAAGAAATACCTAACGATTACCTAACACCTGCCTTCCACGAAGGTCGTCGCCAAGCGGTACGTGAACAAATGCCCTCAAATAGTGTGGCTGTGTTTTTTACTAACCCCATACGTAATCGCGCAAATGACGTAGACTTTCATTACCACCAAGATCCTAATTTCTATTACCTCACTGGACTAAAAGAACCACATGCCGTTCTTTTGATTTATAAAGAACCCCAAATTGTTAATGGTATTTCTATGGAGGATGTACTGTTTGTGCAGGAACGCGATCCAGTAAGAGAACAGTGGGATGGTAAGCGATTAGGTATTATAGGAGCCAAGCAAAAATTGGGATTCACCAATGTATTTTTCAACACCGAATTTGCTGATATCAAAATTGATTTCGGTCAATTTGACCAAGTACTCTTTTTTGATATCAATAACGACGTTCGTGATGATACTAAAAATGATGCCGACCTTTACTCACTCATAAAAAGCTTTAAAAGAAAAGCGAATTTTACGATTGATTTTAATGCAGAAAAAGCATCCTTGTATCGCTACATAACTACTTCTGACAGCAATAGTTCAGCTAATGTTGCACAAGTATTATCTCGTTCTATGAGAATAAACGATGAATTGGCTAAGGATAAACTTCTTGTGGCATATCAAGGCGCGCTAAATGAACGCCAACGCGCAGAGCTAAGGCAACAAATGTCATTACAACTCACAAATCTTGACTCTCAAACCCTACCTATGATTATGGAAGGTTTACGAGAGATTAAATTACCTGAAGAACTGGACTTGTTAAAGAAGGCTATTAATATCTCTGCAATAGGCCAAGTGGAGGTTATGAAGGCCATGCATCCAGGTATGTCGGAGCGTGAAATTCAAGGTATACATGAATTTGTTTTTAAAAAATACGGTGCTGAATATGAAGGTTATCCTTCTATTGTTGGTGGTGGTCATAACGGCTGTGTTTTACACTATATTACTAACGATAAACCAAAAGTTGGAAGCGATTTGGTTTTGATGGATTTAGGTGCAGAATATCACAACTATACTGCCGATGTAACCCGTACTATACCTGCAGATGGTACTTTTTCAGAAGAGCAACGTGCTATATACGATATTGTTTATGAAGCTCAGGAAGCAGGTATTGCTGCATCAGTTATTGGTGCTAGTATGCGCTCACCACATGATGCTGCAGTTGAAGTGATTGTAAGCGGATTGAAAGATTTAGGTATTATTAAAAATGCTTCAGAAGTGCGTAAATACTTTCCGCACGGGACATCTCATTATTTGGGTTTGGATGTACATGACGCGGGTACTTATAATCCCTTTCAGCACAACACCCTTATCACGGTAGAACCAGGTATTTATATTCCTGAGAATAGTCCTTGTGATCCGAAATGGTGGGGTATAGCGATTCGAATTGAAGATGACATCTTGATCACTAATGACGGACCAATAAACCTTTCTGCCTATGCACCACGTACTGCCGATGGCATTGAAGCCATGATGCAAGAGCCAAGTGTATTGGATGCTTTTATATTGCCTGAATTAAATAGCTTGATTGAGTAGGTATTCTTTAAACGTTTTATAGCCACGCAAAGAAGTTTTTTTTGGAGTTTTATCAAGTATTTTTTGAATTTGTGTTGGAATATCTAGGGTTAGACCAAGTGTATCCTCTACTGTGTCACGGAATTTAATAGGGTGGGCTGTTTCTAAAAATATACCATAGTAATCTGGATTTTTTTTCAAAAAGTCTTGTAATCCCAAATAACCAACCGCTCCGTGTGGGTCAGCAACATAATTGTGCTTTTGATGTAGCTCAGCCAGTGCTAGCTTTGTTTCAGTATCGTCATAGGCGTATGAGGAAAAATCTTGTTTTAGGGAATCAAAATCGTTTTTGTAAAGGGACTGAACACGAATAAAATTTGATGGATTTCCCACGTCCATGGCATTGGAAATGGTTTGCTTAGAAGGGTTGGGTTGGTAGTTTTGTGTTTGCAAATATCGGGGTATTGTGTCGTTGATATTGGTACTGGCTATAAAATGGTTTATTGGTAAACCAAGTCTTTTGGCCACAATTCCGGCACAGATGTTGCCAAAATTTCCACTTGGAACAGAGAAAACTAATTTTTTGTCTATACCCAAACGCTTAAAATGCTGAAATGCAGAGAAAAAATATAGCGATTGCGGTAACCAACGCGCAACGTTAATCGAATTGGCAGAGGTAAGATTTAATTTTCTTTTTAAGTCTTCATCTATAAAGGCCGATTTGACCATTTCTTGGCAGTCGTCAAAAACACCATCTACTTCAACAGCCTTTATGTTTTTGCCATTTGTAGTGAGTTGTAGTTCTTGGATGTGGCTTACTTTTCCCTTTGGATAGAGGATAATTACTTCGGTTCCTTCAATTCCTAAAAATCCTGAAGCTACTGCGCCACCTGTGTCGCCGGATGTAGCAACTAAAACGGTTACTTTTTTGGGACTTTGTTCGTTGAAATATCCAATACAACGTGCCATAAAACGTGCACCAACATCTTTAAATGCCATTGTTGGACCATGGAAAAGTTCTAGTGTAGCCGTGTTGTCATTGACTTTATTCACTGGAAAATTAAAGCAAAGTGTGTCGTTGACAATTTTTCTCAATCGATCATCTGGAATGGTGCCTCCAACAAAAGGACGCATGATTTCAACACCAATTTCCACCATTGATTTATTGGTAAGATCTTCAAGGAATACCTCATCTAATCTTGATATATTTTCTGGAAAATATAAACCCCTGTCGGGAGCAAGACCTCGAATTACAGCCTCTGAAAAGCTGGCGGTGTTATTTTTATCAGTTAGGCTGTAGTATTTCATGTAAGCTCTTCTATAAAACTAACTCCAGTTTTTTTAACGGGACTGACGTGAATATCATATGGAATTTTTGTTTTTTCTAAAACAGACCCCATGGCTTGCGCAACCTTATTTGCAGTACTCATACCTCTTGACAAAGCAAAAACAGAAGGACCAGAACCTGATATGCCAGAACCAAGCGCACCACTTGCTTTGCATGTTGCTTTTAATTCTTTAAAATATGGTATCAATATAGACCTTGCCGGCTCAACGATCACATCAACCAAAGACCTGCTTAATAAGTCGTAATCTTCTTCATATAAACTAGAAACTAATGCACCTACATTTCCCCATTGGGTGATGGCTTTTTTCAGGGTTACACTTTTTTTGAGTACGGCACGCGCATCAGCTGTTTTAACTTCAATTTTGGGGTGAATTACCGTAGCTACAAGCTCTAGTGGAGTTGGCAATGCACAGATGTCAAGCGGATTTGTGGCTCTTACCAAAGTAAAACCCCCTAAGAGTGCTGGTGCCACATTATCGGCATGTGCAGTTCCACAAGCCCGGCGTTCTCCTTCCATAGCAAAAGGGATTAATTCTTTTTTGCTAAATGGATTACCGAGGAGGTAATTTATCCCGGCTACTGCACCTGCAGCGCTCGCGGCAGAACTTCCAATACCACTGCCAGGTTTGATATTTTTTTCAATATAAATTTCAAAGCCTAGTTTAGGATTATGAGCTTCTAGCATGGCCAAGCCCGCTACACCTGCAACATTGTTCTCTGCCTCAAGTGGTAAATTTTGTCCTTTTACAGATGTTATTTGTATACCCGCTTTATTACTGCGACGTATTTCCATAAGGTCTCCAATGTTTTCTAGACAGAGTCCCAAAACATCAAAGCCACAAGAAATATTGGCTATACTAGCTGGCGCAAATAGTTTAACGCCTTTTACATCAACTTTTTCCAATTCTAATGATATCTGCAAATATTCCCGAAGCTGTTACGGCAGCACCAGCACCAGCACCTTTGACAATTAAAGGTTGTTGTGCATATCTGTCTGTGTAGAACAACACGATGTTGTCGCTACCCTCAAGGTTATAGAAATCATGCCCTTGTGGGATATGTTTTAATCCTACTGTTGCCTTGCCACTTTCAAATGTGGCAACATATTTTAAACGCGCATTTTCGCGCGCTGCATTTTGGTAAAGGGCATCAAAATGTGCCTTGTGTTTGTCCAAACTTGCTAAAAAGCTTTCGTTGCTTTCAGAATCAAGACAAGCCTTAGGTAAAAATGATTTATTTTCAATATCGGAAAGTTCCAATGCAAAACCACTTTCTCTTGCTAGAATCAATATCTTTCTTGCTACGTCAATTCCACTTAAATCAATTTTTGGATCAGGTTCGGTATAGCCTTCTTGCATGGCCTGCTCCACGACTTCACGGAATGAAGTATTTTCATTGAACGAGTTGAAAACAAAATTCAAACTTCCCGACAAAACTGCCTGTATGCTGTGTACTTGATCGCCAGATGCAATCAAATGATTTAGTGTATCAATTATGGGTAGTCCAGCCCCGACATTGGTTTCAAATAAGAATGGTGCATTGTACTTGTGCGATAATTTCTTAAGTTTTTGATAATTGACCAAATCATCAGCACATGCAATCTTATTACATGTTACTACACCAATATTGTTTTCTAAATAATGCGCATAAGTTCCAGCTATAACGGGGTTTGCTGTATTGTCCACAAAAATGGCATTACGCATGTTTAATGTTTTGGCTTTTTCAAAAAATAGATCCTTATCTGCCTTCTCTCCGGCATCTAATATTGTGTTCCATTCGTCTAGATTTATTCCCGCTGAATCAAACATCATCATACGTGAGTTGGAAATACCAATTACACTTAAATTGAGTTTGAAATGTTCTTTAAGAAAATCATGTTGTTTATTTACTTGCTCTAAAAACTTACTTCCCACATTACCAACTCCTGTTACAAATAGGTGAAGTTTTTTTATTTGTGTTTCAAAGAATGCTTCGTGAAGCGTGTTTAACGCCTTCTTGATGTCTTTGCTGTCAATTACTGCTGTAATGTTTTTTTCTGAAGCACCTTGTGCAATAGCTTTAACATTAACGTTGTTATTTCCCAAGGCACGAAACATACGTCCGCTAATACCTTGGTGGTTTTTCATGTTCTCACCAACAAGTGCAATGATGGATAAATCCTTTTCAACTCGGATAGGATTAATTTTTTTAGTTTCAATGTCGAGCGCAAATGCATCGTCAATAGTTTCTTGTGCAAAATCTGCCTCTGCTGCATCAATACCCAAACAAATGGAATGTTCAGAAGATGCTTGCGTGATCATCACCACATTTATGTGATGTTGCGCTAAAACTGTCAACAGCTTTTGTGAGTAACCCGGAACACCAATCATACCGCTGCCTTCAAGTGTGAGTAATGCAATATCATTGATATGACTAATTCCTCTAACCACCGTTTCCGCTTCTGTAGTATTTGTAATAAGTGTGCCTGGGTCGTTGGGTTTAAAAGTATTTTTAATATAAACAGGAATGCTTTTTTCAATAATGGGCTGAAGGGTAGGGGGATAGATTACCTTGGCACCAAAATGAGAAAGTTCCATGGCTTCCTGGTACGATATTTCAGGTATAGACTTGGCTTGTTTAACTAATGCAGGGTGTGCTGTAAACATTCCACTAACGTCTGTCCAAATTTCTAAAGATTCTGCTTCAAGTGCGCATGCCGTTATGGATGCCGTTAGGTCAGAACCGCCACGTCCTAGTGTTGTGACGATGCCTTCTGCATTTTTGGAAACAAATCCGGGAAGAATAACTACTTGGTGTTTGTTGCTTTTGAAAAACGCGAGGAGGTTAGCGTTGGTTTTTTTATAATCCACAAGTGTTCTTCCTATCGATTGAAAGGTCACGATAAGATCTTGTGCATTCTTTGCAAGAGCATCTATCCCTTTTGCCTTTGCAGCCTCTGCTATTATTTTATGTGATAGAATTTCTCCAAAACTCAACAGCATATCCAATGTTTTTGGTGAAAGCTCACGTATCATAAAGGTACCCTCTAGAATGGTTTCGAGTTTGTTGATAATTTGTTTTGTAGTACTTAGAATAGCACTTCTTTTGGAAACAGGAACAAGCGTTTGTACCATCAAAATATGACGGTCTTCAACTTTTTTTAATCGATTTACATAGGAAGCATCCCCATTAGCGGCAAGTTTTCCTAATGCGTGTAGCTCATCTGTAATTCCACCCAAGGCTGAAACCACAACTGCCATTGGTTTCTTTTGCTGTAATAAAACACCAAGAACCTGCTCAACTTCAACGGCACCAGCTACTGAAGATCCACCAAACTTTAAAACTATCATTTTTAAGTGTTAAAAAAACGATACAAAAGTAACCGTTTTCTGTCCAAAATAATGCGCTGATCACTATTTTTGTTGTTATTCGTTTATGTTATATGTTTAATAAGAATAATATTTAGTTGATTAAAAGGCTTAAGAAGGCATGAAATTCATTAATTTTATATAAAAATTGAGTATCATTAAAACGCCCACAACTATCGCTTCTATTACTGCAAAAGGATTTGTAGATGCGCCTGTTCCAAATAACATTTCATTGGTTGATGAAATCAAGCGTTTGAAAGTAGTTAAGAATGCCGTGCTTTTAGCACATTACTATCAAGAAGATGCCATACAAGACTTGGCTGATTTTCTTGGGGATAGCCTGTATTTAGCGAAAGCAGCTGCTGAGGTGTCTACTGAAATCATAGTCTTTGCTGGGGTTCATTTTATGGCTGAAACAGCTAAAATAATTAACCCCACAAAAAAAGTTTTATTACCAGATTTAAACGCAGGCTGCTCTTTAGCAGACTCCTGTCCAGCTGATGCATTTGCTTCTTTTAAGTCCAAACATCCCGATGCTATTGTAGTTACCTATATTAATTGCTCTGCTGAGATTAAGTCTTTGAGTGATATTGTTTGTACTTCTAGCAATGCTGTTCGTATTATTGAAAGTATATCAAAAGACCAACCCATCATTTTTGCACCCGACAAAAACTTAGGACGTTATTTAATAAAGGAAACAGGTCGTGAAATGATACTTTGGGACGGTTCATGTATTGTACATGAAGCCTTTTCATTTGATAAAATTGTTAATTTGGCACAACAGCATCCTAATGCCAAATTTATTGCTCATCCCGAAAGTGAGTCACAAGTATTGGACATTGCTCATTATGTAGGTAGTACTTCAGGATTGCTCAATTTTGTGCAGCAAGACAGCGCAGACGCCTACATAGTGGCTACAGAAGCAGGTATTTTACACGAAATGAAGAAACGTGCCCCCCAAAAGACTTTTATTCCAGCACCCGTTTCAGACGATACTTGTGCCTGTAGTGAATGTGGTTTTATGAAGCTAAATACATTGGAAAAACTTTATTTATGCTTAAAGCACGAACAACCTGAAATTAATCTTGAACATTCTTTGATGGCTGCTGCAAAAGCGCCCATTGACAGAATGTTAGCCTTGTCATAATATGCATGCAGACGTGTTGGTTATTGGGACTGGAATTGCAGGATTGAGTTGTGCAGTCCGTTTGGCAAATCGATGTCCAGACAAAAAAATTGTTATGATATCCAAGCGTGATTTACTCGAAAGTAATACTAAATACGCACAAGGCGGTATAGCTGTAGTTTCAAATTTTTCAAATGATTCGTATACCGGTCATGTTCAGGACACACTGCGAGCTAGTGATTATACATCAGAACCCAAGGTTGTAGAGTTTGTTGTTCGTGAAGGCCCCTTAAGGGTAAAAGAATTGATGGATTGGGGTGCTGACTTTGACAAAAAAGGGAATTTACTCCATCTTGGAAAAGAAGGTGGGCATTCAGCCAAACGCATTGTGCATCACAAAGACCAGTCTGGTTTGCATATTCAAAAAGCCCTTATTGAAAAGGCCAGAGCTCACGAAAACATTCATTTTTTTGAAAACTATTCACTTGTAGATTTAATAACAGACCACCATCTTCAGGATAAAAAATATAGAAGATGTTATGGCGCTTATGTAATTTCCATCAAAGATGAGCAAATCATTAAAATCACATCTCAATTAACGGTATTGTCGACAGGCGGTGCTGGCCAAGTATATGCACATACAACTAACCCAAATGCAGCTACGGGTGATGGTCTAGGCGCAGCCTATCGTGCAAAAGTCCATGTTAAAAACCTACATTTTGTTCAATTTCATCCAACTGCTTTATACCTAAAGGTTAATGGTAATACTTTTTTGATATCTGAAGCAATTCGAGGTGCAGGTGCAATTCTTCGCAATGAAAAAGGCGAAGCTTTTATGCACAAATACGATGCGCAATTAGATTTGGCGCCAAGAGACGTAGTTTCTCGAGCTATAAACGCTGAAATGAAAAAGTACAATACTCCACACGTATATCTTGATGCAACTAATATTGACCCAATTAAATTAGAGCAAGAGTTTCCAACTATAAAGTCAACTTGCATGAAGCTAGGTATTAACATTAGCAAAACATTTATCCCGGTGCTTCCAGCAGCACATTATTTTTGTGGGGGAATAGATGTTGACGAAAATGGCCAGAGTAGCTTATCTGCATTATATGCTATTGGAGAGTGCAGTCATACAGGGTTACATGGAGCCAACCGCTTGGCATCAAACTCACTTTTGGAAGCCTTGGTGTTTGCCGCTCGTGCTGCAGAGCATGCCGCAGAAACCTTACACGGAAATATATTACCTATCACATTTTTTGATACCATTCCAGATTGGTTAGGTACTGAAGATGTGTCAAATGAACGTATCGTTCAAATAAGCTTACTACGTTCCGACTTACAACATATTATGAGTGCGCATGTCGGAATTATCAAATCTGGTGATAGTCTACACCAAGCAGAAATGGCGCTTCAAGATGTATACGCATCCACAGCATTACTTTATCAAAAAAATAAATTAACTCCACAGCTTACAACCTTACGTAATCTTGTTAGTGTGGCCTATCTAATAATCAAACAATCCCAACAACATTCTGAAAATAAAGGGGTTTATTACAATCAAGATTATGTCTAACCCCTTTGTAAAAACATTTCAAAATGAACTGATTTCCTGTGTTGATGGAGCAGTTATTGAGGATTTGGATAAGCTTGGTGATCATACTTCAAAGGCTGTTTTTCCAAAAAATCTTTCTACCAAGGCCCAACTAATTGCAAAAGGGAGTGGCGTTTTGGCAGGTGTTGCTTTTTGTGAATTTATACTGCAACGCCATGGAAAAGATGTAAGCCTCAACCCAGTTTACAAGGATGGTACCCAATTTTCAAAGGGCGAGGTGTTATTATATTTGGAGGGAAATGCCCAGACCATACTTAGTTTAGAACGGATTATGCTAAACGCATTACAGCGTATGAGTGGTATTGCTACTGTAACAAGTCAGGTTCTAGAGCAAATCGCTCACACCAAATGTAAGGTTTTAGATACAAGGAAAACTACTCCTAATTTTAGAATTGCTGAGAAATGGGCTGTTGTTATTGGCGGGGGTGTAAACCATAGAATGGGTCTTTATGATGCCATAATGTTAAAAGATAACCATATTGATTTTTGTGGTGGATTGGAATTGTCACTTGCTAAAGTGAAAACCTATGTAAATGGTTTGGATAAGTCAATCCCTGTTATAGTTGAAACACGCAATTTTCAAGAAGTTAAAATTTGTTTGCAAAACCCTTGGATCAGCCGAATACTGTTAGACAATATGTCAATAAAGGATTTAGCATTAGCGGTAACATATATCAATGGTAAAATGGATACAGAAGCCTCAGGTAATATTGATTTAGAAAATGTAGTTAAATATGCCGAGACAGGTGTTAACTATGTTTCTATGGGTGCTATAACGCATTCTGCAGCTATTGTTGACCTAAGCTTACGCGCTATTTAAGAACAAACCAATATCACTTAGAAATTTATGATTTTTTAGCAGTGTTTTTGTTGTTTATAGTGAGCTTCAATTCATCGCTCTTACCATCCCAATCAAAAGTTACTTTAGAACCACTAGTGAGGGATTTTTTTAGAATTTCTCCTGCCATAGCATCTTCGACATAGCGTTGTATAGCTCTGGCAAGTGGCCTTGCACCATACTGTTTATCATAACCCTTATCAATTAAAAATGTAACTGCTTTTTTACTTAGAGATAGACTATATCCTAGTTCTTTAACTCTCTTTTGGAGCGCACCAAGTTCAAGTTGAATTATTTTTGTGAGATGATTTTTGTCAAGATTGTTGAAGATTACCACATCATCAATTCGATTTAAAAATTCAGGTGAGAATTTCTTTTTCAAAGCATTTTGAATAACACCTTTTATATTTTTATCCTCTTGCGATTTCTGAGCGGCTGTTCCAAATCCAACACCAAGACCAAAGTCTTTGACTTGTCTTGCTCCAACATTTGAGGTCATGATAATTATTGTATTTTTGAAGTCTACACTTCTACCTAGAGAATCTGTTAAATAACCATCGTCCAAAACTTGGAGAAGCATGTTAAAGACATCTGGGTGAGCTTTTTCAATCTCGTCAAGGAGAACAACCGAATAAGGTTTCCTTCTTACCTTTTCACTTAACTGACCACCTTCTTCATAGCCTACATACCCTGGAGGAGCACCTATTAGCCTTGAAATAGAAAATTTTTCCATGTATTCACTCATGTCTATTCGTATGAGTGAGGCTTCACTTTCAAAAATTTCTGATGCCAATACTTTGGCTAATTGTGTTTTACCAACTCCAGTTTGTCCAAGAAATATAAATGAGCCAATAGGTTTATTGGGGTTTTTTAGTCCCGCTCTGTTGCGTTGAATGGCCTTTGCCACTTTTTTAACAGCGTTTTCTTGCCCGATGACTTTACCCCGAATGAGTTCTTCAAGTTTTTCTAATCTTTCACCTTCCCCATCGGAAACACGTTGCACAGGAATACCTGTCATCATAGCAACCACATCGGCAATATGAGCTTCAGTAACGGTTTCTCTGTTTTGTCGTTGTTCTTCTTGCCAATCTTCTTGCGCTAATAACAATTCTTTTTCTAATTTTTTTTCATCGTCGCGAAGCTTTGCAGCTTCTTCATATTTCTGACGTTTTACAACGCTATTTTTTTGCTCACGTACCCTTTCAAGTTCATTTTCAATCTCAACAATTTTTTTTGGCACTTCCATATTGGTGATATGCACTCTTGATCCTGCTTCGTCAAGAGCATCTATGGCTTTGTCTGGCAAAAAACGATCCGTTATATATCTGTCAGATAGTTTTACACAGGCTTCGATAGCATCGTCCGTATAGTTGACATTGTGATGCGATTCGTATTTGTCTTTAATGTTCTGTAAAATTTCAATGGTTTCATCAACAGAAGTTGGCTCAATCAATACTTTTTGGAACCTACGCTCCAAAGCACCATCCTTTTCAATATTTTGACGGTATTCATCAAGTGTAGTAGCGCCTATACATTGAATTTCACCTCTAGCAAGTGCTGGTTTAAACATATTGGAAGCATCTAAGCTTCCTGTAGCACCTCCTGCACCAACAATGGTGTGAATTTCGTCAATAAACAAAATGATATTGGAATTTTTTTCCAGTTCATTCATAACAGCTTTTAGTCGCTCTTCAAACTGTCCTCTGTATTTGGTGCCAGCAACTAGAGACGCTAGGTCTAAAGTCACAACACGTTTGTTGTAGAGTACCCTAGACACCTTTTTTTGAATGATACGCAAGGCCAATCCTTCTGCAATAGCAGATTTACCCACTCCAGGTTCACCTAAGAGCAGGGGGTTATTTTTCTTACGACGGCTCAAAATTTGTGAAACACGTTCGATTTCTTTTTCTCTGCCAATAACCGGGTCCATGTCTCCATCGATTGCAACCTTTGTTAAGTCTTTACCAAAGTTGTCAAGTACAGGTGTACTTGATTTTTTTGACTTTTTATCATCAGTAGATGATGAGAAGGAGGCGCCTTGCCCACGGTTGTCTTCGTCGGCTGTATCATCTGGAAATGCATCAGCTGATGGCATTTCTATAAAGTCATCGTCATCAGACTCGACAGACATATACTTGAACTGATCTTTAACTGTTTCGTAGTCAACCTGTAGTTTATGTAGCACTTTTGTTGTTGGGTCATTCTCATTTCTAAGTATGCAAAGTAATAAATGTGCTGTATTTATTGAATTACTTTGAAAAAGTTTTGCCTCAAGAAATGTAGTTTTGAGAGCACGTTCGGCCTGACGGGTTAGGTGCAAGTTTGTTTTGTGTTGGGGCTCAGGAGAGTTGGTTGGGTTAGCAGGGCTTAAGATCTCAATTTTTCTTCTCAGAAAGTCTAAATCAATTTCAAGCGCTGACAATATTGAAATTGCTTTTCCGTTACCATCACGCAACAATCCTAGCATTAGATGCTCTGTACCAATAAAGTCATGACCGAGTCGTAAAGCTTCTTCTTTACTGTAGGTAATGACGTCTTTTACGCGTGATGAAAAATTATCGTCCATAACTTTTTAAGTGCATAGTTCAAAAATCGGACCAGATGCATAACGAATAGACAAAAAAATTTGTTGAATTACAAATAAAATTGACAAAAATTTTTGCATAAGTTTCTAGTACAACTTGTTAATAAATTATAAGAAAATAGCCTTTAAATTAATGTATATTCATTCGATGAATACTTATTTTAGCAATTATGTCAAAACACTAAATTAAAACCAAATGGCTACTGAAGATAAATTGATTCCAATTAATATTGAAGACGAAATGAAGTCGGCATATATCGATTATTCCATGTCGGTCATTGTGTCACGTGCACTGCCAGATGTTCGGGATGGTCTCAAGCCTGTGCACCGTCGTGTGCTTTTTGGTATGCACGAATTGGGAGTCAAAGCAAATTCATCATATAAAAAATCTGCTCGTATTGTTGGTGAGGTTTTAGGTAAATATCACCCACACGGAGATACATCAGTTTATGATACTATGGTGCGCATGGCTCAGTCTTGGAGCCTACGCTACATGATGGTTGACGGACAAGGAAACTTTGGTTCAGTTGACGGAGATAGCCCGGCTGCCATGCGTTACACAGAAGCACGTTTACAAAAAATTTCAGAAGACATGATGGCTGATATCGATAAAGATACCGTTGACCATCAACTCAATTTTGACGATACTCTAAAGGAACCCACTGTAATGCCTACAAGGGTTCCAAACCTACTTATTAATGGTGCTTCTGGGATTGCAGTTGGTATGGCAACCAACATGCCACCTCACAACCTCACTGAAGTAATCAACGGTACAATCGCATATATTGACACACCAAATATTGATATCGATGGCTTGATGGAACATATCAAAGCACCTGATTTTCCAACAGGCGGTGTCATTTATGGATACGAAGGTGTAAAAGATGCTTTCCATACTGGTAGAGGCCGAGTGGTTGTTCGTGCAAAAGGAGAAATTGAGGAGGTAAACGGGCGTGAATGTATTATTGTGACTGAAATTCCTTATCAAGTTAATAAGGCTGACATG
The DNA here is from genome assembly GCA_964014735.1 of uncultured Flavobacteriaceae bacterium. GTDB lineage: Bacteria > Bacteroidota > Bacteroidia > Flavobacteriales > Flavobacteriaceae > UBA7446. The sequence goes on along the minus strand of CAXHBH010000008.1, from coordinate 20,716 downwards.
ATTAGGAAAACAGCCGAAATGGTTAATGATAAGAAAATTGAGGGGATATCTAATATCCGTGACGAATCTGACCGAAAAGGAATGCGTATTGTATATGTGCTTAAACGTGATGCGATTCCGAATATTGTGCTCAACATGTTGTACAAATACACGGCCCTACAATCTTCTTTTAGTGTAAACAATATTGCACTTGTTAAAGGACGTCCACAAATGTTGAATCTCAAGGACATGATTCACCATTTTGTGGAACACCGTCATGAGGTAGTAGTGCGTCGTACACAATATGAGTTGCGAAAAGCCGAGGAGCGCGCTCACATTTTAAAGGGCCTGATCATCGCTTCTGATAATATAGATGAAGTTATCGCTCTAATAAAAGCCTCTGCAAATGCTGATGAAGCACGTAAAAAATTAATTGATACTTATGACTTAACAGAAATTCAGGCAAAAGCTATTGTTGAGATGCGCTTACGTCAATTAACAGGACTTGAACAAGATAAGTTGCGGAATGAGTTTGGTGAATTGATGAAAACTATAGCTGATCTTAATGATATTTTAGAGAAGAAAGATCGTAGAATGGATATCATTAAAACTGAGCTTCACGAAGTTAAGGACAAATATGGCGATGAACGCAGATCCACGATAGAATATGCTGGAGGAAGTTTTCGTGTAGAAGACATGATTCCAAATGAAAAAGTTGTAATTACCATTTCTCATGCAGGTTACATAAAAAGGACACCGCTTGTGGAGTATCGTACACAAAATAGGGGTGGTGTAGGTCAGAAAGCTTCCACCACGCGTGACGAAGACTTTCTAGAACATCTGTTTGTTGGCACCAACCATCAATACATGTTGTTCTTTACCCAAAAAGGGAAATGTTTTTGGTTACGCGTATTTGAAATTCCAGAAGGAAGTAAGACAGCTAAAGGACGTGCTATCCAAAACCTTATCAATATTGAACAAGATGACAAGGTAAAAGCCTTCATTTGTACACAAGACTTAAAGGATGCGGAATACATTAACAGCATGTTTGTTGTAATGGCTACCAAAAAAGGTCAGGTTAAGAAAACATCTTTAGAACAATATTCAAGGCCAAGAACAAACGGAATAAATGCGATTACGGTTCGTGAAGGCGATGAATTACTTGAGGCCAAACTAACTACCGGTCTTTCACAAGTTGTCTTGGCAGTAAAGTCTGGTAAAGCAATCCGTTTTGAGGAAAGCAAAACCCGTCCAATGGGAAGAAATGCGTCTGGTGTTAGAGGAATTTCACTTAAAGATGCAAATGATGAAGTTATTGGAATGGTTACTGTTAATGATCTGGACTCAGATATATTGGTTGTTTCTGAGCACGGATATGGGAAGCGATCCAATTTGGATGATTATCGCATAACCAACCGTGGAGGAAAAGGTGTAAAAACCCTTTCTTTAACTGAAAAAACAGGTAATTTAGTTGCTATTAAAAATGTTAATGATGGAGATGACTTGATGATTATTAACCGCTCGGGAATTGCCATACGAATGGGAGTAGATACACTACGCGTGATGGGTCGCGCTACTCAAGGTGTTCGTTTGATTAATATAAAAGACGATGACTCAATTGCCGCTGTAGCCAAGGTAATGAATGACGAGGATGAAATTCAAGACGTTGATGACATTGATGTAACTATAGAAGATAACGATAATTCATAAAATAAATAATATGAAATTTTATTTCCCTGTGCTTCTGGCTGCCCTAATTTCTTTCACGTCTATGGCACAAAAGAAGGAGCTTAAAGCAGCTCAAAAACTTGTTGATGCAAGTCTTTATGGTAAGGCAATTTTAGCCCTAGATGAAATGCAGCCATTAATTGAAAACGCTGATGTAAAATACAGTTCACAATACTATTATTTGATTGGGATTTCCAAACAAAAGACTAAAGCATTTAACGAAGCCATTGCTGCATTTGATAAATCCAGTTCAATTGAGAAAAGTGCTAAACTGAAAAGATACTCTTCGTTAATTAAAATTAACATTCCAAGTTTGACTAATGACATGATAAACGAAGCTGTTGAATTAAATAAAAATAACAAATATGGAGCAGCTTCAAAGTTATTGTACATGACGTACGAATTAGATCCTTCCAACAATCTAGACTATTTATACTATGCAGCTTCAAGCTCAGTAAATGGTGGAGACTATGAAACTTCGTTGTCTTATTATTTACGTCTCAAAGAACTTAATTATCAAGGGCAGAACAAAATATATTTTGTTACTGAAGTTGCAACTGGAAATGAAGTTGAAGTGCCTGATGCTGCAACCTATGATCTATATAAAAAATCTAAAGAGTTCAAGAACCATCGCGAGGAACTTTCTCCATCGAAACTTCCAGAAATTGTTAAAAACATTGCGCTTATTTACGTTCAAAAAGGCGATAACGAAGCTGCCATGCAAGCTGTAAAAGATGCACGCGCAATTTCTCCTAAAGATATTGCTTTGATTTTGACTGAGGCAGATTTGTACAACAAAATTGGTGACGAAGAACGTTTTGCAATACTTATGGAAGAAGCCATAGCAGAAGATCCAAACAATGTGATTTTGTATTATAATTTGGGTGTTGTTAATGGCAATAAAGGAAACCGCGATACTGCAATTTCTTATTATAAGAAAGCAATTGAATTGGATCCTAATTACGAAGCTACTTACCTTAACCTTGCATCAATTATTTTAGAAGGTGAGTCTGCTATTGTAGAGGAGATGAATGGACTGGGTAATTCAGCTTCAGATAACCGAAAATATGACGTGTTGAAGCAACAACGAGAAGGACTTTTTCTAGAATCGGTACCTTATTTAGAAAAATTAGTCTCCATCAATCCTAAAAATATTGATGCAGTTACTACACTTAAAAATATATATGGAACAATTGGTGATAGCGCTAATTTTAAAAAGTACAGAGATATTTTAGATAGTTTTTAACCATTTATAAAAAAATGAAACCTCGCTAAATGCGGGGTTTTTTATGCGATAGATTTGATAAGTCTAAGTTGATGGGTATGTATGTTCTTTATCACATCAAATATGCCTGTTTGATCGAGCCAATCTATTCGTACTTGTACTAACACATGAATGATATAGTTGTTTTCAAGCACTATACCAACATGAATAATATTACCTTCCTCGTAGTAGAAAAAAACCAAATCACCGGGCTCAGACTCTTCAATAAAACAAGCACTTTTCTGATTGTTGGTTGTTCTGGTGCTGTTCTTGGCAACATTACTCCAAAAAGGCTTATAAAAGATTTGCGTAAAACCTGCCGCATCGTTACCAAATGCTGACTTGCCACCTTCTGTTTAAGTTGTGTTTAGATAAGTAAATGCTTTTTGAGGAATTTTATTTTTTGTGCCGAATTGCTGGAAGTTTGCCCTTCAAAATCATGCCTAAAAACGATCAATTTTGTATGGTAATCCCAATTGCGATTGAGAAAAATATATTACCGTCCTTTGGAATAAATTCTACTAAATCAACTGCTTTTATGCACTCCTGCTTTGATAGACTGGTATATTCTTCATCTGCAATTTCGATGTATTGCTAATTGTCAATCCACCCAATGGCGCCATCTCAAATCTTGACATACTCCATTTGCTATTGATGCTAATGACATCAGACAACTCACTATATAACACTTCACTTACTAGCGGTGCGTCATACTGAGCAACTTCCCGTAGCGGAACCAAACTCAACCCACAAATGCCATAGCCTACAGTTAAAAAGTAGAGATAAAATAAAGACCTTGTGGCTATCTGTTGAAAAGTGGTATTTTTGTGTAAATCGTTTTTATGTCGCTCTTTTATAGATTTCAAGCCATACTCTACAAGGCATTATTGTGTTTATTTATGGTAGGTGTGGTTGTTTATCTACTTCCAAGGGCCGGAAGCTTTCAATATGAAATACAGGCAGGCAAGCCTTGGCAATATGAAACACTCTTGGCTCCATATGATTTTCCCATTCAAAAAACACAAGATGAATTAGATGAAGAGAAAACAAGTTTAAAGGCAAAAATCCCACGCTATTTTTCAGTAAATCAAGATGTATTACCAACCATTTTGGATTCTTTTGACCAATATGTCGCTGAACTTCCAGCCAGTGAGATGTCAAATGCCCTTTTTATCAACTGGAGAACCACTATTGAGACCATGTATGGTCTTGGTGTTGTATCGTTTTCTGAGACCTTATTTGAGGAGGAGGTTGCACTGGTAAATATCACAAGAAAAAAAACCATAAAACTTGCAGATCTATATACTGATATAGAGTTGAAAAATGAACTTGAAAATCAACTATCTGAAACAAGCCTTAGAATTTTATCAGATGCGAGTATTCAGTATTTATTTGCTTTAATAACACCCAATGTCTCTTATGACGAAACCCTGACGACTCAATTTCGTTCCGAAGCCGTTGCAGGAATTGTGCCTATTCGTGGACTGGTTACAAACGGAACCAGAATTATTGCTAAGGGTGAGGTTGTTGAGGGGGAGAAGTTAAAAATTTTACAGTCTCTTCAGCTCGAATTTGAATCTCAAACATGGACTCAATCTAATACAGCTTGGATTATTCTAGGTTATGCATTGTTGGTTATCATTCCTGTTTTACTTCTTTTTGTGTTCTTATGGCGTACAAGACCATTGGTCTTTGAAAATAACAAACGAACCACCTTTTTGTGCGTTAATATATTGTTGATGGTATTGCTGACCAAAGTAGTTGTAGATATAAATCCATTATATGTTTATGCAGTTCCAATTTGCATGTTGCCTTTACTTTTGCGTACTTTTTTTGACACACGTATTGCACTATTTTCTTTGATGATTGCTCTTTTTCTAATTGCTTTCTTAGTTCCCAACAGCTTTGAGTTTATGTTTTTACAGATGATGGCTGGTATTTTAGCATCACTCACAGTAAATGATTTATATCGTCGTGCTAAACTGTTTATTTCAGTTGGTCTTATTGTTGGTTTATATGTTATTTCCTACATCGCCTTTACCCTTATTCATGATGGTAACTTAAATCAATTGTCATATGATGTGCTATTACTTTTTTTAATTAATGGCTTAGCGATTTTATTTGTTCAACCACTCATTTATATTTTTGAGAAAGTTTTTGGTTTGGTATCTGATGCTTCTTTATTGGAACTTTCTGATACCAATAGCAAGCTTCTTAGAGAACTAGCCGATAAAGCTCCTGGAACATTTCAACACTCCTTGCAGGTAGCTAACATAGCTGAAGCCGCAGCAAATGCTATTGGCGCCAATACACTACTTACTAGGGTAGGGGCTTTATACCATGACATTGGTAAAATGAAAAATCCTGTTTTTTTTAGTGAAAATCAAGCTTCTTATAGCCCCCACGATGATCTATCTTCAGAAGTTAGTGCCAAAATTATTATAGATCATGTATTGCATGGAATTACACTTGCAAGAAAATCAAACTTGCCTGATAGGGTAGTTGATTTTATACGCACACATCACGGTACATCAACTGTACTTTATTTTTATCAGCAGGCTGAGCAAAATAATGTTGAAGTTGATATTGAACAATTTCAATATCCTGGTCCAAAGCCCTTTTCAAAGGAGACAGCTATTGTTATGATTTCTGATGGCGTAGAGGCAGCTTCAAAAAGTTTAAAAGAACCCACAGCAGATAAGATTATTTCCTTTGTTGACAAAATTGTTCAACGTCTTATGGATGAAAAACAATTCATGGAAGCTAATATTACACTTCGTGAAATCGAAACAATTAAGAAAGTTCTTGTAGATAAACTTATCAGTAGCTATCATTTGCGTGTAGCATATCCCGAGTAGTTTAAATTTTTCAAACTTTTTTGAGTCTTTTTTTAATTGCTTTAATTGAAATGAAAAGAAGCTCATTTGTAAGGCTGAGTGTATTTAGTGTGCAGCATTAGTATTTTCAACTCCTAAACTATTTGGTCAATAATCAAAGTTGTAAAGTTATTGAGACAGCTTTGGCTCAATCCTGATTTTATTGATGGAAATATCAAATATAAAAAAAGGAGAATCAATTCCCGTGAATCAATTCTCCGATTGCGTGACCTAAGTTTTTGGAAGTTTAAACTACTTTACCGTAATAAATAATTTTGAAAAAATTATTTCGCTATTTTTATTGTGGTTTTAAATTTTTGCAGTGTGTAAAAAAAAGTCCTTGTTTTTTGTCCTGGTTTTAAATGTTTTTGGTGTGTTTGCTCAGACTAATTATTATGTATCTAAAAATGGAAACGATTTAAATACAGGAAGTGAGTCTTTACCTTTTAGAACTTTGTCTAAAGCATTGGACTCATTCGGCGTTTTAGGTGGAAACTGCTTTATAATGGCAGGTACTTATCACGAAAATATTATTATTAACGGAAAAAATAATATTACAATTCAGCCTTATAATAATGATATAGTTATTTTAGATGGTACTGTTGAAATTTCAACAAGTTGGACTCAAAGCTCTGAAAATTCATCAATTTATGAAACTATATTAAGTCAAGATATTTGGCAATTATTTATTGATGATAAAAAACAGGTAATGGCCCGTTGGCCCAACGCTCAATTTATTGACGATAGTATTTACAGTCTAGATTTTTGGGCTGAAAGTGATGCTACTTTGGACTCTAATGGGACAATGAATACTGTTAGCTCCATTGAAGATCTTGCTTCAAGTGGAATTAATGCTCAAGGTGCACTAGCCATAGCAAATGTTGGGTCTTGGAAAACCTGGGTAGTACCAATAACTTCTCATACAACCGGAAGTAATATTTTCAACTATGAGCCTGCTCCAACATATCTTGATAAACACCACTTTTATTACTTAGAGGGTAAAATTGATTTGCTCAATACTCAAAATGAGTGGTTTTATAATGCAACCACTAAAAAATTATCTGTTTGGGGTGATCCAACAGGAAAAGACATTAAAGGAAAAGTACAGTCATATGTTTTTACAATGAATAATTGTTCAAATATTACATTAGAAAATTTAAATTTCTTTGCTACAACAATCTCTGCAACTCGTTCAGCTGATATTACAGTAAATAATTGCTTGTTTTCATATTCTAGTTGTTCAAAAAGAATGTTGGGCGTTACCACTCATCCATTAACTACAGAATTATCAAATGGACAATTATTTTCTGGCAATAATAACCAACCAGCAAATTTTAAATTTTTTCAATGTTTATTTGAGCATACCGATGGAGAGGCGATTGTTTTACATGGACCGGATAATATTATTGAAGATTGTTATTTTCATCATATTGATTATTCTTGTGGTTCACTTAGATATTTACAAAATTCTATTATTAACAGGGGACGAAATTGTACATTTAAAAATAATACTGTTCATACTGCTAGTGCTTCTTCAGTATTGAGTTTGGGAGATGCTCCAATAATCTCTTATAATGATATTTCTAATAATGGTATGTTACAAGACGATGGGGCACTGGTTCAGCTGCCAGGACAATCAAGTGTTCCTGGATCAGAAATACACCACAACTGGTTACACGATTCTGTAAAATATGGAGTGCGTTATGATGCGCCAGTTCTCAATCCGGAAATAGCTGGCACGAACGGATTGATACATCACAATGTACTTTGGAATTTACCAAAAGGTATGATGATTAAAGGAGATGTACACAAAATATACAATAACACCTCTTTTGATATTAATGGTGTTGATGTAATAATTTTGGATGAAGATTACCCCGATCCCCTAGGTGGGAGTTCAAATACTTCAACAATTTTAAGAAACAATTTAGCTGGAAAAATTTCTGGGCATCGTCAGAATCCTCAAACTCCGCCAGGCATTGAAGATCATAATGTGTTTTCAACTACAAATGATAGTTTTGATAGCAGCGCTTTGCTAACAGGTCCAGAAAATAAAAATTTCACTCCAATAAGTTCAGCTTTAGAGCTGATAGATGCAGGAGTTGTTATTGCTGGAATAACAGATGGGTATTTGGGAAGCGCTCCAGACATAGGTGCCTACGAAGTCGGTGATTCTTGGACAGCTGGAACCACTTGGACTCCAAATTTTTATCCATGGTCTTACTCTTATGAACAAACTATTAGCGGTTTTGTTATAAACCCTAGTTTTGATGATGGCTCGGCAGCAGCCATGGCTAGAAATATTGCACTTGATAATTGGACTTTAATTGGAAACAATGCTGCTGACGAAGGAGTTTCGGCAAGTATACAAACTAATAATGTTCACGCCGGAGATGGTTCAAATGCTTTGCAAGTTACAAATGTAGCTTCAGTTGGCGAATGGAATATAAAAATTAATAGCACAACATATCAATTTGATGGGAATAATGCAGATCCTATTGAGGTAACAGTTTCATTTCGGGCCAAAACAACTGATGATGACCCAGGAAGTCACAATTCAAATGGAGATTTAAAATTAATAGTAAATGATGCTGTTAGTGGTTTGGATAGGACAAGTCGTGCTCTTCTTACTACTGATGCATGGGTTTACATAAGTAAAACTTTTAATGTATTTTTAGCAGCGACAAATTATAGCCTTTCTCTTTCTCTTCAATTTGGAAGACTAGAAGGGGTTACTCAAATAGATGGCATAACTTCATCGGTAACTGGTGGTGCTACTTTAGCAACACAAGACATTTTAATAAATGATTCAAGTGTCTTTATTTATCCAAATCCGGTAATGGATGTCTTAAATTATAAATCTGAAGGAGTAAAAAATATTGAAGTATATAATTCGCTTGGTCAAAAATTAATATCGGAAAAGGCTGTTGGAAGTGTAAATACTTCAGCTTTTCCCAAAGGATCTTATTTTTTAAAGTTAATAGGTGTAAACGGAGCAGTTTCAACTAAAATATTTAAAAAAAAATAAAACGAACAACTAGTTATATTTTAAGAATTTACTGACTTATTTTTTAGATTTTAAATAAGCATTGTATTTTGCTTTGAAATAATCATGATATTTTATCATCCTTTCTTGTCCTAGGATATCTTTTAACCTCCTATTGTATATTGGATTTAGTTTTTCAATTTCCGCTTTTATTGTATCCTTATCGTCTTTGTATTTTTTTCTAAGAACGTTAAATTCAGTTTCTTTTTCAACAAGTATTTCATAAACCTGAGTATATTCAGTTTCTGTAAATTCTAAGATTTCTGATAAGTTTTCTGTGTTTTCTTTAGCGAAGATTTCTGCCTTTGATTGAGCATTTAAAGCACTTGTAAGAAGAAATCCAAACAATAATAAATATATTTTTTTCATCTTTTAAATTAGTTTAATTTACATCAAATTTAGTATAAAATTTAAATTTATAGCATATTATAACACAAATGTATCTTAAGTAAACAACCGATTATTTATTTTAGAGTTTTTATACAAATTTAGGTATTGAAATCAATTTGGAGAATTATTTAGAATTGCTAATAACATTCAAGTTTTATTTTATAATTCAGTCTCCTGATATTAAAATAATGTTTATATCCTAAAACATGTCAAATATTAACGCATTACTTTGAATATTTTTAACTCCATCTTTAAAGATTTAAATACACTATTTAACTTTGAAGCTCCAAACGTTTCCTTTCTGAACTCTGTTTTTGGTAACTTCGTCTATTCTCCAATAATAGGTTTTTCCGGGATTTAATTTCCCAGGAAAATAGATATTGTTTTTTTGACTTCCTTTATACTCAAGTGAGTTTTTGGATGCATTTTTTACACTGTCAAAATCTCCACCAAAAAATATATCACTTGAGTCAGCTTTATAAGCTTTTAGCCACATTAAATCTGCGTCAGTTTTAACTGTTTTGGATTTATTAGGTGGAACTGGTGTTGAAGCTATTTTGTCCTGGAATCCTGGAATCCAATAATTTACATCGCCAAACTCATAAGGTCCAATATCTGGTGCTTTTCCTAAATATGGAATTTCTTTTCCTTTAATAAACGCTCCGTTATCTACTAGCTCAGAGTCTTTTTTAGGTCTAAAGTCTAAATTATCAGGATCTCTTAATTGACTTCTTATATCAGCATTTTCAACATTACCAGACCAATTATGATCAACTATTCCTGGAACTGGATAATCTTTCCCTGGTTTTGTTCTGTGCCCCGAAAATTTATTAGATATATTGTTTCTGGTAATTGTCTCATAATTTCTACCTTGAATAGGCAGATTACTAGACACAATTAAATCATTTAAACGATTATCAAAACTTAAATTATTATAAATAAAATGCTTGTCTCCTTTAAAGAAAATTCTATCGGTTTTCCAGGCAACATTATGGTGCATATTTCCATTCTCACCCCAGCGAGAATTTGGAAGATTCGAATTATCATAACGCAGACCTTGTTTTACTGAATTATGTACCCAATTATAACGTGTTTGAGATTGATCCTGTTCTTTAGCACTTATTTGAATGAGTGATCCGTCATTCTGTAAATATCCTGAGCGAGATAAATTATTTAACTCAATAGTATTTCTAATTCCTGCTTTATACATTTCAGAAGTTCCGGCAGTGTGTACAGTATTTCTTCTAAATAATAAATCAGTTGATCGTAACATGTTTATGGTATACCCTCCTTTAAAAGTACAGCTATAATCAATGGAATGCATATAATTATTCTCAACTATATTATTTGATCCATTCATATTAATTACGGGTCCATCCATATATTCAAATTTGCAATTCCTTACAATGTTAAATGCTTTGCTATCAAACTTTCTCATTATCATAGAAGTTACCTTTAGTTCAGATAGATCATTTAACATCCGCTTTGAATAACTAGGGTATTCGAAATTGCAATTTTCAACAGTTATATGATTACTTTCATAAGTATTAAAAGTTGTTCCAAAGAAATTTATGCCTTCAATTTTTATGTGGGATGAGTTTTGAATATCAAATGCATAGGATTGTGTTTTTCCTCTAATTTCTAATCCCTTAGGATGTTTTCCTTTAGGAGTCCAAAGATAAACAGTCTTGTTTTTCGTATTGTAGAACCATTCATTTTCTTCATCCAACAACCCTAATTTACCTTCTAAAAAATAGCCGTGTTTTTGCACTTTACCTTCATAGCTGAAATGTACTTTTATACCTTTTCTTTTAGTGTCATATTTAAAATTATCAGTATTGGGGGTATGCTCAATCACATTAGATTTAAAAGTTTTAAATGAACCTGAATTTACAATAATAATTGCTCCTGTTAAATCTTCGTTTATCAAAGCTAATCCTCGATTGAAGTGATGTCCATAAACACTTTTTCCTTTTTCAGGCCAGGCCATTGATTTGGTTTTATCCCAAACGGATCCATCATACCAATTTCCATTTGGCCACCTGGCGGAAGTCATACTTTTTTTATCTACGAATAATTGCCAGATATCTTTTTTGATTTTAGCTTTATAAATATTGCCTTTGTGCTTAGTCCAAGTTGTTTTTATCAATTCGGTTCCATCTAAAACAACATTTTCGTTGTTATAAGCCTTAAATATTATAGGCGTTGTATTTTTTCCATGGGTTTCATACAACGTGATTATTTCATGATAAATTCCTTCTCGGATATAACAAATATCACCAGCTTGCATTTCTTTTGAAGCTTTTAAAATTGTTTTAAAAGGCTTATTAATAGTTCCGGGGTTTGAATCATCTCCTTTAGTTGACACGAAAAAAGAGGTAGCTGCCAACCGTAATTTTTTATCTTTAGATTTATTTATTTTTTTTAAATAACCATTGTATTTTGCTTTGAAATAATTATGATATTTATTCATCCTTTCTTTTCCTAGAATGTCTTTTAACCTTCTGTTGTATATTGGATGTAGTTTTTGAATTTCCGCTTTTATTGTATCCTTATCACCTTTGTATTTTTTTCTAAGAATGTTGAATTCATTTTCTTTTTCAACAAGTATACCATAAACCTGAATGTATTCAGTTTCTGTAAATTCTAAGATTTCTGATAATTTTTCTGTGTTTTTTTTAGCGAAGATTTCTGCCTTTGATTGGGCATTTATGGGACTAGTAATTATAAGCCCAAGAAACAATAAGAACACTTTTTTCATAGTTCGATAATTTAGTTTAATTTAAATAAGTTAAATTTAGCTCAGCTACAAGAAAATAGTATTACGAATTATAACATATCATAATACAAATATTTCATCGTTAATAAAGGCTAACAGCTATTATTTTAGTAAATTCAGATTATAATGTATAAGTATACGATTTTACTAAATTTAAACATAATTTAAATGCTCTGGTCCTGATTGGATTTAATGGATATATCTCGAAACATGACTTTAAATACTTAAAATGATGGAACCAAAATTTTCCTTAAATAACAAAATAAGTTTGATTACTGGAGGCGGAAGTGGTATTGGCAGAGCAATCGCAAAAAACTTTGCCATGCAAGGCTCGTATGTCCACATACTTGATTACAATGAAAAAGCCGCTGCTGATGTGGTTCTTGAAATTAACAATGAAGGATATAAATCCAAATCTTACAAATGTGATGTCTCAAATTCAGATGAAGTATCAACTGTAATAAAAAAAATTTCAAAAAAAGCATCGATTAACATTTTAGTAAACAATGCTGGCGTTGCTCATGTAGGGAATATTGAAGTGTGTGAAGAAGAAGATTTGGATAGACTTTACAATATAAATATTAAAGGCGTTTTTAATTGTTTAAAAGCTTGTATTCCCCTTATGAAAATCAATGGTGGAGGTGTGGTTCTAAATTTAGCTTCCATCGCATCTTCTGTTGGAATATCAGATCGTTTTGCATATTCAATGTCTAAAGGTGCTGTTCTAACAATGACTTATGCAATCGCTAAAGATTACATCGACCATAATATCCGTTGTAATTGTATTTCTCCAGCTCGAGTTCACACTCCTTTTGTAGATGGATTTATAAAGAAAAATTATCCGGGTAAGGAAGATGAAATTTTTGATAAACTTTCAAAAACACAACCTATTGGTCGTATGGGAACGCCACAAGAAATTGCAGATTTGGCATTGTTTTTATGTAGTGATGAAGCGAGTTTTATTACAGGTTCAGACTACGGAATTGATGGCGGGTTTATAACACTTAACTCTAAATAAATTAATTATGAGACTTATTCGATTTGGGGAAACTAATGGAGAACAACCAGGTGTAATTTTATCAAATGGAAAAAAAATAGATGTTTCAAATTTTGTAATAGATTATGATGAAAACTTTTTTGGAAATGATGGAATTCAGAATTTGATAGATTGGTTGTCAAAAAATCAAGATTCTTGCCCAGAAATTCATGATGATATCAGATTGGGATCTCCATTGAGTCGTCCATCAAAAATAGTATGCGTTGGCTTAAATTATGCCAAGCATGCTGCTGAAAGTGGTATGGATATTCCCAAAGAACCCGTACTTTTTTTTAAATCTACTTCATCTATAGTTGGTCCCTTTGACCCGATTGTAATTCCTAAGGGAAGTGAAAAAACTGATTGGGAGGTGGAATTAGCTCTTGTTATTGGTAAGAAGGCATCATATGTATCAGAAGCAGATGCGCTAAATCACGTTGCAGGCTATGTGTTGCACAATGATGTTAGTGAACGTGAATTTCAATTGGAAAAATCAGGTCAATGGGTTAAGGGAAAAAGTTGTGATACTTTTGCTCCACTTGGTCCATTTATCGCAACTCCGGATGAAATTAAAAACCCCAATGACTTAAATCTTTGGTTAAAGCTCAATGGAGAAATAATGCAAGCTAGTAGTACATCAGATTTCATATTCAATGTTCAAGAAGTCGTTAGCTACATTAGTCAATTTATGACCTTACTCCCTGGAGATATTATTTCAACCGGAACACCCTTTGGAGTTGGGTTAGGTTTAAATCCGCCAAGATATCTTAAAGAAGGTGATGTAGTCGAGCTGGGGATAGATGGTTTAGGTATTGCAAGGCAATCATGTAAAGCATATAAATGATAATTGATAGTCATCAGCATTTTTGGAAATACAACCTCGTTAGGGATGCATTGATTGACGAGTAGATGTCTGTAATCCAAAAAAAAGGATTTCCTTCCAAAAGATTTGGAGCCTATCCTTCAAGAAAATGGGGTTGATGAAAAAATATATTGCTTAAATAAAAATGAATGGAGTTAGAGATAAATTATAAATACCCTTCTGTACCAGATTTAAGAGCACGTGCAAAAAGAAAAATTCCAAAATTTGCTTTTGAATATTTAGATGGTGGTTGTAATGACGATGTAAACCTTAAAAAGAATACAGATCGGATTCGTGATATTGAACTAAAGCCAAAATATTTGGTTGAATACCAAAAACCTGATCTAAAAACAGAACTTTTTGGACATACATACGACGCACCCTTCGGTATTTCGCCAGTTGGCTTGCAAGGACTGATGTGGCCCAAGTCACCAGAGATACTTGCCAGAGCAGCATTTGATCATAATATCCCTTTTGTATTAAGTACTGTTACCACAGCTAGTATTGAAAAAATTGCTGAAATTACAGAAGGTAATTCTTGGTTTCAGCTTTACCACCCTGCAGAGGAACGAGTCACTAAAGATATTTTGAAACGCGCCGAAGTAGCAGGATGCCCGGTATTAATCATACTTGCTGATGTCCCTTCTTTTGGTTATCGCCCCAGGGATATTCGTAATGGTTTGTCCATGCCACCTAAAATGACTTTGACCAATATTATCAATGCGGCTAAAAGACCCCATTGGGCATTGCAAACCCTAGTTCATGGTCAACCAAGTTTCGAGGTACTCAAACCATATATGTCAAAAAACCTAAACCTAAATCAACTTGCGAAATTTATGGATGCTACATTCTCGGGTCGATTAAACGAAGAAAAAATCAAAAAGATTCGTGATTTGTGGAAAGGCAAACTAGTGCTTAAAGGAGCTGAGTCTGCTCACGATGTAGAAAAAGCGTATCGACTGGGCTTAGACGGAGTCATTATTTCCAATCATGGTGGACGTCAAGTTGACGTTGGTCAAGCGACTATAGATTCATTAAAAGACATTGCACCACTTTACAAAGACAAGTTAACTGTGATGATGGATAGTGGTATTCGTGGAGGCGCTGATGTGGCGCGAGTGATGGCTAGTGGAGCAGATTTTAGTTTTTTAGGCCGTACTTTTATGTATGGTGTTTCTGCTCTTGGAAAAAAAGGGGGGCATCATACAATTGCGATGTTAAAAACACAATTGACTCAAGTCATGGAGCAGCTAAGCTGTGCACAAATCAATGATTTACGAAGTAAACTAATTCGAACTTTTTAAATGCAATTCAGAGAAAATTTTGCAAATTATTGTATGAAAAAATTATGCTATCTCCTTTTAAAGGCAAAAACTATGCATTTGGTGCTCCTTATGCTAATATTCAATGTTGTTAATAGTCAGACCGATGCTTTGAACATGTCATCTATAGACAGTACTTCATATAAAAAGATGCAAAATTCAAAACGTAAAGCCATTAGTCATTTTAATGATTCTAAATATGGTATGTTTATTCATTGGGGATTATATGCTATACCCGGGGGAGTATGGAAAAATCAAAGGATGGAGGATTTGAAAGGTCCAAAAGTGGCAGAGTGGATCCAACTTGCGGCACAAATTCCAAGAAATGAATATGCGGAATTAGCTAAACAATTTAATCCAACTAATTTTGATGCAACTGCTATTGCCAAATTAATCAAATCTGCTGGGATGAAGTATTTAGTTGTTACTGCAAAACATCACGACGGTTTTGCGCTCTATAATTCTGAGGTAAGTAAGTATAATATTGTAGATGCTACCCCTTACAAAACCGATATTATTGATGCGTTATACAAAGCATGTAAATCTGAAGGCATTGATTTTGGTTTATATTACTCACATAATATTGATTGGTCTGATGCTAATGATTGTGGTTATAGTGAACTCAAGGCATCTGGTTTACCTTTAAATGAAAAAGCCCAAAGAAAATTTGGAGTTAATACCTGGGATCCTAGCCCAAATACATTCTCAGATTATCTAAATAAAAAAGCTTTTCCTCAAGTCAAAGAATTGCTCACTAGGTATACTGACATGACTACCTTATGGTATGATATGCCACATTATTTAACCCCAAAACAGAGTTATGAATTTTATACACTAGCATATAACTATCAACCTCAATTATTAATAAATTCTAGAGTTGGCAATTCCCTTGGTGATTTTGATATTCCAGGTGACAATAAAATTCCTGAAAACCCACTTTATATCTCAAAACCTTGGCAAACAGTTGGAACTACAAATAATTCTTGGGGATTTAAATCTTATGACAAGGATTGGAAAAGCCCTAACGAACTTTTGTTTTGGCTCATTGAAATTGTAAGTAAAGGAGGAAATTATATGCTAAATATTGGGCCAGACAGTATGGGCGATGTACCAGAAACATCTGTTAAAAATTTAATTACTCTTGGAAACTGGTTGAAAATTAATGGTGAAGGCATTTACAATACTAAACGTTGGAAAATTACCCATGAGGGTCCTACCCAAATTTTTATGAAGGGCACAAATCATAGAGAAAAGAATAAAGGCAAACCTCTTGAATTTACTAGCAAAGATTTTTGGTTTACCATCAATACAAATTACTTGTTTGCAACAGCTTTGGTTTATCCTGAAGAAAACGAATCTATAATTATAGAAAGCTTGTCAAAATTATCGGGGTATAAAGTAAAAAGCGTAAACCAACTAGGATCTATAAATTCGTTACAATGGAAGCAAACCAAAACCGGTTTAAGAATTAGTGGTGTACAGAGAACAACTTCTGGATTGGGTTACACATTAAAAATTGATATCGATTAATAAATAAAAAAAACACTAAAAATATTTAGGCTGTTATCTAAACACTATTATAGATTCTTTTAAAAACATATTAGGGAATTATAGGGTTTGTTGCAGAAACGAATATCCGCCTCATTAATTATTCATTTCATAAAAATTGAGAAAAGTAGAAACTCTATTGTGTTTATTTAATCGATAAATTGAAGTATTGGGAAGGTCTTTATCTATAGTTGGAAAATCTCTTATTTCCTTGCTATTTACAATTTGGTAGTACCCTTCGTTTTAATAATTTTTTCTTTTTTCCCTTCCACTGAATTTGGGTCAGGGTAACCAGAACCTTGAAAGACATCTTTTGCCCAACTCTGGTGAAGTGTAAGTAGATCTTTTAATATTTTGGGTTCTTCCAATGCATAGTTTATTTCTTCTGGTTTTTCGTCATCTAAGTTGGCTAAGTAGTATTCAGGCATTTCAAATTCTTTTTCAGGATGAATAGAGAACTTTCCTGTGGTGTCGTGACCATCATAAATAAGTTTCCAGTTTCCTTTTCTAACTGCCCACATACCTTGCCACATCCAATGCAAAACTTCGTGTGGCGATTTAGCCTCTTTATATTTTATAACATCTAAAATGCTTTTGCCGTCAAGCTTATTTTTAGGGGGTGGAATATCAAGTATTTCACATATGGTAGGTAGAATATCAAGATTTACAATTGTTTGATCTCTTATTTCTCCTTTCGGAAATAATTTAGGATAACTTATTACCGCTGGTACTCTAATGCCACCTTCAAAGAAACTCCCTTTTGCACCTCGCCATTTTCCAGTAAAGCCGCCTCCACCATTTCCTCCATAACTTTCATTCCAGTTATAATAATCTTCAGTGGAGTGTCCATTATCACTCATATAAATTATTATGGTGTTATCTCTTAATCCAAGTTCGTCTAGTTTTTCTAAAATTTGTCCCATTCTATGATCAAGAGTGGTAATCATTGGTGCGTAAGAGCTTCTGGGCCATTCAAGATGTTTATATTGTTTTACGAAGGTTGAATCCGGTTGCTCAGGATAATGCGGTAGACTAAACGGAATATAAAGGAAGAAAGGTTCATTTTTACTTTCTTCCAAAAACCTATTAGCCTCTGAAACCTGCATATCTGGAAAATACTTTCCGTCTTCAAATATTTCTTCTTTATTTCTATAAAGATCATGGAATTGCGGTCTTTGCCAATTCGCATGTAAAAATTTATGAGAATAATAATCAATAAAACCTCCTCTAAAACCAAAGAATTCATCAAACCCTTGATCTAAAGGCCCATGATCAAGTGTCGCTCCCAGATGCCATTTTCCAATTAGTCCAGTCTTATAACCATAGGATTTTAAATGCTCAGCAATTGTAATTTCTTTAAGATCCATTACGCGACCTTGATGATCGTCGGGATGACAAGAGGTCCATTGATTAACACCACTACGTTGTGGCGCGCGACCGGTTAAAAGTGCAGCTCTCGAGGGACAACAAACCGTATGAGCATAGGCTTGTGTAAATTTTATTCCTTGAGAAGCTAACTTGTCTAAAACTGGTGTTTGAATGTCAGATGTGCCATAGCACCCAGCATCTAAAGTTCCTTGGTCGTCAGTATATATAAGTAGTATGTTGGGTTGTTTACCAGTTGGGGTTTCTTCTGCAATGCTTTTATCTTGGGAATTGGAATTACAAGAACTCAGGCTTGCAATTACAAATATAGCTACAATCTTAGAAAAAGTGTTTTTTATGACTCGCATAGTCAAAGAATTTTAAAACAAGGAGATTTATTAAATATAACTCTATTTTTTAGAATTTTCCCTTTTTGCTCTAAAGTGTGCATGTATTTTCTGCATACTTTCACCTCCTAGGAAATCTTTCATAACACGGTTTGTAGCTCTAGTTAACGTCTTGATTTCAGCTTTGAAAGTTTCTTGATTATCTTTGTATTCTTCTTTTAAAATTGTAATCTTTTTCTCTTTTGCTAAAAGGGCTTCGTATACTTTTAATGTTTCATCTTTATTAAGCGATAATAATTCAACAATTTCGTCAGTTCTATTTTGAGCTTTTGTCTCTTCTTTGGACTGGGCAGAGATCGAAACTGTAATGAATAATAAAACGATTGAAGTGATAAAATGTTTCATAATCTTTAGTTTATAATTACAAATGTCAAAGTTATTTTTGAAACGTAATGAGCTTATTATCATTTATTTCAAAAATTACCACAAAAGTTACAAATGCTAATATTCAAATAATGGAGCATGATTAGACCTCTTTCTCCATTTTTCTGCTTTTTCATTTAGGGTTTCAGGACTTATATCGTAAATAGAATTACTTAATTTGGTGTAATTGGGTTGTGCATCCTCACTAGGAAATCCAGAAATTATCTTTTTGAATTTTTTTAGTATTTTTATAACCTTTTTAGAATTTGAATGAACCAAGTTCTCTTTTTCTTCTATATCAATTGTTATATTATAAGCGTGAGATATTTTCCCTAAAGTATCAACAAACACTTTATAATTTTCGTCTCTTAAAGCTCTATCCCTGAACTTATGAAGGTTAATAGCTCGCTTATTATTTAATTTACCTGGTAGTGATCCCATAGTCAAAATCCATTCTCGGTCACTTTTCGTTTTGTATCCTAGAATGACATCTTTGAAAGATTTTCCATCAATATGAAAATCTTTTGGTAGTGAAGCATTTCCAAGGTCAGCAAAGGTTGGCAACAAATCACTAAAATCAACTAGTGCATCTGTTTCAACCCCAGGTGTAACTCTTCCAGGCCAGTTGACAATAAAAGGTTGGTTGACACCATTTTCGGTCAAATAGGTTTTACCACCTCTTACTGCTTTTCCATTTAGGTGCCCTATAATATTTCCAGAAGTTCCGTTATCTGTTGTCCAAAAAATAATGGTGTTATCTCTAATACCCAGATTATCAATTGCTTTGACAAGCTTTCCAAGAATTTCATCTGTATAACGAACCATGGCTTTGTGCTTTTCTATTTTCCCTGAAACTTTTGGCTCACTTGGGGTAGTTGTTAATGGTCCATGAGGCAAACACATTGGATAGTAGATTAACATTGGATCATCTTTGTTTTTGTTCATAAAATCAATGATGAAATCAGTAAAAATATCTTCGCCAAATTGCCCTTCATAGGTTTTACTCCCCTCTTTCATATGAATGTAAGGATTCCAATAACGCTCTTGGCTTAAAGTTTCATTACCACCTTCGACCCCCGTCCACATTGCATATTCATCAAAACCATGGTCGTTCATCACTGTTGGCTGTAACCTAAAATCATTAATCTGCCATTTTCCCGCAGCACAGGTTTTATAACCTGCTTGCTGCATTATTTTGGGTATACTTGGATTTTTATTCGAATCGAAATTTACACCATGCCCCCATCTCGGCACGTCGTAATGATTTACCCAACCGTGGCGAAATGGATATTGGCCGGTTAAAAAAGTAACTCTTGAAGGTGTGCATTGCGGCATTGACCATGCATTATTGAACTGCATTCCCTCTTTTGCTAAATGATCAATATTTGGTGTTTCAATATCATCGGCATCGTATTTACTTATCCATTCCTTGCCCAAATCGTCTAATAAAATGAATATAATATTTGGTTTTTGTTTTTTGGTTTTACTTTCATTTAAACCGCTCTTAGAATTTCCGCAGCTTATCATTAGCGAAAAGAATAAAAGAGAAAAAGGACAGTAAAAAAGTTTCAAAAATGTTGTCGAATTGAATGTCATGTGGCTAATCTTTTACAATAGGTTTTGAAATATTTAAGGGAAAAGTTCCCGGCAAATCGTCAATGTACTTTTTGAGCTCAAGTTTTAACTCTTTAATAAAATATTCGTTAAAAGTATTTTTATAACCATTGTTCTGCTCAAGAGGATCTTTGTTA
>CAXHBH010000007.1:0-70995 GCA_964014735.1 uncultured Flavobacteriaceae bacterium | reverse complement strand
AATCAATACAATGTTGTAATTGTAGATACTGCAGGTCGCTTGGCAGTGGATGAAGCTCTAATGCAGGAGATTGACAATATTCATAAGTCAGTAAAACCCACTGAAACCCTATTCGTAGTAGATGCTATGATGGGTCAAGATGCTGTGAATACAGCCAAAGCATTTCATGACTTGCTCCAATTTGATGGAATAGTGCTTACTAAAATGGACGGTGACACGCGTGGGGGTGCTGCGCTATCAATAAAATCTATTGTGGATAAGCCAATAAAATTTATTGGTACTGGTGAAAAAGTAGGCGCCCTAGATATTTTTCATCCTAATAGGATGGCTGATCGTATTTTGGGTATGGGTGATGTGGTATCCCTAGTAGAACGTGCGCAAGAGCAAGTTGATAAAGAAGAAGCCAAGCGCTTTGAAAAAAAAATTGCTAAGAATCAATTTGGCTATGATGATTTTTTAAGCCAACTTAAGCAAGTTCAGCGTATGGGTTCTATGAAGGATTTAGTTGGTATGATTCCAGGAGCCAGTAAAGCATTAAACGGAACTGAGATTGATGAAGATGCTTTTAAAGGAGTAGAAGCCTTGATACAATCCATGACCCCTAAAGAACGCAAACAGCCAAAACTTTTGAATTACAGCCGTAAAAAGCGAATTACTAAAGGAGCAGGCCTACAAATGGAAGATATCAATAAGCTTGTGAAACAGTTTGATCAAATGAATAAGATGATGAGAATGATGCGCGGAGGTAAATCTTCCAAGCTTATGCAAATGTTTGGAAAATGAGTATAGTTTTAGATGGTAAAGCCACTTCAAATCAGATTAAAGAAGAGCTTAAAGTACAGGTAGAAAAAATTAAAGAAACTGGAAAGCGTCCACCACATTTGGCAGCTGTGCTTGTTGGTAATGATGGCGCAAGCCTTACCTATGTAGGCTCCAAGGTCAGGTCTTGTGAGCGTATAGGATACGACTCAACCCTTATAAAGCTTGATAAAAATATATCTCAAGAAGCATTACTGGCGACTATCGAAAAATTAAATAATGACCAATCAATTGATGGCTATATTGTGCAATTGCCTATGCCCAAGCATATTGATGAAGAGGTGGTCCTACACGCCATTAATCCAAGTAAAGATGTAGATGGATTTCACCCAACCAATTTTGGTAAAATGGCGTTGGGTATTGAAACCTTTATTCCAGCTACACCATTTGGTATCATGGAGCTGCTTAAGCGCTACGAGTTAGATATCAGCGGAAAACACGCTGTAGTAATTGGGCGTAGTCATATTGTAGGAAGACCAATGAGCATATTACTTTCTGAAAAAGGCAACCCTGGAAACGCTACGGTTACCTTGACACATAGCAGAACTCAAAACCTCGCTGAAATCACCAAACAAGCAGATATTGTTGTTTCTGCATTGGGTATACCTAATTTTCTTAAAGCCGAGATGGTTAAGGACGGAGCAATTATTATTGATGTTGGAATTACACGAGTTTCTGACGCTAATCACCCCAAAGGCTACTTAATTGTTGGTGATGTTCACTATGACAAAGTAAAAGAAAAGGCGAGCTATATAACACCAGTTCCTGGCGGTGTAGGTCCGATGACCATAGCCATGCTGCTGCAAAATACCATGCTATCCTACCAACGTAACCAACTTTGATGCAACCCGAACTTCAAAAAGACGTTGATGTTGGCCTTGCACTACCTCTGATGGAGGCGTTTTATACCATTCAGGGTGAGGGCTATTACAAAGGCAGCGCCGCTTTTTTTGTGCGCATTGGCGGTTGTGATGTGGGTTGCCACTGGTGTGATGTTAAAGAAAGTTGGGATGCTAATTTGCATCCACCTACTTATATTGAAGAAATAGTAGCACAAGCCAAATCTTATGCTGATACCGTTGTAGTAACTGGAGGTGAACCCTTAATGTGGAATATGAAACCTCTCACAGATGCCTTGCAATCTGCAGGAATGAAAACTCACATTGAAACTTCTGGTGCCTACCCACTTTCCGGAAAATGGGATTGGATTTGCCTTTCTCCAAAGAAACGTATGCTGCCAAAAGCAGAAATATATGATGCTGCAGATGAGTTAAAAGTTATTGTATACAACAAAGACGACTTGCAGTTTGCCGAAAAACAAGCTGTTGGTGTTTCCAATACTTGCAAGTTATACTTACAGCCCGAGTGGAGTAGGAGAGATACGGCCATCCCACTTATTGTTTCTCACGTACTGGAAAACCCCCAATGGCTGGCATCTTTGCAAACACACAAATATCTTAAAATTCCGTAATGATAGACCTAGAAAAGCTACCCAAATATGCTGCTGGGGTTGCACAAGAAAATAAAAATACTTAAAAAAGCTTAAGGCACGCAAACCTAAACAACTTGATAAGGTTATGGGAGAGTTGCATGAACAAGCTTTTCAAGAAATAGATTGTTTATCTTGTGCTAACTGTTGCAAAACTACGGGTCCTATGTTTATTCCTTCTGATATCAAGCGCATTAGTAAGCTAATGCGCATAAAACCCACAGTATTTGAATCACAATACCTGCACGTTGACGAAGATGGTGATAAGGTGCTGCAACAACTTCCCTGCCCGTTTTTGGGAGCGGATAATTATTGCGGCATTTACGAGGATCGACCGAAAGCCTGTCGTGAGTTTCCGCATACCAACAGAGCTAAATCTTATCAAATAACCCAAATAACAGCAAAAAATGTGGCAGTTTGTCCATCGGTCTATACCATTATCGAACGACTAAAATCAGCTTTGTCTCAATAAGTATTACATTTAACCTTTAATTCTTATCCGTGGGTTTTACTTGGTTTATTGCAAAACGTATCATTAAAAACCGTAAGCACAAGCGAAGTGCTTCTGGACCTATAATTTCTATTGGTATTATTGCCATTGCCCTTGGTGTCATTACTATGCTTATTGCCTTGGGTACGGGTGTTGGACTTAAAAATAAAATTGGTGATAAAGTTGCTGCTTTTAGCGGTCATGTTCGTGTAACCTCCCTTGGAAATAGCCAATCTCAGGAAACCTTAAAACCACTTGGTAATGCGATTGCCTTTCAAGACCAGCTACAACAATTACCCAATACAATTGCAGCTCAGCCTGTTGCATATGTGCCGGGCGTTATTCTAAATAATACTGCATTTGATGGTGTAGTTTTCAAAGGCATTGATGCAGATTTTAATACCGACTTTTTTTCTTTTTTTGGAATATCTGATACCATTGCCTTACCAACTAAAAATGACATTTGGATATCAGGACAATTGGCAAAAAAACTATCCTTAAAAGCAGGCGATAGGGTGCCGATTTATTTTGCTTCCTCACAGACAACAATGCCCAAGCGCAGAAGCTGTAATATTATTGGTTTGTTTAATACGGGATTTGCTGACTACGATGATACCTATATTTTAGGTCATTTAGACCTTGTTCGTTCATTGTATGGTTGGGATGAGAATCAAGTTGGAGCTTTTGAGATTTTTCTATATGATGACTCCAATCTAGAGATTGAATCCAATATCATTTATGATAGTATTGATGCCATCATAGACGTACAAAACATTGAAGAACAATTTCCAGAAATTTTTAATTGGATCAAATTGTTTGGTACAAATATTTCACTTATCATGATAATCATGATAATAGTCGGTGGTGTCAACATGATTACAGCGCTATTGGTACTTATTTTGGAACAGACTCAACTCATTGGTATAACACGGGTATTGGGAGCAAGAGTGCATTCCTTGCAGCAACTTTTTCTTATACAAGGTGCATATTTGATTGGGGTTGGACTTATTTGGGGTAACTTGATTGGCTTAGGTTTGTTGTTTATACAACATCAGACTGGGTTTATTTCTCTTGATCCCAATACTTATTATGTAAAAGAAGTGCCCATATATGTGGATATTGATACTGTCCTATGGCTTAACGGATTAACACTGGCTGTTTGCTTGGGGCTTTTGGTATTGCCCTCTTTCATTATTTCACGGATACCTCCAACACAAGTACTCAAAATCAACCCATAGGCATTGGTTAGCGCATATTCATTACTTACCTTTGTACTATGCAATATATAGACAATATCTTAGGTGCTATTGGAAATACACCGCTTATTAAGCTCAATAAAATAACGTCTGAGATAGATGCCTTAGTATTGGCCAAGGTTGAGTTTTTCAACCCTGGAAATTCTGTTAAAGACCGAATGGCCTTAAAAATGGTTGAAGATGCCGAGGCAGATGGGCGTCTCAAACCAGGTGGAACAATAGTTGAAGGTACTTCAGGAAATACAGGAATGGGATTAGCACTTGCTGCTATTATTAAGGGTTATAAATTGATTTGTGTTTCCACAGATAAGCAATCCAAGGAAAAGTTTGATATTCTACGTGCGGTTGGAGCAGAGGTAATTATTTGCCCAACAGATGTTGCACCCGAAGATCCAAGATCTTATTATTCAACCTCGAAGCGCATTGGTGAGGAAACCCCTGATGCTTGGTATGTGAATCAATACGACAATCCGTCTAATACAGTAGCGCATTACGAACAAACAGGCCCTGAAATTTGGAGGCAAACAGAGGGTAAAGTCACACACTTTGTAGTTGGCGTAGGAACGGGTGGTACCATTTCGGGCGTTGGCAAATACCTAAAAGAACAAAATCCAGATATTAAAATATGGGGGATTGACACCTATGGCTCTGTATTTAAAAAATACCACGAAACCGGCATCTTTGACGAAAAGGAAATATACCCATATATCACAGAAGGAATAGGTGAAGATATTTTGCCCGAAAATGTGAACTTTGAGATTATTAATGGCTTTGAAAAAGTCACGGACAAAGATGCTGCAATATATACACGGAAGTTAGCACGTGAAGAAGGTATCTTTGCTGGAAACTCATGTGGCGCTGCTGTTAAGGGCGTTTTACAACTCGGAAAACATTTTGGCCCTGACGATGTAGTAGTGGTGCTTCTACATGACTCTGGTAGTCGTTATGTAGGTAAAATGTATAACGATGAATGGATGAAAGAAAAAGGTTTTCTTTAGCCTTTAGATAGCCGTTTACCAATCAATAATCTTTTGAACTTAATTTGAAACTCTCCACATACAACGTTATGACCAGTATTCATATTTTTATTTGGGTGTATCATTTTAAAAATAATTGTGCAACCCTAGGCTTCATAATAACGTTAAGTTATTTTTAGAGATTTCCAATCAATAAATCTACTAAAATTTAGTGTCTGCGCTTAATAATGGATAAACTTTGGCTGTAAACGCAAGGTCATGCATGAAAAATAAAATAGACTTGGGATTTGTTTAAAACAAATTTAATAAAAAATGGTGCCTTGGGTTATATTTTAAATGATTTTAACACACTTTAAAGTTCTATTTTTTAATGAGTTTTGTGTTTAACAAAACAAAAATAAAGCCAGGCATTTGGCTTGGCTTTATATAATTAACTAGAAAACAGTTTTATTTAAAAACAATAAGCATTTTCAGAAGCTAATTTCTCAGATACTTTATTTCGCAAAGCAATCACATTAGGGTACTCATGGTATTTCGTAAATCTCTTAAGTCCCATAAGTAAAGCTTTTTGGTCATCTCCATCTGCAAAAGACAAAATGGCTTCACGGCCTTTAGTTGTTACTTTTTCAACCGCTTGAAATAAGTACAACTGACTCATCGCTACTTGAAACTCATAAGCTTCCAATCCATAAGTTCCCACATTCTTTTCCGATCTTAATAAAGACGATTCAGCCATATATATTTCGATTAAGATATCGGCGACAGCCAATAACAATTGCTGATGTTTATCTAGATCTGTTCCATACTTTTTAACACTAGCACCAGCAATCATTAAAAATATCTTTTTGAGATTGGCTAGAACATATTTTTCTTGGCTTAAAGGAAGCGAGAAATCAGGGATGGCAAAGTCAGGAATACCCAAAAGCTCTTCGCCCACTGCTGTGGCAGGACCAATCAAATCCAGTTGTCCTTTCATGGCTTTTTTGATGAGCATACCCACCGATAGTATACGGTTGATTTCGTTGGTTCCTTCGTAGATTCGAGCGATTCGGGTATCGCGCCAAGCCGTTTGCATTGGTGTTTCAGCTGAGTAGCCCATACCTCCCATAATTTGGATCCCCTCATCTGCAGTAATTTGGGTGTGCTCTGAGCAAGCAACTTTAAGGATAGAACACTCAATAACGTATTCCTCTACTCCTTTTAGTTCTGCTTCTTGGTGACTATTCCCAGCGGCATCACGAAGTGCGATCCGATCCTCAATATCTTTTGCTGCTCTGTAGCAAGCTGCTTCACCAGCATACAAGAACGTCGCCATATTGGCGAGCTTTTGTTTGATGGCACCAAACTGTGCAATCGGTGTTTTAAACTGTACTCGTTGATTAGCAAAACTGATGGCCTCATTGAGTACACGTCTTTGACCGTCTAGGGTGGCAACTGCAAGCTTGATGCGCCCAACGTTAAGGGCATTCATTGCAATCTTAAACCCATTGCCACGCTCCGATAACATATTCTCAACCGGTACTTTGGTGTCACTAAAAAAAACTTGTCGGGTAGAAGATGCATTGATGCCTAATTTTTTTTCTTCCTCACCCATGGAAATTCCATTTTCTGGGTCATTTGGAATAATAAAGCCGGTGATATTTTTATCATCTTCAATACGTGCAAAAACAATCATTAAGTTGGCATAGCCCGCGTTAGAAATCCATATTTTTTGACCCGAAATAAGGTAGTGCGAGCCATCATCAGAAAGTACTGCTTTGGTCTTACCGCTATTGGCATCGGAACCCGCTGTGGGTTCAGTAAGACAGTAACAACCAATCCATTCGCCACTGGCTAGTTTAGGCACATACTTTTTCTTTTGCTCTTCATTTCCGTAGAGTACGATTGGCATGGTGCCTATTCCAGTGTGTGCACCAAATGCAGTGGAAAGTGAACCAGAAGCCCCCGAAATATATTCACATACCAGCATGGTGTCAACAAAACCCATCCCCATGCCGCCATAAGCCTCGGGTACGCTAACGCCCAAAAAGCCCATCTCGCCAATTTTGCGCATCAGCTCAAAGGTGTAATCGTAATCTTTGTTGTCAAAACGTTCACGAGCAGGCCAAACTTCACGGTCAACAAATTCCTGTATCACTTCACGTATCATGCGCTGCTCTTCGTTAAATTCTTCTGGAGTGAAGATGTCTTGTACTTTGGTGTCCTCTAGTATAAAGGCACCACCACGGGTAAGTTTACGTTCTGCTGTTTCCATAAGTTGGTGTTATAAACGTTCAAAAATTCCGGCTGCGCCCTGTCCTGTTCCCACACACATGGTCACCATACCGTATTTGTTATCTCTCTTTTTCATTTCATCAAATAGCTGCACCGAAAGCTTTGCGCCCGTGCACCCAAGTGGATGTCCAAGGGCTATAGCACCTCCATTCACATTGATGATGTCAGTATTTAGTCCGAGCGTACGAATAACCGCTAGTGATTGAGAAGCAAAAGCCTCGTTTAACTCAATGAGCTCAATATCTTCTTGTTTCATTCCTGCTTGCTTCAGTGCTTTTGGAATGGCTGCTACAGGACCAATCCCCATAATACGTGGCGGTACGCCTGCTGCTGCATAACTAACCATACGCGCAATAGGAGTAAACCCAAGCTCTTTGACCATATCCTCGCTCATGACCAATACCATGGCTGCTCCATCGCTGGTTTGTGAGGCATTACCAGCAGTCACGGTGCCACCAACCGAAAATACGGGACGTAGTTTAGCCAATTTGTCAATGGCCGTATCGGCACGTGGACCTTCGTCTGTGTCCACTATATAGTTGCGAGTTTTCTTGGTATTTCCTTCCAAGTAGTTTTCTTCAATATGGATGGGTACAATCTGGTCTTTAAAGGCATCACTTTTAAGTGCCGCAAGCGCTTTTTGGTGTGAGTCATAGGAAAAGGCGTCTTGGTCTTCCCGTGAGATGTTGTACTCTTTAGCTACAGCCTCTGCCGTAAGCCCCATACCCCAATAATAATCTTCTTTTCCATTTTTTACCAATTCATAATCGGGAACTGGTTTGTATCCACCAAAGGGGATATAACTCATGCTTTCCGATCCACCAGCGATGATGCATTCCGCCATACCAGATTGAATCTTGGCAGTAGCCATAGCAATGGTTTCCAATCCCGAGGCGCAGTAGCGGTTAACGGTGACGCCCGGAACCGTATCGGTTTCCAGTCCCATTAGCGAAATGAGTCGTGCCATGTTAAGCCCTTGCTCTGCTTCGGGCATGGCATTTCCAACAATGACGTCGTCGATGCGTTTTTTATCCAATTCAGGGATGCTGTCCATGAGATGGGCAACCGTTTCTGCGGCCAGTTCATCTGGACGCTTAAAGCGGAAAAGTCCCCGTGGTGCTTTTCCAACGGCGGTGCGATATGCCCTTACGATATAAGCTGTTTTCATAATTAGTTGCGTAAAGGTTTGCCAGTTTTGAGCATATGTTGAATGCGTTCCAATGTTTTTCGTTCGGCACATAGCGATAAAAAAGCCTCACGCTCGATGTCCAGCAAATAGCGTTCGCTTACTTGCGTCGCTTGCGACAGATCACCTCCTGCCATCACATAGGCAAGTTTGTTGGCGATTTTTTGATCGTGCTCCGAAATGTAGTGTCCCGCTTCCATACTATCTGTACCAACCAAAAACATGCCCAAAGCTTGTTTTCCAAGTACTTTTATGTCTGTGCGTTGTTTGGGTTGAGTGTAGCCGCGCTGCGCCATAAGCAGGGCTTCCTGCTTGGCAATGTTCAGCTGCTGTTTACCGTTGACTACAACTATGTCTTTCCCCTTCTGTAAAATGCTAAAGTCATAGGCTTCATAGGCCGAGGTAGCCACTTTTGCCATACCTATGGCCAAGAAATGCTCTTGCAACACATTAAGCTCAACGTCGTTTTTGCGGAACATGTCAGACGCACGCAAGGTCATTTCCTTAGAACCACCACCCCCAGGAATGACTCCAACGCCAAATTCTACCAATCCGATGTAGGTTTCCGCAGCAGCCACTACTTTGTCGGCATGCATGGACAGTTCGCAGCCCCCACCAAGCGTTAGTCCGTGTGGTGCAGCAACTGTGGGTACACTCGAATAGCGCATCCGCATCATGGTATCTTGGAAGTACTTAATGGCCATATTCAGCTCATCGTATTCCTGTTCTACTGCTAGCAAGAATATCATGCCCAAGTTGGCGCCTGCCGAGAAGTTGGTGCCGTTATTGCCTATCACAACCCCTTCATAGCCTTGTTCCGCAAGGTCAATACCCTTATTAATCCCCTGCAATACACCCGCACCGATGGTATTCATTTTTGAGCGAAACTCTATATTTAAAATCCCATCTCCTAGGTCTATTACCGAGCATTCCTTATTTTGCCAGATGGTCTCGTTCTCTCTAACGTGATCCAAAATAATAAAGGCCTCTTGTCCGGGAACGGACACAAATTTCTCTTTCTCAATATTGTAATAGTGCGGCTTGTTTTCGTTAAGCTGATAAAAGCCTGTAGCGCCAGTGGTGGCCAATGTTTCTATCCATGGGGCAACTTGGTGCCCAGCTTCCTTAATAAGCGCAATTCCTTCTGTTAGTCCGACAGCATCCCACAATTCGAAGGGGCCGTGTTCCCAGCCAAAACCAGCCTTCATTGCTTCGTCTATTTGGTAAAGGGCATCAGATATTTCGAGAATGCGGTACTGTACATAAGCAAAGGTTTCGCCCAAAATAGCGCGGTAGAATTGTGCTGCCTTGTCTGTCCCGCTTATCAAAATGGGAAAACGATCAGCAACACGCTCAACAGATTTTGTTTTTTCAAGAGTAGCAAAAGATACTTTCTTTTTGGAGCGATACGTCATGGTGTCCAGGTCCAATACTTGTATTTCAGACGTTCCGTCCTTGTCTTTGATTTTTTTGTAAAACCCTTGACCCGATTTGCTTCCGAGCCACTGCTCGTCCATCATTTGTTGGATAAAATCTGGCAATACAAAACGGTCACGACGTTCGTCGTCCGGGCAGTTTTCGTGCAAGCCTTTGGCTACATGCACTAGGGTGTCTAGCCCCACAACATCTACCGTTCTAAAGGTGGCAGATTTGGGTCGTCCCATCACAGGACCGGTTAGTTTATCTACTTCCTCCACAGTTATTTCCATGGGTTTCATTTGGTGGAATAAACTCTGAATACAGAAGATGCCAATGCGGTTACCGATAAAGGCAGGTGTGTCTTTGGCCAGCACAGCCGACTTGCCTAAAAAGCGGGTACCATAGTCCATTAGGAAGTCAACAACTTCAGCCTTACAGTTAGGCCCTGGCACTACTTCAAACAACTTGAGGTAACGAGGAGGGTTAAAAAAATGTGTTACCGTAAAGTGTTCTTGAAAGTCTTTTGACCTTCCTTTATTCATAAATTTGATTGGAATACCAGATGTGTTAGAACTAACTAATGTTCCCTGCGCTCTGTGCTGTTCCACTTGATCAAAAACTATTTTCTTAATGTCTAATCGTTCTACAACGACTTCGATAATCCAATCCACGCCGGCAAGCTTGGACATATCGTCTTCAAAATTACCTGTTTGGATGCGCTCCTTAAAGTTTGGATGGTAGAGCGGTGCAGGTTTGCTTTTGATGGCCGCCGTTAGATTGGTCGTAACAATGCGGTTACGCACCGCTGGGTGTGTGGTGTCTAAACCTTTTTTCTTTTCAAGATCATTTGGCTCTTTAGGAACAATATCGAGCAGCAATACCTCAACACCAATATTGGCAAAGTGGCAGGCTATTCCAGCGCCCATGATTCCTGACCCTAATACGGCTACTTTTTTTATACGTCTGTTCATAGGCAGGTTATTTGTAAATGTTTTTTGATTGTATGAGTTCGATGATGGTTTCGGATACCTGCCTAAAGGCCTCTAGTTTTTTAGCATCGATGTTTTGCGTTACTTGCTCATTAAATTTCAAAACAAAGGATTTTGACAAATCCCTTTTTTCTAGCCCCGCCGTGGTGAGTTTAAGCAGTACGCTCCTGCCGTCATCAGGATTCGGTTCACGAACAATCAATCCCTTGTTTTCAAGTGTCTTTAGTGTTCTAGAAAGGCTGGTGGCCTCCATGCCCATCTTTGGTGCAATCGCCGTTGAGGGAGTTCCGTGAACAGGGTCTATTGATAATAACGCCAAACCTGTTGCCATTGAGGTGTCGTATTTAGCAGCTTCTTCATTGTACATTTTGGTAATGGCTTGCCATGCTGCTCGGTATAGTGCGTCAACGGTTGGGTACGAAGTGGTTATTTGCATACCCCAAACATACAAAAAAATACTATGCACGCATAGTATTTTATGCGCTATATATATTTTCTATTAGTGAATTGTATTTTTCCCTGATGACTTTTCGCTTTAGCTTCATGGTTGGTGTAAGTTGTCCATCATCTACAGACCACACATCCGGTGTAAGTTGTATTTCTTTTACTTTTTCCCATTGGCCAAAACGTTCGTTAATGCTATTCACTTCATCCATAACTTTGTTTTGGATGACAGCGTTTTTACACCATGTTGTCTGGTCAGCGGAAAGTTGTAGTTGTTTTTCTCTTGCCCAGGCTTCTAAGGCTTCATAGTTTAGTTGAATTAAAGCAGCTGGAAATTTTTGGTTTTCACCAATCACCATGATTTGTTCTATATATACAGATTGTTTCATGGCATTTTCAATGACTTGTGGTGCTATATATTTTCCTCCAGAGGTCTTGAACATTGCTTTTTTTCGATCAGTGATTTTTAAAAATCCATCAGAATCAATATGACCAATATCTCCTGTATGGAAGTATCCATCTCTGATTACTTCATTGGTTTTTTCTTTATCCTTGTAATATCCTATCATGACATTGGGTCCTTTACATAGGATTTCACCATCTTTTGCAATTTTAACTTCAACATCATCTAAAAGTGTGCCAACAGAGCCGATTTTCATTTGAAAATTACGCATATCGTTGACTGATACAACTGGGGATGTTTCTGTTAGACCATAGCCTTCTGCCACAGTCATACCTGCTGCAGTAAAAACGCGTGCTAGCCTAGGCTGAAGCGCTGCACTACCCGATGCAATGGTTGTTAAATTACCTCCTAGGGCCTCTTGCCATTTTTTGAAAATAAGTTTTCTTGCAATTTTAAGCTGAAATTCATAAAACCAGCCGTTCTTGCCATATGGCTCATAACGCAGTCCGAGTCCAACCGCCCAATCAAATAATTTTTTTTTGATTCCAGTTAGTAATTCTCCTTTGGCAATAATCTTATCAAAAAGCTTTTCTAAAAGTCGGGGTACTGCTGTCATGAACTCAGGCTTAATTTCGTTCAGGTTTTCAGAAATAGTCTCTAACGACTCAGCAAAATAAATTTGCGTCCCAGAATAAAAATAAAGATATAGAAGCATGCGTTCGTAGATGTGGCACATAGGTAAAAAGCTCAAGGCTTTTGCGTACCCGTATGTTAAGGGCAATCTCTTTTGGCTAGCAATTACATTGCTTACAATATTTTGATGGCTTAACATCACCCCTTTTGGCTTTCCAGTAGTTCCTGAAGTATAGATGATGGTTGCCAAGTCCGCTTCATCAATAGCTTCTTTTCGGGCTTCAATTTCTTGAAGTTGTGCTTTTGTTGGCTTTTTAGTTAGCAAGTTTTCAAAAGCATTACAACCCTCAATTTTATCAAAGCTAAATACGTTTTCAATTTTTGAACAGTTGGATTGAATTTCGCGCACTTTATTTAATACTTTAATATCAGAAACAAAACAGAATCTCACCTCTGCGTGATTCATAATATAGGCATAATCGTCCGAAGAAATAGTTGGATAGATTGGAACATTTATAGCGCCAATTTGAGCCATGGCGTAGTCTGCAAGTACCCACTCTGTTCTGTTAGTAGATGAAATCATAGCAATTTTATCGCCTGCTGCAACACCCAATGAAAGTAGCTTTGCGCTCAAGTTGTTGCCGAGTTCTCTGACTTCTGGCGTGGATAAGCCAACCCATTGCCCGGTAGTTTTTGAATTCACAGCATTTTCTAGCGGCTTGTCAGTTGCCATTATATCAATAAAATCAAAAAGTCTTTTGGGTGTTTTCATATTTTAAAGCGTTTTTTTATACAATTGATAATATTCAAAAAAACGATATTTTTTTGATTTTACCTACTTAAAATCCAATTGTAAGCATCCTCGAAGGCCATTATCCAAGGGCTGACCTGATCGGAACGGTTATCCGGGTAGCTTCCCCAGTTCCATGGAAAAATCGCGCGCTCAAGGTGTGGCATCGTGACCAAGTGACGTCCATCGTCACTGCTTAGCATGGCAGCATTGTGGTCTGATCCGTTTGGATTCGAAGGGTATGATTCATAAGCGTATTTACCAGCGATAGCATAGTTGTTTTTACCTTTTGGGAATATAAACTTGCCTTCGCCGTGAGCCGCCCAAATACCTAATCTGCTTCCTTGTAGGCTATTGAGCATAATAGCTGGACTTTCTTCTATAATTACATCAGTAAAAACACATTCAAATTTACCTGAGTCGTTGTGAGCCATTTTGGGCTTTTCATTTGCTATGGGGTGTAGCAAGCCCAATTCAATGAAAAGTTGACAACCATTACAAACCCCCAAACTCAAGGTGTCGGGTCGGGCAAAAAACTGCTCAATGGCTTTTTTTGATTTTTCGTTGTATTTGATGGTTCCCGCCCATCCTTTTGCAGAGCCCAGCACATCGGAATTTGAAAATCCACCTACTGCTACTAACAGTTGCACATCGCTCAAATCTTCTCTACCAGATGTTAAATCTGTCATGTGAACATCCTTGATTTCAAAGCCTACTAAGTGCATCATATAGGCCATCTCACGCTCCGAATTACTACCCTTATCTCTTAAAACAGCTGCTTTTATTTTACGTGTTGGTTGTGGTTTTATTGTGCCATCAAAATCACCAGGAAATTTAAACTGCAGAGGCGTTTTATCAAAAGTATCAAAACGCTCCTTGGCTTTTTTTGTACCACTTTGTTTACGGTCAAGAAGATAAGAACTCTTAAACCAGTGTTTTCTATAGGTTGCAATGTCGAAGCTATAATCCACTGTGCAACCTTTAATTTCAAGACTATTTGTTTTGATAGGTGTACCTATTTTGACAATATCAACGCCTTTTTTTAACAATCTCGATGCAACTTCAGTTGTTGTTTGCAACAAAATACCAACCTGTTCGGATAGTAGTGTTTGAGCTACGTCCTTTTTGTTTTTAGGCAAGATGACTCTCATGCCCAAACCATCTGCAGCAAAACACATTTCTAGTAATGAAGTGATAAGACCACCCGCACCAATATCATGTCCAGCAGCGATAGTTCCTTTTTTAATTTCTTTTTGGACTTGATTAAATACTTTCTTAAAATATTTTGCCTTGACAACATCTGGTGCACTTGTACCTATGCTCTGTTGAAGTTGTGCAAAAGCAGAACCGCCCAATGCATCATTACCATCTGATAGATCTATAAAATATACCATTCCATCATCAGCTTTTAGTTCTGGTGTGACTACTTTGTCAATAGCATCACAATGACCAGAAGCAGAGATGATTACAGTACCTGGTGCAAGTACTTCTTCGCCTTGGTATTTTTGTTTCATAGATAGTGAGTCCTTCCCTGTAGGGATGTTTATGCCCAACTTTATGGCAAATTCTGCACAGGCTTCAACAGCTTTATAAAGACGTGCATCTTCTCCAGGGTTATTACATGCCCACATCCAGTTGGCTGAAAGGCTCACGTTGCTAAGACCATCAGCAATGGGTGCCCAAATGATATTGGTAAGTGCTTTTGCGATGGCATTTTTACTTCCCAAGCCAGCATCTATGAGGCCAACTAAAGGAGCATGTCCTACAGATGTTGCCACCCCGTGAACTCCCTCAAAATCAAGTGCCATTACACCACAATTAGCCAATGGTAACTGGTGTGGTCCTACGCATTGCTGTTGGGCAACACGGCCAGTGACACAACGATCAACTTTATTTGTTAGCCAATCTTTACTGGCTACTGACTCTAGTTGTAGTAGCCATGACACCTGCTCTTCAAATGCAGTAGACTTTGGTATGGCAGCATAATTTTTAGCTTTAATGCTGTCTCGCATTATGGTCTTGGGTGTTTTGCCAAAGAAATCCGATAAGTCTAAGTCAATTGGTGACAACTTTTTTGTTTCGTCTTGAATTTGAAACCTGTGATCTTCGGTAACTTCTCCCACTTCAAAAATAGGTGCAAGTTCTCTTTCTGCAATCTCTTTGAGTTGCTCAAATCCCTTGGCATTAGTAATCAGCCCCATACGCTCTTGAGATTCATTTCCAATAATCTCTTTTGCAGAAAGCGTTTTATCTCCAACCGGAAGTTTGTCTAGCGCAATATTTCCACCAACCTCCTCAATGAGTTCGGAAAGACAGTTTAGATGGCCACCTGCTCCGTGGTCATGAATGGAAACAATTGGGTTTTTATCAGCTTCTACAGCTGCTCTTACAGTGTTGGCTACACGTTTTTGCATTTCAGGATTGGAGCGTTGTACAGCATTTAATTCAATGCCAGAGTCAAATGCGCCTGTTTCTGCCGAAGATACGGCAGCTCCTCCCATTCCAATTCGGTAATTATCACCTCCCATGACAACAATCTTGTCGCCCTTTTTTGGTATTTGTTTTATACTTTGTTGCATTTTTCCGTAACCGATACCTCCAGCCAGCATAATAACCTTATCATAACCAATTGTTTCAATGTCTTCTTTATGTTCAAAAGTTAGCAATGAGCCAGCAATGAGCGGTTGTCCAAACTTATTGCCGAAATCAGAAGCACCGTTTGAAGCCTTTATGAGGATGTCTTCTGGGTTTTGATAAAGCCATGGGCGAGGCGCCAATTGCTCCCATGGTCTGTTGGCCGCCGTTCTTGGGTATGCTGTCATGTACACAGCTGTTCCTGCCATCGGAATTGAACCTTGACCTCCAGCCAAACGATCTCTAATTTCTCCACCTGAACCTGTTGCTGCTCCGTTAAAGGGCTCTACGGTTGTGGGAAAGTTGTGTGTCTCTGCTTTAAGCGAAAGCACTGAAAGAAAAGGTTTTTTGACGTATTTGCTTGGGGCGTTTGCCTGCTGGGGTGCAAACTGGGTTAGGGGTGGCCCCTTAATAAAAGCCACATTATCTTTATAAGCTGACACTAAATTACCATTATTTTTTTTCGATGTTTTTTTGATAAGTTCAAAAAGCGAATGCTTTTTAACTTTACCGTCAATGATGAACTTACCATTGAAAATTTTATGACGGCAGTGTTCTGAATTGACTTGTGAAAACCCAAATACTTCCGAGTCTGTTAATGGACGTTTAAGGCGTGTTGCTAAGTCTTCTA
Source organism: uncultured Flavobacteriaceae bacterium (assembly GCA_964014735.1). Classification (GTDB taxonomy): domain Bacteria; phylum Bacteroidota; class Bacteroidia; order Flavobacteriales; family Flavobacteriaceae; genus UBA7446. Next base: position 54,561 of record CAXHBH010000007.1, on the reverse strand, counting down.
AATAAGCAACTTCGTCTTCGCTAAGAGATAGGCCTTCTTGTTGGTTAAAAGAAGCAATATCATCAATATCTAGTATGTCTTCTGGCTCTTTTTTGTTGTCGTAGATATGTTGATCCAATTCCTTAAAACGCTGGTGAATCATGGGATCAAAAACAATGTTATCTTTTGTCCAAAACTGCTCAATACGAATAATGTCATTTAGCCCCATGTTATGGCAAATTTCCACTGCATTGGTACTCCAAGGAGTAATCATGGAAATGCGAGGTCCTATGAGATCTGCTTGGATAAAGGACTTTCGTAGTAAACGGTATTCGCCAAAAAGCCATTGTAGTTTTTGCTGATCTTCTTCGTCTACTGGAAATTCTTTCTGAACAACGTAAATGTGTTTATTGGGATCGCCAAAAAAACAAATCATAGATAATGATTAAAGAACAAAAATAAGCATAGTAGTGATGAAGAGCACGGGTTTATTCCCCAAAAAGTAAACGAAACACATCAATTTATCAACAACTTAGGCTTTTCGCAGCAGTCGGGCCATATAAAAGCCATCAAATCCGTTTACCGCTGGCCACAAGTACTGTTCTTTTTCTAACGTAAATTCTTTGCCTATTTCGGTTTCCATGAAGGCTGCAATTTGCTCTTCGTTTTCTTGTGGCAGTATTGAACAGGTTACGTATATCAACTTACCCCCTGGCTTAACCATGTGTGCGTATTGCGTTACTATCTGTTGTTGTTCCAGCACAACACGATCAATAAATTCTAGATTTAGCTTCCATTTCGCATCGGGATTCCTTCTTAAAACTCCTAAACCACTACAAGGTGCATCTAACAAAACCCTATCGGCAGAGCCGTGTAGTTTTTTGATAACCTTATTGTTTTCAATATGACGGGTTTCGATATTGTGCGCACCTGCACGCTTTGCACGTCTTTTGAGTTCGCGCAGTTTAAAGTTATGAATGTCTAGCGCGATCAACTGTCCTCTATTTTTCATCATTGCCGCCAAGTGCAGGGCCTTTCCTCCGGCACCGGCACAAGCGTCTATTATACGCATTCCAGGGGCAACCTGTGTAAACGGTGCTACAGATTGAGATGAAGCATCTTGTACCTCAAACCAACCTCGCTGAAAGGTTCCTGTGCTGAACACATTGGCGCGTTCGTCAAGTACCAAGGCATCGGGATATTTTGCGAGGGTCTGCGTTTTAATTTTTTCTTCAAGCAGCGCGTTGCGCAACAGCTTAGGAAGTGTTTTTAGCGCATTGGCACGTAGCACAACTGGCGCTATGGTGTTGAGTGCTTCCATCTCAAGTGTCCACTTTTTTTCACCCAAGGCTTTGCACCCCAATGCATCCAGCCAATCGGGGATAGACTCACGATATTTGCGTTCTTGGCGCAGTTCTTCAAATTTTCCCTTAATACGTCGTGTGGGGGTTCCATCAAGGGGTTTCCAATCCGGTAACACATAGCCTCTTAGGGTAGCCCAAACAGCGAAAATGCGCCAAAAATCTTGGCGATTTAGAGGTTCTTGTACGTTTGCAATAGCAGCATAAAGACGCTTCCATCGGACAATTTCGTAGGTGGTTTCTGCAATAAATCCACGGTCACGACTTCCCCAGCGTTTATCGCTTTTAAGTATTTGCGCTACAACCTTGTCTGCATATTTTTCTTCATTAAAAATCTGATGCAGGCCATAGAGCACCGCCAAAACTAAATTTTTGTGTAAACGCATAATGTTAATCGAATGATTGTAGCTCAATTAGTTTTTTATACATGCCATTATGAGCCAACAATTCCTTGTGAGTACCTCTTTCTATTATCTTCCCTTTTTCTAGAACAATGATTTCATCTGCACTTTTAATTGTTGATAGACGGTGTGCAATAACCAATGAGGTACGATTTTGCATCATTTTTTGGAGCGCATCTTGAACTAGTTTTTCAGATTCGGTATCCAAAGCCGAGGTGGCTTCGTCTAAAATCATGATGGGTGGATTTTTGAGTACAGCCCTAGCAATGGCCAAACGTTGTTTTTGTCCACCTGACAGTTTGTTTCCTGCATCGCCAATTACGGTATCAATACCGTGTGGAAGTTGATTAATAAAGCTGTATGCATTTGCGATTTGCAATGCATTTTCAAGTTCATCCTTTGATGCATCTGGCTTTGCTATTAGAAGATTTTCCTTTACCGAGTCATGGAATAATATAGCGTCTTGGGTCACATAGGCAAACATACTTCTCAGTTGACTTAAATCAACTGAATTTATGCTTGTACTATCAATTTTAATGGTTCCTTGTTGCGGGTCGTAAAAACGTGCCAATAAATTAGCGATTGTTGTTTTACCACTTCCTGATGCACCGACAAGGGCTATCGAATGTCCAATAGGTATTTTTAAATTAAACCCATCAATAATTGTTTCTTCTTCATATTTAAACTGTATATTTTCAAAAATAATTTCAGATGAAAATTCAGTTAATATTGTTGGATTAGTAGGAGATTGAATTTCTGATTTATGAAAGAGGTATTCCATAATACGTTGTGCAGCAGCATTTCCTTTTCGGATGCTGTAGACGGCTCTACTCATAGATTTAGCAGGAGTAAGTACGCCATATGCCAATGACATATATGTGATAAATTCTTCTCCACTCATTGATTGTTCAACCAAAACAAGTCGTCCTCCAACAAATAATATGACACCAATGACAGCAACACCCAAAAATTCACTTACTGGACTTGCTAGACTTTCTCTATGTATAAGTTTATTAGAAAAATTAAAAAGGCGCTTGGTAACAGCAGCAAATTTCTGATTGAATATCTTTTCGGCTGTAAAGATTTGAATGATGGGAATTCCAGTAAGCGATTCTTCCAAATAAGAAAGTAGCTCCCCTTGTTCCTTCTGTACCTTATCTGATCGTGATTTAAGGCTTTTTCCAACAATTGAAATAAGCCAGCCAGCTATGGGAATAAACACCAAAACAAACAGTGTGAGTTTTGCACTCAGAGCAAACATGGCAACAAGCGCAAATACAATCGTCAGCGGTTCTCTAATAAGCATTTCAAATACACTTAAAAAAGAACGTTGTACTTCTGTAACATCAGAAGTTACGCGTGATATCGTATCTCCCTTTTTGTTGTTGGCATGGAAACTTGCAGAAAAAGAAATCAGCTTTTCATAAATATTGCACTGTATGTCTTTTACTACGCCATTACGCATATAGGTAATAAAAAAAACAGCAAAATAATTGAAGGCATTTTTTAGTAAGAAGGTTATTAAAATCACTACTATGACCAACATCAATGCTTTTAAAGCATCGTCTTGGGCATAATCAGCAAGCTGAAATCTAAAAGAGTCAAACAAATATTCTCTATAAGAGTTACTGCTTTCCACTGAAGGCATTTCTATTGGTGCTTTTTTATTTCCAAAAAGCACTTCTAGCATAGGCAATAATGCCAAAAAGGATATCGCATTAAAAAGTGCATAAAATATGTTAAACATAATGTTTAGTGCAATGTACCCCTTGTATGGAAGTGCGTAACGCAGTATGTATCTAATAGGACTCATCTTAAATCCCTAATTCAGCCAAAACACGATCCATTTTTTTGTCGAGTTGATCTTTGATCATTCTATAATTATGAGTTGAATTAAGGGGTGTATTTACACTCACGTAAAACTTTATTTTTGGCTCAGTGCCACTGGGTCTGGCAGCTATTCGCGTACCATCTTCGGCAATAAAAATCAACACATTAGCTTTGGGCAAAGATATCATTTCTTTTTCTTGATTCTTTACAATTGATCTAACACCAGTCGTATAATCTTCAATAAAAAGTGTGGGGCTACCGTCAATCTGATTCGGAGGTGCTTTTCGAAAGCGATCCATAATATTATCAATTTCCTCAGCACCCGATTTTCCCTTTTTGACTAATGAAAATAAGCGCTCTTGAAAGCATCCTAATTTTTCATAGGCTTCCAATAAGACGTTAAAGAAAGAAGTGCCATTTGATTTGGCTTCTAAAACCAACTCACACGCAAGCAGCGTAGCTGTTACGGCATCTTTGTCACGAACAAAGTCACCTACCATATATCCAAAACTTTCTTCACCACCACCCAAACATTTTTGATTTGGATAATGTTCGATCATCTGGGCAATCCATTTAAATCCAGTAAGTCCAAGCTTACATTCAACACCATAATGGTTGGCCAATACGCTCATCATGGGGGTAGATACAATGGTTGATCCCACAAATGGATTATCCTCTGCGGTGTATTTGGCTTTATCTAGAATAAATTTTGTCATGGCTACCATTGTTTGGTTGCCATTTAAGAGCTCGAGTTCGTCGTTTTCGTTTCTCACGGCTATCCCCAGACGGTCTGCATCTGGGTCAGTTCCAATCACAATATCAGCACCAATGTCATTGGCTTTTTTCATGGCCATTTGTAGGGCTTCAGGCTCTTCTGGGTTAGGCGATTTTACTGTAGGGAAGTCACCGTCGGGTTTGGCCTGTTCCTCAATAACGTTTACATGGCTATATCCTGCTTTTTTTAATACCTGTGGAATGGCAGTAACAGACGTACCATGTAGTGGCGTAAATACAATTTTGACATTTTCGCGATTTCCATTACCAATACAGCCAACTTTTACAGAAGCATTTTGAAAGGCCTCGTCAATGTCATGGTCAATGGGCGTAATGTTTTCTGCTTTGGTATCAAATAAGATGTCTTGATAAGTAGTATTATTAATTGCTGCAATTATAGCTTTATCCTGGGGCGGAACAATCTGTCCGCCATCTTGCCAATATACCTTGTAGCCATTATATTCTGGAGGATTGTGTGAGGCAGTAAGTACGATACCACAATGACAGTTTAAATAACGAACTGCAAAAGACACCTCGGGTGTTGCCCTTAAGTCTGTGAATACATAGACTTTTATTCCGTTTGCTGATAAAATATCAGCTACTGTTTGCGCGAGTTCTTTACTGTTATGTCTGCAGTCATAGCCAATCACCACACGAGGCGTTTCATCAGGAAACTGCGAATTTATGTATTTGCTTAAACCTTGCGTTGTTTTGCCAAAGGTGTATTTGTTTACTCGGTTGGTACCTACACCCATAATACCGCGCATACCTCCAGTACCAAAAGCCAAATCTTTGTAAAAGGCATCTTCTAATGCGTCGGGGGTTTTTTTCAATTCGGATACGGCTTTCCTTGTTTCACTGTCAAATGGGGGTTGTTCCCAGACAGTAGCCTCTGCTAAAAAAGATGTACTCATGAGTATTTTTTACGACACAAATTTACGTATTCACTTTAGAGTTAAGGTTTAAGTGTTCTTTTATTTTATACCTAGTTTTGTGGTTTCTGTTTCGGATTACAATTTCACCCAAAAATCCAGCTAAAAAGAACTGACTGCCTAGTATCATGGTTGTAAGTGCCACATAAAATTGTGGTCTATTAGCAATCAGTCGTCCATCAGGGTTGACAAATATTTTATCAATTCCAAGGTAAATCGAGAAACCAAAACCCATAACAAGCATGATGCTGCCAATCAGCCCAAAAAAGTACATGGGCCTTCTGCCAAATCGATGTAGAAACCACAAGGTTATTAGGTCTAAAAAACCTTTTACAAAGCGGTCCGCTCCAAATTTAGAATGACCAAACCTTCGTTTTTGATGCTTTACAACTTTTTCACCTATTTTTCTAAAGCCAGCCTGCTTGGCCAGCACGGGAATATAGCGATGCATTTCTCCGTAAACTTCAATCGTTTTGATTACATCACTTCGGTAGGCTTTTAAGCCACAATTAAAATCATGAAGCCTAATGCCTGACACCTTTCTAGCAGCCCAGTTAAAAATTTTAGAGGGTATGTTTTTAAATAGTAGGGAGTCGTATCTTTTCTTTTTCCACCCTGAAACCATGTCATAATCACCATTAGTGATTAATTGATATAGTTCCGGTAATTCATTAGCGGAGTCTTGTAAATCGGCGTCCATGGTGCAAACCACTTCTCCTGAACAAGCTATGAAGCCGGCGTGCAAGGCTTGGGATTTTCCGTAGTTGCGCAAAAATCTTATGCCATGAATACGCTTGTCTTGGCTGATAACACCTGTTACCCAGGCCCAGGAATTGTCACTGCTACCGTCATCAATAAAAATAATTTCAAAACTGAGTTCAGCCTCATCTAAAACACGAACAATCCAACTGTAAAGCTCCGGAAGTGATGCTTCCTCGTCTAAAAATGGAATGACAATCGATAATTTCGGCTTTTTGGTCAATTAACTCTTTTTTGTGAATAAGCCTGTTATAAGTCCAACTAGAAGTCCGATTAGGACATTAAAAATCAAGATGAATGGATAGCTTATATAGAAATACTTTTCTGTATTGGTTTGTTGCATTTCAATAATGTCTTCATCCATAGTTGGTTGCGCTTCACGCAAAGCATCAGCTTGTAAAGCAGCGGTATTTGTAATGAAATCTGGCTCAATAAAATTGATAAAAATGGTCAAGTATGTTAATCCAATAATTCCAGCTACTAAAAACACACCAACACCTAGCTTGATGGCTTGTTTTAATGACAGAAGTCCAACATTATCTTTTTTAAATGTTAGAATAGCCATTATTGATAATGATGCAGGAATTAATATATTTATTGTCTGGATAACAGATGATTGATTGTAGGTCATATCCATGCTAAAAAGCATTATACTGAATACGATTCCAATGCCAGCTGCTATAGCGCCAAAGCGATAATTATAAGTTCCTAATTTTGGTGAAGTTTCCATATATTGTTTTTTATGGTTAAGAGTATGGTAAATTTAGATAAAATAATTAAATTTGCACCCCTTTATAAAGGAAACGCATTATGAAACAAGGTATACATCCCGACAACTATCGCTTGGTAGCTTTCAAAGACATGTCTAATGAAGACGTCTTTATAACAAGGTCAACTGCCAACGCAAAAGAAAAAATTGAAGTAGATGGTGTTGAATATCCGTTAGTTAAATTGGAGATTTCACGCACATCACACCCTTACTACACAGGTAAGTCTAAACTTGTAGATACTGCTGGACGTATTGACAAGTTCAAAAACAAGTATGCCAAATTCAAAAAGTAAATTTTCTGTATATAGCAAAATTTAAAGCCTCCTTGCGGAGGTTTTTTTATTTACACCTATATTTGATGAATGCGTATTTGCTTATTTGACGGTCCAAACCGTTCCGATTTATTACCCTTGGTCTATACTAGGCCTGTTGCTGAATTGTTGATAGGTAGTAAGACACTAGCTAATAGATGGTCTGATGCGCTAGATGCTGAAGTTGTAGTAGAAACAGCAGCTTACCTTCAACCCAAAACACCTTCTTTTGATCTTGCTGTTATGGCGGGATGCATCCCAAATGCAGAACTTTTATATGCCATTAAAAATTTAAGAAACGGACAGAAGATAATGCACAGAGGCAATATGATTGCTTTTTGCGGCGCTAGCTCCAGTAAAGACAAGGTATTAACAACATTTAAAATTATCGAGCTAGACGCTGAAGTAAGCATTATTCAATATCCATGGGATTTGTTTCCCAAAAATGCGGAAGTTCTGATTTCGGACGCTGCTTTTTTTAGTAAAACACACAACAATAAACTCAACAAAACCAACCAACATCACGGTAAATATCCGTTGATGGTAGGAGTAAATGTTACCTCATTTGCTGTGATATACAATACGCAAGATGGACCTATTATCATTGACGATGACGTAACCATTATGGAAGGCGCTTTGCTTCGTGGCCCTTTATATATTGGTAAAAATACTGTTGTTAAAATGGGTGCTAAAATCTATGGCGGTACCAGTCTTGGACCATACTGCAAGGTGGGTGGCGAGCTCAATAATGTTGTGATGATCGGTAACAGCAATAAAGGACATGATGGATTTTTGGGTAACGCTGTTATAGGAGAGTGGTGTAATTTGGCAGCTGGGACCGACGCTTCAAATCTTAAAAATGATTATGGTAACACCCGTGCATGGAACTATACCCAACAAAAATTTATATCAACTGGTTTGCAGTTTTGTGGCCTTATTATGGGCGACCATTCCAAAACAGCCATACAAACCCCTTTGAATACGGCTACTGTTGTAGGGATTGGTTGTAGTATTTTTAGTATTGGTTTCCCCCGAACTTTTATCCCTAGCTTCTCTAGAGGCGGGTCTCAAGGCATGACTGAAAACAATTTGAATAATATGATGGATACGGCTAATGTGGTCATGTCTAGACGCGGTAAAGAAATGCAAGCAGCAGACAAGGCTGTTTTAACACATTTATTTGATGCAACAAAGGAATTACGCCGTTATGCAGGTTAGCTTCGATCATATGGGATTATATTTGTAAAAACAACAACATGGCAAATACAGGTTCGGTAGCTTTTTACACTTTGGGATGTAAGTTGAATTTTTCAGAAACATCAACCATAGCCCGCTCTTTTAAGGCATCAGGCTATTCTGAAACTGCTTTTGATTCACCCGCAGACGTATATGTTATCAACACCTGTTCTGTTACAGAAAATGCCGATAAAAAATTCAAAATTATTGTCAATCAAGCGCTCAAGCAAAACCCTGAAGGTTTTTTGGTTGCAATAGGGTGCTATGCACAACTTAACCCTGAAGCATTGGCCGCATTAGACGGTGTAGATTTGGTTTTAGGTGCTAACGAAAAGTTTAATGTTGTGGATTTTGTTGAGAGCAAAACTGCTTCTCAGACCGCCATTCACGCTTGTTCCATTGATGCTCTTGAGCAATTCATTGGAAGTTATGCCATTGGGGATCGCACTAGAGCATTTTTGAAGGTTCAGGACGGCTGTGACTACAAATGTACCTACTGTACCATTCCTTTGGCTCGTGGTTTTTCGCGTAGCGACACACTTGAAAATATCCTCAAGCAAGCAAATGAAATTGCCGCCCAAGACATCAAAGAAGTGGTTTTAACGGGAGTTAATATTGGCGACTTTGGAAAGGGAGAGTTTGGTGCTAAAAGGCATGAACATACTTTTTTTGACTTGGTTAAAGCTTTAGATGGGGTATCAGGTTTGGAACGTATACGTATTTCTTCCATTGAGCCTAATTTGTTACTTCAAGAAACCATTGATTTTGTAGCAAAATCCAAACGATTTGTACCTCATTTTCACATACCACTGCAAAGTGGCAGTAACGAGATTTTGGCAGCCATGCGCAGAAGATACCAGCGAGAGTTATATCTGAAACGTGTCGAACAGATAAAAGCTCTTATGCCGCATGCCTGCATTGGGGTTGATGTAATTGTTGGTTTCCCTGGTGAGTCAGAAGATCATTTTTTGGAAACCTATCACTTTCTTAACACACTTGACATTTCATACTTACACGTATTTACTTATTCGGAACGTGAGAATACCCTTGCAGCAAGCATGGGAGCTGTTGTCCCTAAGGAAGTGCGTTCCAAAAGGAGTAAAATGTTACGAGGGTTATCTCAAAAAAAGCGGCGTTCTTTTTACGAAAGCCAATTAGGAACCGAACAAGAAGTTTTATTTGAATCTGAAAATAAGCGCGGATACATCCATGGATTTACTCCTAATTATGTCAAGGTAAAAACTTTCTGGAACCCCACCTTATGCAATAGTATACATCTTGTGCGCTTGACCGAAATCGATGATGATGGGTTGGTAAAATTCGATGTAAAATCAGCCATTACAGCCTAGTAATTTATATACGTACGCCAATAGGTAACATACTTCTGTAGCGCTTGTTCTTACGTATAAAGAGCACTATCTCAGGGCTGGTTGGCATCATGCTGATGTTTCGCTCTGATATGATTGATAGCACTTCCTTGATGAAAGCATCACTAAAGTCATTAGTGCACTTTTCTTTCGGTACTACAAGTTTGGTTAAAAAGATTTTACGTTCCTGTTGCGCATACTCAATCTTGGCAAGTTCTCCTTGAAATTCAGTTTCAAATTGGCGCAAAAAAGCATTGTCAGTAACGTTAATTTTATTCATTAATTAGTTGCTAGACTGCAAATTTACAAAATTTTATGTACATTGAGTTACAATGAATAAGAGTGCCGCTGTTCATGTTTATATGATGCCTGGTATGGCTGCAAACAATGAGATTTTTGAACGTATAAAACTCAGCAGCCCTATGAAGGTGCATTTGTTATCTTGGTTTATGCCTAATCAGAACGAATCTTTGGCATCTTATGCAGAACGTATGTGTGCAAAAGTGACTCATCCAAATCCTATTTTAATTGGTGTTTCTTTTGGTGGGATGTTAGTCCAAGAGATGTCTAAAATTATTTCATGCCGAAAGGTTATTATCATTTCAAGTGTGCGTACTTGGCGTGAGTTTCCCATGCACATGCGCATCAGCCGTAAGACGAATGCATATAAGTTTTTTCCTGTTCAGTGGATTGATAATCTTGAAGATTTTGTAGGATTTATTTTTGGCCCAACTGCACGAAAACGTATGGATTTAAATAAAAAATACCTTTCAGTCCGATCACCAGAATATTTAAATTGGTCACTAAAGGTTTTATTCAATTGGAGTCAAGATATACCGCTACCCAACGTAACACACATACACGGTACTTATGACATGGTATTTCCAGCCCTATTTCTAAAGGACTTTATACCAGTACCTAAAGGAACACACGTCATGATTATGACACGCGCAGAATGGTTTAATCAAAATTTACCACAAATTATCCTTAGCTCAGCACTGAGTTAGATCTTCTTTAATTGCTGTTGCATCAGCTTAATTTGATCGTTAAGCATATTTTGCTTGTCCAATTTTTTAGCTTCGTTTAATAGTAATGTGGCTTCTCTTTTACGTCTTTTCTGCATTACAATACCCGCAAGACTCAGTTTGGCCATGGCCAAATCATGTTTCATATTAAGTCCCAGTGAAATAGCTTTTTTAAAGTGACGCTCTGCTTTTGTCAGGTTTTTTTGGGCTTCTATCACGCCATGAAGGAAATAAAAATAGCCTTGTTGTTTTTGTGTAAGTGCAGATTCGGGTTTTTTGATTCTGTTCAGCCAGCGTTGCGTTCCTTCAAAGTCTTGCTTGCGTAGGCGTAGGAAAGCAACTAAGATCAATTCATTCTTGTAAAAAAGAAAAACAAAAATACCGGCTAAGAGAATCATCGCAATTCCATTGCCGATATTCCCTTCAATAAATTGGTAAACAGCAAATCCTACAGAGACGATCGCGAGTACAATTTTTATGAATTTTGGAAACATAGCTATGATTTTAGTGCAAATTTACATATTTCTGGGCTAGTGCTGTTTGCCCTTACACGAGTTATTGTATATTTGCAGCCGACTTTAATAAAACATTGATGAAAAGAACATTTCAGCCCTCAAGAAGAAAGCGCCGTAACAAACACGGTTTCATGGAGCGTATGGCTTCTGCAGCAGGTCGTAAGGTATTAGCAGCACGTCGCGCTAGGGGACGCAAAAAGATATCTGTTTCATCCGAACCACGTCACAAAAAATAAGTGAATAAACAGTTTAAAACTTCAAGGTGTTACTTTATAAGTAACACCTTTTTTTATATATATTCGAAAGATTTTTGACCGACATTTGTTGTAATTTATGCCAAAGAGAAAAGACCTTAACAGTATCCTAATTATCGGCTCTGGACCCATCATCATTGGCCAGGCCTGCGAGTTTGATTATTCCGGTTCGCAATCGCTTCGTTCTCTCAGAGAGGACGGTATTGAAACCATACTTATAAACTCCAACCCAGCAACCATTATGACTGACCCATCAATGGCCGATCATATTTATTTGTTGCCGCTAACCACAAAATCTATCATTCAAATTCTGAAGGAACATTCGCAAATTGACGCCGTATTGCCTACTATGGGTGGTCAAACTGCACTCAATTTGTGTATTGAAGCAGATGAAAAGGGCATTTGGAAAGACTTTGGTGTAAACTTGATAGGGGTTAATATAGATGCGATTAACATTACAGAAGATCGCGAAAAATTCCGCGAGCTTATGGGAAAAATTCATGTTCCCATGGCACCGCAAGCCACAGCAACGTCATTTCTTAGAGGAAAGGAAATTGCTCAAGAATTTGGTTTTCCCCTTTGTATTCGTGCTTCTTACACTCTTGGTGGCGCAGGCGCCGCCATCGTTTATGATGAAAATGACTTTGAGGAATTGCTAAGACGTGGTCTTGAAATTTCACCCATACATGAGGTCATGATTGACAAAGCCATGATGGGTTGGAAAGAATACGAGTTGGAACTCCTTCGTGACAACAATGACAATGTAGTCATCATTTGTTCAATTGAAAACATGGATCCAATGGGAATCCATACTGGAGACTCCATAACCGTGGCGCCTGCCATGACACTTTCAGATAAAACCTATCAGAAAATGCGTGACATGGCCATTAAGATGATGCGCAGCATTGGTGACTTTGCTGGTGGCTGTAACGTACAGTTTGCCGTAAGCCCCGATGAAAAAGAAGATATTATTGCCATTGAAATTAACCCAAGGGTTTCGCGTTCTTCGGCACTAGCAAGTAAGGCAACAGGTTACCCAATTGCCAAAGTCGCTACCAAACTCGCCATGGGCTACAGATTAGATGAGCTTGATAACCAAATTACCAAGTCTACTTCTGCTTTGTTTGAGCCAACGCTCGATTATGTAATTGTTAAAATTCCACGTTGGAACTTCGATAAGTTTGAAGGTTCTGACCGCACCTTGGGACTACAGATGAAAGCTGTTGGTGAGGTGATGGGTATTGGGCGTTCGTTTCAAGAAGCCTTGCACAAAGCCACGCAGTCACTAGAGATAAAGCGTAACGGACTGGGTGCAGATGGCAAGGGTTATACCGATTACAACCAAATTATTGACAAGCTGACCCACGCCTCTTGGGACAGGGTTTTTGTAATTTATGATGCCATTGCGATGGGCATACCGCTCAGTCAGATCTATGATATCACTAAGATTGATATGTGGTATCTGAAGCAGTATGAGGAATTATTTAATTTACAGAAAGAAATTTCAAAATTTACAATAGATTCAATTGAAAAGCCATTGCTATTAGAAGCCAAACAAAAAGGCTATGGCGATAGACAAATTGCCCATATGCTGGGTTGTTTGGAAAGTGAGGTTTACAAAAAGCGAGATGTGCATAACATTCACCGTGTGTACAAACTAGTAGATACCTGTGCCGCTGAATTTACGGCCAAAACACCTTATTACTACTCCACTTTTGAAAGTACCATGGAAACTGCTGACGGCGATTCCTACGTGCACAATGAAAGTGTGGTGACCGACAAAAAGAAAGTGGTGGTATTGGGCTCTGGACCAAACAGAATTGGTCAGGGAATTGAATTTGATTACTGTTGTGTGCACGGCGTACTGGCTGCTGCTGAAGCTGGATATGAAACCATAATGATCAACTGTAACCCCGAAACGGTTTCTACCGATTTTGACACGGCCGATAAGCTTTACTTTGAGCCGGTGTTTTGGGAGCATATCTACGACATCATCCGTCACGAAAAACCCGAAGGTGTTATTGTTCAGTTGGGGGGTCAGACAGCCCTAAAACTGGCAGAGAAATTAGAGCGCTATGGTGTGAAAATCATGGGTACCAGCTTCCAGTCTTTGGATTTGGCAGAAGATCGTGGAAGTTTTTCCACACTATTGAAGGAAAATAATATTCCATATCCAGAGTTTGGTGTTGCAGAAACCGCAGACGCAGCCCTTGCCTTGGCAGACAAATTAAATTTCCCAATACTGGTTCGCCCATCCTATGTATTGGGTGGCCAGGGAATGAAAATTGTCATTAACAAAGAAGAATTGGTCAAACATGTGGTGGATTTATTACATAAAATACCCAACAACAAACTGCTGTTAGATCATTACTTAGACGGGGCTATTGAGGCCGAAGCAGATGCTATTTGCGATGGTGAAGACGTATATATTATCGGCATCATGGAGCATATAGAACCCTGTGGTATCCACTCGGGAGACTCCAATGCGACCTTGCCTCCTTTTAACTTGGGCGACTTTGTAATGCAGCAGATTAAAGACCACACCAAAAAAATCGCACTATCGCTCAACACTGTAGGACTAATCAATATTCAGTTTGCCATTAAGAACGATATTGTTTATATTATTGAGGCCAATCCACGTGCATCACGTACAGTCCCTTTTATCGCCAAGGCGTATAAGGAACCTTATGTGAACTATGCCACCAAGGTTATGCTGGGCGACAAAAAAGTGAAGGACTTTGATTTCCAACCCAAGCTAGAAGGTTTTGCCATCAAGCAACCGGTATTTTCATTTAACAAATTCCCGAATGTTGATAAGGCGTTGGGCCCAGAAATGAAGAGTACGGGAGAGAGTATCTTATTTATCGACAACCTAAAGGATGATGAGTTCTATGAGCTTTACGGACGTCGTAAGATGTATTTGAGCAAGTAGTTCATTGGTCATTTTCACGTATATTTAAGCAAACATTTTTTGATGGAATGGATTCCAGTACTTGTTGTTGTCTTGGCACTGCTAGTGTTTTATTTTATGAACCAAAAAAACCAGTCTGCAGGGGTGTCTAATGAGTTTTTGATGCAACTCAATGCGCAGTTGCGTGAGGAGATACAAGGTATTCGAAAAGAAACAGATGCAAATGCCAAAGAAACTCGTGTGGAACTGGAGCAGAAGCTGGACAACATCACCAAGGGCATAAGCGAATACCAACGCTCGTCTAACCAATCTATTACCCAACAGTTTGCCGAGTCCAAAAAAGCCATTACAGATGTGACCAAGGCCTTGTCTGAAATCAAGGGCACCAACGAGCAGGTACTAAGTTTTGCCAACCAGATGAAGACCCTAGAAAAGATTTTAGGTAATTCTAAGCAGCGTGGTATTTTGGGCGAGATACAACTTGAAAACCTATTAGCAAACGTTTTGCCTCCGGAGTTGTTTGCAATGCAACACAGCTTTTCCAATGGTGAGATGGTAGATGCCATTGTCAAGGTGGGAGATTTTATCATTCCCATAGATGCTAAGTTTTCTTTGGACAACTACAATAAAATGGTGGAAAGCAGCGACCCCGAAGCGATTAAATCCTTAGAACAGTCGTTTAAGAGCGACATCAAAAAGCGCATAGACGAAACCGCCAAATACATACGCCCCAACGAAACGACTACCGACTATGCCTATATGTTTATCCCTGCTGATGGCTTGTACCAAGACTTGTTGAACAGTAGGGTAGGTACATTGCAAATCAACTCCCGCGATTTGGTGTCTTATGCTTATGAAAAAAAGGTGATGATTGTATCCCCAATGAGCCTATTTCCGATGCTGCAGATAACGGTAAAGGCGTTGCACAACCTTAAAATTGAAAATTCCATTCAGGACATCTTAAAGAATGTAGAAAAACTTTCCAAACACCTCAATGCCTTTGAGGACCTACACGGCCGCTTGGGCAGAACCATAGGCACGGTTGTAAACCAATACAACGATGCTTCTCGTGAATTTAAAAAGATTGATAAGGACATTATCCGCTTGGCAGGTGAAGAAAATGCCTTGGACTACCAAGTTACTGCCTTAGACCGCCCCGCTGCGGAGGAGTAGAAGTGTCTAAATATTTTACACCAACTAGAGACTCTTATTTAATGCGGTTGTTATGTATTAGATTTTTATTCTAGGATTTTGGTTTTAGTCCATGGCGTTTGCATCATTTACTTCAATCCAGTATCCATTGGGATCTTGAAAGTAAACCTGTTTGATACCGTCTTTCCTAACGTTGTATTGGTTAGATGTTCCGGGCCAGTCGCAGAAGTTGATGTCTAGACTTTTTAAATGCATAATAAAACGGTCTATATCGTCTAGAGCCATAGCAAAATGAACGGCCTTATGCGTTTTTATTTCCGCTTCTGGTCTTGGAATTAGGTGTAGTTCTTTGCCTTTTCCCAATGACAACCATCTTGTGGAGGAGTTTGATGCAGTGTTTTCGATTTCACTTAAGCCAAATACCGCCTGATAAAACATAACTGATGCCTTAACATCCTTAACAGCTAACGCTATGTGATTAAATGAGAGGTTTTGCATATTGTAAATCGCCTATGCCAGCTGCAAGCGTTTTGCCGCAAAGCGATAGCCAAAAATTAGAGCAGCGCTAAAGAATAAATCACCTACAATCGAATACCCAAAAAATGGGATGGCAAGTGTGAAGCAGGTAATAAAGCCTTCAGTTGTAAGGGGGTAGTGCAAAAACCAAACCCCTAAGTTGGTCACTAAAAAGAATAACAGGCTACTCAAAAGCACAGAACCTATGTTCATCTTTTTGATCACAAAACCCAAGGCAATAACGCCCACAAAAGCTAAATATACTACGGGAGTAATCATAAAAAAGCCCAAGAAGATATCCGTTACCAACATGGCCAATATAGGCATCAATACCGCCCAGTGCTTACTACTAAAATGTGTGCCAGCAAAAAGGGCAACAGCCGTTATGGGAGCAACATTAGGCGGGTGTGGAAGCAAACGCACTAGCACGGCTACAATAATAAAGCTTATCAGTACAGTTTCTGTCTTGTTAAAGCGCATAATTTTAAAAAAACAAAGTTACATCTTTTTCAATAATCTCTTTATTTTTATGATTAAAGCCTTAATTTTGTTTTGGCTTTTGGGTTCTTCCGTATGCGAAGATGAAAAGGGAAAAAGGTGCAAGGCCTTTACTGTTCCCGCAACTGTAAGTACTGCAACGCTCAATGCTTCAACCACTGTCTGCAACTGGCCGATGGGAAGGTTTGTTGAGTAGTACGAGTCAGGAGACCTGCCTAAGAGATTCATGCTGTGTGTGCTCGGGATAAGCATTATCGGTTCATTTTGTAACAACTTAAACATGCGATATTTAATAGCAGCAATGCTATGTATAGGTACCGTCCATGCTCAAGAGCTATTGGACGAAGTAGTTGTTTCGGATACGCGTATTCCGAAACCTAGAAAAAACAGCGGTAAAGCCGTTGTGCATATTAGTGCAGAAGAGATAGCAAAAAATAAGGGTATTTCTCTAGCACAATTACTCAATCAATATGCCGGAATATATATATCGGGTGCTCAACTGCACCCTGGACAAAACCTGTCCTATTTTATTCGCGGTGGTAACAACAGACAGGTGCTTGTCCGCATTGATGGTGTGGTGGTAAGTGACCCCTCGCAAATCGAATCGGATTTTGATTTACGCCTTATAGCTTTAGACCAAATTGCTACTATTGAAGTAGTAAAGGGTGCATCTAGTAGCCTTTATGGTAGCGGGGCAGCTACCGCTATTATAGACATCACAACTAAAAAAGAGCTTACACAAAAAACCAAGCTTACGGTTACCCAAGAATGGGGTACCCAAAATACATTTGACCAAAAATTAGGTAAGCTTTCAGATGTGAACAAGCAGTTTGTGGAGGTACAGCGCCAGGTGGGTAATGTAGCCCTTTCAGGCTCAGTGCAGCTACTATCTTCTGATGGTATGTCTTCCGTGGCGGGTACTGAAACCGATCCAATTGAAAAGGAAAACATATCATTTAGTGCGCAAAGCCAACACAGCGGTCCTTGGGCATGGTCGGCCTATTTGCAACGAGATCTATTTGATGCTAGCTTTGATAGTACCTTTCCCAGTTTTGCTGATGCAGATTATGCATTTGTAAGTAAACAACAGCGTGTTGGCCTTGAAACGTCCTATACTGAAGGAAAATCATCAGCACAGGCGCAGTTTTCTTGGGCAGATACCTCACGATCTTATGCAGATAGTTATCCGTCGGATTACACATCAGATATTTTTACTACTGAAGTTACTTTGCGTCACCGCGCTTCTGATGAACTGATGCTGTTAGGTGGTCTTTTCTATCAAGACATAGGTTCTGATTTTAAAAATGCCTTTTCTGGGGAAAGCTATACACATAATAATCTAGCGTTCTTTGTCAGTGGGCAATGGCAACATTCCAAGGGATATGCTCTTCAAGCAAGCGTACGGAACACCATACATAGTCAGTTTAATACCCACCAGACCTTTACGATTAACCCGTTTTATGTAAAAGAGCTTTCTTCTGGTGGCTATCTTAAGTTTTTTGGTTCTTGGGCTACATCATTTATTGCGCCATCGCAGTATAAGCTCTACAGTGGTCAATATGGCGACACTGAGCTTACGCCAGAGGAGAACCAAACCCTTGAATTGGGTGTAGAGCAGGTAAAGGAAAACAGCCGCTTTACCGTTGTTGCTTTCCACCGTGAGGAGGACAATTTTGTGGACTTTGTTTTTTCCTCTAATTTTATGGGATATCAAAACCGTCCAGGAATATTTAAAGTTCGCGGGGTAGAGGTAGAGGCCAATTGGAGTCTAAAGAATTGGAACATAAACACCAATTACACCTTTACAGAAAAGGTGGATCAAGTGCCTATGCGCCTACCCAAGCACTTAGCCAACCTAAGCCTTAGTTATGCTGCATCTAAAACACAGTGGGGATTGCACTGGCGCCATATAGGGTCACGCTATGATACAAATCAAAATTTTGAGCAAGAAGAATTGGATGCTTATGCGTTGTTGGATGCACGTGTGGCTTTTCCAAACTTTATTGGAAATACAACGGCAAGCGTTTCAATAACAAATCTTTTTGATGTGGACTACACTGAGATTTTTGGTTTTACCACCCTAGGACGTAACCTAAACATAGCACTACGCTATGCCTTTTAGTTTTTAGGTAAATAAATTGTCTTTCCAACTTCAGTTTGAAGTGGTATAAATGATGTGGGTAAGCTAGTGGAATCTGTTTTTATGGTACCAGTGGTTTGCCCGCTTATATATTCTAATGCTTTTTTAAGTAACGGTTCTTCAACATCGCCGAGGATTCCTAAGTTGGATAGACTTTCTGGGATATTAAAATTGGGTATTAAACCATCTGAAAAGTCACCTATATCTTCGCTGTTATAATACTTAAAAGTGATTGGCAATATCAGGTATTTGTGGTTGGGATTTATGGTTCTGTTGTTGTCAATGTAATCATAAAAAGGATTTGATCCCACATCTTTTCCTTCAGTTCTATCACCAATTTGAATCACATTTAGATATGGCTTCAAACCGTTAATAGTCATTTCACTTGCTGAAGCAGAATTTTGTGTAGTCAAGAAAAACACACGCGACAATCCTAAGTTGACATTTGAATTAATAATTTCAACATCCGTATTTTGGGAACTTAATTTTTCATTGAACACGAGTTTTCCAAATACTTTAGAGGCATGTTCTCCAGCAATAAGTCCAGCTAACAGTTGGGCTGTTTTTACTTGCCCACCTCTATTATAACGCAAGTCCACCACTAGTTCATCTATTTGCTGCATGGCTAAATCACTAAAGACCGCTTTTAATGCTTCGTCTTGAGAACTAACAAAACTGTTATACATCACATAACCAACCTTTTTGCCATCTTTTACAATTACTTTAGATAGGTGTACACTTTGTTCTGTTTGAACTGAGTTATTAAGGCTAACGCTGTTGCCTGTTTTTGTAATTTGGTTGTTGTTCAAAGTAGCCAAGTCAATGGTGTAACTATCGGAGTTAATGGACAATAATTCTCTGTAGTTGGAAATGTTAAGTTGAGTTCCATTAACATCTGTGAAAATATCTCCGCGTTTGATCCCTTTTGTATCAGCATCCGAGCCAGAAATTACATATTGGACATAGGCATATATTTCTGTGCTATTTTGGGAAAATTTAACCAAACCAAACTTCATTCCATTGCTCAGGGAAACCCCCTTTGTATTATTTTCAAAAACTTCGTAATCGCTGATCAGTACACTATACCTGTCTGCATCGTACAGTAGTGCTTCAAATAGTGATGCTGGACCATCAAAAGATTGAATGAAGTTAGTGTAATCTTTGTCGTTATTAAACTTGTTATCTGCTAAGTCAGGTACATCTTCTTGCCAGTAATAAGCAAGATTCACGACCTTATAAATAAAATCTTCTACCTCTAAATTTTCTGTGGTGGCAACTGCAATTGTGTCATCAACGTCGTCTTTGCAACCAAAAAGTAGGGTAACAATAAATAGCAGGATGTATTTTTTCATGGAATTAAGTAAATATGGAAACTAAGTTAACAAAATAAATTTTCCATATTTTGTGACAAGGTTGTGATAATGTCGTTGTCTAAACAAGCACCTGATAAATCTTCTGTTTGCGATGTAAATGATCAAATTTTTTTAAAACGGATGTTGATTTTAAAATAAAGCATGTTTCGACTTATAAGGAGATTGTTGATATTTGCTGAAGAAGCTAAGATGCACTACAATTAGTAATAACAAAATATATGTAGGCATGAAACAAATGGAAACATTTAATTAAACTACTGATAAATTTATAAACACAGCTTAATATGAAAAAGAGCATTGTTTTATTGGCCCTGATAACACTTTCATTGAGTTGGGGGCAAGATATTTTTGAGAAATACGAATATGACGACAGTGTTAGTTATTTTTCGATAAACCCAAAAATATTTCAAATGCTTGCCAAATTAAGTATAGAAACGGGCGATCCTGAGGCTGATAAATTCATAAAGCTAGTAGAAGAAATCAAGAGCTTTAAGCTTATTACTACAGAACGCACAGAAATAGCGGAAGACATTCAAATATGGGTAGAAAAACACATTAAAACCCAGAATTTGGAGGAGCTTATGCGAGTACGCGACATAGGAGCGCATGTCAATTTTTATGTTAAATCCACCGAGAATGACAATAGGGTTGAAAAGCTACTTATGTTCGTTACCGACATAAATGAAGATCAAATAAAGCTTGCCAATCGCAACCCAGAAACGGTCTTACTTTATCTCACAGGAGATATTGACTTGAACCAAATTTCTATGCTTGTCAAGGAGATGAACCTTCCAGGTGGTGAGCTATTGGGAAAATTAAATGAAAAATAAAAAAAGGATATTATTACTAAAGCACTTGAGGGTCAAGGGCATTTGATAATGCTATGGAAACAATAGAATAAATCTCAAACCCCAGTGTAATTTTCAGGTCTCAAAGCATTTAATTCATTCCTTACTTTAGATGATATATCTAATGTTTCAATAAAAGCGTGGATAGAAGCCTCGTCGATATTTGTATTGGTTCGAGTTAGTCCCTTTAATGCTTCGTATGGCTTGTGATATCCTTCCCGGCGTAAAATGGTCTGAATGGCCTCTGCCAGTACCACCCAATTATTATCAAGATCCGTTTGTATTGCAATCTTGTTGACCACAAGTTTTCCAATACCTTTAATCAAGGATTTAAAACTAATTATCATATGAGCTATTGGCATTCCTGCATTACGCAACACCGTACTATCTGTTAGGTCACGTTGAAGACGTGAAATGGGTAGCTTTTCTGACAAATGTGATAGCAATGCATTTGCAATACCTAAGTTCCCTTCAGCATTTTCAAAGTCAATAGGATTTACCTTGTGTGGCATGGCAGAAGAGCCTACTTCCCCTTCTTTAATTTGTTGCTTGAAATAATCCATGGAAATATATGTCCACATGTCTCTAGAAAAATCAATCAAAATGGTATTGATGCGTTTTTGTGCATCACACAATGCAGCATAGTGGTCGTAGTGCTCAATCTGTGTTGTTGGGAACGAATGGTGTAGGCAAAGTGTTTTTTCTACAAATGCCTTTCCAAACGTCTGCCAATCAACAGAGGGATATGCAATCATGTGGGCATTGAAATTTCCAGTGGCTCCACCAAATTTAGCTGCCATTGGGATTTGTTTCATTAAAGAAAGCTGTTGGTCAATACGTGTTTTAAATACGTTGAGCTCTTTGTCTAAACGCGTGGGTGAAGCAGGTTGCCCGTGTGTTCTGGCTAACATCGCTACCCCTTTACAACTTTTAATAAGTGCATCAAGTGCCTCGATTACTTCATGAAGCTTTGGTAAGTATTCGTTTTCACAGGCTTCTTTGACTGAAAGTGGAATAGCCGTATTGTTGATGTCCTGTGAGGTTAGTCCAAAGTGGATAAATTCTTTGTATTTAGATAGGTTTAAATCGTCAAATATTTGTTTGAGAAAGTACTCAACCGCTTTTACGTCGTGGTTGGTAACTTTTTCAATGTCTTTTATGGCCTGTGCTTGATCTAAATTGAAATGGCGATAAACACTGCGCAATTCCGCTATCGCTGATAAAGGAAAATCTTTGAGCTCTGGAACAGGGAGTTCGCACAGGGCTATAAAATATTCTACTTCAATCCTGACGCGGTATTGAATCAATCCAAATTCTGAAAAGTATGAGCTTAAGGATTTTGTTTTAGGTCGGTATCGACCATCAACAGGTGAAATTGCACTTAACTTGTTTAATAACATAGGCTTTCAAAATGCAAAGGTATCGAATTTACCTTTTTTAGCGATTAAGAATTTTATACTCTTCATAACAACTACTTATGGCCTCCAATATTTGTAAATCGTTAGCTCCTTTTATAAAGCCGTCAGAGAAGTTACATTTACGCAGTATCTCGTCAAGATTGATTCGGTCAATTTGGATGAGTTGTTCCAGAGTTTTTCGATCGTATTTAACTGCTAATAAATCTCTTAACTCATTGTTGGCCCTTACTTTTTTGAGTTTACGTAATTGTTTGGGCTTTTTTCCAAAGATGTTGTATAGGAAATCTGCGGGGTTTGAGATGGCTTGTAAAACACGAATTTGTCCCAGAGGATTTCTATTTCCTGCTTCATATCCACCGGAGGGTAGACCAGGAATGCTATATCTTCTTGCTCTGTTGATTGGGATATTTCTTGCATCAATATCCAAATAACCTGTGAGTTGGTAAGGGCGCACCACTACTTCTTCAAGCGCCAATGCTAGCTCTGTGAGTTGAAAGCGCGTGTTGGGATATTTTACCAGGTCATTAGAAACCCTGACTTTGATCGGTTTATATCCCAAATAAGAGAAATAGAGTGTATCGTTAACTTCAGCATCAATGATAAATTTCCCTTCTTTGTTTGTGATGGACATGGTCACCTTGTTTAGGTTGATGATATGTACCGTCGAAATGGGTTTTTGATCAGAAGCATTTTCAACAACACCAATAACTTCTTGCCCATATAAAATGGAACATAATCCAGTTAAAAAGAGGAATAGCGTAAAATATCGAATCATATACTCCTACAAACTAAATGCATTCCTTGATGCTCTGCAATGTTTTTCTTTAAAATTAACATTATGTTAGGTATTTCAGATGGTTACGTAGTGCATAAATGGCCCTAGTACGGTGGCTTAATTTTAATTTTATTTCCCTCGGTAGTGTCCCAAATGTTTCACTATAACCTTCAGGTATAAAAAGGGGATCATAGCCAAAACCTCCTGTTCCATTTATTTCAGTTGCAATTTTGCCTCTCACAATACCTTCAAAACAAATTTCTGTATCGCCGTGCACATATGAGATGACAGTCTTGAATTGTGCTTTGCGATTATTATTGTCCAACAATGCGTTTAAGAGCTTGGCGTTGTTTTTTTGGTGGTTTTTTTCCGCTCCAGCATATCGGGCCGAATAAACACCAGGGGCTCCATCAAGTCCATCTACTTCAAGGCCACTGTCATCAGCAAAAACAGGTTTTTTAAAAACCTTGAAAATATGTTTAGCTTTAAGTAGTGCATTTCCTTCAAAAGTTTTTGCTGTTTCGGCTATTTCAGTACGATAACCTAAATCGGACAAGCTTTTGATATTGTAGCCCTTAAAGATTGCCTTTACCTCTTCCACTTTGTTTTGGTTGTGGGTTGCAAATATGAGCTCTTTCATTGGTGATGATAAGGTTGATTGTTTAAAATACTAAAGGCACGATAAAGTTGTTCGGCAACAAAAATGCGAACCATTTGATGTGAAAAAGTCATATCTGAAAGTGCTATTTTATATTGCGCCCTATCGCAGAGCTGCTGCGAAAACCCATAAGGGCCGCCAATAATAAAAACCAATTTTTTAGTACCTGCATTCATTTGTTTTTGAAGAAACCCAGCAAAGCCTTTTGAAGTATGAGTACTCCCTTTCTCGTCAAAAAGAATAAGTGTATCGCTAGCCCTTACTGCCTCTAAAATTCGCTTGCCCTCATCAATTTTTTGTTGCTTTTCCGGAAGGTTTTTGGTGTTTTTTACTTCATTAATTTCATGCCAATCAAATGAGGTGTATCGCGATAAGCGCTTGCAATAATCAGGCAACCAACTCTTGAGCGCAGAATGATGCGTTTTACCCACGCATATCACTTTAATTTTCATTATGCTAAGTTATCAATTCTACTTTAAGCATTTTGTTTTAATGGCTACCTTTACACAATGCTACATAAAAGCAAACAAAAAATTATAGCTAAACTTCAAAACATACGTTTTGGTGACGCCAAGTCTATTTCTGTATACCAATTGCTTGAGCTATACGTTATTGGGATTTTAAAAGGCACGCTTATTACACGAGCCAGCAGTATTGCTTTTAGTTTTTTTTTGTCACTGTTTCCTTTTTTGATTTTTGTACTTAATATTATCCCATTTGTCCCTATTGATAATGTGGAACGTACCTTTTCTTCATTCTTTTTATCTATTGCACCATCTGAAGCACAAGATTTCCTGAATGGAGTATTGTTTGATATTCAATCCAAACCACGGGGTGGTTTACTGTCTTCTACTTTTATTTTGTCCATGTTCTTTATGGCCAACGGTGTTAATGCCATCTTTGGTGGATTTAGTGAATCAGTTCATATCAGTTTTTCACGACACTTTGTCCGTCAATATATCTATGCTTTGGGCGTGGGTGTTTTGCTGGGTATTTTATTGCTTATTTCCATTGCTGGATATTTATTTTTTGAATTGTTTTTGGCTGAGACATTCGATTTCGGCTTTGAACTAAGCCCATGGGTACGTATTGTCTTTTTTATGGGGATGGCTTATTTAGTCAGCGCCATCTTATTTTACTTTGGTACGCATCATGGGTTTTCGAGTTTTTTCTCAATGGGAGCCTTGGTTACCACTTTTTTGTTTGCTTTAACTTCGTATGGCTTTGGTGTTTATATTGATAATTTTAGTTCTTATAACCAGCTCTATGGCTCTATTGGAGCTATTTTAATTTTAATGCTCTACATATGGCTTAATGCAATTGTTTTGTTGTTGGGTTTTGAACTCAATGCTTCCATCGCTAAGTTAAAACAAGCCTAAGCATGTCGTTTTTTTTAGATGTTGTCATTCCTTTGCCGCTTAAAGAAACCTTTACTTACGTAATAACACCTGCAGAGGCTAATGTTATTAAGCCGGGTATGCGAATCATCGTTCCTTTTGGCAAGCGCAAAAAATATACCGCCATAGCTTGGCGTACTCATCAAGTACCACCAAAGACATATGCTCCAAAACAAATTGAAAGTATTATTGACACACAGCCTGTTCTAGAATCTAAGCAGCTGGCATTTTTACATTGGATTGCCGAATATTACCAATCACCAATTGGTTTGGTGCTGCGAACAGCCATGCCGTCTTTAATGTTGTTGGAAAGCGAAACCGAAATTATCACAAACGATTGGCAGCAACTTCCCGATACACTCTCTAAAAACACAATTCTACTGCTTGGACAATTGCAAACCAATAGTTCTTATTCTATAGCACACATACAACAGTTGATCGCGATTAAAAACCCTTACGTTATTTTAAAGGAGTTGGTAGCAGAAGGCTTTGTTTCGCTCAAAGAGGAGGTTTACGCCAAATATGCCCCCAAGCAACAAACGGAGATTATGCTTCATCCAAATGTGAAAGGAGAAGATGCCTTAAGGCAGGTTATGGATGAACTTGCCTCCAAACCAAAGCAATACAAAACTTTGTTGACGTTTCTACAACAACAGGCCCCTGTAATCATGTCGGAATTTTCCAAAATAGAAACGGTGAGTACTTCATCGCTTAAGACACTCATTAAAAACGAAGTGTTAGAAAAGTATCAGCGCATCATGGATCGTTTGCCGAAAAAGCCTAATCCAGACATACCCTTAAAGCCACTTAGTGACCATCAGTTAGAAGCGAAATCAGCTATTGAAACACAGTGGCAAACAAAAGATGTTGTATTACTTCACGGTATAACGGGTTCTGGAAAAACAGAGGTGTACATGCATCTCATTGCTCATCAGTTAGCCATGGGCAAACAGGTGTTGTTTTTGGTTCCTGAAATTGGTCTAACTACACAGCTAATGCAGCGATTATACGCTTTTTTTGGGAAGCAATTGGTGGTTTATCATTCACGATATAGCCCACAAGAACGTACTGAAACATGGAATAAAATATTGGCTAACAAGGATGAAGCTAGATTGGTTCTAGGTGCACGCTCTGCTGTTTTGCTGCCTTTTCAAAATTTGGGTCTTGTAGTGGTGGATGAGTCACACGAGATATCTTATAAACAATTTGAATCTTCCCCCCGTTACCATGCTCGTGATGCAGCAATGATGCTATCTCGTATGCACAAAGCAAAAGTTATTTTGGGATCTGCAACACCAACTGTTGAAAGCTACACTCATGCACAATCCGCTAAATATGGGTTAGTTAGCATGACAGTGCGATTTAAAGATGCACAAATGCCGCAAATATCTTATGTTGACTTAAGCGAAGCTTACCGCAAAAAGCAAATGAGCGGTCATTTGGCGCAACCACTTATTAGAGCCATAGAAGAAACCCTAGTTTCTGGTAAGCAGGTTTTGCTTTTTCAAAACCGCCGCGGCTATGCCTCTTTTGTTGAATGTCGTCAATGTGCTCATGTACCACAATGTTCAAGTTGTGATGTGAGTCTTACTTATCATCAAGTTACCAAAGAGTTGCGTTGTCACTACTGTGGCTACACAGAACAGTATACGTCTGCCTGTAAGGCATGTGGTACACTCGCACCGCACACGCAAGGCTTGGGTACCCAGCAGTTAGAGGAAGAAGTTCAATCTTTGTTTCCATCTGCAAGAATATCACGGATGGACTTAGATACCACAAGGAAAAAACATGCCAATCAAAAATTAATTAATGCTTTTTCACGTCAAGAAATAGATATTTTAATTGGGACGCAAATGATAACTAAAGGCCTCGACTTTAAGCAGGTAACGCTGGTAGGCGTTTTGTCTGCTGACAATTTTTTGCACTTTCCAGATTTCCGCGCGCATGAGCGTGCCTTTCAAATTCTCACTCAAGTTGCTGGAAGGGCCGGTAGGTTAGGAGATGAAAGTAAAGTACTGATTCAGACTTATCAGCCACAACACCCCATATTGGTTTTTGTAAGCAATTATGATTATTATTCATTTTACGAATTGCAGATAAAGCAACGCGAACAATTTGGCTATCCACCATATATGCGTATGATACGCATAGCAATAAAGCATAAAAATATATCTACTCTTATTGCAGCTAGTGAATGGTTAAAAAAAGGGTTGAAATCACGCTTTGCTAATGTTCTTGGGCCTGTAGCCCCAGCTGTTGGACGCGTACGTAATTATTATATTCTTCATTTATTAATTAAACTATCCCTTGAGGCCTCTCAATCGACTGCAAAAAAACGACTTTCTAAGCTTTTAAAAAGCTTTGAAATGGTAGGTGCATTTAGTCAAGTCAATACTAGTATTGATGTAGATCCACAATAATTTTGGTTTACCTATTTGTCTAACTTAAGAAAATCCGTATTTTCGCTGCCCATTTAAAAAACAATATATGAACCATTACGAAACTGTTTTCATATTGAATCCCGTTTTATCTGAAGACCAGGTAAAGGAAGCAGTAGAAAAGTATGAGACGTTTATAACGTCCAACGGAGGCGAAATTATCGCCAAAGAGAATTGGGGCTTGAAAAAGTTCGCTTATCCCATTCAAAACAAAAAAAGTGGCTTTTATCACTTGCTAGATTTTAAAGTAGATGGCAGTGCTATAATTCCTTATGAAGTAGAGTTCCGTCGCGATGAGCGCATTATGCGCTATTTAACGGTTAAACTAGACAAGCACGCAGAAGCTTGGTCGGTAAAAAGAAGAGAACGTTTAACTGAAAAAGCATAAATATGTCTATAGAACAAGAAAGCAAAGGCGGAAAACAAGGAGAAATCAGGTATTTGACACCCCTTGATATTGAGACTACAAAAGCGAAAAAATATTGTCGTTTTAAAAAGGCGGGAATCAAGTATATTGATTACAAAGATGCGGATTATCTATTGAAGTTCGTAAATGAACAAGGTAAGATTTTACCTCGTCGCCTCACCGGAACATCGCTAAAATATCAACGTAAATTATCGGTTTCAATCAAACGTGCGCGTCACTTGGCGCTCATGCCATACGTAGCCGATCTGTTAAAATAACAAGCCATGGAACTTATTTTAAAACAGGATGTTGAGAACCTAGGGTTCAAAGACGATATCGTTAAAGTAAAAAACGGCTACGGAAGAAATTTTCTTATTCCAAAAGGTTTTGCGGTAATGGCCACTTCATCTGCAAAGAAAGTTTTGGCTGAAAATTTAAAGCAACGTGCTTTCAAAGAGCAAAAGCTTATTGAAGATGCACAAAAACAAGCAAAGCAATTGGGTAAATTAGATATTAAAATTGAAGCCAAAGCTGGTGCTGGTAATAAACTGTTTGGTTCAGTTGGTACCATTGATTTAGAGGCTGCGTTAAGTAAAGCAGGTCAATCTATTGAACGCAAAGCCATTAAACTGACAGGCGGTTCTGTTAAAACGCTTGGCAAGCATGTCGCTGCTATACGACTGCATCGTGAAGTGTATACAGATCTCGATTTTGAGGTAACCAAAGCAGCCGCGGAAAAATAAAAATCCGTTAAAATTCAAAACATAAAGCCGCTTTTGCGGCTTTTTTTATTTAAAATAAGATATTTGTATAAATTGTTGTCATGGCTCAAAAGGCTAGTATTCCAAAAGGTACCCGAGATTTTCTTCCTGCAGAAGTTGCAAAGCGCAGCTATGTAACTGATGTTATTCGCACACAATTTGAGCGATATGGCTTTCTTCCTATTCAAACGCCTGCCATGGAAAAGTCTTCTACCTTGAAGGGAAAGTATGGCGATGAAGGTGACCGCTTGATGTTCAATATCCTTAACTCTGGCGAAAAAGTAAAAAAAGCAGATTTTAATGCTCTTGAAAAGAATGCCTTGGGTCAATTCACAAACTCTATATCTGACAAAGCACTTCGCTATGACCTAACAGTACCATTTGCACGATTTGTTGTCCAACACCAAAATGAAATTGCATTTCCATTTAAGCGTTACCAAATTCAATCCGTTTGGCGTGCAGACCGTCCGCAAAGAGGTCGCTATCAAGAATTCACACAATGCGATGCCGATATTGTTGGCTCGGTTAGCCCGTTGCTGGAAGCAGAATGTATACAACTATTTGACGATGTTTTCAATGCCTTATCTCTTGAAGGCGCAACCATTCGTATTAATCACCGCGCAATCTTAGCTGGAATAGCCAATTACTTAGATGCTCCTGATCGTATTGTTGACTTTACTGTGGCACTTGATAAGCTTGATAAAATAGGCACAGAAGGTGTTTTTGCTGAATTGCGAAATAAAGGTTTTGATGATGCAGCATTGAATCGTTTGAGCCCAATGTTTGAGCTGTCGGGCGATATTATATCCCAGTTAGATCAACTAGAAGAAATTTTAGCATCACAACCGAATGCTTTGGAGGGTATTGCGCATTTGCGCCAAACATTAAGCTTCTTAAGCCCTCTTAAAGTCAGTCAATTGTTCCTTGACCTGACCCTAGCAAGAGGCTTGAATTATTATACTGGAATTATTTTTGAGGTAGCACCACCTAGTGCTGTTGCTATTGGTTCTCTAGCGGCGGGCGGTCGTTACGACGACCTTACAGCTGTTTTTGGTCTTATAGATATGCATGGATTGGGTATTTCCTTTGGATTAGACCGATTGTGTATTGTACTTGAAGAATTGAACTTATTTCCCCACACACTTGAACAAGCTGTAGATATTGTTGTATTACACTTTGGCGATCAATACATTCAAGACCTTATACCATATTTTGCAAAATGGCGTGATATGGGGATTCGTATCAATTGTTATCCATTAGCACATAAACTAAAAAAACAGATGCAATTTGCAAATCAGACCCAAGCACCTTGGGTAATTTTTTACGGAAATGATGAACAACAAAAAGGGATAGTTTCACTAAAAAACATGCATGACGGCACAAACAGTGAGATTAAATTAGAGGACTTTTCTAAAAAGTTTGTTGCACACTAATGTTCTTAAGATCAGTTCTTCTAACAAGCCATTGACTTTTCAATTATTTGCTTATTTTTGGAGTCTCTGCCTATAAGTATCCATTCAATACTTATGTGAGGAAAATTCTTATAGATATCTTGTAGTACGATATGGTTAATACTTGACTATCACCTAAGGCACGTCGAAACTGAATTTTTTCCAGCACCAATTATGCGTTCAAATTTTCAGATCGAAATATTCTCATCTTCAATAATTTTTTTCAACCTATGATGTATATTCATGATAACAAATTTATGGGCGTAAATACTCACATATGCTTGAATAAAATATGTTTGAAAATTATTAAACAAACAAGAGTTAGAGATAATTACTTTAAAAAAATATTGAACTTAATTTTGATGGTACTTTTGGATTTGGTGCTTTTTTGGTAAGTAAAACTCTTTATTTGTCCAATATAATTTAGCGTATTATTTCTATTAAGACATTAAATTTCAAAACAACATCTTAAAATTTATATTCCATATATTACTTAACCAATGAATATTTTTGAATTTAATAATTGGTATTTAAAACTAATCATATCACTATTTGGTTTGTATGTTTTTTTGTTTTGTTCTCGATTTATCAAATTATCAGCCACCGTTTTTTTCATGTGACATCATTTGAAAGTAGGAATTATGCCAATAACTTTACTGGGCTTGATCGTAGAAATAGATTTGAATACCACCTAACTCTTAACCAAAAACTTTTTTTTGCTGTGCTATGCAAACTAATTACAACAAACCATGGGTAATTTATATGATTATATTAAAGCGAGGTAAAAATTTGTATATTTATTGGCGTTAAAAAAAAATACTTTTTCCTTTGAGTAACGGTAGTCATCTGTTTTTTTCAGCGAAAACATTACACATATTGTGGTTTTTGATTTTTTGCTCTCAGCTCTCCTTTATTGCTTTTTCTGGTCTTGATTATACAGGTAAAGAAAACATAAGCATTACCAAAGAAAGTGAGGAGCCAAAACCTAAAGAAGGGAAAGCTTTTGTTGACTTGATTGAAGAGAGTAAATTTTTAGTTACTGAATTACCTGTGTTCAGATTTTTCTCTAAAAAAGCCTCTTTATCTCACTTTAATCAAAGTATTCGCACTGTCTTTGTCACACCTTTAGACGCACCTCCCCCCGATTATATTTAGTTTTTTCTTGACCCTTTAAAACCCTAATTTTAAAAATAAATAAATAATGAAAAAAGCATTCGTTCACATTAAGGGTGATATCTTTGGTGGTTTAACCGCAGGTATCGTTGCGCTTCCCTTGGCTTTAGCATTTGGTGTATCTTCCGGATTAGGTCCCACGGCAGGTCTTTATGGCGCTATATTTTTAAGTTTTTTCGCTGCACTATTGGGAGGAACAAACACCCAAATTTCTGGACCAACTGCCCCTATGACGGCGGTGAGTATGGTTATTATAAGTACGCTGATTGCTGCAAATGATGGAAGTGTCGAAAAAGCCTTACCTATTATTCTGGCTGTATTTATACTTGCCGGTCTGATGCAAGTTGCTTTGGGCTTTCTAAAGCTAGGGAAGTATATTCGTTATATTCCTTACCCAGTTGTTTCTGGATTTATGACAGCCATAGGGCTTATCATCTTAATCACCCAATTGCTTCCAGTTTTGGGATACTACGCCAAAGAAGATATTTCTTATGTTGATACGTTTAAACCACAGGCTGAAGCCATCATATTAAGTAATATTTTAGAAGAGGAATCAGGTGGAAGTTTATTGGTTTTAGATGATTTTTCAGAAACGGTAAGTCGTGGCTCTACTGTTTCACAAGAACAAATTTTTGAAGAATCTCAAACATTGGCTGCCAAATCTGCGTCAGGTGTTTTGGGTGCTATTCGCGTATTGCCTTCTGCACTTAAAAATATTAATTGGATTGAGTTGTTATTAGCGTTAGGCACCATTATCATAATATATGGTTTTAAACGCATTACAACAGCTGTTCCCAGTACACTCGTAGCATTGCTAGTAATGACTGGAGTTGCCATCCTATTTGTACCAAGCTATCGTCCAATTACTGCTATTCCGCAAGGTTTTCCTGTTCCTAAATGGGAAATTTTTACCGAGTTGCGCTTGTCTGAACTGCTACCTTACGTGTTTACTGCTTTAACCCTTTCTTTGTTGGGGGCTATTGACTCTCTACTCACAAGTGTTGTAGCAGATAACATGACCAAGACACGTCACAAGCCAAATAAAGAGCTCATTGGTCAGGGTATTGGAAATAGTATTTCCGCCATGTTTGGTGGGATTCCTGGTGCAGGAGCTACGATTAGAACAGTAGTCAACATAAATTCAGGAGGTAAAACAAGAATATCTGGAATGATTGCTGGTATAGTTTTACTGATGATTTTGTTGTTGTTTAGTTCAGCAGCATCTACCATTCCTGCTGCAGTACTAGCTGGAATTTTGGTAACAGTAGGAATTGGGGTGATGGATTACAAAGGATTACGTGCCATTCCTTCACTTCCTCGAGATATAAGAATTGGAAAAATAGGTATAAGTTCCGAAGTTGTTGTTATGATAGTTGTGATGTTTTTATCTACCGTATGGAATTTGGTTTATGCA
This sequence comes from uncultured Flavobacteriaceae bacterium, assembly GCA_964014735.1. GTDB lineage: Bacteria > Bacteroidota > Bacteroidia > Flavobacteriales > Flavobacteriaceae > UBA7446. Next base: position 21,719 of record CAXHBH010000007.1, on the reverse strand, counting down.
GTAGGTATTGGCCTTGTTATGGCATCTTTGATGTTTATGAAAAAGATAGGAGACCTTACAGAAAGCTCATCTGAAGTTACCACTGGAAGTAAAGAAAAACTTTGGGAGGATGAGAAGGGCAGTACAATTTTAAAAAATGATGACATTGCAATAAAACACATAAATGGACCACTGTTTTTTGGATCAACTGATGGTTTTCAGAAGCTCGCTAAAACCATTTCTAAAGGAGCAAATACAGTACTTTTTCGCTTTGATCGGATGGAATATATTGATCAATCTGGATTATATGCTTTAGAAGATTTATTGGTAGATTTGAGTAAACAGCAAAAACGTATTTATTTTATAAATTTACAAAACCAACCTCGGTATATGATGGAGCGAGTTCGTTTGATTCCAAGACTGGTTTCAGAACAAAATATATTTGATAACATAAATGATTACATAAAAACCACGAATTAAATAAAAAAAAATGATTACAAAAAAACAAGTTGAAGATGCCCAAAAAGTTTGGGGAGACGGAGTTGTTAAAATTGGCGCGTTGAAAGAACAAAGAGATGAATGCGAAACTTTTGCTAGTAATTTTCTAGACAAACTTTATGCATTTGATTTAGCAGTTGTTTTGTTTAAGCCGACTAAATGTGCTCATGAGCAGTTTAGAGCAACTAAACTCGAAGCATTATCTTATTTTATTGCTGGCTCAGATCGAGCATGTCAAGAGGATAAAGGATTTGCAATTCAACCCTGGACAAAAGTAAGGTTTGAAAATTCAGATTTTATTTTGGGAGACAACAGAGCTATTGCTATGGGTAATTATTATTTCACTGACCTAAATGGTGATGAAGCAAAAGTTGAATATACATTTGGATATAAACTTATTGGTGATGATTTAAGAATAGATCTGCATCACTCATCATTTCCTTACAATCCAAATTAAATATTTTAAATTATATAATTCAAAGCGCCTTTGGGCGCTTTTTTTATTACAAATTACCTCAATTTAGCTTTATAATTGACTAAAAATTCAATTTTTATACAGCTAGTTCAATTTTTAGTCGTAATCTTGTCAATATTTTTTAATTATGACTGGTAAAGTAAAGTTTTTTAACGACTCAAAAGGATTTGGTTTCATCACAACAGACGCTGGTGAAGACGTCTTTGTACACATTAGTGCCCTAGAAGACGGCATGTCCCTGAACGAAGGAGATAGCGTTTCTTTTGAAGAAGTTGATGGAAAACGCGGCAAATCCGCTAGTAACATTAAGCTACTTTAATTAGGTAGCCTTCTTTTTCTCTCCTTCTTTTTAGAAGGTTTTTTATTGCAACAAAGCGATTGATTCTCATGTTACTCTCTAGTCTCATGGTGATATTTTTTGGTGAATATTATTTATGTGTGTAACCTAGATATTAAAACTTATTATCTAAAAGTGACCATTTTTTGACCAAAAAGTTGATTATTTAAGTCAAGTAATATATTTTGATTAAATTTAGCGGTTAACTATTTAGGTAATTAAGAATTTAAAAAACCATTGCTTTTTATGGCTTTATTAAATGAACATAATCAGCCGCTTGATAAAAGACTCACTAAGCATCTACTTAGGAGGGCCTGCTTTCAGTATTCAAAAGCCCAGCTCGATACGATGACTGGCAAAACGCCAGCTGAAATATTATCATTACTAAATGTTTCAAAATCGTATGCTTGGAATTGGCCAAACGATCCTGCAACAAACGGTTCAGGGGCAAACCCCTCCTGTGCTAACAAACAAGATGGTTATTGGCTAAATGACGCCAATTGGCAAAACAATAGCTACCCATGTAGACAAGGCCCCAAGCGTGCTTTGGTTGCTGGGTGGTGGTGGTACAATGCCATAAAACAAAACACTCTTATTGATAAATTGACATGGTTTCTATTTACAACTTTCACCTCAGCTAAGGACGATGGTGCTGGCAAATCTGGACATTTTTTTGATTATATTAACCTTCTACAATTTTATGCTAATAAAAGTGTAAAGGACCTTGCTCGAAAAATTACCTTTGACAATTCTATGCTTTATTATTTAGATAACGGGGATAATAATAAAAATAGTCCCAATGAGAATTATGCCAGGGAATTTTTGGAACTTTTTACAATTGGTAAAGGTCCACAAGTTGCAGATGGAGATTACACAAATTACACTGAGTATGATGTTGTTGAGGCGGCGAAAGTTTTTTCTGGTATTAAATTAAAAAATAACCGTAACATATATGATAGTGATACGTTAAAAACACCACATTACCCAAGTGGTATACCTAAAGGTTATATAAAAGTTAGTCAACATCATACTGGGGATAAGACATTTAGTTATGCCTTTAATAACCATACCATATCTGGAGGAAATACTACCAATTCAATAAATACAGAGCTTGACGATTTTGTGGATATGGTTTTTGACCAATTGGAAACTGCAAAAAACTACGTCAGGAAAATGTACCGTATGTATGTTCGCAGTGAATGGGATCAAGAAGTTGAGGATGATATCATCACTCCATTAGCTCAACAACTAAAAACTAACGGTTACAATCTTTTAGACGTATTAAAAACACTATTAAAATCAAAGCATTTTTTTGACTTAGATGACTCAGATAGTACCAATGAAAATATTGGTGGAATTATTAAAAGTCCATTACAATTCTTAAATGAATTGGTATCAATTTTAGATGTTACAATACCAAACCCTGAAACACCCCAAGTAGCTGAAGGGACAAGTCAGGCAAATGCAAAAAGTAATGAGAATTACAGATTTTATATGTTTTGGTGGAATTTTTGCCATAACACATTTTTTTCGTTTAGTGGGATGAATATTTTCTCACCTGCTTCAGTTGCTGGTTACCCTGCTGATTACCAGCCTCCAGCATTTGACAAAGCGTGGTTTAATTCCAACAACATTATAGCACGCTACAATACTATCCTATCATTTATAGGTGGGACATATAATAGTGACAACTATGGAAATGGGCAAAATCGTATTCAAGGAATTCAAACTACCAATAACGGGTACCAGTATTACGCACGAATTTGGACACGTTTTGACGCAACGAATTTTATTGAAAGTACTATTTCAGACCCTTACGATGCTAATAAAATAGTGCAAGAGTTAGCAGAGCTCTTTTATACAGAGAATATAGATACTAACAGGATTGCCTATTTTGTAAAATTTCTAATTCAAGACAATGAGCCCAATTATGTTTGGTATGACGCTTGGGAAGCGTACAAGACAACAATTGGGAGTACACAACAAGATGCAGCTATTTTTATTAAAAACAGACTTTCTGGTCAAGATGGTTTGCTTCCTAAAATGATAAATGCTGCTGAATTCCAATTGATGTAATCAAAGCTTATGAAAAGAAGAGAATTTATTAAACTTTCATCTACAGCATCAGCACTAGGATTACTTCCATATGAAGTGGGTGCTACTCTCAAATTAGCAAATACATCTTTAAATTGTGGGGATATTTCCAATCGCAAATTGGTTTTGATTGAATTAAAAGGAGGTAACGATGGGTTAAACACACTTATTCCTTACGATCAATACGGTTATTATAGTCAAACACTTAGACCAGACATTTATATACCCGTCAATAATTACAATGATCAGGTCGTTGAAGCATCATTTACTGGAACTAATAAAGATTTAATTTTTAACCCAGCACTAATGCAAGGTAATATTAATTCGGGTTTTAAAGGATTGTATAAAGACGGAACTTTAAGAGTATTACAATCTGTTGGCTATCCTGCAGCAAATAAAAGTCACTTTGCTTCAATTGATTTGTGGGCAACTGGAAATGATGGTAACAGCTGGGATAATGGAAAAGATAGTGGTTGGATGGGCCGATTTATGGAAGAGGCTTACGCTAATTTATTTCCTTCAAACTTTCCAGTGGGCATTCAGCTTGGTTCAAGCAACACGTGGCTTGGTTTCCATGCCGAGCATAAGCATGGTACTGCTCTTAATATTGAAGGTCAAAATTCTGAGAACTTCTATACTGTCTTAGATGGTTTAGCTGGACAAGCTCCACAAAACATACCACAAAATTCTCATTATGGCTCAGAACTTCAGTATATTGTAGATACAGACGCAAGTGCTAACACATATGCAGAGGCCATTCAAAATTCTTTTAATGCATCTGGTGCAACAAACTTAGTTACTTATCCAGATACAGATTTAGCGGACCAATTAAAAACCGTAGCTCGTCTAATAAGAGGTGGTATTCAAACTAAGGTTTATATGGTTACTATTGGAGGTTTTGATACCCATAATAATCAAAATGAAGGTACTGGTGATATAAACGGAAAACATACTGAGTTACTTACAGAACTTTCATCGGCTGTAGATGCATTTGTTGCAGATATCAATTCAGACTCTGTTGGTGATGATGTTATTGGACTTACATTTTCTGAATTTGGACGTAAGGCCATACAAAATGGTAATTATGGAACTGACCACGGTGAAATTGCTCCCATGTTTGTTTTTGGCAGACCTGTTCAGGGAGGTATTTCTGGGGTGAATGTTAACCTAAATGAAGCAACTATAAATAATAACTGGCAGATTAAAACTGTTCAACATGATTATCGTCAAGTTTTTGCCACGATTATGCAGGATTTTCTTGGTGCCGATGACTCAATAATTGATAATGCCTTTTTTGATAATACCAATCAACAAAGTTTCTCAGACAACAAGCTTTCAAGTATCATAAAGCCGTCTCATTTTGTCGACCCTTCTTGTTATATTACATTGGGCATAGACCAAGTTAAAAAGGAATCTTTCTTTGCCACATACCCAAATCCAATTTATGATAATCTATTTATAAACCCTTTACATGACGCCACATCAATATTGGGATATCGAATAATTGATACAATTGGGAGAGTCATAAAAAAAGGCACCCTTGACCTAGGTCAAGGTTATAGATCTATAGATGTGCTGGCACTAAAACCAGGAGTTTATGTTCTACAACTTAGTGACGGAGAACGTTCAGAACACAAAAAAATCATCAAGTCTGCTGTTTAATATTAGCTCAATATTCACCTTTATCATTCCCATTCAATTATTTATATTTTAGACATGAGATTTTTATTTTTCTTGATTTTTGTAACAAGTTGTCAGCAAAAACCAAAAGCGATTGAGCAAACCGCTGGCCATAGTTGTACGCCTACAAATAGCCGATTTTCATCTGATTCCGACCGAAACTATCAACAAGATCCAAATCAATCTACAGCAGATATGGTTTTGATCCCTGGGGGCACCTTTAATATGGGTGCTGATGATGACCGCGCATGGCGCGATGAATACCCAAAACACCAGGTCCAGATAGACTCTTTTTGGATGGACATACACGAAGTTACCAATGCACAATTCGATGCTTTTGTAAAAGCTACTGGATATGTTACTACTGCTGAAAAGGCTGTTGATTGGGAAGAAATTAAAAAAGAATTACCCCCAGGAACTCCCAAGCCTGATGCAAATCAGCTTGCACCAGCCTCTTTAGTGTTTGTAGCTACTCAGAACCCTGTCCCACTAGATAATGTAAGCCAATGGTGGCTTTGGAAACAAGGTGCCAATTGGCGTTCACCTGAAGGCTTAGGAAGTGATATAATAGGCAAAGAAAATCACCCTGTGATTCATGTAAGTTGGTTTGATGCTGTTGCATACTGTAACTGGGCAGGTAAACGACTCCCAACAGAAGCGGAATGGGAATATGCGAGTAGGGGAGGCTTAGACAACAATCCATACTCTTGGGGCGTTAAAGAACTTTTTGAAGGAAAGCCTAAAGCAAATACATGGGAAGGGAATTTTCCATATCAAAATAAAGAGCGCGATGGTTTTTATTTGAGTGCACCTGTTCGTACCTATCCGTCAAACCGCTATGGTTTGTACGATATGTCAGGAAATGTTTGGGAGTGGTGTGCTGATTTATATCATGAAAATTACTATAAGACATTAGCTAACCAAACTACTGTTAATCCAAAGGGGCCAGATACTTCTTATGACTCAAATGAACCTTATGCACAAAAACGCGTGAGTAGGGGTGGTAGTTTTTTATGTCATGAGAGTTATTGTAGTGGGTATCGCAACTCCATGCGTATGAAAACCACACCCGATACTGGGAGTATTCACACAGGCTTTAGGGCCGTAAAGGATTTGTAGAATTACACTTTATTTTGATGGCAAAATCAAAAAATATCCTCGTAATAGTATTTGTCCTGTTTTTTGGTAGTGGCTGTTACGCTCAAAAAATTTTTGCTGTACAATATGCTAACCAAGCTGACATTAAAGTGTTTGTTGTTGACTATCAGAACCAAGCTGACCTCAAAGTCTTTAAGGTTAAATACCAAAACCAAGTAGGTAAAAACAATGGAAATTGGTTTTTTACAAATTACCCAAATCAAGCAGATAAGAAAATTTACTTTGTAGATTACAGTAATCAGGCAGATTTAAAAATATATTTTGTGGATTATAAAAACCAAGCTGGATGGATAAATAATGCTAAAAAGCACTATTTGTATTGAAGTGTTCAAAGGTTAGTCCAACGCTTAGAAACTAATTTTAGTAGTAATGGCTAATTTTTTTTAATAATCTTATTAATTGTTTCCTGCAACCCATTTGTAAGCTTTAAAAAGCAAACCCCATTTTTTAGTGTTCCAACATTGAGTTTATCTTTAACATTTTGTTTCAACATTATTTGTCCATTTAAGTCATAAATAGTTGCTTCAAGAATTTCAGTGTTTCCATTTATATATATTATATCTGAGACTGGATTTGGGGATATGTATATATTGTTTAAATTAAAAGTAGATGCAGAAAGCGAATGACTAGCATAAAAATTGCCCAATGCAGTGAGTTCATTGGTCTCTGTAATCAAATCTGCTGTTTCTAGCCTAGGATATTTAGGGTTATTGCTATTTGGATCAAACCATGAATAGCGTTTTACGTAATCTAGTTGGTCTAGCCCATTTAAAACCTGTTCCATAAAATCAAGCACATATGCTTCTGTATATATATTTGGACTGATTGAAGATGCACTTGTGTCGCGTACTGCAAACTCAGTAATCCATATGGGTTTTCCATAGGTTTGATAAACTTCTTCTACCAATGCTAAAAAGTTAGCTGGAATATTTTTATGATAAATATGAATGGCAATAAAATCAACTCGAATATTTTGGGCTGTTGCTTTATTCATAAAATCGCGCATCCAATCATTTAGAGGCGCAGAAGTCACAGGACTTGATATTGGAACATTTAATGTTTCCAAAATTGGCCATAGGTTAACGGCTTCATCAACAGTCATATTTGCTTGACCTTCTAAGTCCGGCTCGTTAAAAGCCAATACGTTTTCAATAATACCAATGCTTGCCAAATTATTTAGGTAATCCATTTTTTCTTGTGTTGCACTTTGGCTTCCCCAAATCATGGGAACAAATTCTACATTACTTGGGTATCCGGTCCTGTATTCCCAATTCCATGAATAATGCCAAGAAGGGCTCAGTTTATCAAATCGTTCCTGCCAGCTACTTTCATATGCTTGACTAAAGGCAACTCCCTTTTTTGAGGTTTGATTATTTTGTGACAAAACCTGATTTGTAGTCAAAAGAAATAAAATCAGAAGTCTCATGATTACTTTGAAAACTGTTAACATAAATTAAAGTTAATAAATTTCAGCGACCGATAGATTTTAAAAATATTTTAAAGTAAAACTATTAGAATGGTTGGCTTCAATTCTTTTATGTGTGAGGGGTTAACATTTCATAGTCTTGAATTAGCAAGACGTCGACATACTTACCAACAATATCAAACATCCAATCGGGGTGTCCCTTTCAGTGACAAAAGATTTTGTCTTTAAAAACTAAATGGTTTGGGTCATACTTTAAAATACTTTGACGGTTTATTTTATGCCAATTCTCGACAATTTTTTTACTCATTTCCTCTAAGTCGACTAGCCACTTTTCCTTATTGTTTGGCTCAGGCCAGTATGAAATATTGGGAATGTCGTCCCATTTATTTACCTCGATATTGTAATCTATTATCCTCCTCCTGTAATGGTCTACAAAAAAGTAAAACCATTTGTCTCCGGCTAAAAGGAGTAAATGAAGTTATTCACATTGTTATTTTTTAAAGTTGTTGTTTAATATAATTTTGATTTTGGACGATATATATTTTTATTTCCAAAGTCTTTATTTGGATTGGGGCCCATTTTAAATTCAATTTCCCCCCCCTTAATAATGTCTTTATGTGTAATGTATGCGTTTTTGTAATCAACTCCATTAAGTTCTACACTTTGGATATAAATATTTTTTTGAGAGTTGTTGATGGTTTTTATTGTAAATGATTTATTATTACCTAGCTCTATTTTTGCATTATCAAAAACGGGGCTTCCAAAAACATATGCACCATTTGAAGGGTTCACAGGATAGAACCCTAGGCTTGACAATATATACCAAGAAGACATTTGACCACAATCTTCATTTCCAGTTAAGCCATCTGGTTTATCAGTATAAAGCTCATCGATGATGTACCTTACATTTACAGGTATTTTGTATTGAGCGCCTGCATAAGCATACATATATGTTGTATGGTGGCTTGGTTCATTCCCATGAGCATATTGTCCAATTAAGCCTGTTATATCCATTGAAGAACCCTCCTCTAGCTCAGATGACATGCTAAATAGTCTGTCTAACTTTTTAATAAACGGTTTATCCCCTCCTAACAAATCAATTAAGCCTTCAGGGTCTTGGGGGACCAACCATAAATATTGCCATGCGTTTCCTTCGCAATAATCATTTATTCTGTGCTGAGCAGAAACTGGATCAAAGGGAGTCCTCCAACTGCCATCCAAAAACTTACCTCTCATAAAACCTGTTTCAACGTCAAAATAGCTCTTATAAGCTTTAGACCTGTCCATGAAATAATGATAGTCATCCGTCTTATTTAACTTTTTCGCAAGTTGTGCAATTGCCCAATCGCTAATAGCATATTCCATCGAACTAGCTATAGATTCAACCATTAAATCTGAGGGTATGTATCCATACTTCATCAGTTCTTTTACACCTGGCTCAAAATCACCAGTTGCACTAATTTTTGCAGCTTCGTAGGCCTTTTCAGGGTCACCTTCATATATTCCCTTCAAGACGGCATCAACCACAACAGGTACAGCACTATAGCCAGGCATGGTATTGGTTTCATTTCCTCTTAAATGCCAAACAGGTAGTTTGCCTTGGTGTTCATATATTTTAAGCATTGATTCTACCATATCACTAACCTTATCACTATGGACTAGAGTGTATAAAGGGTGTGCAGCTCGATATGTGTCCCAAAGCGAAAACAATGTGTAGTTTGTAAAAGAGGTATTATTATAAACTTTCTTGTCTGTTCCTCGATAATCTCCGTTGACATCATTGTAAATATTAGGTGCAATCATGCTATGATACATTGCTGTGTAGAATATTTTTTTCTTTTTGGAGTCTGTTGTTTCAATTTTAATTTTATTTAGCTCATTATTCCACTTAGTTCTTGCACTAGTGTGAACTTTATCAAAATCCCAATCAGGTATCTCATGCATCAGATTTTCTAAACCATTCTTCATGCTCACATTAGAAACACCCATTTTGACATAAACCGTTTCGCCTTTAACGGTAGAAAACTCAAGAAATCCTTTTACAAATTTACCCTTCACTTCATCTTTTTTGATTTTTCGACCACCATCATATAAAATAAATTCTTTTACTGGTTTTGAAATAATTAAGGAAAAGAATTCTCGTTGGTCAGAAGCCCATCCTTTTGAGAATCTGTAACCCTCAAATAAAGTATCGTTCACTTTTCTTAAATACGTTTCTGTAGGACGGTCTGCACTTCCTTCACCTAAATCAATAATAACTCTAGATCTTTCAGATTTAGGGAATGAGTATTTATGTAGGCCCGATCTTTCTGTAGCAGTTAAGTCTACCTTTATCCCATATCGATCAAGAAAAACACTGTAAAATCCTGGAGATACTTTTTCTTTATCTTTAGAGTATAAGGAGGAATACCCTTTCATGTGATTGTTTTGTGTTCCTGCATTAATTTTTAATTCTCCATTTGCAGGCATTATGGTTAATTCTCCCAAATCAGACATTCCTGTACCGCTTACATTTAAATGGCAAAACCCTTTTACAATACTATCCGAGTAATGATAAGATGAAGACCAATCCCACCCTTTGTTAAAATTAGTTGGTCCAACTTGAACACCACCAAAAGGGACGTTTGCACCAACAAATACGTGTCCATGACCTCCAGACCCAATAAAAGGATCGACAAATCTTACTAAGTCTTGTTTTTTATCAATTTTAATTTTAAATCCAATTAGAGGGATGCTAACAAGTGTTAAACAGATGAATAATTTATATTTTTTCATTTTTGATTGTGCTTAGTTTGAGAGTTTTGTTTTTGTGTTAATAGATTTATCATCAATCCTATAATTGAAAATAACTTTTCCACCATTAGATATTTTTTCTAAATCAATCCAATTGCTATTGTGTTTTAAATTATTAATGCTAACTGATTTTACGTAATCAAAGTCACTTTTACTTTTTAAAATTTCTAAGGTGTTATTTTGTAGTGCTATTTTGATTTTGTCAAATTGTGGAAGATTGATTGTAAAACCTCCAACTCCAGGAACAAATGGGTAGAGCCCAATAGACGAAAATACATACCACGCTCCCATGGTACCTAAATCGTCATTACCTGGTAATCCAGAAGATGAACTATTATACATCGTATCTAAAATTCTATTTACAGTTAGTGAAGTCTTTTCCGGTGCGTTTGTCCAGTTATAGACCCATGGGACATGAAAATCAGGCTCATTTCCGCTTGCAAACCATTTGTCTTCATATCTCGCATCTAGCTTTTCAAACAAATTATCTAATCTTTTTTCAGCAAAATCTTTACCTCCGATCGTTTCAATAAGACCATCTATATCAAACGGCACCATCCAAAAATAATTTACATAAGTCCCCTCTCTCCAGTCGTGATTGATATCTTTCCATTTGCCATTTGGATATCTAGAGTTTAGCCACTTTATTTTTGGATTATAAATATTTTTCCAATTAAAAGATCTTGATAAAAATGTTTTATAATCATTCTCAAAACCTAATGCGTTTTTTGAAAACATAGCAATCGCAAAATCTGAGGCGTTGTATTCTAATGACATTGAAGCAAAAGTATGCCCATCTCTAAGGTACTCATGTAGGTATGGTCTTATCTCTTGATTTTGAGATCTCAAGCGTGGTATTGTAGCGCCTAACTTCATGTACTTGAATGCCTTTTTATACTCAAAATCCTTTGCGCCAAATGCATATGAACTTGCAATTAATATTGGAGTAGGGTCACCCTGCATTATGCCTGTTTCAATATTTGCCAGAATCCATCTTCCATATCCGCCCGCTTGTTCGGCAAAATTCACTAACGATTGCATCATATCACTACTCTTTTTTGGGAATAGCCAAGCCACTAGTTGACCTTGAGTTCTATAGGTATCCCAAACACTGAAAGAACTGTATTGTTCACAATCCTTTTTTGCTTGTTTTACTTTGAAATCAGCACCCATATATTCTCCATTTATATCACTAACAATATTAGGATGGATTAAGCTTCTGTATAAACTCGAATAAAACTGTACTTTTTTATCTCTGTTTGTTGACTCTACTTGAATTTTATTAAGCGCTTTATTCCAAGCTATTTGATTTTCATTCAGGTATGAATCAAAATAAAAACCTAAACCATCTGATTTCATGTTTAGCTTTGCATTCTCAACTGACACATATGAAATGGAGATCTTATAATTAACATATTTTTCATTTTTGGTGTCAAATACAAAAGATGCTCCAGAATTTTTTCCACTGGCCTGTAGATCATTAGAAATTTTATTTTTTTGCCATGTAACTTGTTTTACAGCTGGTCTGTCAAATTCGACAAAAAAATATATTTTATAATTTGTTTCTGTGCCACAAAAATCTCCGCCAATTGCAAAGCCCTCGGCTGTTTTGTTTGAAGTTATAATCACTTCAGCGTCTGATACTTCAGTAGAGTTGACTCCAGAACCAATTATAATTGAGGACTTGTCTTTGGAGTTAAATTTAAATTGTGCAAACCCAGTTCTTTTGCTAGTGGTAAGCTTTACTTCAGTGCCATTTTTCATAATTACTGATAATAAACCAGCTCTTAACGTTTTAATAGAATCATACTTGTCGTATTTATCCATTTGATTAGGCGATATTTTTATTTCTCCTGAAATAGGTAAAACAGGGAAATTACCCATATTTGAACAGCCAGCACCGTTAAGCTGTGTGACGACAAAGCCCTTATTTGGAGAAAAAAAACTTGGTGTAAATTGAATCATTCCAAAAGGATAAGTAGATCCAATAAATGTATATCCACTCTCTAACCCATTGTCTTTGCTCCCAATTCGTGTATCTACAAAGCCAGTAAGATCTTGGCTTTTTGCGTCGTCACACAATAAAAAAATTAAAATCAAAAAAAATAAAGTATTTTTCAAAATATGTTTATAGTTTTATTGCTCCATTTCCGTAAAATGAAACTTCTAGTAATTGAAATCCACTACCTCCAACAGTTTCAACATATCTTATTTTTAAATACCTGACCATTTCGTTTGTATCAACCTCAAATTCATATGAATTTAAAGTCGCACCATTTATATTATTTGATGATAATAATATCCAACTAGCATTTTGTAAACTTTGTGAGTTAGTTGGGTTTGATGTAACTGTATTACCGGTAGAATTAAAAACCGGTAAAATTTCGGCGTTATTTAGGTTTTCCCTCCCCCATATTTCGAGTTTTGTTGGGTTATTCCCTGAATAACTAAGAGTAGGTCTAAAATTTAGCTTGACTTTTCTCAGTTGGGTATAAACCCCCAAGTCTAAAGTAAAATGCCCAGGAATAGCATTTTCACCTGAGTGATATCCATATTTATCATTGTATTGCCATATGTAATTATTATCATATAAGTATTTATTTGGTTCTGCGCCATAAAAATTTCCTGGATTATCACTCTGCATATTAGGCATAGAAAATAAAGATTTATCGTGTTGTATAGGCTCGTTTTCTTGACCATATACTGTTATTTCTGTAAATTGAGAGTGTATATTTTTAACTGTTGACAGAACTCTAAAGCGAAGGTATCGCATCTTATCATTATTGTAGGGTATATAAATATTTTCTGATTTAAGATTTTCTCCATTAATATTTTTTTCTGATAAAAGTTTCCATCCAGCATTTATTAAATTTTGATCAGTACTTGATGCTATTTCTGCCGATTCTAAATTTTCTCTTGCCCATATTTGAATTTCTGTAGGATTATTATCATTTCCGATTGATGGCATATCAAGCCTAACTTTTCTAACTATCGTTTTCACTCCTAAGTCAATTGTAAAGTGATGTGGTATATCACTTGGGCTTGAGAAAAAGGTTTTGCTATTATCTCCACTCCAATTAGATATACCATCAAACAAATGGTTTTTTGGGTCTGCGTTTTGGAATTCTCCACTAATATCACTTGGCATTTCTACTAATTGAATTATTTCTTTTGACAATTCGCTGTAGGGTAAATTTGGTAGGGTGTATTCTAATGTTTCAATCGAAATTGTATCAATACCGTTTCTTCCGGATTCTAAAAATGAAGTTGTTTCGATTTTGCCTAATGGTTTGAAATCATTTAGTTTGATGCTATTATCTTCATAAAAAATGGTATCAACAAAATTTTCTGAATTTTCAGTTTCATAATTAAGTTCCGTAAAAATTACGTGCTCTGAATCAGAGTTCCCATAAAAATTAGCAAATGTTCCGTCTGCATTGCTGCTGAAATTAATTATTTTTCTTGGGTCTTGGTTGGAAATAAAAATATCACCAACTGCAAATCCTGCTACACTTTGAGGGACTGATAAATTGCCACTTTCATCACTTGTTCTTACATTAAATTCATATGTCTTTTCTTCTAAATCATCTATTATAACAGACATTACATCACCTAAATCATCGTCAATTTTAAATATTTCTTCTCTTTCTTCGTAAGTCACAATCAAATTACTAGAATTTCCTAGAAAATTTGTTAAACCGTTAAGCTCAACTCTTTTATAGCCAGGTCTAATTTCTAAGGAATCTAATTTACCAGCATAAATATTTTCACCATTCAAATAATTTTTGTGAATTGATTCCATGTCATCACACGAAAATGACACTAAATAGGCTAGTATCATGGCCATCATAAATATGAATCTATTTATTTTCATAGTTTAAATTAATTAACACCACCCCAAAACGAAAGCTCACCTATAACGGTAACCATCTGGTTATTCCAGGAACGATCATTTACAAATCTTATATATCTAATATTTTTTTTACGCGCTTCAAGGCTGAAAACAAAATCCTCTCCGTTGTCTTGGAATAAGTAATCTTCTTCTGTGTTTGAACCTGGGGGCAGTCCCGATGGCTTAAAGGACTCAAACTCCCCTAAAAATATCCAACCATCTCCAGGACTGTTTGAGTCGTATATAGGTAGATTATCTAAGTTTTCTCTGCCATAAAGTCTAAACTCTTTTGGATTCCCGTGTTTGTAAAGTTCGCTTCCTCCACGTTGATAAAGTTTAAAACGATTTAATTTCACATTTTGTCCTAAATCTATGCTTAACTGATGTGGCAGAGATAAAAAGTTTGTGTGCCCGCAGTTCCATTGATTGCTCCATGAACCATCCCAAATTTGATTTGCAGAAAAACCGTATTCACTAAAGCTTTCGTCTCCTGGCATTGAGACTATTGAAAATAGCTGCTTATCTAAAAAAACGTCCTCTAAAGGAGTAATTTCGAATTTTCTTTGTTCTGACTGATTTCCCCATCTATCCTCTACATATATCACAAATACTGTCGGTTTAGATTCGTAACCTCTAAAGCTATATGAACTATTTGATTGACTTGTGTAAAAAGACTCTTTGAATACAATATCTCCGTTATCGTTTTCGATTGACATGTTTAGTGACACACTAGCCCGAGTAGGGTTTTCGTAAGAGATATTAACACCCCCAAAATCTTGGATTCCTTGGATTGATTCTAAAATTGCGTGTATAGGCGCTTCTAATGGAGATATTTCTGCTGTTACAGGTTCGGATTCGTTGTTGCCAAGGTCTAAAGCAGTTACTTGAACTTCATAATCACCAGCTAGTCCAAATCCATTAATATTTAAACTATCAATATAAGATGATACAATAACTTCCTTGTTCTCATTCTTTTCATTAAAATATTTCCCTTTTACATATAATAAATCTAGGTCGGTTGGTGGTGTGAATTTAATAACAGCCCCACCAGGTCTGTTGATTATTGAATTGATAACCACTTTTCCCGGTGGAATGTTGTCAGACCCATTAGGCTCATGTTTATCTTCACTACATCCTAATATTAAAATGGAAAATGATATAAATGAAATAATGATGTATTTATTGAATTCTATTTTCATAATGATAGTGTTACCAACCTGGGTTTTGTATTAAATTTGGATTTCTCAACAGCTCATTTTGACTAATTGGCCAGAGATAATCTCTGTTTAAGAAGTTTCTGTAATATATGTTTTTGACTTCATAGAAGCTCTCCACGTCAGATTTGAAAATATCCCAACCTTGTATAGGTTTGTTGAAATATTCTGATGCAAGCTTCCACCTACGCAAGTCCCAGTACCTGTGTCCTTCAAGAGCAAGCTCAATCATACGCTCTTGTTGAATAATCTTCCTCATCCCATCTTTAGAAAGTGGTTTATTAGGGTTGTCAGAATGATTAGTCCAAGTATTCACTAAGTCACCATCCATATCTAGCCCAGCTCGAGTTCTAACTTTTTGAATATATTCATAAACTTCAACGTCAGGTGTTTCTTTAGTTTCATTTAAAGCCTCGGAATACATTAAGTATAAATCCGATAGTCTTATTATTGGAAAAGAATAACCTTTAATTGTCGACCCTTCTAATGAAATTATATTTTCATAATGAACTAATTTTTTAGCAAAGTAACCAGTTATTGAATATATTTCGAAACCTTGTTTTCCTGAAAGCGCACCGGCTTTTGCATCAATATGCGGAATTTTGTTTATGTTTTCTGTTTCCAGAGAAAACCATTTACCCCCATCGAAACCGATTGTTGAATAAAATCTCGACTCCCTGTCTATGTGTAATCTTGCAGTTGAATAATTGTCCTGAATGTAAAATTCATGATAATTTTCATTTAAATTATTCAAGATCGGCGTTTGGATTACATCATATCTCTTGTCATATTCCCAATTGATATCTTCTTCAATAGGCACACCATTTTTTGAGTAAAAAGTCTCAACCATGTTTAAAGTTGGCGCATGTGATTTTTTTGTGTAGTTGAATAGTGCCGAATGGTCAGCACTCCATCTAGGTTGACACCAATTTTGTAAATCACCTGTCCATTCAGGAGAAAAAGCCCACACGATTTCTGTATTGAACGGTTCTGTTATAGCCGCTCTTAGACTTAACTCTCTTTCAATTTGTTCACTTATCCCCCCCAAAATTGGAAGTTGTCGGTTGAATTCATAAAGCCTGTGACCATTTGATTCAGCACTTTCAATGGCATCTCGTAAGGCATCTTTAGCTAAAACCCATTTATTTGGATCATAATTTTGATTGATTAAGTTATTGCCATCTTTATCAAGAAGTGCTGATAAATCTTTATTTCCATTAAATATTGGGCTCGCGGCTAAAACTAGGATTTTAGCTTTAATTGCCTTGGCGACTGGCATTGTTATTCTCCCAGATTCTGTGTAAACATAATTTATGAGCCCAGGTAAATTATTGGATTTAATTACTTCATCTAACAAGTTTGTTAGGTATGTTACAATTTCATCGATTGACTTTCTTGTCACATAAGTTTCTTCAGAGTTTGATCCAACCTCAATATTCATATCTACAATCGGTATGGGACCATACATTTGTAATAGCCAAAGGTGATAAAATGCTTTTAAAACTTTTACTTCATCTAACCATCTCAAGCGCTCATCGTCTTCTAAACCTGGAACAGACGTTAGATTATCTAAAAAAATATTACAATCTCTTAAAGCAATAAATATGTTGTGGGGTGCACCTCTTTTACCCTCCCAATAGTTTAAATAGGGGTTTGATGAGTTTTGCATGCCTTTTGCCAATCTAAAACTAGTTTCGTTATTCATGTAGAAATCGTTTTCAGCATAGTACCAAATTTCATCACCAGCAAGCAAAGAAAAGTTTTGAATCACGTTGGCGTGCTCTGGAATATATGTGTAACATGTCGCCAGAAAATTTTCAGCACTGGACCTTGTATTAAAAGCAAGGTCTATTGTTGCAATGTTATCCGGCACAACATCTAAATAATCTTTTTCACATGAAGTGAATAACAAGATAATTAATAATATAATTTGCTTTTTCATTTATGTATATTAAAAATTCAAATTAACCCCAAAATTTATACCAAGTTGTATTGGGTATCCCAATCCATTTCCACCCATTTCCACATCCCATATTTTAAATTTACTAAACGTCAATAGGTTTGTACCGGTAAAATAAATTCTCGCATTAGTTATTTTTAACTTTGATATAAAATCATTTTTAATAGTGTATCCTAGTTCAACAGATTTCAACCTTAAAAAGGTACCATCCCTCAGCCACCATGTACTGTTCCTATTATTATTGTCAATTAATTGGTCTGAAAGTCTTGGCCATGCAGCGTACAAATCCCTATCGTCCTCTGACCAATGATCATCAGCCCACGCAGTAAGAAGTGCATTATTGCCAATAGCCCCCCCATAAGTATCGATAAACGGAGATGAATTGTAAGCATCTATAAAGAATGATGATTGTGCTGATCCCTGGAAGAAAAAAGAAAAATCTAAATTTTTGTAAGATGATGAAAGCCCGAATCCATAAATTATTTTTGGTGTTGTTGGGTATCCGATGGGAACTTCATCGTTTATATCAATCAAACCATCATTATTGATGTCTTTGTATTTAATATCCCCAGGCATATACTCCCCAAATGTTTGTAGCGGAGAATTTGCAATGTCAGCCTCATCAATAAATAATCTCTCTGCAATATATCCATATGGTTGAGACAGGTTTAATCCAACTCTAGAGCGCCAGGGTAAACCAGCCGTAACATAATCAAGCTCTTCATAAACTTCAAACTTGCTGTCAGCGTATGAAAAATTAGCTCTCAAGCCCACAAATAAATCATTTGTTAAACTATTTTTGTAGTCCAAAGTAAATTCAAATCCTTCAGAAGATGCTTCACCCACATTCGCTCTAATTGGTGCTTGTAATCCCATTGAAGCTGGAATCTGCGCTCTGTCCATTAAAATATTAGTTCTGTATTCAGTAAAATAATCTGCTTGAAAATCTAAGTTATTATTGATTCCCAACTCAATTCCTAAATTTAGCATTTTGGCTTTTTCCCAAGTAATTTGATCATTTGCGTACCTGTTTATGCTAACACCATTAATGTAATTACCAAATTCGAGACCAAATGGTGCCCCTAACGAACCATTATTTAGATTAACTTGTGATATATAAAAAAATCTATCATCTGAACTTCCAATTTGATCATTTCCAACCAAACCGTAAGTCCCCTTAATTTTTAATTTTGTGATATTATCAGAAAAATTTTCCATAAATTTTTCATTAGAAATGTACCATCCCACACCAAAAGAAGGGAAGAATCCAAATCTTTCGGATTTTGCAAACCTTTCAGATCCATTATACCCAAAATTGAATTCAGCAAAATATTTCTTGTCAAATGCATATGTAAACCTGCCTGAAAGACCAATATTTCTAAAAGGCAGAGAGCTTTGTAGATTTCCTGCATTTGCATACTTCAGCTCTCTCATTATTCCAATTAGCATTCCTGAAACTTCATGCTTATCTTTTAGTGTTTTATTGTAATTCAATGCTCCTTCAAAATAAGTGGAGTTTGTAATAACCTTATTTCCTTCGCTATATTCTAAGTACTCAGTTCCTTGATTCGGATTAAGTGCAACAAGAGAATAAGTATCACTTTGAAAGTCATAATTTCCTAAAGAATAGTAGAATGGATTGTATTTTCTTTCCAAATTATAAAATGAATATCTTGATGTATTGCCAAGTATTCTAAAATTTAAACCCTCAGTTATAAAATTTAACTTCTGCTTAATTTCTACAGTTGCAAGAAAGTTATTATAGCTTTCATCTTTATAACCTCTCATTAAATCTGCATATGGGTTTAAATAATCTCCAAATTGACCATAATTTCCATATAGTGCGTGAGTTGAGTTTTGAAATTGAGCATCGGGTTCATAAACTTTTGGATAAAGTACTGGGTTAGCCTTCATTGCTTTCTGATAAACCAAAGCACCACCATCAAGAGGGCCATTATAATCATCAAAATTTCCATTAAATTTTAAGGCCACATCTGTTGTTTCTGTTAGATTAACATTAATATTTGACCTAAGCGATATTCTGTTAAACTTTATGTTAGTATTGAAATTATTTCTTGGATCAATTTTTAAATTCCCATTGTCGGTATTTATGGTGCTTGCTAGATAGTATCTGGCAATTTTTCCACCTCCACTCAAATTAAAGTTAAATCTGCTGTTGAGCGTGTAGTCTTCAATTAATTCATCAAACCAATTTACCGTTGGGTACGCCATTTTGTTTCTATTTGGATCCTTCGATATTAGTATTTTTTCCAAAGAGTAAATCCTCCCGCCTAAAGCATTTCTTGTAGTTAAGGCTTCATTATGTAACCTCATGTAAGTGATTGGATCTGCAATTTGTAATGATTTTGTTGGCGCAGAGTAGGACTTTTCGTAGCGAACATTAACTTTTAAAACGCCTTCAATTCCTACTTTTGTAGTAACTAATATTACGCCGTTAGCACCCCTTGCACCATATAGTGATGTAGCCGTTGCGTCTTTCATTATTGAAAAACTAGCAATGTCGTCCGGCTGTAGCCTTGCCAAATCTGTAGATGTGGTTTCTATCCCATCAATAAGAATTAATGGAGATCTAGCATACCCAAAAGTACTTACTCCACGAATAAAAAATTCGGCATTATCTCTTCCTGGCTCACCACTTCTTTGGTATGAAATTACGCCGGCTACTCTACCAGCAAGTGATGTTGTTAGGTTGCTTGTTGGCATTCGTAATTCAGCTGGATCGATTGTTGTCACCGCCGCAATAACACTCGACTTCTTTTGTTTGCCGTAGGCAACTATAGTAACCTCGTCTAGGTTTTGATAGTCGTCTTGAAGGATTATCTTTAGATCTTTACTATCTATAACTTTTACGGTTTGAGTTTTAAAGCCCACGTAGCTGACTTCTAAAAAAGAATTAATATTTATGGTTAAAGTAAAGTTACCATCAAAGTCACTAATAGTTCCATTATTGGGGTTATTTCTTTCGAGAATGTTAGCACCAATAATTGGGTTGCTTTTTTCATCTAAAATAATGCCCTTTATGGTTGTGTTTTGAGCGGAGCAAAGCAAAGAGATAAATAACGTAAAAAAAAGTTTCTTTAACACTTTAATATTTAATTAAGTACTGCAAAGGTCTCAAATATAATACGAACTTTTTCAAGTTTTTGCAATTTATTTCTGGTATTTTTATATATTTACTAAATATAGTTTAATCTGTATTATTGCTTTAAGACTACATAATTAATTTTACAATATAATTTATGAATAAATTTTTTACTTTTCTTTTTTTCCCGTGTTTAATTTTTGCTCAAGATATATCTCCAATTTCAGTTGGTGCTAGTGGCTCTTTAACTGTCACCTCAGGGTCTAAAATTAATATTGCAGGATTAGAACTTGCACCAAGTTCCGACTTAGTTATTACAGATGCTAATTTAGGTAGAACATCAACTGCAATTAGTTCAAATAATAACACAAGTGTGAAGCGTGTTTACACGTCCACCAAACTAATTTCAGACTTTACTGGATCTGTCGTTTTTAAATATGATGAAAATGATCTTAATGGGCTTAATGAAAATGATTTGGTTTTAGAGGTTAAATATTCTGATAACACTTGGTCTTCATACACTGGTACTGTTGATACTTCTAACAACACTATCACATATAACTTTGATAGCAATATCTCTTTCAATTCAATTACGGCAAGTCAATCAGGGTCTACCTTGACAATTGAAAATTTAAACTTATTAGACGGAATTTATATTTATCCCAATCCCACAGCTGACAGAATTTATATTAGTTCCAATGAATTCTTAACTGCCGAGATATTTAATGTTGTTGGTCAAAAAATATTAACAACAACTAATAATAACATAGACATGACAGAGCTTGTTTCAGGAACATATGCCCTTAGAATCTCTATCAATGATAAAACAACCAAAACATTTAAAATAATTAAAAAATAACAGAATGAAATACTTAATACAAACTTTTATAATCGTCCTTTTCAGTATTGGAGGCGAAGCTTTTGCACAAGAAACTCCAGCTTTAGTTTTTGTTAACAACGGCGGTGACCCTGCTAATGGAGTTGCCCCGGGTGGAAAAATTTATGTTAATTCCGCTCGAGGTGCAAGCCGTAACTCCAATGGTAACGATAGCACTGGTGAGGATACATATCGCTTTGGTAACATTGGAGATTGGTCCATTGATATGACTG
>CAXHBH010000006.1:0-96467 GCA_964014735.1 uncultured Flavobacteriaceae bacterium | reverse complement strand
ACATTAAGGTTTTTAAAGCCCTCTGAGTGATTTTAAAATCAACTATTGGCTGATTGTGATTTAGTGTTTTTAAGTGGCTTAAATGGCTTTATATTGAGAAAATTTAATTTTTTTAAGTTTTAGTGCAATAATTAGTATACTTTAATACAGCTGATGAAAATTTATTCTTTAACAATTTTCATTTGATAGACAATAGAATCATTTTTAGTTAAAATTAATAAATTATAAATCCCAATTGGTAATAGCTCTAACTTAATCAAAGTTTTTTTAGTAATAAGTTTACCACTTTTAACAAGCTGTCCAGAAAAATTAAAAAATTTAAAAGTAAATTTCGTGTGAGGAACTGTTACATGAAGTGCAGAACGCACTGGATTCGGATAAACTAAAATAGCATCTAAATATTTACTTTTTTTAGGCCTTAAAATTGGTGATTGGTAACCATAATAAAAATTAGAAGAAGTAACAGAATTAATAGTCTGACCGACCGTTTGTCTGATTTTTTTCGTTTTAACACTAGATAATGAATTTACAGATGAACGGACTAAGCTTTGCCCATATGAAATGCCAGTAAAAAATGCTAAATTGCAGATATAAATGAAAAATTTCATTTAAGTTTTTTTTAAAGTTAAGATGTTTAAAACAATTTTTGGAAATTTATTGATCTTTTTTGTGCCTTTTCTTATTAGTGGACAAAGTATAAACTTTGAAATCGGCCAAACAACCTCATTTTATTCGCACAAAACTCAATCGCCAGAAATCAATTTTTTCACAACTACAGGACAATCATTTAGGTTTTCGTATTCAAAAGAATTTTTAAACAACCATGAAGTCAGTTTTGGTATTTCATTAGAACAAGCAAATAGTATCGGTAGGGTTATAAACACAGAACTTATTTATGATACTCGCTTTTTGGGTGTTTTTACTAAACTTGATTATAATATAATTAGTATTGCAAACAGAAAGTTTTGCGCTTCGTGCACTAATATTCAACTATTTGCAACACTTGGAGGGCAACTATCCTCATTAGTTGCGGGGACTCAAAAAATAAATGAATCTACTTTTAATCTTAAAGGAGTTGAGGATTTTAAAGGCTTATGGGTTTCGCCATTAATTGGTTTAAAACTTAGATTTGATGCTAGTGATCTTATCAGTTTGTATGGTGCTTATGAATTTATGCCCATGATAAATATTACTGACAATAAAGAAAAGTTTAAGATAACCCAAAGTATAATTATTTTCGGATTCAGATTATGGCTCTAAGACATTTTATTTTTTCTGTTTCTATCTCTATGCTCTGCAATTTTAGTTATGGGCAGAAAGGAATTTCATACCAAGGTGTAATACTTTATCCAACTGTTGAAATCCCAGGAATTGACTCTAATGTAACTCCTTATTCTGAAAAAGATGTATGTATTAGATTTGGAGTTTATGATGACAGCAATTTATTAGAGTACTCCGAAACTCACAATACTAGAACTGACTATTATGGGCAAATAAATCTAGTTATTGGCAGAGGGGACAATCCATCTCTTGCAGGTAGACTAGAAGGTCTTAGATGGGATGGTACTGAGAAATTTTTAAAAGTTGAACTAGATTACAGTGGTGCTTGTAGTGACTGGACAGATGTATCATATGATGAGCTTAATTATGTACCATTCGCTTTTTATGCACTTGAGTCTGAACAAAGCACATTTGTGGGTCAAGGTAATACACCTATAATTGTTACAGGATCTGGCAATATAACTGATCCTTTGATTGTTTCTTTTGATGGAATATTAAATGATTTGTCTGATGTTGACCTTTCAATACCGCCGATTTCAGGACAAATACTTAGATACGATGGTACTAGTTGGATTGCGGGCAATTCAACTTTATCGCAGGTTGTTTCAAATTTATCAGCTAGTAGTGGTCAAACTCAATTTAATACCCCAAACACAATAACAGACATTAATAACATATCAGTATTCAGGAATGGAATAAGTGTAGATTTTATATCCTTAAGCATAAATGTTATCGAGCTTGTAGGCATAAGCTGTTTTGCTGGAGACAAAATAAAAATTATTCAAATTCTATAAAAAACCGTTAATTTTAAATATTATGAAAAATAAAATAATCCTAATAACTTTTGGTTTAATCATAAGCAATTCTACTTTTAGTCAAATCACAAATACTAGTGTAAAAGACACTGATATTAACTATTCAAGCACTACGGCTGTACAATCAGGTTCAATTAAATTAATTGACAACCAGGGAACAATTAAATATTTGCAAGTAAAAAACGGGATAACATCTCTTACAAACGCAAGTGCATCAGCCGGAAATGAAACAGTAACAACGTTGTCTTTGGGGGGTGTTCTTTCAACTGATACATTCATTGATGCTTCAGCTTCTGGAGTTGTATTCGGCCTTAAAGGTTCAGACCAAGAGACCGGGACTGCGGCTACTAGTTCAACTTTAAATACATCTGGGTATACTTTAGCTGTTTTTGATGAGGCTACAGGAGAAATTAAAAAACTGCTGGTTAGCGCTTTAGATGTTGTTGGTGCTAGTGATACATTTGTAGTTGCTGCAACTCCTTTAACAACATACACAGTCGCTATAGCAGGCTTGAGCCTTACTCCCGGTAAAACATTTGTTTTTAGAAATGGAGTAAAGTTAATAGCCAGTGGTTCAACACCTGACTACACAACATTGGGTTCAACCGTTACAATTGACACATCAATTCCTTTATTTAGCGGCGATATTATAGAGGTGCAGTATATAAATTAGTACAATACTTTTTATTAAAATAAATCGGTTTAATGAAAATTTTTTCGTTTTTATCTCTTTTTAAACCCAAACTAACCCTAATAATTTTAGTGTCCGGTTTTGCTTTTGGACAGGGTAGAGTTAATGTTGTGGACAATAAAGGAACCATGTCAAAGACTGGAGTAGAAATTATCACTTCGACTAGTGCCCCGACTGTTCCAACTCCAATAAAAGGAGATTTGTGGGTTGATAACAGTAATTCATCTGGTTATAATAAAGTATTCAAAGTGTATGACGGAACGAATTGGATAGAAGTCAATAACTCTGAAAATATCTACATAAAAGATAATACAGTAGATAAAGACGGTGATGGAAATAATGATACAAATGTTACACTCCAACAATTTGTAGAAAATACTAATAATTTATTAAGTGTTAAGGTATACACAAGCACAATTGATGCAAATAATGTTACTTTAATTTCACAAAGTGACCTTGAAAATTATGACCTTTTTTACATTGATTGTAATAGTTCATGTTTGTTAGAATTAAGCGATATCTCAATACAAGGGAAAGTTGTAAAAATTATTGAAAATTCGCAATCAGGTTTAATAAGACTAGAACTCTCCACAGGAACGCAAATTCAACTTAATACTTTTAACGTTTTTGGATTTGGTATTACTGATAGAGGCCCTTTCTTTGAAACGTTAAGTTTAATGTGGGATGACGTAGGAAATAAATGGGTGGTGTTTAGATAAAAAAAACCTTGCCAATTGACAAGGTTTTATAAATGATTAAGCTTATATAGATGTTATATTAAGCCTTTTTAACGAAAGGAAGTCCAGTACGTTCGTTTTCAACTACCTTCTTACCAGCTGGTAAATCGCAGGCATTATCTCGCTGATCTTTAGCAAAATAATAGATAGTTTGATTTCTTCCTCCTTTTAAAGTAACGTCTTTAGTATGAAGGTAGTACGTTTTACCTTTACTGTTTTGAAATGAATAAGCCATGTTTTTTATTTTTTATAAAGTTAATAAAAAAATCGCACATCAAACCTGTAAGTGGTAGAAAAATGCGCATTTTATTCACATATTATAAAATTTAATGATATTAAAATTAGAATTCTGTTATGATGCTTACAAATTAAATATTAATTTACTCATAATGTGTTAGTTATGTGTTATCTTAAAACAGCTCCCTTCGATGAAAAAAATTAATCTAAAATACATTAATCAACCATTTCTACATAAAAAGACGCATTTTGTTAATAAGGCTTCCCTTTTTATGGATACATAAAACGTCTCAGGTGGAGTTCATCTGGTAATAAAGCATTAGCATAGAGATGCTTAACCAAGAGACTTGCGAGATAGGGTGCCCACAATACCCCGCGCGAACCAAGGCCATTTATACAACTTAGCGAAGAAAATTGAGGATGTCTACCCACAATAGGGCGGCGGTCTGGAACTGTTGGGCGTAATCCAGCGTTATGAAAAAGCACTTCAAAGGGCACATTAATATATTTTTTAAACTGATTCATTAACCAGACTTTGTTTTCAGTTGTGGGTGCAAGACTTTCAAAAGTACGCGCATAGGTAGCTCCTACGCGATACCTGTCATTACCCAATGGTACGAAAAAGACACTGCCCTTAACTATCTTTGACAGTTCTAGACCCTTACACAAGACCTCTATCCATTCTCCTTTATTGGGGACAATCGGAAGTGTAGCAAACCAAGGGTTGTGCTTGATACCAACGCCTTCAGCAAAAACAATATGTCTGGCATTCCATTGCTTATAAACAACCCGGTCATTTGCAATTTTTAAAGCATCATAATCAAATTGTTCTTGATGAAAGGAATTGTTTTGTGTGAGTTTTTTACGGGAATACGTTAAAATTCCATTGGTGTCTATTCTTCCCGTATGCAACACTTCTCCACAGCCATGAGGTGATGCGATATTATTTAAGGTATGTTTGTGTATATCACCAGATAAATAAGAGCTTAAGGCGGGCTTATCTAAAGCCTCCGTCCAAATGTTTTGTTCAGCGGCTTTGGCAAACACACGGTATATAGACATGGGGTGCTGAAAGTTGCCGTTGGCTTTATTAGAATAATAAGGAATGGAAAAATTCATTAGTTCTTGGGCATTAGAAACCGCTGTGAAACGCTTTAAAACAACAGGGTTGTAAATGCCAGTAGCAACACTAGAGCTTGATTTGTTTTCTGCATCAAAAACAACAAACGATTTCCCTTCTTGTTTCAAAACCTCTGTCAGCGCCCAACCGGCTAGACCAAATCCTACAATAAGTAAGTCATGTTGCATAAAAAAACCCACAGTCGTGGGTTTTTACTAATTAGTTTGACCAAAGGTCTTGCTCAAAGTCTCGAATCACATTTTTTAAACGTTCTGACTCAATCAATTGCATGAACGGATCGTCAACATATTGATCAACTGGTCTATCGTTAAAAACATTGTCAAGCGCATAAATACGTGCAGTGAAACGTCTTGAGGTTAATAGCTGATCAAAAGTAATACGACTGGCATTATTCCTATCATCAAAAACAAGTTGTTGATGAAGAATAGTGCGCAAGTCTTTATACCACAGCCAAAATAAATCAACTGGCTCATCATTACCTAAATTGTTCATGTCTTTTCCTCGAGGCATAATACCCAATAATCGGTATCGCATTTCGCCTATACGTTTGTCAACGTACCAAATGCCTTTTATTTTATAAGAAGTAATATCCATAGACTTCAAAGGCACAACTTCAGGCCCATCTCGGTTTTCCAAACGTTTTATGTAAGTTTCCTTGTCGAATAGCTCGGTAAAATTAGGGTTGGCGTCATTGTATACTTTTAGAACTTTACCAGACAAGATGGCATTACTAATCGCACGCCACAGTGACTTACGTTCGCTAGTGTACAATCCATCTTTAGGAAAAAATAAAGGGTGGTTAAATTTTTCAGATAAGTCTATTTCCTCATAGACAACCTTACTCCACATTATATCTTTGTCATCTACATAAGGGTATTGTAAATATTTTTTTTCTGATAACTCCAACTCCTGATCTTCTGACATTACGCCTATTTCGCTTGGTTGGTCAGCGTTGAGTATATTAACTTGCGCGTGCAATGAAACGCTGCAGAACATAAAAAAGAGAATAGGATTTAGATACTTTTTCATTACTTAATAGTTAAGGCAAAGTCCGTTACTTTTATATCGTCGATAACTTGATTTTCCGTTTTTACTTGAGCTTCAATATTATAAATGAAAATAATATCTCCACGTGATGCATTATCTAAATAGGAACGAATAACACTAGAGTCATTAATTCTATTAGAGTTAATTGGAATAGCCGCTCTGCTCCCTACTTTGATGTTAAAGCGCTTTACAGTTACATTTAGGTTATAATCAAAGTCATCAGGGAATTTTGCTGCAATCGTCCCAGCTGGAACGTACTCTCTAATAATTTCACCACTGTTAAATTTACCAAGGCGCTCACCCAGATCAATAGAACCTAAAGCAGGCGGCAATGGTTTAATTCTAAAGTCTTGTCCAGGTGCATTAATAGTAGATCCATTGATTTCTCCAGAAACAAAAATACGCATGCTCTCACCTACTTTGTCTCCATCCGGAATAGCCTCAAATTTTAATCCCTTGCGGCGTACTTTTCCATTAGTAGCACGAACGCTTAATTTATTGTTAGGAATTCCAGGAATTGAGATAGAAAGATCATTTGGTAATCCACGATATACAACCTTCATTTGATCAGCAGAAATAACAGCATCATTTGGTTTATCAATTACTGATATTACTTGTGCTATATCTACAGATTGTTCATTATTGTTACGCTCAAAAAAGAGCTTTCCTGTCAACTTATATGAACCTGGAGCACCAAAGCGCTTATTTAGTTGAACACCACCTGCAGCAATTTCAAAATCTCTACCCTGACGCATGGGTTGGTTGTTAAGCGAAAGTTCAACCCTGCTGGGCTTAAAGTTCGAGTCTTTTTTACCCATCACTATCGAGGCGTCAACCAATTCGTTTGTGTAATAAGATGATTTAGACGTTTCTAAAAGGGTCTGGTATTTGTTTAGGCCACCCTCATGCGCATTAATTGTACTCAACATATTCTCCAAAATTTTGTTCTCAACAAATCGGATATCAGATTGGATTTTAGTGAATTTAGATAATGATGCTATTAATGGGAAGCCTTTAAAATGGTAATCTAGATAAGGCTGTTCTTTACCTTCTCTGTTTAAAACGTTTTCAGAATATGCAAAACGCGAAAACAAGTCATCTAAAAAAGAAAAGTCAAAATCAGCATACTCACCTTCAGGAGCATCTTCTTTTGGTGGGTCTTTTTCAGAATCAGCTGCTAAAAAAATATTAAGCTCTTGCTGGATTTTTGCGGGAAAATTTGAAAATTGATCAACAAACTCCTGTCCAGCGTCAGAATATTTATTTACCTCAAAAAATATCTCATCTAAATATTGGGATTTGTCCATAACTTGATAGTCTACTATGGTATCAATTGCCCCGGTGTTTCTATTCTCACGACCAATACGATACCCGTTTTCACCCGAGTCAATCAAGCGATTTTTCAGCGAATCAATATAGTTAAAGTATTCATCAGCTATAGATTTTATTTGAGGGGTGCTTTGGGCAGCAACTTTGTAATATTCATTATTGCTATTGTTATCAAACAAGCTATATTTCTCATTACTGTCAACAACCAAATCCTGAGTGGCAATAGTAATATCGTCGTTAATTAGGCCCAGAGTAGCCAATACTTCCTTACTAATATTCAACGCCAACATAGCGATGAATACCAAGTACATCATATTGATCATCTTTTGCCGAGTGTCCTGTTTAGCTCCAGCCATATTTAATTTTTCATTGCGCCCAAAATATCGGCGTATTTGGCATTCAGTTCTGAGATTGTATTTTTCATTGCAGCCAGTTCAGCGTGCAACGCATTCATGTTATCTACCACTTCACTATGTGCTTTTGGTTCAGTAGCAACCGCATCTGTTGTAGCGCTGTAGGCTGCAGATAACTGCTCTAGTGCTTGGTTTGTTTTAGCTACATTACTATTTAAACTTGACATGTTATCGGGCAATTCCGCAGGCACTTCCAATGACCCAGTTGCAGTTACCGCACTAGCTAGGTTAGATCCTAAAGTTTCGAGTTGCGATGTTGCATGCTGATAAGCAGCTTTTAACGCTTGTGCTTCAACAGATATATCAGAAAAATCTGTATCATCTTCAGAACTGGCTGCAGCTGCACCTTCACTTAACAATACATAGCCTCTAAAACCAGCGATAAGAAAGATAATAGCTTCTGTCACCAAGCCAATAGTAAGCATAGTATTACCTGATATAAAATCAGAGTTGAAGTGTGTAATTTTCATTAACGCTCCAATAATAACTACTGATGCACCAACTCCAAATAGAAGCTCAATTATATTTTCAGGAATAGGAAATTTGTTTTTCTTCATAATAATTTATTGTTGTTGTAAATCGTTTGCACCTAAATAGTCTCTCACCAGACGAAAGCCTAAATAACTTCGAGCACTATCGGCATATTCATAATCTCGTGTCGCAACTCGCAGATAGTAGGCCACATCTTTCCACGAGCCTCCACGAATTGTTTTTTGCCCATCGTTAAGGTTGTCATAATTAGGGTTCACAGATGAAACAAAATCGTAAGTGTCTTTGGTGTAGGTTGAATGGGTCCACTCTGAAACATTTCCAGACATGTTATAGAGTCCGTAATCGTTTGGCTCATATGAATCTGCCTCAACAGTATACAAGGACATATCAGCAGCATAATCGCCCCGTTTGGGTTTAAAGTTAGCCATAAAGCAGCCACGGTCGTCCGTGAGATAGGGACCTCCCCAGGGATATATAGCAGACTCTAAACCACCTCGAGCTGCATACTCCCATTCAGACTCAGTAGGCAACCTAAAGCTTCCCGTTGAGGATTTGCGCTTTTTTCTGCTGCGCAAATAGTCATTTCTAGTTTTAGTCCGCCAATGCGCAAAAGCCCTAGCTTGATTCCACGATACACCAACAACTGGATAACTGGCGTAAGCTTGATGCCAAAAATAATCGTTGTGCATGGGCTCATTGTAACTGTATTTGAAGTCCTTAATCCAAACTGTAGTGTCTGGATAAATTCCATGTACTTCATGTTGGGCAAAATTTAAACGAGAGTTTTCAGGATTTCTGATAGCGCTGTCTAAATCAACACTTGTAAATCGGTATTTAAGAAGTTTGGTGTCAATAACAGGTTGTCCATTGAACCACTCTTTTTCTGGCAAATATATTATCTCTTCAATAACGCGTGCGTAATCAACATCTGGATAATCCTCACGATCTTTAATAATATCTACGTCTCTATTTAGTGGCAGATGATAATGAAATTCATTGTCTGCAGCATCTTCTGTTTCATAATAGTTTGACACAACGTCTGAAAAGTTTTCTTCTAAATATTGTTGATACCCACTTTTTTCATCATCATTTTCATTTTCAAGAGCGTCCCTATCATAGAGTGGGAGATATTCAAGAATGGGGCTGGTTTCTAACTCCTCATCGGATGTTGGAAATTCTGAAACAGAAAAATATCCACCACTGAGCAATGCAGCTTTAGCAAGCTCAGTTCTGAAAATGGAGTCTTTAACCCACTCTACAAACTGTTTGTACTCAGCATTGGTAATTTCAGTTTCATCCATCCAAAAAGATCGTAATGTCACAGTCTGAGTTGGATTGTCGTTGGAACCAACAATATCTTCATCAGAAGAGCCCATGATGTATGAGCCACCAGGAATCAAAGCCATTCCATGAGGTTTATGGGGATAAAACTTCTTTTGCTTCACACCAACCAACTCACCCTGATTGGATTTACCACAACCAATTAAAGTCAATACGGTAAGAAAAAATAATGATACTTTTTTCATTCAATTTAGAATATTGTTTAATCTGTATCTAAAACATTGTTTCAAAAATATGGAATTTAATGCATACTTCGCTTAAATGATTTCCACCACCTTTTGGGAATCTCACCTTTTTGGGCCATTCGATAGTCTTTTTCAGCACATGGTAATAACGTAACTTGGTCATTATTATTATGTCTGCCTTCTTTTGGAACTTCAATCCACCACCTTTGACTTTTATCGCTTCTGTAAAAAATCAATTCTGTTTGCTCCTGTGGAACCACAAATTTTGTGCAGACATCATGAGTTGAAAATGGATATTCATTAACGCGGTGACAATACCCCTCAAGCACATACCATATCATTTGCGCAAGTAATTGATCTGTTCTAAAGCTATTTGATACATTAAAAACGCCCAAAACACTAAGTCTATCACTCAGCCCTGCATAACGCATAAGCTTACATATTTGTGCACCATCAAAGCCATTTGGTATCCCCTTAGAATTGTCCAATTCGCTTGCTTTAATTGAGTTGAAATCAACAGAAAGAATATCAGTATCTCTTAAAATAGGTTCAGACTCATGAATATCAGCAGTTATATCTCCTAAACGATAAGCATCAAAAAAAAGCTTTTGCATTAGGTCCAATTCTTCCTGAGACACATAATATGATTGGTAACCAAGGTTGGTAAACTGTTTTAAGTTATTCGGTTTCTCAGTTATAATTTTTGACATATAGCTATCATCTGAAATCAAAACACCGGGTTCACCAAAATCAAGACGTGCATCTATAGAAGTTAAATTAACATAAGTGTTCATGCTACTCAACCCCCTAAACATGCCAAGGGTGTTTTGCTGTTCTCCACCTACAAGGATTGTAAGAATATTACGCTGATGCAGTTCTTTTATCAATGATTTTAAAGCAAATAAGGTGTCTTTGGGGTGGTCTCCGCTTTGCAACACACCTAGGTCAGCGTATGGGAAATCCCAATTTCCTGCGAAAAGTTGATAAAATTGCTGGCGGAAACGTAAATGCAGTGGCTCCCCTTTAACCAAACTTGGTTCTACTGACAACATAGCAACACGAACATCCTTCAGTTCTGGTATACCGTCTTTTTGGGTATGAATGCGAAGGTTACGACCTATGACTTGCTCTGGCAACATTAGGTTGTGTGCCAAGAGTCGGTCATCGATAGGATTTAAAAAATCAAAATCCACGTTTATTTCTTTTTGGTGCGCTTTTTCTTCTTGGGTTTTTGTTTCTCAAGATAAGTCATCGCTTGTGTAAGAGTCATTTCTGACACATCTATCGTTTTTTGAAGTTCGACTTTTTGCTTGCCTTTAATAATATTGTGTCTGCCCCAACGTGCTTTTTCAATTCTTACTCCTTCATCTTCCCAATTGTGAACAACGCGTTCTGCTTCTTTTTTCTTCTTGTCTTCAATTAGTTGGGCAATATCTGTGTCTGACAAATTATCGTAATCGTACTTTTTTGAAACATTGACAAACCAGCCATTCCATTTTATAAAAGGACCAAATCGTCCAACACCTTTAGTTACAGGTAGCTCTTCATAAGTTGCAATGGGCGCATCAGCAATACGCTTTTGTTTAATAAACTCAATGGCTTCCTCAAGCGTGGTTGTCAAAGGGTTTTTTTCTTTTGGGAGTGAGATAAATGTTTTTCCATGACGTACGTAAGGACCAAAACGCCCATTATTAACCTCAATAGCTTCATTGTCAAAATCACCTAAGTCTAAGGGAAGTTTAAACAAGTCTAACGCCTCCTCAAAAGTTATTTTTGTCAATTGTTGATCAGGATTCAAACTAGCAAATAAGGGTTTTTCCTCCTCTTCGGCAGTTCCTATTTGAGCCATGGCACCAAATTTTCCCAAACGGACGCTGAGTTGGCGCCCCGTTTTTGGATCAACGCCTAATATGCGTTCGCCTATTTCGCGTTGTGCATTTTCCTTCACGTCTTCTACGACAGGATGAAAATCTTTATAAAATGATTTCATCATACTTTTCCAATCCTCGTTGCCAAGTGCAATAGCATCAAAACTTTGCTCAACTTTAGCTGTAAAATTATAATCTACAACACGAGAAAAATTCTTTACTAAAAAGTCATTGACCAACATACCTACATCAGTGGGAACCAATTTGCCTTTTTCAGAACCAACACGTTCCCTGAGAACATCTTTTTTGACGTCATCTCCAGTCAAAACCAGTTGAGTATATTTTCTGTCGGCACCCGCAACAATCCCTTTTTCAATGTATTTGCGGTTGATAATCGTTGTAATCGTAGGTGCGTATGTCGAAGGACGTCCGATACCCAGTTCTTCCAGACGTTTTACCAATGATGCCTCAGTGTAGCGAGCTGGAGGTCTGGTAAATCTTTCTGTTGCCGTGATGGTTTTAGTGTCTAATTGCTCGTCTTGGGAAACTTTTGGCAACAAGCCTTCATGTTTATCTTCTTCTTCGTCTTTTCCTTCAAAATACACCTTGAGAAAACCTTCAAAAGTAACCACCTCCCCACGAGCTGTGAATTTTTTATCGTGCCTATCAGCACTAATATGAATAACTGTCCGCTCCAATTTTGCATCACTCATTTGAGAGGCTACTGTCCTTTTCCATATCAACTCATACAATCGCTGTTCGTCGGGTGCAGCGTCAACATGCATCCTAGATAGTTTGGTTGGGCGTATGGCTTCGTGAGCCTCTTGCGCTCCCTTATTTTTTGTTTTAAACACACGTTTTTGTGCATAATCGGGCCCATAAGAACTGATTATAACCTCACGTGCCTCGTTTAGAGCCTGATTAGAAAGGTTAACACTATCCGTTCGCATGTAGGTAATGTGCCCTGCCTCATACAAACGCTGCGCATTTGACATGGTTCTGCTTACCGAGAAACCAAGTTTTCGAGAAGCTTCCTGTTGCAAGGTTGAAGTAGTAAAAGGAGCCGTTGGGGATTTAATTGCTGGCTTTTTTTCTAAATTTGATACACTAAAGGAAGCTCCTATATTTTGTGACAAAAAGGTATTTGCCTCCTCAGCAGTTTCATAAGTAGTGGCAGAAGTTGCCTTGATGACTTTTCCTGTATCAGTCAGAAAAATAGCTTGTATTTTATAAGATGCCTTAGCAATAAAAGCCTCTATTTCACGTTCGCGTTCCACTATAATACGTACAGAAACTGATTGTACACGACCTGCAGAAAGACCTCCTTTCACCTTTCGCCAAAGAATAGGCGACAATTCATATCCCACCAATCGATCTAGTACACGACGTGCTTGTTGTGCATCAACCAAGTGCTGATTAATAGACCTTGGGTGTTGAATAGCATTCTGAATAGCATCTTTTGTGATTTCATGAAAAACGATACGTTTGGTGTACTGCTGATTTAAGTCGAGTTGTTGTGCCAAGTGCCAAGCAATAGCTTCCCCTTCTCGATCTTCATCACTAGCTAGCCAAACAGTTTCAGCTCTTTTGGCCAAGGCGCGAAGTTCCCTCACTACCTTTTTCTTATCTTCATTTACAATATAGTTTGGACTAAAATCCCCTGTAACATCAACGCCTAATTCCTTTGCAGGAAGGTCAGAGATGTGTCCATAGCTAGACACTACTTTGAATTTATCACCCAAAAACTTTTCAATTGTTTTAGCTTTTGCAGGAGATTCAACGATGACTAAATTTTTGGACATTAATAAGAATTAAAGGAACAAAAGTAGTAGAATTTATGTTTTGTAAAAATTGTCAAGCCGTATTTACTAATAAAAATGCTTTGGGTTAGTATATTTTTTCAACAAAAGACACGGTTCTAAAGTATGGTGCTGAATTGCTGTGTTCTCAGAAACAATGTTGATTTTATCCCACCAATTTTAATGAAAAATCTTTCCCACTTTTAAAAACTTGTGGTTTTACATCCACAAACACATGACAAAATGTCAATTTAGATGATATTTTGTATTTTTGTACGCTTGAAAAAATAAATGCATGCCGGACACTAGGTTTACCGATACCAAAAATCCAAATGCCTACAATGGCGAAGTGCTGACTGTTTCTAATAGTCCGAACAACTGCGGAAAAAAAAAGATGTTCATAGAGTCCTACGGATGTCAAATGAATTTTTCTGATAGTGAGATTGTTGCTTCCATATTGGGTGAGGCTGGCTATCAAACAACAAACGAACTTAACGAAGCTGACCTAATTCTAGTTAATACTTGCTCTATTAGAGACAAAGCAGAGCAGACCGTTCGTAAGCGTCTCTCAACTTTTCAAAGGGCAAAAATATCCAATCCAAATTTAAAAGTAGGTGTTTTGGGTTGTATGGCCGAACGACTCAAAAGTACTTTTTTAGAAGAAGAAAAAATTGTGGATTTAGTCGTAGGACCTGATGCATATAAAGACCTCCCAAACCTTTTGGCAGAAGTGGAGTCAGGAAGAGATGCTGTAAATGTTATTCTTTCAAAAGAAGAGACATACGGAGATGTGCATCCTGTACGGCTACAATCCAACGGAGTTACAGCCTATGTTTCCATCACACGAGGTTGTGACAATATGTGCACTTTCTGCGTTGTACCTTTCACTCGTGGACGTGAGCGTAGTCGAGACCCAAAAAGTATTTTAGCTGAAGTAAGTGATCTAACCGAAAATGGCTTCAAGGAAGTTACCCTTTTAGGTCAAAACGTTGATAGCTATCTCTGGTATGGTGGTGGACCTAAAAAAGACTTTAAAAAAGCCAGCCAACTGCAACAAAAAACTGCAGTTCACTTTCATCACTTATTGGACTTGGTAGCACAGACACATCCAGGCATTCGGATTCGTTTTTCAACATCCAACCCACAAGATATGACCAGAGATGTACTTCATATAATGGCCAAGCACCCAAACATTTGTAACTACATCCACCTCCCTGTTCAATCTGGAAGTAATGATGTGCTTAAAGCAATGAATAGACAACATACGCGTGAGGAATACATGGAATTAATTGATGATATAAAAAATATTTTGCCCGATTGTGGTATTTCCCAAGACATGATTGCTGGCTTTCCAAATGAAACAGAACAAGACCATAAAGACACCTTGAGTCTAATGGAATATATTAAATATGATTTTGGATTTATGTTTATGTATTCTGAGCGCCCAGGAACCCCCGCCGCAAAAAAACTAGAAGACAATATTCCAGAAAATATCAAAAAAAGAAGGCTACAAGATATTGTTGACATGCAACAGAAACACGGTCGTATCCAAAATGAACAAAAATTGGGAAAAACGCTAGAAGTACTTATCGAAAAAATATCTAAAAAATCTGACCATCAATGGAGCGGAAGGGCACAACAAAACACTGTTGTCGTTTTCCCAAAAGAATGCTACAAAGTAGGTGATTTTGTGTCGGTTAAAATTAACTCCTGTACATCTGCAACACTTATTGGTACTGCAGTAGGGTATGGTCCAACTCAAAAGCATCATCATGGATAATGTTCAAAATATAAAACAACGTTTTGGCATCATTGGTAATGATCCCCAACTCAATTTTGCTATTGGAAAGGGAATTCGTGTGGCGCCTACTGAAATTTCAGTTTTAGTGACGGGTGAGTCTGGTGTAGGTAAAGAAATTTTTCCGCGCATCATTCATCAATTGTCAAATCGTAAACACGGCAAGTTTATAGCAGTTAACTGTGGGGCTATCCCTGAAGGAACAATAGATTCTGAATTGTTTGGACACGAAAAAGGCGCCTTTACGGGAGCTACGCAAACACGGAATGGTTACTTCGAGGTGGCAGATGGTGGCACCATATTTTTGGATGAAGTTGGAGAACTACCGCTATCCACCCAAGTAAGACTACTCCGGGTTTTGGAAAACGGTGAGTTTTTGAAAGTAGGGTCTTCGCAAGTGCAAAAAACAGACGTTCGCGTAGTAGCGGCCACCAATGTTCACATGCTTGAAGCTATTCATAAGGGAAAATTTAGAGAAGATCTTTACTACAGGCTTAGTACTGTTGAAATCAATCTTCCTCCACTTAGAGAAAGAAAGGGTGACATCCATCTATTATTTAGAAAATTTGCTGCTGACTTTGCACAAAAATACCGCATGCCGACCGTACGCTTAGATGATAAGGCACAAGCATTACTAGAGCAACAACCATGGGCTGGGAATATTCGACAACTGCGCAATGTTGCCGAGCAACTATCGGTTTTAGAGCAAGAAAGAACCATCAATTTACAAATTTTAAGACAATACCTCCCTACAACAAAAGCAAACCTTCCTGCGGTTATTGACCAAAAAGACCCGAGTAGTGACTTTTCTTCAGAACGTGAAATTCTATACAAGGTGCTTTTTGACATGAAGGCAGATCTCAACGATTTAAAAAAACTCACTCACGAACTGATGAACACCTCCAGTATGGATCAAGCTAAAGCCCAACATGAGGGGTTGATTGAAAAGATTTATGGTGACAAGCCTTCTGACGAGGAACCTTTAGAGTTGCAAACCGCTACTACTCCCACTCCAGTTCAACAAGGCTATAATGACAGGTTCGAATATGCAGAAGAAATTGAAGAGGCAGAAACCCTATCTTTACAAGATAAAGAACTTGAGCTTATTGTTAAAGCACTGGAACGAAACAAAGGCAGAAGAAAGGCCGCAGCAGCAGAATTAGGAATTTCGGAACGCACGCTCTACAGAAAAATTAAACAATTTGATTTAGATAAATAGTATGAAAAAAGGTGTTTTTTTGTTCTTTGTATTGTTGACGGGTTGTAAGTTTTACTCCTTTACGGGTGCTTCTATTCCAGAAGGGGCGGAAACAGTGCAAGTCAACTTTTTTGTAAACAATGCTGCCAATGAGATAGGATCTGTTTTTGAACCGGGTCTTGACCGTGATTTTACTAATGCTGTCCAAGAGATGTTACTTAATCAAACCAACTTAGATCTTACAAATGTTAATGGGCATTTGATATACGAAGGTGAGATTGTAACCTATCGTGTGACACCTATGACTGCAACAGCTCAAGAAACTGCAGCGCAAAACAGGCTTACGATGGGCGTTAATGTACGTTATTTCAATACTCTAAATGAAGAAGACGATTTTGAAAAGAAGTTTAGTTTTTTCTTTGATTTTGACGCTGCTACTCAGGTACAATCAATTCAAACGGAAGCGCATGAAATAATCTTCGAGCGAATTACCCAAGATGTTTTTAATGAATCTTTGGCAAAATGGTGACCAGCGAACGAACATATTTGACAAAATTACGTGATCGTGGTCTAGATGATCCGGAAGCTACGCTAAGTCGCTTAGAAACACTTCTACAGCAATACCCTTATTTTCAAGCCTTGCATCATTTGGGTTGGCAAATTGCCGAAAAACACGCCCAAAAGAAGGCACCTAGTTTTTTAACTTCTTGTGCGGTACATACCAAAAACAGATTACACCTTATCAAATCGCCTGTAGGCGAGGCAGAACGGGTAAAAATTGCACAACAAAATCGTTCAGCAGATGAGGTCATGTCTTTTGTAGAATGGTTAAATCAAATAGATGATTCAATCACGAAAGAAACAAGTAATAAAAGGTTAATTGATAAATTCATTGCTGATGCCCCCAAAATTGATTTGGTAAAAAATGAACAGAAAATAGTTGACCTTACAAAAAAGCAGCAATTTGATGGCCAATCGCTAATGACTGAAACCTTGGCAAAGATTTATGTAAAGCAAGGAAAATTTAAAAACGCAATAAACGCCTATGAGATATTGGCATTGAAATATCCAGAAAAAAGTAGTTTATTTGTAGACCAAATTAAAAAAATAAAGAAAGCACAAAACCTAAGTTAATATGAGTACATTTTCCATTTTTCTAGTACTGACCGTAATCGTTTGCTTTTTGCTAGTCTTAGTAGTAATGGTTCAAAATCCTAAAGGCGGCGGTCTTTCATCTGCATTTGGAGGAAACTCTCAACAACTTGGAGGTGTACAAAAAACAACCGACTTTCTAGATAAAAGTACATGGGTGCTTGCTGCATTATTATTGGTTCTTGTTCTGATATCAAACTCCATGATCAGTATGCCATCAAGTGCAAGCGAGTCCAGCCTTATTGATGAGGCAGCTATTGAGCAAAGCATTCCAGAAGAAATTCCAGAGCAACTTCCAGAATTACCACAGACAGATGGCGAAGAATAAAATGTCAAGCTGTCAGTTTTTTAGCCCTTTTTTTCTTATTTTTTGCTATGGCACAATTGATGCTAAATATTTAAAAATAAATTTCATACATGAGCACGATTAACATTAAACCCTTGGCTGACCGTGTTGTAATTGCACCTTTGGCTGCAGAAACGACTACCGCATCAGGAATTATTATACCTGATACAGCCAAAGAAAAACCACAAAAAGGAACTGTAGTTGCTACAGGACCAGGGACTAAAGACGATGCCATCACTGTTCAAGTGGGCGATACCGTATTGTATGGCAAATATGCTGGAACAGAACTTAAATTAGATGGTGGCGATTATATAATTATGCGCGAGAGCGACATTCTAGGAACTATTACATAAAAAATTATCATGGCAAAAAAAATTCAATTTGACGTAGAAGCCCGCGATGGATTAAAGCGCGGCGTCGACGCACTTGCAGACGCAGTTAAAGTAACTCTTGGGCCTAAAGGTCGCAACGTAATCATTGGCAAGTCCTTTGGTGGACCTCAAGTAACTAAAGATGGCGTTAGTGTTGCTAAAGAAGTAGAGCTTGAAGATGCCCTTGAAAATATGGGTGCGCAAATGGTGAAAGAAGTAGCTTCCAAAACCAACGACTTAGCTGGTGATGGAACAACAACAGCAACCATACTTGCACAAGCCATTGTTAAAGAAGGACTCAAAAATGTAGCCGCTGGAGCCAATCCCATGGACCTTAAAAGAGGTATTGACAAAGCTGTTGAAGCCATAGTTGATGACCTAAACAAACAAGCTGTTGAAGTGGGCAACTCATCCGAAAAAATAAAACAAGTTGCTTCCATTTCAGCTAATAACGACGGAGCCATTGGTGAGTTGATTACGGCAGCTTTTGACAAAGTAGGAAAAGAAGGCGTTATCACGGTTGAAGAAGCCAAAGGAACTGATACTACTGTTGATATTGTTGAGGGAATGCAATTTGATCGTGGTTACATAT
Source organism: uncultured Flavobacteriaceae bacterium (assembly GCA_964014735.1). GTDB lineage: Bacteria > Bacteroidota > Bacteroidia > Flavobacteriales > Flavobacteriaceae > UBA7446. The sequence continues at coordinate 77,634 of CAXHBH010000006.1, read as the reverse complement.
CACCATACTTTGTTACCAACTCGGACAAAATGGAAGCAGACATGGAATCTCCATACATTCTATTGTATGACAAAAAGATTTCTACCATGAAGGACTTACTCCCTGTTTTAGAGCCAGTTGCTCAAAGTGGTAAGCCATTAGTGGTTATCGCAGAAGACGTAGATGGGGAGGCTTTGGCAACTCTTGTTGTCAATAAACTTCGCGGTTCGCTTAAAATTGCAGCAGTTAAGGCACCAGGTTTTGGAGATAGAAGAAAAGCCATGTTGGAAGACATTGCTATTTTGACTGGAGGAACAGTTATTTCTGAAGATCGTGGGTTTACGCTTGAAAATGCAACAATCGATATGTTGGGTAATGCTGAAAAAGTAACCATTGACAAAGACAACACCACTGTTGTAAATGGCGCAGGTAATACAGTCGACATAAAAGCTAGAGTTAATCAAATCAAGTCTCAAATTGGGGCTTCTACTTCTGATTACGACAAAGAAAAGCTACAAGAGCGACTAGCGAAGCTTTCTGGAGGTGTAGCGGTACTTTATGTAGGTGCTGCTTCTGAAGTTGAGATGAAAGAAAAGAAGGATCGCGTAGACGATGCATTGCACGCTACAAGAGCTGCTGTTGAAGAGGGTATTGTTTCTGGTGGTGGTGTAGCACTGCTACAAGCATTACAAAGTTTAAGCAAGCTTAAAAGTGCAAATGCTGATGAGCAAACTGGTGTTCAAATCGTCTCTAAAGCCATTGAATCACCCCTACGTACCATTGTTGGAAATGCAGGTGGTGAAGGTTCTGTGGTGGTTGCTAAAGTCATTGAAGGAGAAAAGAATTTTGGATATGATGCTAAAACAGATACCTATGGCAATATGCAAGAAAAAGGAATCATTGATCCCAAGAAAGTGACACGAATTGCACTTGAAAATGCTGCTTCTGTAGCCGGGATGATACTAACTACGGAATGTGCCTTAGTCGACATTAAAGAAGACACACCAGCTGCCGCCATGCCTCCTATGGGCGGTGGGGGCATGCCAGGCATGATGTAAACAATCCAATAGGTGCTGCCCCTTTTTGGGGCAGTTTTTTTATGTACAAGCCACTACTTGAACATATTGCCTTATATTTAAATCAAAATCCAAACCCGAAAGAGGTATTGGAATGGGTTTGTACTGAAATACAACAAAAAGTCACTACTTATGATTGGGTAGGCTTTTATTTTCACAAGCCCGAAAAAAAAGAACTCCACCTAAAAGCATATGCAGGAAAACCAACAGACCATACGGCAATCACATTTGGAAAAGGAATATGTGGTCAGGTTGCATTAAGCAATCAAAACTTTGTGGTAGACGACGTTTCCAAACAAGATAACTATATAGCCTGTAGCATAGACGTAAAGTCTGAAATTGTGGTACCGCTTTTTATAAAAGGAAAGAACGTTGGTCAAATTGATGTAGATTCCAACACAACCCATGCTTTTGACAATAAAGACGAAGTATTTTTAGAGGAAGTGAATAATCTGGTTGCAGCCTATTTATTGCATTCAGAAATGAACTTTTAGTGGGATAAAATTCCTATTTTTGTGCTTTCAATTTTTATTTCATGCAAGACGTTATTCGAGCCAAATCCGCCCTTATTTCTGTATTTAACAAAGATGGGCTTGCGCCCATTGTTACAAAAATGCACGAACTAGGCATTACACTCTACTCAACTGGTGGAACAGCAGCTTTTATTAAAGAGCAAGGAGTTCCTGTACTTCAAGTTGAGGACTTAACTTCATATCCTTCCATTTTAGGAGGTCGCGTTAAGACCTTACACCCTAAAGTTTTTGGAGGTATTCTAAACCGTAGATCAAATAAAAGTGATCAAAAAGAATTGGCTGAATACAGCATTCCGCATTTGGATATTGTATTGGTAGACTTATATCCATTCGAAGATACCGTTAAATCTGGGGCTTCTGAATCCGAAATCATTGAAAAAATAGATATTGGTGGAATTTCACTTATTCGCGCCGCTGCCAAAAACTATAAATACGTATTATGCGTTTCCTCTGTAGTTGATTACGGTGTCTTTCTAGGGTTGCTGGAAAGCAAAAATGGGAATACAGATTTAGTAGATCGCAAACAATTTGCCGCAAATGCTTTTCGCTTATCTTCACACTATGACGCACATATTTTCAACTTTTTTAAAGAAAATAATGAGGCTTTAAAGCTCAGCTATAACAACGGTAAAGTGTTGCGATATGGCGAAAATCCACACCAAAAAGGAACTTTCTTTGGCGATTTTGATGAGGTGTTTTTCAAGCATCACGGTAAAGCGCTTTCTTACAACAACCTCCTCGATGTAGATGCAGCAGTACAATTGATAGCCGAATTTCAAAACGATGCACCAACTTTTGCTATCCTAAAACACAACAATGCTTGTGGATTGGCTACCCGCGATAATATATCACAAGCCTACACAGATGCATTAGCTGGGGATCCTGTTTCTGCATTTGGTGGGGTGCTTATTGCCAACACTAATGTAGACCTCCCCACTGCTGAAAAAATCAATGCCCTTTTCTGTGAAGTTGTTATTGCGCCTGCTTTTGAAGCAAGTGCCTTAGAAGTACTAAAGCAAAAAAAGAATAGAATCATATTGGATTTAAAAAGCTACCCACAACCAATTACCTTAGTTCGCTCATGCCTCAATGGACATTTGGTGCAAGAACGCGACAGTATAACAGATGATAAATCTATGTTGGATCAAGTCACAGAACGAAAAGCCACTACGCAAGAAATTGATGACTTATTGTTTGCTTCTAAGATTGCTAAACATACTAAATCCAACACCGTTGTTTTGGCCAAAAATGGACAATTATATGCTGCTGGAACAGGTCAAACTTCAAGAGTGGATGCGCTAAATCATTCTATTGAGAAAGCTAAGCACTTTGGTTTTGATTTGACTGGAGCAGTTATGGCTAGTGATGCATTCTTCCCTTTTCCAGATTGTGTTGAAATTGCAAATAACGCAGGTGTTGTAGCTATAATTCAACCTGGAGGGTCAATCAAAGATCAATTGAGTATTGATTATTGCAATGGAAATAATTTGGCAATGGTCATGACTGGTGTAAGGCATTTTAAACATTAATTCGTATTATTACATACCAATACCAAATACATGGGGTTTTTTGACTTTTTAACCGAAGAAATAGCTATCGACTTAGGTACTGCTAACACGCTTATTATACATAATGATAAGGTTGTTGTAGACAGTCCTTCTATTGTGGCTATGGACAGAAGAAACAGTAAAATTATTGCTGTTGGTCAAGAAGCCAATCAAATGCAAGGTAAAACCCACGAAAATATCAAAACAATTCGCCCCTTAAAAGACGGTGTTATTGCTGATTTTAATGCTTCTGAGCAAATGATCAGCTTGTTTATAAAGAATATCCCTTCACTCAAAAAACGCTTTTTTACACCATCACTTCGTATGGTAATCTGTATACCATCAGGTATCACAGAAGTGGAGATGCGTGCTGTTCGAGAATCTGCAGAGCGTGTTAATGGAAAAGAAGTTTATTTGATTCACGAACCCATGGCGGCAGCCATTGGAATTGGCGTTGATATTATGCAGCCAAAGGGAAACATGATTGTTGACATAGGTGGTGGTACTACTGAAATTGCGGTTATAGCTCTTTCTGGAATTGTATGTGACAAATCAGTTAAAATTGCAGGGGATGTATTTACTAACGACATAATATATTATATGCGTACTCATCACAACCTGTTTATTGGTGAGCGCACAGCAGAACGTGTCAAAATAAGTATTGGGGCTGCTACTGAAGAATTAGAAAATCCCCCTGAAGACATGTCTGTTCAGGGGCGTGATTTGTTAACGGGTAAGCCGAAAGAAATCCTTATTTCTTATCGAGAAATCCACAAAGCACTTGACAAGTCTATTATCAGAGTTGAAGATTCTGTTATGGAAACACTTGCACAAACCCCTCCTGAACTGGCAGCAGACATTTACAACACTGGTGTATACCTTGCCGGTGGTGGTTCTATGCTTAGAGGTCTTGACAAAAGGCTGTCTCAAAAAACAGAACTCCCCATTTTTATTGCAGAAGATCCACTTCGAGCTGTAGTTAGAGGAACAGGCACTGTGCTTAAAAACATTGAACGATATAAGTCTGTTTTGATAAAGTAGTGTAACACATGCAAAAATTATTGAACAGCATACTGCGAAACAGAACGCTATTGCTGTTTATTTTGTTGTTAGCCTTGTCCCTACTATATATTGCGCGAAATCAAAATTATCAACGCAGTAATTTTTTAGCTTTAAACAATGCTACTCTTGCTCCTTTTTTCGAAATCCGTCATCAATTTTTCTCTTATTTAAGTCGTGATCAGCACAACCAACAGCTTTTAGACGACAATCAATATCTTTTAGAAAAGCTTATCAATAAACAAAGTAAAGCACTTCTTTTGGACAGTATTCCATTTGAAGTAATTCCAGCGCAAGTAATTCGCAATAGCATTCAACTCAACCACAACCACATTACACTTAACGCAGGAAACAAAAGCGGCATACATGAGGAAATGGGTATTATTTCTGCAAAAGGAGTAGTAGGAATTGTTCATAATACCAATGAAGAAACCAGTAGTGTTATTTCATTATTAAATAAGTCTTTACGCATAAATGCAAAACTCAAGAAAAGCAATCATTTTGGAAGCCTCTATTGGAATGGTAATTCGCCAAAAGGTATGATATTATCAGATGTCCCCTTAGCTGCCAATGTGCAAGTAGGAGATACTATTGCCACTGGAGGCATGTCGGCTATTTTTCCAAAGGATATTGAACTTGGCGTAATCAACGAAATTATTGTCCCAAAAAATGACAATTATTACCAGCTTCACATATCCCTTTTTCTAGACATGACTAACCTAGATTATGTCTATGGCGTTGTGATACCAGATGCAGAAACAATCAAGGAAATGATCATAGATAATGAATAAGCCTATAGAATTACTGTTTTGGTTTTTAGCAGTTGTCTTTGCGCAGGTTTTTATGCTTGACCCTGTTATTCTAGGCATTTCTTATTCGCCATTAATCTATGTGCTTTTATTTGTATTGTTACCCCACCAATGGGAAGCTTGGGTCGTACTTTTAATCGGGTTTTTCATTGGTACTGTAATTGACTTGCTTTTCTTGTCTGGAGGTGTACACACCCTTGCTAGCCTAATTGCTTGCTTTAGTAGACCATTACTTATGCGTGCTGCATATAGAGACACAATATCTTTGAGGGATTTGAAAATTCAAAACGAATCTTTTGGAAGTCTCTTTCTCTATACCACCCTGATCATATTGGTTCACCACTTTTCTTTATTTGCAGTAATGATTGGAAGCTGGTCAAAGTTCGGATGGATGTTAAGCGCATGGGGCGCCAATAGTATTTTAACTATAATGGTTTGCTTCTTATTGCTTGTTTTAACCCAAAAAACAAAGTAATGAGAACGCGGTTTTTTAAAACAACGATTGCACTTGTAGGAATCGTGTTATTTGTGAGGCTATTTTTCCTTCAAATAATCTCAGATCAATACAGTGATCTTTCCTTAAAAAATTCGGTGTTAAAGCGATATGTCTATCCAGAACGAGGATATATTTTTGACAGAAATGGAAAACTATTAGTTTCCAATCAGCCGATGTATGACTTGATGGTGATTCCAAAAAGCCTTAAGCCATTTGACACCTTAGACCTATGCGAGATGTTGCGTTTACGCAAATCAGAATTGGTAGAAAGTATAAACAAAGCCCGTCGTTATTCAATGCGTGCACCATCAGTACTTTTAAACCAAATTTCCAAACAAGACTATGCCACCTTGCAAGAAAAAATGTGGAAATTCCCGGGCATGTACATTCAGCGGAAATCTGTAAGAGACTACCAAACTGAAGTAGCTTCCAATCTTTTGGGTTATATAAGCGAGGTTAACAATTTAGACATCCGCAATAATCCATACTATGTAAAAGGGGAACTGATAGGACGACAAGGTATTGAAAAAACCTATGAAAAAATACTGCGAGGCACTAAAGGTGTTTCCTATTTACAAAGGGATAAGTTCAATAGGATCATTGGACCCTACAAAGATGGCCTCCTAGATACCTTACCAATTCCAGCGCAAGACATAACACTATCAATTGACATTACACTACAAGAATATGGTACAATGCTACTAAAAAATAAACGTGGTGGTATTTTGGCTATCGAGCCCAGCACAGGAGAGATTTTAATGAGTGTAAGCACACCAACTTTTGATCCCAACGCTCTTGTGGGGAGAGATCGTTCTGCCTTTTTTGAGGAATTAAAGCAAGATACACTTAACAGGTATTTATTTGATCGCTCTCTTCAAGGGCAATATGCTCCAGGCTCACCTTTTAAAGTACTGAACGCTCTTGTGGCACTTGAAGAGGGCGTGGTTGACTCGAAAACAAAATTTACTTGTTACAGTGGGCATTATTATGCGAAAAATCAATTCATGGCATGTATGTGCCGGACAGGGACAAAAAACAACTTAAACAGAGGCATTTACAAGTCTTGTAACACCTATTTTTCCAATGTTTACCGACGCATTATAGATAAAGACAATAAGATTGAAGAAAACATCAATAATTGGCATGAGCACCTCAAAAGCTTTGGTTTAGGGAATTATTTGGGATATGACCACCCTGTAGGCCAGCCAGGGTATGTGCCCAATGCCAGCTTCTATAAACTTTGGTATCCCAATCAACGATGGCGTGGATCCACTATAGTGTCCAATGCAATTGGACAAGGAGAGATACTTATGACGCCAATACAATTGGCTAATGTTTCAGCAACCATTGCAAACAGAGGATTTTTCTACACGCCTCATTTTGTAAAAGGGGTACAAGGAGATTTCATTGATCCCAAATACAAAACGAAACGAGAGACTTCCATTTCAAAAAAACATTTTACAAATGTCATTGAGGGAATGGCTGATGTGGTAAGCAAAGGGACAGCCCGAGTATCTGCCATAAGAGGAATTGAGGTATGTGGCAAGACAGGCACAATTGAAAACTTTACAAAAATCGATGGAGTCAGAACACAACTAACAGACCACTCTGTTTTTATTGCTTTTGCGCCAAAAGACGACCCTAAAATTGCACTTGCTGTTATTATTGAAAATGGATATTGGGGCGCACGTTGGGCTGCACCCATTGCCAGTTTGATAATTGAAAAATATCTCAGTGGTGAGGTCAAACGAACATGGTTGGAAAACCGCATGCTTAACGGAAGTCTTGAAGAAGAATACAACAAAATAACAAGTAACAAACCTTTTACCATAAATGAATAAGTTTTTACGATTTGACTGGTATGCATTAACCCTCTATCTGATGCTAGTGGGTATAGGTTTGGTCAATATATATTCTGCAGTATATGATACTAACAACATGGAAATTGCTACTGCATTTATGCAAAAACAGCTTATTTCTTTAGGGATAGGTGTAGTGATGATTTTCTTACTTCAATTCATTGACATCAAGTTTTTTGAGCGCTATGCCAGCATCTTATATCTGTTGTCAATCCTTAGCTTAGTGGGGGTTTGGGCATTTGGAACAGAAGTATCTGGTGCAAAGTCATGGTATTCCATAGGTGGATTTAGCATCCAGCCCTCAGAGTTTGCAAAAGTTGCGGTAGCACTTGCACTTGCCAAGCACCTAGGTGGTTTTAATACATACATAGATCGTGTAAAAGACTATACAGGGGCTTTTGTGATTATGGCTATTCCGGCAATCTTAACGGTATTACAACCTGACCCTGGAACAGCAATAGTGCTTTTAGGATTTTTCCTTGTACTACATGCCGAAGGACTTCCAGCGAATTTTCTATATGCCTTACTGGTTCTATTTGGGCTATTTATACTCACTCTCCTTATTGGTACCAATACTACCCTATTGACAATTGGTGTTATATCAGTTTTTACGCATATCTACAGACGATGGCGAAAGTCAAAAAAAGTGGTATTCAAGTCCATAATATTAATTGGCTTCATAGGTGCTTCCTTCACCCTATCTGTGTCTTATATTTTTGACAATGTTTTTGAACAAAGGCACAGAGATCGCTTTAATATTTTGTTGGGAAAAGAAGTTGATATTAGAGGGGTAGGCTATAATATAAATCAGTCTCAAATAGCCATAGGTTCAGGCGGAGGATTAGGCAAGGGCTATCTGCAAGGAACACAAACCAAAGGAGGGTTTGTTCCAGAACAACAAACCGATTACATCTTTACAACTGTAGGTGAAGAATGGGGGTTTTTGGGTGCCGTTATCGTTTTGGGCCTTTTTACAATGCTTATGTTTCAAATTGTCAAAACTGCCTGTAAACAAAAAACCACTTTTAACAGGGTGTTTTGCCTTGGATTTGCTTGTATAATGCTCATTCACGTGGCTATAAATATAGGTATGGTAGTTGGCTTAGTACCTACCATTGGCATTCCACTACCTCTTATGAGTTACGGGGGATCCAGCCTTTTGGCTTTTAGTATATTTATGGGAATTTACTTGCGCATGTATTATCAAAGAATAAAATAAATTAACGTTGTAGTGCAAGGGGGTTTTTGCCAATAAAATTTAAATCCAACTCTTCTAAAATCGAAACTGCTTCGTTAATATACATATCCTTATTTAAGGATTTTTGCCAACGCTTACGCTTTTCAGCAAGAATAGTGTCTGATTTCATTTTTGTTAACTCATAAGGAAGGGATTTAAATTTCAATGAATTGGAGTATTCGTTTAGTGTTTCAAATTGATCTGCAAATAATTTATCTTTAGATAATTCACTTGAAAATAGTTTGTAATTCAAAGTGAAATTATTTTTGTCTTGCTGCTGACGCACCCATTTGGAATTTTTGTCAATAAGCTGAAACAAAGTATCATTAGCTACACGAGAAGTGCTTTTTTCAATCACCTGTTGGTAATTTTGATAACCTTTCCATTTGCTAAATGAAGTCGTAGGGATTTGATCCCACACCAAAGGGTTTTCTTCATCTTTTTCTCCAATATTAACATAAGCATACTGGTCTGGCACTACCACATCGCTGTAAACACCCTCCAATTGGGTTGACTTACCCGTTATGCGATAGAACTTTTCAGTTGTAAATTTTAGAGCGCCCAAATCGCCATAAGTGCTTTTAGAAACAAAGCGGTTAAGCTCTATAATATTCTGTACAGTTCCTTTGCCAAAAGTTTGCTTGCTACCCAAAACAACAGCTCTTTCATAGTCTTGCATGGCGGCTGCTAGAATTTCGGAAGCCGACGCCGAAAGCTCATTCACCATAATGACAAGTGGACCGCCCCAAAGCGTTTTTCCATCTCTATCTTTTAAAACTTTACTGCCTTTATCACTAGTTTTTACCTGGACAACAGGCCCTTCGTCAATAAAAAAACCAGCCATATCCACAACTGTTTGTAACGACCCACCCCCATTATTTCGCAAATCAATAACTAAACCTTGAATGCCTTGTAGCTTAAGTCGAATGATTTCTTGCTCCATGTCCTTGGCTGCATTTCGTTCTTTGTAATCCTTAAAATCAATATAGAATTTAGGCAAATGTATTAACCCAAATTTTCTGCCTGCTTTTTGGATTATTGATGACTTTAAATAAGATTCTTCTAATTCTACAGTATCACGTTTGATCGCTACCTCCTCAATGGTGCCGTCTACACGCTTTATGGTTAAATAAACTGTTGTGTCAGCTGGACCTTTGATAAGTTTAATGGCATCATCTAAACGCATGGACTGAACATCAACAGGGTCACCCTCTTCTTGGCGTACCATCATTATTTGGTCACCAACTTCTATTGATTGGTCGCGCCATATGGGTCCTCCTGATATCACATCAACAATCTTGATGGCTTGATTTCGCTTGGTTAACCGAGCGCCAATGCCTTGGTACTTCCCTGATATAGTTGCATCAAATCGATCTTTGTCTACTGGAGCAAAATAAACAGAGTGCGGATCAAACTGGGTTACAAAAGCGTTTAGATAGCTTCCAAACCAATCCTCCTCACGCACCTCTTCCATTAAGGAAAAATAGTTATCCATATTTTCACGGGTAATTTCTCGTGCTTCTTCTTCCAAAACTTCAAAAGTCTTAGGAACATAGCTTTCATCTTTTGCAGCCAGCTTTTCTTCTTCTAATTTGTTATGTAAAATATTGAGGGTAGAAAGTTTAAGTTGTTTGCGCCACTTTTCAATTTTATGTCGCAAAGCACCAGGGTATTGTTGATTTTCATAATCCAGATTTATATCTTCTATTTTATTAAAATCAAAAGGCTTTTCTAAAATCTCAAGATAAAATGACTTGGTTTCATTTCTGCGTTCTAAATATCGCGCATAAACCATATCGAAAAAAGTAGTTTGCAAGGCCCTAAACTCGTCGTCCAGCGCATATTTGTATTTATCAAATTGAGCAATGTCTTTTTTAAGAAAATAACGTTTTTGCCCATCTAACATATCTAAAAAGGTGTCGTATAAATCTTCTGAAAAGTCGTTGCTTATGTCCTTAGGGTTGTAGTGTCCACGTTGCATGAAATATGCAATAAGTTCCATTAGGAGTTTGTCTTTTGAAGTATCTTCAGAAAATTGATGGGAATTAACATTAAAGCGCGTCCACGCTGCGAGCATTAAGGCAACAAAAAACAGGGGAATAAAAAACTTTTTTTTCATATTTTTTTGGAAGCAGCTTTAAAAATACAGCTTTTTCGCAAATTTTTAATAACTATTCCATAACCGTGCCAAAAAAAGTAAATATGAAGCCATCATTGCGTATTTTTATTTTTTAAAACTAACCTATGAAAAAGCCTTTAATTCTTGTAACAAACGATGACGGAATTAGTGCTCCAGGGCTACGAAATCTAATTCACGTGATGAATAGCATTGGTGATGTAATTGTAGTAGCTCCCGACAGTCCGCAATCTGGAATGGGTCATGCCATTACCATAAATAACATGATTCGATGCAGCAAAGTCACCATTGACGATGGGCCGCAGACAGAATATGCCTGTTCTGGCACACCAGCTGATTGTGTCAAAATGGGGGTAAATGAAATTATAAAACGCAAACCAGACCTATGTGTTTCTGGCATAAATCACGGCTCCAATTCTTCAATTAACGTTATTTATTCAGGAACGATGAGTGCTGCAGTTGAAGCAGGTATTGAAGGTATTCCAGCTATAGGGTTTTCACTTTTAGACTATGCATGGGACGCTGATTTTGAACAAATAAACACATTTGTGAAGCGGATTGCTATTTCTGCTCTATCAAATGGGATTCCAAAAGGTGTAGTTTTAAATGTTAATCTACCTAAGATAGCTAAAAAGGACATTAAAGGAATACGCATATGTAGACAAGCAATGGCATATTGGATTGAAGAATTTGACAAAAGAGAAGATCCAACTGGTAAAGAATATTACTGGTTGACAGGAAAGTTTATAAATGAAGACAAGGCAGAAGACACCGACGAATGGGCACTTGAAAACGGTTATGTCAGCGTTGTTCCCGTTCATTTTGACATGACGGCACATCAAAGCATAAAGAAATTAAATACATGGGACTTTTGACAAAACAACTGCGTTGGGGTATGTTGTTGGGGTTGGGCTTACCTTTTTTTACACTCGGCATTGCGTTGCTTTATCTTGATTTTAAAATCACAGAAGGTGACAAAGTTGCTGGTATCGCCACACTTTGTACGCTTCCTAATCTGTTGTTATTTTTTGGATCACTTAGAAAAAATAGGGAGCCTTTTGCTTACGGAGTCCTTGCCAGCACTTTCTTGTGTGCATTGTTTACCTTTGGATTAAAGCATTTTGGATGAAGTACTACATCATTGCCGGAGAAGCATCTGGAGATTTACATGCCGCCAATCTTATAAAGTCGCTCAAGCAAGAAGAGTCAAATTCGAGTTTTCGGGCTTGGGGAGGGGATCTTATGAAAGCTCAAGGGGCATCCATCGTAAAGCACTACCGTTATTTGGCTTTTATGGGTTTTTGGGAAGTCGCCAAAAACATCCTTACTATTTTAAAAAACATACGTTATTGTAAAGAAGATATTTTAGCATTTCAGCCAGACGCAATTGTGCTTATTGACTACCCTGGTTTTAACCTACGCATAGCCAAATGGGCAAAAGCAAAAAAAATTCCTGTACATTATTACATAAGCCCACAGATTTGGGCATGGAAAGAAAATAGGATAAAGCTTATGAAAAAGGTTATTGACTATCTATATGTTATCCTTCCTTTTGAAAAGAAGTTTTTTGAAGAAAAACACCAACTAGCAGTTGATTTTGTTGGGCATCCGCTGCTAGATGAAATTGCGCAATTTGATCCTGGAGATTTGGAATCCTTCAAATCAAAATATATGCTTCCAAAAGAAAAGCCAATTGTGGCCTTACTTCCTGGAAGTAGAGCGCAAGAGGTAATTAAAATGATCCGCATAATGTCGGAAGTTGCTAAAGAGTTCCCCGATTATTGTTTTGTGATTGGAGCAGCACCACACCTTAATGAGGCGTTATTTAAAAACCTAGGCTTACACATTGTCAAAAACGACACATATAAGTTATTATCACATGCCCATGCCGCTTTGGTAGCTAGTGGAACTGCTACCTTAGAAACAGCATTGCTCGAAGTGCCGCAAATCGTATGTTATAAAACTAGTGCTTTGAGCTACGCTATTGGAAAACAAGTTGTTAAACTGCCTTACATCTCACTTGTTAATTTAATTTTAGAACAGATGGCCGTACCAGAACGCTTGCAGCGGAATTGTAATGCAAAGCAGTTGTCTAAAGACTTATCTATAATTTTGAATGGTCCAACACGAGCAGTACAACTAGATGCCTGTAAAAAGTTAAAGGCAAAACTAGGCGGAAGTGGCGCTAGTAATCAAACGGCCAGACTAATTTCACAAAGAACCAATGCGTAGGCTATTTGCTTTGCTTCTAGCTTTAAGTGTAGCTTCTTGTGGAAGCTATCGAAAAGGGAATAAAATGAAACCCAGAGACGGGGTTGTTTATTACGCCAAAGGATATTTAGGCGCCCCTTATGCTTTGGGCGGAAATACCAAAAATGGCATTGATTGCTCAGGACTAATTTACAATGCTTACCGCCAACAAGGGGTTAAAATACCTAGAACAGTTGATGCCTTAAGAAAAAAGGGCAAACGTATCTCTGTAGACAGAGCCAAAAAAGGAGATCTTGTTTTTTTTAGGACTTCAAGAAAACGTAGGCTTACCCACGCAGGCATTGTGGTAAGCACCAAGCGTGGCGTTCCACAATTTATTCACGCTTCATCATCCAAAGGGGTAATCATTACAACACTTGACAATACTTATTGGAAAAAAGCCTATGCTCAAACACGAAGGTTCCTTAAAAAATAAAATCTAACGTGCTTTGTTGAATGCCCCACTCTAGTACACCCATTGCCCCTTATTGGATCAGGTTTTGGTCTGGGACTACTTATACAAGAGTTTTTCAGCTCAATCTTAGCTATATATTTCTTATTGGATTTGGCGTATTACTATTTGTTTGTCATGTAAAACGATGGCAGCAATTACCCTTCATTTGTGGCACGTTGGAAAGCAACTGGCGAAGCTAAAAATACAGCATTTCACAGTACTTCAACTGAATGTAGCTATCCCTTAAATTGATTTTTAAATGCTTTGATGTATGCCGTGAAATCATCAGCATTTTTAAACTCCAAATAATCCTGTTGAGATATAAGTTTGAGATAGATTTCAATTTGTTTTGGATTTAAATAACCAACCGCTGGGGTTATATAATTCCCATCTTTGTCAAAAAATACGATGGTTGGATAACCAGTAACCCCTAAGTATCTGGTGAGGTTATGTGCGCTATTACGGCTCTTAACTCTCCGTGGGTCATAATTTGGGTTGTCATAAACTTTACCTTGAAAACGCACCACATCATTGCCTTCAGCATTAAATTTTACAGGGTAAAAGTTGGCATTTAAGTAGTCACTAACGTCTTTATTTCCAAATGTGTTTTTATCCAATAGTTTACATGGGCCACACCAAACGGTGTAAGCATCAACCATAATGGGCTTAGGGTCTACTTTTTGTGCTTCAAAAGCCTCTTCAAAGCTATACCACTTGACTTGGGCGTTTACACAAAAGGAAAGCGTTATTAGAATTAGAGTTGTAATTTTTTTAATCAATTCCATGCATTTTTTTGATAAGGATGGGGTTCAATAAAATCATCAAAATACCTGCCAAAATAGGTATTACAAAGAAAATTAAAAAAAAGTTCGATAGACCATAGGCTTCTGAAATTTTATCAATATAACTTCCTGTTTTTCCGCCTAAATAATTAGCGACGGCGCTACAAACAAACCAGAACCCAAACATGAGACCAACTAACTTAATTGGCGCCAACTTACTCACATAAGACAGACCTACGGGTGAAATGCACAATTCCCCCATGGTATGGAATAAATACGCTAATATGAGCCAAACAATACTGACACTAGCTTGTTCTGCACCTAAAGGAATACTCCAAGCACCAAAGGCCAAAAAGGCAAAGCCAGTTCCCAAAAGAATAAGACCAATGGCAAATTTTATTGGTCCACTAGGGTTGAATTTAGAAGTCCATATTTTTGAAAATAATGGCGCTAATAATATAATGTATAGAGAATTCAAAACTGAAAACCAAGAAGCAGGAATTTCAGTAGCTGTCACTGAAAACTCACGGACAATCATCCAAACAACAATACCCCAAATGATGGCAAAGCTTACACCTAAAAAGAAATTAGATAACATGAAATTACTGAGCATATTATTAAATAATCCATAGAGCACTATGGTCAAAACTATCATCGGTACTAACGTAATAACTGTGTTGGCCAACTTGAAAATTTCCGAGGCATCACCAACCAATGTCCGTTGCGTAAAGTCTTTTGCAAATATGGTCATTGAGCCACCTGCTTGTTCAAATGCCCACCAAAAGAAAATTGTGAAAATGGAAAAAACAACAATAACTATCAAACGGTCTATTTCAATGTTGGTAAATCCCTTCTTTACATTTTGATGTTTATTGGCTGGCTGTACTTCTGCCTGCTTCTTGGGGGTCAGGCCAATATTGCCAAATATCTTTTGTGCGTACCAAAACTGCAACATACCAAAGAACATAAAAATACCAGCTAGACCAAAGCCTAGATGCCAGCCTACTTTCTCACCAACATATCCACAAAGCAATATTCCTAAGAAAGCACCAGCATTAATACCCATATAAAAAATGGTATAACCGCCATCTTTACGCTTATCACCATCTTTATACAACTGTCCTACAATGGAAGAAATATTAGGCTTAAAAAAACCATTTCCGATAATTAAAAGGGCTAATCCTAGATAGAAGAAGGATTCTGTAAAGGCTTCGAATGCCATGGAAGCATGTCCTAAGGTCATAATCAAAGCTCCCAAAACAGTTGCATTGCGGTATCCTAAAAATTTATCGGCAAGAAATCCACCAAGGATGGGGGTTAGATATACCAAGCCGGTATATAAACCATACAATTCCAAGGCATCCTCGTTTGACCATGCCCAACCATCATTCATCATTGAAGAAGTGAGGAACAACACCAAAATGGCACGCATCCCGTAATAGCTAAAGCGCTCCCACATTTCAGTAAAAAATAAAACAAATAACCCAACTGGGTGGTTTAAAATGGTCTTTTGGTTAAGAGCGGAACCGCCAAATTGTGCTTCCATAAGATAAATTGATAGGCAGCTAATATATGATTTTTATGTAAAGTCACACTTTCCCCAACAGTCGTATCTTTGCATTATGACAAAAGGTATAGGGCAAGGTGTATTGGTATCGGGATTTTCCAAAAAAACCAAGGCTGAAAAGATAGATTGGGTCAGCAAACAGTTTCATAATCCTGCTCAAGCGTTAGAACTTCTACAAAAATACAACCACACTGATGCAGTAGTGCAAAACCTCCATGACGAGTTTATAGAAAACGCACTGACCAATTTTTATATGCCTCTTGGCGTGGCGCCCAATTTCAACATCAATGGAACCGTTCTGACCATACCAATGGCTATCGAAGAAAGTTCAGTGGTTGCTGCAGCATCCAACGCAGCCAAATTTTGGAGTACCAAAGGCGGGTTTAAAGCTACAATAATAAGTACAGAAAAAGTTGGACACGTACACTTTATGTATCGCGGAGACTCCCAAAAACTACACAGCTTTTTTGAGCAGTATAGATCTGCACTTTTAACTTCTACAAATGAAATCACGCATAATATGCGTAGCCGTGGTGGTGGTATTACAGCACTTAGCCTAGTGGACAAAAGCGATGCTATGTCTAATTATTATCAATTGGATGTGCGTTTTGAGACCCAAGATGCGATGGGTGCAAACTTCATTAATTCCTGTTTAGAACAACTGGCCTGGAGTTTGAAGGCATTGGCCGAAAAACACCATGATTTTTCTGAGGAAGAAAAAAGCATTGAGGTAGTCATGAGTATATTGTCAAACTATGTGCCTAACTGCATGGTTGAAGCAGCTGTTAGCTGTCCGGTAAATGAACTTTTGCCAACTGCAGAAGAAAGCAAACATTTTGCCAAGAAGTTTGTGCAAGCCGTAAAAATTGCACAAGTAGAACCATATCGAGCAGTGACTCACAATAAGGGCATTATGAACGGTATAGATGCTGTCGTAATGGCCAGCGGAAACGACTTTAGAGCAGTTGCCGCGGGCATACATGCTCATGCTGCTGCAAGTGGCAATTACCGAGGTCTTTCTAAGGCGGAAATCAAGGGTGGTATTTTTAAATTTTCGCTGAGGGTTCCGTTGGCATTGGGCACTGTTGGTGGATTGACCAAACTTCACCCTTTGGTACGTTGGTGTAATGAGCTCATGGGAACACCCAATGCACAAGAACTGATGCAAATCGTTGCGGCTGCAGGATTAGCACAAAATTTTGCTGCGGTAAAAAGCTTGGTTACCACTGGCATCCAACAAGGACATATGAAAATGCACCTTTTAAACATCTTAAATCAGCAGCAAGCAACGGAAAAAGAAAAGGAAATAGCAATAACGTATTTTAAAGACAATATTGTATCTCACCGTTCGGTTGCTAAGCTGTTGGTAAAACTTCGCAAGGCATGAAGTTTTACGCTAAAGGAAAATTATTACTAACTGCAGAATATGCTGTTTTGTGTGGAGCTAAAGCACTTGGGTTACCAACCAAATTGGGACAGTCTCTGGATGTTACTAAAACCACCAAAGCAAAGATTGAATGGAAAAGTATTGACGTTAACGGGCAAGTGTGGTATGAAAACAGTTTCGACAAAACCACCTTTGCTCCACAACAAAAAAATGATGCTATTGGGCAGCGGATACAACAACTCCTTATGGCAATAAAAGGACTAAATTCAAAAATTTGGTCAGAAGCTAACGGACTTAAATTTGTGAGCACGCTCGAGTTTAATCGCAACTGGGGTCTAGGAAGTTCTTCAACCCTAATTTCTTTGTTTGCTCAATGGTCTGAAGTAAACCCATATTTACTTCTTCAAAAAGTATTTGGAGGGAGTGGATATGATATTGCTTGTGCAACGGCGCAAGGCGTCCTTCTATATGAACGCACAAATACGATTAATCCCTCTGTAAATACGGTAGATTTTAATCTCTCTTTCAAAAATCAATTGTTTTTTGTTCATCTTAATAAAAAGCAGGACAGTCAGAAAGCCGTAGCAGCTTTTGACAGAGCTAAACTTACTCCGGAAAAAATGAAAATAATAAATAGGCTATCTTTAGCCTTTTTAGAAAATCTAACAATTGACAATTTTAAAAACTTAATGAGAGAACACGAAATGTTTATTGGTAATCTGATTGGTACAACGCCAATTCAAAAAAGATTATTTAATGATTATCCAGGGGCAATTAAGAGTTTAGGTTCATGGGGTGGTGATTTTATTTTAGCTTGTGGATCTGCCGACACTGCTTATTACTTTGAGCAGAAAGGCTACAATACTTGTTTGAAATACCAAGCGCTTATTGATGACTAGCTGCGTGTTTTCAATTATAGCGGCACATACAATGTTACTTTAGTTCCTCCTGGAATACCATCTTCATCCATTAATGTATTCAATTTGCTTTAACTTAATTTCGAAATTGTTGGGGGTTTGAGCAACTACATTTACACTATTCAAGCACATTATTAAAAAAATACAACACAAAAAAAAGAAGTTAATACAAGTTTGGCATGATTTATGGTTTGTTAGATGTGTTATGTCGTAACATTTTTATTGGTTATTGTTTTGAAACCCGCACTTTTCAAGCCGCGGGTTTTTTTTAGGATAATTAAATATAGACATTTGTTAAAGAATTAATCAATAATTTAGACAAATGCATCCACTTTACGATTTACTAATCGACAATAATTGGTCAATAACATGGGCCTGGTGGGCTGATTTTGCGGCCATAACTATTATACTACTTTTAATTTCTTGGGTATTACGTGTTATTGCACGCTATATTCTTGTAAATGCCTCCAGTAAGATTTCAGGTGCTACAAAAACCACAATGGACGATGCGCTAATAGAACACAAGTTCCCCAAAAATGTTTCGCGTATTATACCTTATTTCTTTCTCCATGCCGTAATTCCGTTTTGGAGTAACGCAAACGAAAAAGTTGACGAATGGATTATAGCCATCGTTGATGTTTATGCAGTATTTGTTGCTATACTGATTATAAAAAGTCTTTTAAGGGCATTTAGGCAACAATTACAGAAGCAAAAACAATTTAAAGACAAACCCATCGATAGTTATGTACAAGTAGTCATGATTTTTCTATGGGGCATTGGTATACTTCTTGCGCTTTCTATTCTTTCTGGCAAAGAGCTTGTTTATTTCTTTACTGGTTTAGGAGCTATTTCAGCAGTTATCTTATTGGTATTTAAGGACACCATTTTGGGCTTTGTTGCCAGTATTCAAATCACTGCAAATGACTTAGTACGCATTGGGGACTGGATTACTATGGAATCTTATGGTGCAGATGGAGACGTTATTGAAATCAATCTTTCTACCATTAAAGTACGGAATTTTGATAACACCATTACTACGGTTCCGACCTATAAACTATTATCTAGTTCAATCAAAAACTGGCGTGGGATGAGCGAATCGGATGGACGCCGGATCAAGCGACCCTTATTTATAAGAGCTTCTTCTATTAGTTTCTTAAATGCAAAAGAATTAGAAAGCGTATCCCAGCTAGATCGTTTTAAAAACTTTATTGAAAACAAAAAAAATGAAATTGAAGCTTATAACAAAGCAGCAAAAACAAATACTTCGATTCCATTAAACGGAAGGAACCTGACCAATATAGGATTATTTAGGTCCTACATTCAAACTTATTTGTCTCAACACCCAAACATCAATCAAAGCCTTACAGTCATGTGTCGGCAATTGGCACCCACACCACACGGAATACCATTGGAAGTCTATGCATTCACGTCTGATAAAGTGTGGAAAAACCACGAGGGAATATCAGCTGATATTTTTGACCATATTCTGGCGTCAGCCTCCTTTTTTCAGCTTAAAATATTTGAGTTTGAACAACAAACAGCTATTAAATAGCTTTTATAAAGCCGCTCAAAAAGCAAAAAAGCTCTCCAATACAGGAAAGCTTCTCATGGGTTCTCCTACGAACCTCTTGCAAACAACAGCTTGCAAGCAACACAACATGTTTAATATTTAAAGCTTTTGAGCTTTGCGGTCTGGACGGGACTCGAACCCGCGACCCCATGCGTGACAGGCATGTATTCTAACCAGCTGAACTACCAGACCATTTGCGTTAGGTGCGTGCAAATATACACGCATTTTCGGATACACAAAAGCAAAAAGAATATTGACTATAACTGTTGATCAATTGCAGTGGCATACACAGCCTTTGGAGAAACACCTACCTTGCGGTCAACGAGTTCACCATTTTTAAATAACAGCACTGTCGGTATGTTACGCACACCGAATTTGGCGGCAAACTCCTGGTTATTATCAACATCTACTTTCCCAACAACTGCTTTACCTTCATATTCATTGCTAAGTTCATCTATAATGGGTCCTACCATGCGGCAGGGACCACACCACTCAGCCCAGAAATCAACTAATACAGGTTGACTGGAATTTAAAACAACTTCTTCAAAAGATGCGTCTGTAATTTCTAGTGCCATGACATAATTATTTTTTAGATATTCAAATTTACGATGTTTTTTTACAAGTAAGCATAATAGTGCATTAGTAATCGCTATTGAGATATTTGTATTTTCAATAGTTAATTTAGTTTATAAGCAACCGGATATGCATCCAAGGCTTCTAACAATTCAACGTCGACTTGTACTTTGACTTTACGGCTCACGGTATGCAGCTTAATCTCATCTTGCGTTTCATAGAATGTCATATCTAATTTGTGAACTCCGTTGTGCTTTTTAAAAAGCGCTTCTAAAAAAGAAGCTAGTTGTTCATCCACATGAGCTGCATCAAGTTTTAGCGTTATTTTGCGTGTATTCGAATTTAAAGTATCTTGAAGCAACTGAAATGCATTGAACTGCATTCTGGCAGCTCCTCTTTTTCCTGTTTCACGGTTTAACCAACCTTCTCTTACAGAAGCTTTAACATGGATAAAATTATCTTCCACCAAGAAGTGTCGGTACTTGAGGTATTCCTCACCAAATATTTTAAATTGAAAAGACTCCTCAAAATCTTCTAAAATAAACATGGCCCAGCCTTTTCCATTCTTTGATATGCGGTGGTCAACCTCTCCAACCATGCCGCCAAAACTTAGCTCTTTATTTACCAAAATATCCATATCGTTGAAGACCCCAAGCTTAGCATTACAAAAATGTTTCATGGCAGCTGCAAAATCATCAAGCGGGTGGGCTGAAATGTAAATTCCGACTACATCTTTTTCTTGTTTTAACTCCTTAAGAGCAGTCCATGGCTCACACACAGGTAATTCAGGTGTAGCTATAGTAACTCCGGCATCTGCACCAAACAAACTCACTTGAGAAGATTGTTCATTTTCTTGGTGCTGAGCACCGTACTTAATGGCCTTTTCCACAAAAGTCACCCCGTCTCCATTGTGATGAAAATATTGAGATCGGTGTGCATCAGACAAAGAATCTAACCCACCTGCAAGAATCAAACTTTCAAACGATTTTTTATTGGCTGCACGAAGATCGATACGCTGTGTCAAATCAAATATAGATTTATAAGACTTCTCCTGACGATGTGCCACAATGGTCTCAACCGCACCACGACCAACACCTTTGACTGCTCCCATACCAAAGCGAATTGCACCTTGGTTGTTCACCGTAAATTTATAGAACGATTCATTTACATCGGGTCCAAGTACCGTAATACCCATCCTACGACATTCTTCCATAAAAAAGCTGACCTGCTTTATATCGTTCATATTGTTGGATAATACCGCAGCCATATATTCTGCTGGATAGTTTGCTTTTAAATAAGCCGTTTGATAAGCAATCCAAGCGTAGCAAGTGGAGTGTGATTTATTAAAGGCATATGAAGCAAAAGACTCCCAGTCTTTCCATATTTTTTCTAGCACTTCTCGTGGGTGACCTCGCGCTTCTCCACCATTTAAAAACTTTGGCTTTAACTGCTCCAGTAAAGCAAAAATCTTTTTACCCATTGCCTTTCGTAGCACGTCAGCTTCTCCCTTGGTAAACCCTGCCAATGCTTGAGACAATTGCATCACTTGCTCTTGATAAACCGTAATGCCATATGTTTGTTTTAGGTATTGTTCCATGGCTGGTAAATCGTAGGAGATTTCCTCTTGATCGTTTTTTCTGCGAACAAAGCTCGGAATGTATTCCAGTGGTCCTGGGCGGTACAGCGCATTCATTGCAATCAGATCTTCAAAAACATTCGGTTTTAAATCGCGAAGGTATTTTTGCATTCCAGCACTTTCATATTGGAAAACCCCTACGGTTTCACCACGTTGAAATAACCCATAGGTAGAAGCATCATCAAGTGGGAATTCATCAGGATTAAGCTGAATATTGCGTTGGTATTTGACAATTTTTACTGTGTCTTTAATAAGTGTAAGTGTCTTCAGCCCTAAAAAGTCCATCTTAAGCAGCCCTGCGTCTTCAACAACTGAATTGTCAAACTGAGTAACGTATAAGTCAGAGTCCTTGGCAGTGGCAATTGGAACAAATTCTGTGATATCGTCAGGCGTAATGATTACACCGCATGCATGCGTCCCTGTGTTGCGTAAAGAACCCTCCAGTATTTGAGCCTGTTTTAGTGTCTCAGCCTCCAAGTCGCTTCCTTCGGCTATGGATTTCAATTGGGTAACACGAGCAAAATCGTCAGAACGCAAGGCTTCTTTTAGAGCTTTTTCTTCAAGATTAAAAATCTTCTTTAACTTCATATTTGGAACAAGCTTGGCAACCCTATCAGCATCGCCCAATGACAAATCCAATACCCTAGCTGTATCTCGAATAGAAGATTTGGCTGCCATGGTGCCATAAGTGATGATTTGTGCCACTTGATTTGAACCGTACTTCTCAATTACATAATCAATAACTTTTGATCTTCCTTCATCGTCAAAATCAATATCAATATCAGGTAAACTTACGCGGTCGGGATTTAGAAAACGCTCAAAAAGTAAGTCATATTTGATGGGATCTATATTTGTAATCTTTAGGCAATAAGCCACAACAGAGCCGGCGGCAGATCCACGTCCTGGACCAACAGAAACACCCATTTCTCTTGCAGCAGCAATAAAATCTTGTACAATTAAAAAATAGCCCGGATACCCTGTGTTTTGGATAACGCTCAATTCAAAATCAATCCTTTCTGTAAGTTCATCGTTTAAGGTTCCATAACGGGCCTTAGCACCTTCATAGGTAATGTGTCGCAAGTAGGCATTTTCGCCACGCTTTCCACTATCAGATTCGTCTTCAGCAGATTGAAATACGTCAGGAATATCAAATTTTGGCAGCAATACTTCTCGGACCAAATCAAAAGGAGTTATTTTATCGATTATTTCAGCAATGCTTTCCAATGCTTGTGGTACATCAGAAAATAATTCTTGCATCTGAGCTGGCGTCTTGAAATAATATTCTTGGTTTGGAAGACCATACCTGTAACCACGCCCACGTCCAATAGGGGTCGCTTGTTTTTCACCGTCTTTAACACACAACAATATATCATGTGCATTGGCTTCCTCCTTTTTTAGATAAAAAACAGAATTAGTAGCTACAAGTTTTACATTGTGTTTTTGTGAGAACTGAATAAGCACAGGGTTGATGCGATTTTCGTCCTCTTGTTGGTGCCGCATGATTTCAATATAAAGATCATCTTGGAACTTTTCTTTCCACCACAACAGCGCCTCCTCTGCCTGTTTTTCTCCTTCATTGAGTAACTTGGAAGGTACTTCTCCGTAGACATTGCCCGTAAGAACAATTAAGTTATCTTTATACTGTTGTATTAAATTTCTATCAACACGAGGCACATAATAGAACCCTTCTGTGTACGCCATTGAAGATAACTTGGATAGATTTTGATAACCCGCTTTGTTTTTGGCTAAAAAAACCATTTGATAACCATTATCTCTACGACTGCGATCCAAGTGGTCTTCACACACATTAAGTGTAATGCCAACTATTGGCTTTAGCGGAGGTCTATTGTCACCTTCAGTACGTTTGGCATTAACTTGTTTGACAGATTTTACAAAATGGAATGCACCCATCAAATTCCCCAAGTCTGTTAATGCCACGGCTGTCATCCTCATGCGATCAGCAGTTTCTGCAAGTTCTTTCACTCTTATGGTGGACTGTAAAACCGTAAACTGCGAAAGCGTGTGCAAGTGTGCAAAAGGAGCGCTAAGCGTTGTTTTGGCAGAT
Source organism: uncultured Flavobacteriaceae bacterium (assembly GCA_964014735.1). Taxonomy (GTDB): domain Bacteria; phylum Bacteroidota; class Bacteroidia; order Flavobacteriales; family Flavobacteriaceae; genus UBA7446. The sequence continues at coordinate 53,701 of CAXHBH010000006.1, read as the reverse complement.
GTATCTGAAACAATAACAGGGTCCTGTTTATATTGAGAAAGTGTTGCTGATGCTGCTTTGAGATTTTCGTGTGACAAACCAATTAAAGGTATAGCCATTTCAAAGTTTTTGTTTAAGCGTGAGACAAGAAGTTCACAATCAATAATTTGGTTTACGGGAAACTTATTTTGGCGCAACAACTCGAAAAAAGTACGGGCTGAAGCCTCTACATCTGCAGTAGCATTGTGGGCTTGACTGAAGCTATCATCAAACAGATGCGTGTAAAGCTCCGAAAGCGTTGGCAGTTTAAATTTACCTCCTCTACCGCCTGGTATTTGGCAAAGTGTAGCTGTGTGCTCAGTACAAGTATCCAATATGGGTAAAGCAGTAATAGAGGTGTCCAAACCAAGACGGTCTAGTTCTGCTCCAATAATGTTGACGTCAAATTTGACATTATGACCAATTATGTATTTTGATTTGACTAGTGCAGCATTAAATTCTGCTAAAATTGAATTAATATTACTGCCTCTTTTAATTGCAAGAGCTGTGCTAATTCCGTGTATCTGTTCTGATTCATAGGGAATATCAAAACCATCTGGAGCAACAATAAAATCTTTGTGTTCGATACAACTGCCAAAATTGTCGTGAAGCTGCCATGCAATTTGAATACATCGCGGCCAATTTTCATGGTCTGAAATAGGCGCATCCCAGCGCTTAGGCAAGCCAGTGGTTTCGGTATCAAAAACTAAAAACATGATTAAAGATCAGTCAACTAATTTAGTGAAGTTAGTATGTAAAATATAGGCTAGTGAATGTTAAGTTATTAACGTTTGGTAAAATCAAAAAATAATGTAGATTTGCCTCGCATTAATAATCAGGGTTTTGCACCCAAAAATTTAATTTGATATGTCAGTAAAAATTCGTCTTCAAAGACACGGTAAAAAAGGAAAACCCTTATATTGGGTAGTTGCAGCAGATGCACGTTCAAAGCGAGATGGTCGCTACCTAGAAAAAATAGGTACTTACAATCCCAACACCAATCCAGCAACATTAAAAATCGACGTTGACAGTGCTGTTAATTGGCTCCAAAATGGAGCACAACCAACGGATACTGCTGGTAACTTACTTTCTGAAGTAGGTGCCATGTTAAAAAATCACCTTGTTAATGGTGTTCACAAGGGTGCGCTTAAAGAAGAAGACGTTGAAAAAAAATTTGAAGCATGGTTGGCTGACAAATCATCACGCAACAATGCCAGCATAGAAAAAATTTCTAAAGCAAAAGCTGACGAAAAAGCAAAAAAATTAGCTACTGAAAAAGAAGTTAGCGAGAAGCGTAAGGCTGATGCCGAGGCTGCAATAGCAGAGCAAGAAGCTGAGCTAGAAGCAGCCGCTGAAGTAACTACTGAAGAGGTTGCACCTGAAGCAACTGCTGAAGAAGCTGAGCAAGAAACTGCCGCTGAAGCAACTACTGAAGAGGCTGCACCTGAAGCAACTGCTGAAGAAGCTGAGCAAGAAACTGCCGCTGAAGAAAGTGCTGAAGAAGCTGCACCTGAAGCAACTGCTGAAGAAGCTGCGCCAGAAGCTGACGAGAAAGCTGATTAACTCCAATACATGCGTTTCGAAGACTGTTTTTTTCTTGGAACAGTGGTCGGTAAATACAGTTTTAAAGGGGAAGTACTCCTAAAACTAGACACCGACGAGCCAGAGGTGTATCAATCCCTTGATAGTCTCTTTCTAGCACAAAACAATACGCTTATTCCTTTTTTTATTGAGAAGTGTACCATGCACAAACCCGGACTATTACGCCTTAGACTAGAAGACGTCGATAATGAAGAAGATGCCAATACAATACTTAAGTTAAATGCATATTTATCATTGAATAAACTTCCCAAACTCACTGGAAATAAATTTTATTATCATGAAATCATTGGATTTGATGTTGTAGATAAAAACCTGGGTGAGATTGGAACAGTTTTAGCGATTAACGAACATACTGCACAAGCAACCATAGAAGTTTCCATTGGTCAAAAAATAGCTTTAATCCCAATTGTTGATGATATTATTTTAGAGGTCAAAAGGGATGCAAAATCCATATACGTAGAGACGCCACCAGGTCTAATAGAGCTGTATGCCAAAAATGCATAGATTTTTATATTTCATATTTTTCTTTTCTGTACCCTGCCAAGCGCAAGTGCAAAAATTAAAAGAAGTGGTTATACGTGCACAACGAATACAGAGCAGTATTCAACTCATAAGCCAAACTGATGTTGCACAAGACAGCCTACTTCTAAAACAAGATATAGGGGAGTTATTACAAGGCGTACCTAGCTTATTTGTCAGCAGTCAGCAAAATTTTAGTCAAGACACACGAATCTCAATTCGTGGATTTGGTACACGCGCCACTTTTGGAATCCGTGGGATTAAGGTTTTATGGGATGGCATCCCCATGACGACACCCGATGGCCAAACCCAACTGGACCACATTCCATTGTCGTCCATGGGAATAATTGAAGTTATTCGAGGTGTTTCTAGTGGACTATATGGCAATGCATCTGGGGGTGTTATCATGCTCAAAAGCTCACCGATTAAAACCAAAAAAACACTTACCGCTAACTATGGCGAATTCGGTAGCCAACACTTGGTTGGCAGCTATGGCTCCAAGAACGAAAAGAATCTTTTTCGCGCAGTTGTTGAACACAAAAAATACCAAGGCTATCGACATTGGAGTGGCTATGAAAACAGCCTCATAAACTTGTCCAATACGTTTATAAATAATAATAGAGATAAACTCACTATTGCTTATAATTATTTCAACAGCCCTTTGGCTTTGGATGCTGGTGGACTCACGGCCACTGAAGTAAGAGAAAATCGCAGTCAAGCAAGACAGCAAAATCTAGACTACAAAGCAGGTGAAAAGGTCAAACAGCATCAATTTACAGCCCATTGGCAAAGCAAAAAATGGACTACTTATGCTTTTTTTGCCAAGCGCAAACTTGACTCGAAACTGCCTTTTGAGTTTGGAGGGCAAATCGATTTGAGTCGTAGTTACTATGGGTTTGGTATGCAGAAAGACGGACGTATTAAGCAATGGTTGTGGCAATATGGCGTTGAAGCTTCAGCTCAAAGAGATGGAAGAAAAAGATTTATAAACATCTTAGGGGAGAAAGGAGCCACTACACTTGACCAAAGCGAGCGCTTTTACACACTTGGCGCCTATGGAATTGTTGAATTAACCTTCAGGGATTGGCGACTTCGTGCCTCACTTCGTGCCGACAATCACCGTATTCAACTTACTGATTACATGGGCAATAACTCAGATGAAAAAAACCTAACTACCTACTCACCTTCACTAGCAACATTTTATAGCTTCTCCCCCAACTTAATTAGTTATATCCGTTGGGGAACAGGTTTTGAAACACCATCGCTCAATGAATTGTCTGCAAATCCGACAGGGGAAACTGGATTTAACGACAAGTTAACGCCTCAAAAATCACAAGAATTAGAAGTGGGCATGCTATTCAAAGCAAAAAAAATTGATGCTTCCCTTGTGCTATTTACAACAACGACACAAGATGAAATTTTGTCCTATGAACAGGATGCTTTCCCAGGGCAAAATTTCTACAGAAATATTGGCCGTGTAGACAGAAAGGGCATTGAGGCTACTACCAGCTTACACATGACCAAAACTGCCACACTAAAACTTAACTACAGTCACGGAACTTTTAAAACCCAAAATGGAAATGAATTGCCTAACGTACCAAGAATTCAATGTAGCGCAGGCCTTAACCACTTATTCAGAATGACTACGGTTGCATTGAACGTGCGACATGTAGGAAAGCGTTATGCCGACTCTAAAAACCTTGTAGAGGTGCCAAAATTTTGGACAGCAGACCTGTATGCGCAACGTAAATGGGGCATAACAACTTGGACGGTGGGAATTCTTAATTTTGCCAATTCAAACTATTATGACAATATCCGTATCAATGCCTTTGGCGGGCGTTATTTTGAGCCTGCTGCCATGCGTCAAGCCTTTGCTCGTGTTCAAGTGCAGTTATAGATTTGATATATTTGTGATAAAGCTAAATCCCGCATGAAAAAAAATATCTTCACACTAGCTTGTATAACATTGATATTAACCCAAACCTCTTGTGCTCAAAAGGAAAACATACCTCCCTTAAAAATACCTGAAACTGCTTCATATTCTATAGAACTTGTAGTTCCAGAAGTAGAAATACCTTGGGGAATGGTCTTTATGCCCAATGGGAGTTTACTGTACACAGAAAAAGAAGGTAAGTTAATACGTTTTCAATATGGCAAAAAAAACGAGGTGTCTGGTTTGCCAGCCACCTATGTTCGTGGTCAGGGCGGCTTGATGGGCATTGCCCTTCATCCCGATTTTGAACAGAACAAAAGCATCTATTTTACTATGGCAATAGCCAATAAAGATGCCTCTGGAGGAAATACAGGCTTGTATACTGCTACACTAAGAGGAAACGCACTCACAGAAGTAAAACTACTATACAAGGCTGTGCCTGACACAAAAAAAGGAGTGCACTTTGGATCACGTATCGTATTTAATTCAGATGGGTATCTTTATTTCTCTGTGGGTGATAGAGGTGAACGAGATATAAACCCACAAGACATTACACGGGATAATGGTAAAATATACCGCTTAAACGATGACGGAAGTGTTCCAATTGATAACCCTTTTGTGGGATTAAATGGCGCTAAAGAAGCCATTTATTCTTATGGTCATCGTAATCCACAAGGGCTTACAATACATCCTGAAACAGGTGAGATTTGGGCACACGAACACGGGCCAAGAGGCGGCGATGAAATTAACATCATCGAAGCAGGAAAAAACTATGGTTGGCCCAAAATCACCTACGGCAAGAATTATTCAGGAACAACCATTACTAAAAACCGTTCGCTACTGGGAATGGAGCAGCCTTTCTACTATTGGGTGCCTTCAATAGCAGCCTCAGGAATGGCATTTGTTACGGGTAATAGATACCCCGATTGGAAAGGAAGTATATTGGTGGGTTCACTGAAAAAATCATACTTAGAGCGCCTAACGATTCGTGAAAACAAAGTGGTGGCACGGGAGAAAGTTGCAGCCGATATTGGGCGCGTACGTGACGTAATCATAGGTCCTTACGGCTACATCTATATTGCTGTTGAATTTGAGGGAATTTATCGAATTAAGCCTAAGGTAAATCAAAGCTGACTGACTTAGTAAATTCAACTTATGTTTTAATAAAAAAATATACACTAAATTTAGGAAGGATTTATAAACGTTTTGCTGTGTTAGTTCATAAAAATTATTTAAATTTTGATGTATATTTTAGGTTTCACCATTTTCTGTTGATAATGGTTTTGCTATCATTTCATTTTGCAGTAAGCCAACCTTACATCAAACGACTACACGATGGCGAAACCTCTCTTGAAAAAATAGAGCTTGAAGCTGATCGCTATTTCAAAAAAGTAGGAAAAAACAATAACGAGTATAAGTTTTATCAACGTTGGCTGTATGGAGCAAAGATGGAAGCGAACGAGCATAATATATTGACCCCAAATAGCACATACCTTGAAGAGTTACATCGCTACAATAGAAGACGTAATATCAGTACACGTTCTGGAGTAGTACAACAAACAGTGGCTTGGAGCGACCTTGGACCTACCTATAAAAATGGTACAAGTGGGTGGAATCCTGGAGTTGGGAGAATTACTTCGTTGGCATTTGAAAACACCAGCCATTTTATTGCGGGAAGTCCCACAGGCGGAATTTGGAAAACAACAGATGGTGGACAAAATTGGAGCTGTTTAACAGACAACCTGTCCAACATTGATGTATATAGCCTTGCTGTAGCGCCAAATGATAGCAACACCTACTTTTGGGGAAGCACCCAAGGAAGAATATTCAAATCTACTGACGGTGGGGCATCTTGGGCCCTAATCAATGGAAACAGCCTAATGAGTACCAACAATAATACATATGATAGAGTAAATAAAATTCTTATTAAACCCGAAAACACCAACATCATGTATGCAAGTGTTGAATACGAAGGAGTTTTTCGATCAACCAATGGCGGTGTAAGTTGGAGCAAAATACACACTGAATCTACTACAGGATATGATATTGAATTCAAGCCTGGAAACACCAACGTAGTTTATGCCACGGGTAATAATTTTTATAAATCTACTGATAATGGAGTAAGTTTTTCACCCCTCATCAAACCCGATTTAACCATTGATGGTAACAAATGGAGTCAAGAATTATTGAGCGGATCAAAATTATGGGTCTACGCTACATCAAACCAGAATAATACGGTCACTCCAAAAACTGGCGATGGTCTAGGAATCTTTCAGAGCTCAAATTTTAACAGTGATAGTGCTCGCCTTATTACGGCCCCTATTAACTTAAGCAATTCAGCTGATGCCTTCTTGTCTTTTTCCTACTCAAATGTAAATTGGGAAGGTGATATAGATGAGCTAACTATTTCATATAGAAAAGACACACAAGATAATTGGGTGAATCTAGAAACATATACTGAAGAATCCTCTAATTGGAGTGACATTGAAATTGACCTAACTAACATCTATGATAATTCTAATGGTTTTCAGCTTGCTTTCACAGCGGTTTCAAACTATGCCAGAGGGGTTACATTGGATGACATAATTGTTAAAGACACTTCGGGAAATATATATTTTACAGAAGGATTTGAAGATAAAAATTCAATTCTTAATGGTATTTTTTCTGGAGATGCAAAAATGATGGGGGTATCTGCTCAAGACCCCACCAAAATATATATACTAGAAGAAAAAAACCGCAGTTTCAATGGGCTTTATGTTTCCGATGATAATGGTCAGACTTTTTCAAAATTAGACCATGCAGACAAAAATTATTTTGGCTATTCATCTCTTGCTGATGATGATAGAGGTCAAGCACCACGGGACATGGATATAACTGTAGATCCCAACGACGCTAATGTAGTGTATATGGCTGGTATTTTGTCTTGGAGATCGGCTGATGGCGGAAATAACTTTTCGATTTCTTCACAATGGGTCCCGGGAAACGCTGTTAATGAAAATATTGGCTATTGTCATGCTGATATAGACATTGTCGAATATGTAGACGGCAATCTTTTTGTAGGTTCTGACGGCGGCGTTTACAAGGCTGCGGACCCAAATACTATTTCAAAAGATTATTATGAAGACTTGTCTGACGGTATTGGTGTGCGACAATTTTATAAGATTGGTGTTTCAATCGGAGACGAAGAAGTCGTAACAGGTGGGTCACAAGATAATGGAACTTCAGTACTTGCGGGCGGAGTTTGGAAAGATTGGCTTGGCGCAGATGGCATGGAAACTTTCATAGACAAAGACGATATTAATAAATTATATGGGACGAGTCAGTACGGCAGTTTGTACTTCAGCACTGACCAGGGAAACACAAGGTCGTGGTTTGCTGCTCCTGATGGTAAATCTGGAAGTGATAATAGTGCTAACTGGATTGTGCCCTTTGAACAAGACCCCATAGTATCAGACAAAATATATGTCGCCTATGATATCGTTTATGAACAAGAATTAGCGTCAGGTTTAGGTTGGAATTCAATTTCACAAGAATTCGAAAATAATATTGACCAACTTAAAATTGCGCCTAACAATAGCAATATTATGTACTTATCTGTAAATGACTTGCTTTATAAAACAATAGATGGTGGTCTCACGGACTGGACAGCAATTGCACTCCCTCAAAATACAGGTAATATCAACGCCATTACCATAAATAAAGACAATCCCAACATGCTGGCATTGGCCGTTTCTGGCAGCAATAAGGTGCTCCTATCAAATGACGGCGGTAGCAACTGGCAAATCGTCAATAATAGCCTACCCAACTTTTCGGCGAGTGCCCTATGTTTTTATGGAGAGGACTTGATACTGGGCATGAATTATGGTGTGTTTTATAATGATGCTGAAGCCAGAAATACGTGGTCAGCATTTTCGGACAACTTGCCAAATGTAAGAATATATGAGCTGGAAGTAAATTACAGTTTAAACAAAGTATATGCAGCTACTTATGGACGTGGTCTTTGGGCTGCTGAATTGGATCCATCAGCATTGAGTGTAGACAATAAAATATTGGCACAGATAGCAGTGTATCCCAATCCAGCTGATGGTTATATTACGTTATCAATGCCGCAATCTATTGATGCTTCATTGAAAATTTACAATGCTACTGGTCAAATTGTTTACTATGCAAAAAAGGAAACCTTAGGGCAAAATCATCGTATACCAATATCCTATTTGAATAAAGGAAACTATGTGGTGCGCATAACAACTGACAACCATACGACCGCATTCAAGATTATGAAGAATTAGATTAAATCAATTGGCTGAATAGTCGATAATCTCCTGTTCGGGCAAGCCACCTAAATCACGAGTGTTTATCATCCAATCTTCCAGTAAGCTATTGAATTTACGCAGCTTTTTACTGTAAGATGCCTCTTCAGCTAAGTTATTGAGTTCAAAAGGATCTTTTTGTAAGTCATAGAACTCTATCTCTGCTTTTGGCGTATCAAACCAGCGCTGGGCGTTTTTGTCCAAAAGACCTTTTTCACTCAGTACCATCAAACGACGCATCATCGGCATCTTTTTTCTGTAATTGACGTCTAAGGCATGAGGCAGGGAAACATTATAGTTTTTAATAAACTTAAATCGCTTGGTTTTAATCGATCTGATGCGATCTACTTGACCGTCAAATCTATCGGAAGCCGTTACTAAATATTTTCTAGTTTTGGTTTTTTTGTCTAAAATGGATATGCCCTGAAGGTAGTCTGGGAGGGGAATATTTGCCAGCTGCAATAACGTTGGGGCTAAATCCACAAAACTCCATAGATCATCATTTCGATTTCCAGCCTTGGCATTTTTTGGTAATTTAATCATAAGTGGAACTTTAACACCCGAGTCATAAATAGCACGTTTGTGCCTAGGGAAGGGTCCGCCATGGTCACTGTAAAAAAAGATATAGGAATTATCATACAATCCCTGTTCTTTTAATTCGTTTATTATTGCCCCTAGCTCCTTATCCATGCGCACCAAATTACTGTAGTTGATGGCCATATCTTCTCTAATAATTGGATCGTCCGGAAAATAGGGCGGGATATTAGTTACATCCGCTAGGTCTACATATCGCTTATTGTTGTGTTGCGCCCAAATTTGTGACTCATGTGTAATTTGAAAATTAAACACTGCGAAAAAGGGTTGTCCATCAGCTCGGTTACGCCAGTGGATGTTGGCCTTTTTCTTGCCCCTACAGTAACGACAACTTTGGTCCCAAGCATCGTCGCTTATTTTAAAGTTATAATCTTGTTTATTGCTATTTGTGCAATAATATCCCGCTTCACGCATATATGCGGTAAAAGGACGTATATAATCAGGAAATTTTGGTGAATAGCTCGGGATGCCTAGTTGGGGCTGATTAGTATCCCGTCCCTCGTTAAAGGTCCGCATATTATGAGTACCCAAACTGGTAGGATACATGCCTGTAATAATAGCACTTCTTGCAGGAGAACAAACAGGTGTCGTTGCATGCATATTATCATAAATGACACTGTCTTCTGCCAATTGCGATAAATTTGGTAAGGGAACGGTTTCGTCGCCATACATGGGTAAGAATTCTGGCGATTGGTCTTCACAAACAAGCCAGACGATATTAGGTCTGTTAATTTGACCATAAATATTTGTTGTAAATATTAAAAATAAAATTCTGTAAATCATTCTAGTGAAGTTGCATTAATATAGGACTCAAAAAATCTAACCCCTATTTTCTTCATGCCCTCATAATTATAATGACCTACAGGCTTACCATTCCATTTATGATTATATTTTGGATAAAAATATTTACTCTTTGGATTAAATTTTTGAGGTATGAAGTAAACCCGTTTGTCTTCTTTTGACAGGCGCTTCATTGACTCAACAACCTCTCCAGAACCAACTTGTAAAATAAAAAAAGGCAAATTCTCTAAGTTTAGATGTGCTCTTAAGTTACCAATTAAATTTTTGAGATTTTTATAATAATTTTTTGAACCCATATCTCCATAATTATTGATGCCACTGTCTTTTTCACCTTGAACCCAAAAAACGCCTGTGATTTCATATGAATTATCTTTTAGGGTTGAAACTTTTGAATCAATTAAATCAATTAGTTCATAATAGAGTTTTGGATAGTTTTCTTCGCCAAAAATTGCAGCTTTTTCGAGAGTCCATTCTGGATTCCAACTGCCATGTAAAGAAGTGTGCCCTTGAGATCTTTTAATAAATAAAAAATCTTGGTTGGAGTATGCTTTATTTAATTCAATTCCCAAAAAAAGCTCAGGACCAAAACTTTTTTTGATGCGATACTTTTTTTTATGCTGTGGCAGCGGATTGGTGAGTTGTAAACCCCCTCGAACTCTTGTTTTCTGATTATCATTAATTCTTCCCATACTACTGTCGAAAATGAATTTTACTTTTTCCCCAGCAATCTTCAAGTTTTTTAGTTCGTTTTCGCTAAGTAATGACCCATCCCCTTTGCCATCCATATTAGATTGTCCAGCAAAGATTAAAACTTTAGTTTTTTTAATTTCTTGGCTTTTTGAATTGAATAAAAAAACAAAGTTTACGACAAGATATAAAATAAAAAGTCTTGGCATTAGATAGTATTTTTAGTTATTTCGTTCACTGTAGACACGCTTGACCACAACATCGGTCATAGCGCGCATTTCATCTAGTGACATATCGTCCTTGTATTGTTTTTGTAGTGATTTTATTTTTTGCTTTAGGGTTGCCGTAATTTTTTCGTATCCCGGCTCCCCATATAAATTATTCAATTCATTTTTGTCATTTTCAAGATCAAAAAGTTCCCATTCATCCATATCGTAATAGAAGTGTATTAACTTATACTTTCCAGTACTCACTCCGTAGTGAGGCTGAACTTTGTGCCAAAAAGGATATTCATAATAGTGATAATAAACAGCATCTCTTCCTTTATATCGTTTTCCATAAAGCTGTCTTTTAAAGCTTTCTCCTTGAATATCTTTTGGTATCGAAACTCCTGCCAAATCCAATAGAGTAGGTGCAAAGTCGATGTTTAATAACAACTCTTTGTTTTGTGTACCCGCCTTAATTTTTTTAGGATATTTTACCATAAAAGGCATACGGAAAGAAGGCTCATACATCCAACGTTTATCAAACCAGCCATGCTCACCTAAATAAAAGCCTTGGTCAGATGTGTAAACCACTATAGTATTTTCATCCAAACCGTTTGCCTTAAGGTAATCGAGCATTTGACCAACTGCCTCGTCCACACCAGCAACACACCGCAAGTAATCTTTTATGTAGCGTTGATACTTCCAATTTTTCAAAGCTGCACCTTGTAAACTATCATGTGGTGTCCAAAATTGACCATTATTTCCAAAGCGTTGATAACGGCCCAGTTGTCTTCTTGTCAATCCCTCTGGTGGTGGAACCTTTAGGTCTTTTCTGTTCATGTGATTTTCAATCTCTAACATGTTTTTTGAGGCAGCTATACGACCATCATAATCATCATTAAATGTTTCGTGATGAGGAAAATCGTCAGTATACAATTCTTTAAACTTTGGGTTTGGAGTCCAAGGGCGGTGCGGAGCTTTAAACTGATACATCAGCATAAAAGGCTTGTCTTTATCTCTAGTTTCATCAAGCCATTTTAAGGCATCGTGTGCAACCTGAGCTGTGGAGTGACGTGTAGTTTCTTCAATTGTCTTCGTACCATTTTCTACGAAAACTGTGTTAAAATACGTTCCTTGTCCGCCATGATTGACCATAACCTTAGAATAGTCAAATCCTGTAGGCGCCGTACCTAAGTGCCACTTGCCAATAACGGCTGTTTGGTAGCCCGCCTTTTGCAATAGTTTTGGAAAAGTTTGTTGGGAAGCATCAAAATCTCCTCCTTTTTCGTTTTTAAAAAATCCATTGACGTGGCTATATTTTCCTGTTAGTATTGCAGCCCTACTGGGGCCACAAATACTGTTGGTATTATAAGTGGCATGCATTAGCATACCCTCATCTGCAATTCGATCAATATTGGGTGTTGGTGCCAATGCTGCTAGCCAGTCGTTGTAAGCACTTACAGCACTCACAGCGTGGTCATCCGACATTATAAATACAATATTAGGTTGCTTTTTTTGTGCTTGGGCAACAAAAGAAATCAACAAACAAAACAAAAGGTTTATGATAGTTTTCATATTATTGAACTGATTTTAATTTGATTTTTTGACTTAAACTGTCAACTAGTTTTTTATACTTTGGATGGCTTACAATATTATCCATCTCCAAAGAGTCTGTTATAAGATCATAGAGCATACTATCATATATATTACCTCGTTCTTCTCCACGCCATTCAGCGTATAAATAGTTGGGAGATACAACCATGTCTCCATTCCAAATTCTTGAGTATCCCAACGATTTTGAAATCAAGCTAGGGTCTTTTAGATTGTGAACCAATGAAATGCCCTCTACACGTGCTGGTGTTTCAAGTCCAACTAGTTCTGTTATCGTTGGATACAAATCAATTAACTCAACATAGCTTTGTGATTGTGCTTTTTGGGTTAAACCAGGCACGCGTATCATTAACGGAACCCTGTTTTCGACACTAAAAAGGTTGTGCTTGGACCACCTATTGTGTTCCATAAGGCTAAAACCGTGATCACTGGTAAAAATGACTATGGTATCGTCACTTAATCCCAACTCATCTAGTGTGTCCAAAACCTTGCCTATTTGTGCATCCGTATAGCTTACGCAAGCATAATAACCATGAATAAGCTGTTTTGCAAAGTTTTCATCCAGAGTAAATGAAGCAGCATTTTTGGCCTCTTTATCGATATTTTTTGGAATCCCCTTATACTTGACCATCTCATACCAATTTCCTGCAGATTTTGGCCCGTTTTTAGGAAAGGTATTGTTGATTGGAAGTTGAATATCTTCTTCATCATAAAAGTTCCAATATTTGCTAGGTGCATTAAAAGGTAAGTGTGGTTTTAAAAACCCAACAGCCAACAGAAACGGCTTCCCTGATTTCTTCAATTTTTTTAAGTCATTAACCGCTTTATTTGCAGTTTTTCCGTCCTTATAAGAAGCATCGGCTACATCCAATCTTTCAAATGGATACACACCAGGTAATCCATCTTTTTCAAGTGTCTCGCTGGTTTTTGGGTCAACGTAGTCCTGATTGTTGTACTTCCCTTTTGGACGCCAAATCTCAGACCACGTATGTGTCATATCGTCCCTGTTATGAGAAATTTTGCCATTACTGATGGTGGTATAGCCATTGTCTTTTAACAATCCGGGAAACGTAATGGCATCAGGCATATCCTTGCTAATGGAGGTGGTGTATCTCTTAAAATATTTACGTGTTGGCCTTATACCTGTGAGTATACTTGCTCTTGAAGCCCCACAAGTGGGTATGTTATCAAAAGCATTGTTGAACTGCACTGCATCTTCAGCAAAAGCAGTGATGTTGGGTGCAACAACTTGATTTGCACCATAAGTGGGAAGTACAGGTCTTAAATCATCAACAATGATAAAGAGGACGTTTTTAGATTTTTTTTCTTGTGCTTGAATGCTAAAACTAAATAGTAATAACAAAATGAATACGAGCATATTATTTTTCATCGAAATAAATATTTTGAGTTAAGTTTATTCTCGCTTTCTTCAAACTTTTAGCAGCAGATGAGTTACCCGTATATATGATAAAGTCCCCTTTTTCAGCTAGATATTTCATATCAATGTTGTAATAGGCAAATGCTTCAGCAGTTAATGAAAACGTAACTTTTTTTGATTCCCCAGGTTGAAGGTTCATTTTGTCATAGGCTTTCAATTCCAATACAGGTCTTGTAACCGTGCTGAATTTATCTCTTAAATACAATTGGACCGTTTCGGTACCTGCCACATTACCAGTATTTGTAACAATTGCCTCTACTTCTAATGAACCCTTTCCGTTCCATGTAGATTTAGAGGGTTTTGGTGCTGATATTGAAAAAGTAGTATAGCTTAGTCCGTAGCCAAATGGGTAAAGCGGCTTCGTTTTCTCAAAAGCATACTTGTGTATATAATTTGTGGGTTTGTGGTTATACACCATTATGAGTTGTCCAACTGATCTCGCAGTAGTAATGGGCATTTTTCCGCTTGGGTTAACTATTCCAAAAACAATTTTACCCAAAGATTTGCCGCCCATACTTCCAGGCTCCCACGCATGAATAATTGATTTAATGTTATCCTCTATCCATGGCTCGCTGATGGGTTTTCCGCTTACATAAACCACCGTCAGGTTTTTATTTTTTTCATAAATGGCTTTAACTAATTCAAGTTGTTTTCCTGGCAGGCCTAAAAAGCTCCTCGCCTTATTTTCCCCTGCGGTTTTTTGAAAACTTTTACCCCCTTCCCATGAGTATCTAAGTGAGTTATCACCAACAACAACAAATACGTGGTCATAATTCGCTGACATTTCGGAAGTGGCATTAATCTTTGAATCTTGAATATTTCTAATCTTAATACCTGAGTCAAAAAAATCAACTTTGTGATTGTACTCTTCTCCAACTTCTTTTATACCCTCAAAAATCGTTACAACGTTTTCTGCAGGCTGCTCAAAATGCCAATCGCCCAAAGTAGTGTTGTTATGTGCATTAGGCCCCGTAACCAATATCCGCTTTGCGTTTGCGTTATTGATTGGAAGTAAGTCGCTATTTTTTAGAAGTGTAATGGCATTATCCGCTATTTCTTCAGCTTTATCCAAATGACTTTTTATAAACACATTTTCGCCTATTTTGGAGGTATCCACAAATCGGTTTTCGAACAGACCAAGTTGGAATTTCGCATATAAAATTTTTGAGCATGCCTCATCAACGCGATCCATTGATAATTTTTTTTCTTTGACTAAAGCAACAACAAAATCGTAAAAATCGGGTCCGTGCATGTTCATGTCCATACCTGCAGCTACCGAAAACAATGATGCTTCCTTGTAGTTTCTAGCCACCTTGTGATACGACCATATTCGCTTAACGTCGTACCAATCGCTTACAAAAAATCCATCAAAACCCCATTCATTTCTAAACAGATCTGTCATAAGACCTTTGTGCATATGGCTAGGGATACCATTAAGTTCGTTATGCGCTGCCATAATGGAATAAACGCCGGCGTCTATTGCCTTTTTATAGGGAGGTAAATGAATTTCATGAAGTGTTCTTTCTGAAACATCCATTGGAGAAATATTAAGTCCATTGAGTGGTTCAGCCCCAGCAATCATATGTTTTGCACAAGCAATTACATTATTTGGGTTGCTAAAATCGTCTCCTTGAAAACCTTTTATCATAGCTTTACCCATTTCTCCCACCATAAAAGGGTCTTCCCCGAAAGTTTCACCAACACGACCCCACCTAGGGTCACGTGCCACATCAATATTTGGCATAAAGGTCCATTGAGAACCTGTAGCTCTCATTTCCCTTGCACTTTGTTTGGCCACGTCAAACGCAAAATCATTATTAAACGTAGCAGCAATTGATATCGGCGATGGATAAACCGTTGTTCCACTAACCATAGCATTTCCGTGAATGGCATCAATGCCTATTATAAGCGGAATTTTTAATCTAGATTTTAAGGTAAAATCTTGCAAATAATTTACCTCCTTGGGCTCTAGAACGTGAAGAAAAGAACCGATTTTTCCATCGATAATTTCTTGTGTAATTTCACTTTCAGACAAGCTATACATGGCAAAAGCGTCTTTATTTAACTTTGAAACATCCCCAGAAGCTTTCCTATTTCTATTTTGTTTTTTTAAGTACTCAATACCAACATACTGACACATTTGGCCTACTTTTTCTTCAAGTGTCATTTTGGACATTAAATCAGCTACCCGGCTATCAACATCAGCATCACGGTTTAAGTATAATGATGTGCTGTTTTGTCCAAAAACAGAAGCGCTTATCAATAGTATTATTAGTTTTAATTTCATTATTTACTTTAATATCAGTTTATTATCTGGTTTAACAACGGCCTCTCTCAGAGCAAAATATGCTGGCTTTGGGTTAATATTTTTATCAAATATGAATCGAAATTTATCATGATGCCTACCCGTATTTTTATCAATCATTCCCCAAGTATTAAAAGTCACTACACCATTTTTTCTTTTGGATAATAAAACTTTTAAAATATTTGAATATGCTGATGCTTGATCTTGTAGTGCTTTTAAATTAAAACTTGAATCCATTATTTGGTAATCAATTTCTGTGACGTGAAAGTCTAAGCCGTGTTGATGCGCCCAATCGATAAGGCTAGCGAAATAATCTAATTGTTTTTTATCGAGAGCGAGTGGTTTATTACTTCTCAAATGTGCCTGCCATCCCAAACCGTCAACTCTATAGCCTTCTTTTTTTAAATATAGTATGGTTTGCTTGACTTTATCCCACATTCTAGGTTCCATACCCCCGTGTTGGTTAAAGACCAAGCTCTTGTTGGTAGCGTGTTTATTAGCAATTTCAAATGCTTTTGTGATGTAAAGGGGAACATCGTTTTTATCCCTGCCAATTTGTTCCCAGGGGTTTTCCCATTGTTCAACACCTGGCTTTTCTTCAAACCAAAAACCCTCTGGGGTAATGGTCTCATTAACAACATCCATCCACTTGACAGAGGGTTCTTTGTTCATACGTTTACAAAGTGCAGTAAAGTACTCCACCATGTTTTTTTCTAATTCTTCTTTAGTTCTACTGTCTGTTTTTGCCCAGTGAGAAGCTTGTGGGCTAATTGGGCCATGAATTCGAAGAACTATGTTGTTCATATCGGCAAAATCTAAATATTCATTTAGGGGTTTCCAGTCCCAAACTCCAGGTTTTGGATGAATACGTCCTTGTTTTGCGCAGTTTTCAGGAGTTGAATAAGTAAATTCTTGAAGGAAAAGATCTGACACTTTAGTATTTAGTTGTCTGTGATTTAAAGTAGCGCCAATATATACCTGACCGGAGTCATAGCCTTTTTCAGAAATTAAATCCTTAATCCCTTTTTCATATGATACAGGCACTGCCTCTAATTTTGGTGTTGATTTAACAGTGGGAGATAGAAAACTCAAAGCTTTAGATTTTAAATCATTGTAGACTTTATTGTAACTAGCTATTCCAATATGATTTTTTGTTTCCAAGGGGTCGGTGCTGTACTCAAACAGCTCTTCTTGAACAATGTCTTTATCTGTAATTTTTTGCCCGATATTGGACTTATTTACCCAAAGCGTATAACGGTAAGCAGCGGTTCTAAAGCTATACCCCATCTTATTGTTCCTTGGGTATTGGCTAACAGCAAATTCTTTAACAGATTGCTGCTGTCCCATCATCATGGGTAACAAGGATGTGCCATCAACATTTGAAGGAGGTACTATTTGAGCTATATCAGTCAACGTAGGGAAAACATCTACAAACTCTGTGGGTGACATGATCTTTTGGGCAACACCTATTCTGGGGTTGTAAATAATAAGTGGCGAACGTGTTGCTTGTTCAAAATTTGAGTGTTTAGTCCACATACGATGGTCGCCTAAATGAAAACCGTGATCGCCCCATATTACTATAATCGTATTATCCATAAGTCCCTTTTTTTTGAGCTTATTTACGACTTTTCCAATCTGAAAATCGATGAAGGACACGCAGGCATAATAGCCATGAACTAATTCCCTTTGAAATGCTTCATCAAGATTTAGTTGGCCATTGTTATCAGTCGTGTAAAATCGGTCATCCATAGGATATTTTGAAATTTCACCAGGCCCTTTAAAAGCTAAGCGGCCAATATTTGAACCTCGTTCTTGAAATGCTGCAAGTGGAATTCTATCTCTACCATACAGATTCCAGTACTTTTTAGGGGCAGAGAAAGGAAGATGGGGGCGCTTAAAACCAACAGCCAAAAAGAATGGTTTTCTATTAGTAGATAAGTCATCAATCATACGCAATGCCTCAGCGGCAATAGCTCCATCTGCATAAGCATCATCTGGAGCAGGACTAGACGAAAACGGAGGTCTAAAAACGGTTTTTAAATAATCCCCTACTTTGGCAGGTGGGATATTTTCCTTCTTGACTATAGATTTAATTTTTTCTTTTATTTGCTGGTTTTGATAATAACCAACCATTGGTTTACCCCAATCTTTTGAGTATTCTAATTGGTGTGCTCGTTTGAAAGGAATTGACCATGAAATACCATCAGATTGTTTGTCTACTCCCCTGGGGTCAAATATCTTTCCAACTCCAGCTGTTATATAACCGTTTTTTTTAAAGTGCTGGGGAATAGTAATCACATCAGGAAGTTTGTCTCGCATTTGTGTTTTCAAATCATAGACTTGTGTCTTGTCTGGTCTTAACCCTGTAAGTAAACTTATGCGGGATGGGCTACAAATAGCTTGTTGGGTATGCGCATTGAGAAACAAGCTAGATTTTCTGGCCAGCATATCCATATTGGGGGTTACAGCATAAGCATCGCCAAAGCTTCGAATACTTGGTTTTAAATCATCAACTGCAATAAAAACCACATTAGGCTGCTTAGTGTTTTGTCCAAAAACGGCATATGAAAAACCGATAAGAAAAAAATAAAATATACCTTTCATTTGGGTTGCTATGGGTTGGTTTTGGTTGAATATTATTTTTTAATGATACTCTTGGTACAAAAGAGGTTATTTTCTGTGATGATTTTTATAAAATATATGCCATTTTTTAGAAAGGAAAGGTCATATTCGTTTTTCTGCGTTTCCCAAGACTTTATTTTTTTACCGTTGATATTATACAGAGATGCTGCAACAACTGAAACGTCTTTTTGAATATAGAGTTTATTACTTACTGGGTTTGGATAAACATTAATGTTTTGAGAAAGGTCTTTTTTACTTAATGTTTCCTGTGTAACTGAAAAGTTGTCAAAATAATACGTTCCAATGTCCTGTCCACACAAAAGCTGAAACTGTATGTCTGTGGTTCCATCTGGCACATCAAATGAAAAAGTATATGGGTCTTGGGGGTAAGATGTTTGCAATATTTTTTCTTGAGATCCAGTATGTTTACTAACACTATTTCCATCTAAATTATATTTTACCCGCATTTTAAACTTCAAGTTTTGAGAACTACTTTTGCCGTATACGCTGAAACTGTATCGTTTATTATTAAAACTGCCATCATTGAAAATTTGTGCATTTCTCAAGAATGCAGTGTTAATCTGTCCAGTTTCAAAAACAGTAATTTTGGCTGCACTAACTCCAGTTAAAGAACCGCTGCAAGTTGCATCTTCAAGTACAGCTTTATCGTTACTATTTGGTGTAAGCAAAGACCAATTGTTGTCAAATCCACATTCAAAGTCCATATTTTTAAGTACATCGGTGTCATTGCATGTTCTTTCAACGCCAAGCAAAGCGTCCTTAATATCATCCACCCAAAGACTCGTTTCAACTTCTGTACTTATTGTTGTAGATTTTGGATCGTAGCTGTCCACACAGAAGTAATCAATATCATACACAGCAAGACCTGAGTCTTTTCGTAAGTGAATGGATTTAGAAGCTTCACCACCAGCATCCCAAGCTGAAAATGAAAAATCCCTGCTAATAGCAGCGTTTGCTAAATATGCATGATAGTCATACCTAGAGTTAAGGTCAGGTCCACCATCTGCATATCCATTGCCATTGGGCGAGTTGTTTGCCGTTACTTTATGTAGGTCTCCTGTTTGATAACTATAGCCGTATGCATTGTCAGCAGTAAACTCACCTAAATAAACAGCTACAGGTGGGTTAAACTGATTTGCCCAATCAGCAACTGTTTGAAAATCATCATCAACATCGTTTTTATCCTGGTTGGTACCCCAATTGTTGTCATTATTTCTGTAATCACTAGATTTTGTAAAACTAAATGGTAGATAATAGTGAAATGTAGCAATAAGGTAATTATCACTATTTATAATTTGATTTCCAATAGTAGTTATCGCCCTAAAACTGTTCTGCGAGCCGCCTGTAACAACTATTTTTCTTGTCGAGTTATTACCTCCCGAGTCCCTTACAATTGAAATTACTTCGGCATTAATCTCATCCATTTCGGAGGCTGAAATATGAAAATAGGGTTCATTAATGACCTCAAAAACCAGGTCGTCACTGTAATTTTTAAATCTATCTGCAATTTGTTCCCAAATGGAATAGAATTTTGCTAGATCAGCTG
This sequence comes from uncultured Flavobacteriaceae bacterium, assembly GCA_964014735.1. Lineage (GTDB taxonomy): Bacteria > Bacteroidota > Bacteroidia > Flavobacteriales > Flavobacteriaceae > UBA7446. The sequence continues at coordinate 33,488 of CAXHBH010000006.1, read as the reverse complement.
CGCGCTTGGCTGAAGTTGGGTGCGTGTATGAACTTTCAGAATAATCAAAAGTATATATAAACTCAGATTTTAAAGTAGCACCATGAAAATCTAAAACAATTACCAAGTCCTGATTAAGCCCCCATGTTATCACCTCTTCGAGGCGATTTAGATAAGAGGCACTGACTTGAAATTGAGATCTATCTACAGTTGTACTTGTATTGGCACTTGAGCTAAATGATGAAGTACTTCCATTGGTTCTAGAGCCAAAAAAATCCATAGGAATGCGAACATTTTTAAAGCCAGCGTTTGCCACATCAATAAAATATTGTTCGGTGGCTGCGCCCGCCCAGTTTCCTTCCGCGGGGGCACTAAGCACATTACCTAAATTAAGTCCACGGCTCATCTTTGTGACAAGCTCTTGAGGAGTCTGTTGGGCACTTAAAAAACCTGCAACTAATATTAGTAGCAGGTTTTTAAAATTGGTTATAGTGTAATTTATGGTGCTATTTTTTTTCGGCATTTTTTCTAGCCTCATTACTTAATTTCAAAATTTTCCAAGAATCTTTGCCAAATTCTGATTTAAGTTTTTGTTGAGCAATTTTTGTCTGTGCCGAATAAACAACTTGTTTATCTTTTTGCATGGTTAAATTCTTAGACTTAATTTCTGTATTAGAATTGTACATCCTGTCCAGTAAAACTTGATAAACAATTTGCTTTTGTTCATCACTCATACTCATTTGTTCAGCAACATAATCTGAATACATTTTAGCACGATTAAGCTGGAACTTGTTGTAGTCTTGCGCATTTGCTACAAAACAAAAAGAAAGGAAAAATATTGAGAATATAATTTTTTTCATTTTTATATATTTAAAAGGGGATATAAAATATACCCCCTTAAATTAATTATGAATTTATCTTTTTATGATTTTAATTGCTTCTAATTGATTAGATCGAGCAAAATAAACTCCAGTTTTAAGATCACTGATGTCTAATTGTTGGCTTTCAGACTCAACATTGAAAGATCTTACTTTTTTTCCAACAACATCAAATAAGTCTAGCTTATCACCAACCTTTGCGTTTTGTAAAACAACAAAATTATCAGCAGGGTTTGGATAAATTGCAAACGAGTCTTCCATCGCTAAATCTTCTGTAGAAAGTGTATTTGTGTAGGTACCCGTATCAATTTTAATTTGATCAACTATCCAATAGTCCTCTGTCCCTACTGATCCTTCTGCTTGTGCAGTTCCACCAGCAGGTCTTCTTATGTTTACAATCAAGTGATCAAAAGCAGCGATTGGTAATACTCCTGCACCAATTGTACCAACTATACCACCTTTTTCAGAGTCAAAGCCAGATGTGTTCCCTGGTGAGCCTGTCCAAAATGCCCATGAATTGGTATCATAGTCAATAGTAACACCAATATTGATAGGTGTATTATACACCGCGTTTGCAGTGCCTGTAGCCAAGTTACCAGCATTTCTAAACTGACCATTTGTTGTGTTATTCCAAGTTTGACCAACTACTCTAATTACACCAGGAACTGTTGAAGTGACACCATTTGAAGATACCGTGGCTTGCTCTAGTTTTAAGCTCATAATTGTCTTTGGTCCATTACCTGGAGTGGTTGGGTTATTACCATTATCAAATGACCTTATTTTAAGTTCAAAAGTGTTGCCTGAATCGTTAGTCATTAGCCACTCTTTAAAGGCAACTGATATATGCACCTTACCAGACTGAATTGCAGGTGAAGTAGCAGCGTCACTAGCAGCTACAGAACTACCTGCGGCTTTTCTAACAGTATTTGGGTAACGCTGTGAAAAAGAAGCTGTTCTTGTAGTACCGCTACTTTTTGGCAATCCTTTTGGAGCTGTAGCAGTGCCATCATTATTTGGAGTAAAGCTAGCACCCATATATCCTAAATATGCCTGCGTTGTTTTTGGATCATTTTCACTTATATAGCTACTTTCGGAGGCTTGTGCACCAAAAGCTGTGCTGACCACTCCGGTGTCCTGATTAGTATTTGCTTGAAAGTTCCAAGTCATATAGCCTTGTGAATAAACGCCGAATGATAGCGTTAAGATTAGTAAAAAGTATAATTGTTTCATATTTATGTTATTTAATTATTAAAATTTAGGTTTTACTTATTGTTTAAAAAGTTTAATATTCTTCTGATGGATATGCCATTGAGACCTCTACGAGGAAATTTCTCAAAAGCCATTGTCCTTGTGTTGGATGTGTATCATCAACTCTATGACATCTTAAGAAAAAATATAAATTTTGTGTTCCTGAAGCTATATCAACAACTTTATTTTCAACCTTGCTGAAAGTTGAAATGTCAGCTTTAATTGAACCCCATCTACTTGTACCTGACCAAGAGCTATCAGTTATATCCATCATTATATTCCAGGAATCAGGAGTTAGTGGTGGTACACTGTTGTCAGTGGCTTGGTAGCTGTAAAGCTCTCTTGCGTGCCTTTGGTTAAAGAAATTATTATATCCAAAAGCTTCATAAAAAGTAAATCTTACTTTTTTAAATGTAGCATCAGTTATTGGTATTTTAAGTTCCACTGCTGCATCTTTACGGTTAGCATTATTCGCTCCATTTAAAGTTTGAAACTTTATTGCTGGAGTTCCCGTTTTACCATGTTTTGCAGTAGATTCTAAGTATTTAGCAGGGCTATCCAAATGATGCAAAGTGATTTGATCAAGAGTTGATAGATCATTTTCATATAACGGTGTTGTTTCCCATCTAGAAACAACCTCTATATTAATTACATCCTCAAATGTATATTCGTTGGCTGAGGCATTAATAGCTTTCAAACTAATCGTATGCAAACCAGCTGGAAGGCCAGCATCAGCCGCAATGGATACTTTACCTGAGGGCTCCTCTACACTAAATGAAGAGGAAAAATCAATTGCAGTTTCCCCAGCCGTCACATCTGGGTTATTATTAACAAGTGATTTTGGAAATATGATTTCCCACTGTGTTGGGCTCATTCCATCCACAACAGGAGCTGCTGTTGTATATGCTGAATATGGTGAAACAACAGCTTTCGTCAGTGTAGTAGTGCCGTCTTGTTGTACCATTTGCAGTGTTGGTGGAGCACCAACAACTACTGTAAGTATGTTTTGGACAACAATTATACCTGTGTTGGTAGTAACTCGAACAGTTAATTGATTTGGTCCTGAAACTGCGCCATTTACTTTTGAAATTGCTCCAGTTGTAGCGTTTATTGTAAAGCCAACAGGGGCATCTACAAGTGCATATGATACTGATGTAACATCTGAGCCACTTGCTGATATGTCTGTGTAAGACACTGTAGCCATAACCCCCTGCTCAAAAATACCAGCATCAACTTGAGCAGCATCAATATTTACTTGAACAGGGACTTCAAGAATTGTTAATTGATATGCACCTTCATAAACAGCCATTCCATTTGAATTTGTAACCCCTATATCTACTGAATATGTGCCAGGTGTAATCGTGTTGCCAGCATTACCATAAGCTACAATACCAGTATCTCCGTTTACTGTAAAAGCTGCTTTTGTAAAACTACTGCCTGTAGTTGATGCTGAGTTTAACAAGCGATAGCGAAATGGCGTATCAAAATCTCCAGTAGGCACTGCACTAGTAATAGGGCCAACTAATGGATAACTCGTTAAATTAGTATATGTTAACGGATTATTTGATGTTGTTAAAACCTCTTGCTCGTATCTTTGAATATCTTCGCTTTCATCGCACGCAACAAAAAGGAAGATCGATAATAAGAGTGTTGACAATAAATATTTTGAAACATTCATATTTTAGTTTATTAAATCGTTGGTATTTATTTCTAAAAGTGGTATATCGAGATACATCACTTCTGACTCAACATCGTTAAGCAACACATCTACGGATGCTTTAAAATTTGGATTGTTGTTGTGCCTATTAATTGTATTTTCTAAAAAGTAAGCATAGCCTCTTCTTCTATTGTTATATGAGTCAAGTCCCTCACCAAGTAACTCAAAGCGATACTCATCCATTATAGCGTCTCTAAAGCTTACTTGGTCACCCATATATCCTGCATGTGGAGTTTGTTCAGCACGTGCTAATACCTCGGTTACATAACCAAGTGCTTCTCCGTTTTGTAATTCATTAGATATTTCTGCTAACATTAAAATTAAGTCAGCGTATCTGTAAACAATCAAATTTTGGCTATTACATTGATTTGTGTGATTTTTATCTTTTTCAGCATGCTTAAATAAATAAGGATGTGCATTTGAAAAAGCACCGCGTGCCGCGTTAGATGGATATACTCTTACTGTTCCTCCAGTGTCTGCTCGTGTATATTCATGTAAATATGTTGCGTCTAGCCTTTCATCATCAGGATAATGTGCAACGTGGTAGTCATACACATCCGCAGAAACACCAAACCATCCAAAGGCTTGTCCTGCTTTATACTTCCAAGGTGTGTAATTACGACCCATTTGAGAGTTACATGCATCTTGAGCAAGTTGTAACTCAAATATTGACTCTGTTGAGTTTTCATTACTTCCGTCAAATAAAGTAGCATAATCAGAAACAAGTGAATATTCACCAGAATTATAAACTGACTTTGCCTCTTGGTATGCCATGTTCCAATAATCCATTTCAGACATTCCATCTGCCTGTAGGCTTGGGTTGGTTGCTAATAGCATATAAACTTTGGCAAGTAACATACTTGCGGCGTGGTCTTTTGGAAAGCCATTTCCTGCTGAACCATTTAACAGCTCCTTTGATTTTACAGCATCAGCGATTATTTGTTGATATACGTCTTTAGAAAGCATCTTTTCCTTGTGGATATTGTCTGAGTCTGGAAGAGTTGTCCAAACTGGAACATCACCCCATAAACGAGTTAGGGAAAAATATCCCCACGCACGAGAAAAGAAAGCATGCCCAACAACGTCGTTAATTCTAACTTGACTCGTCTCGGTCGATGCGGTATCATAAGTTGAGTTGGATATAGCCGCATTTGATCTTGAAATTATTCTGTAGAGTCCAATCCAAGTATTTTGTGTATCAACATTTTCATTTGGGTTTAATTTCATAACATTATTCATCCACACAGCTGATAATTTATTACCCCCTCTTCGTGTAACCATTAAACCCGAATACCCATTTTCAACAAACATACGCTGTTCCTGCGCGTTGTAATGGGTGAAAGCTGCATATATTCCATCTCTAGCTGCCTCTGCGCTTTGCGCGTTTTCATACATTGTGTTGTCCAAAAATGGTGGGTCTTCCTCTAGGTTACATGAAACCAATAGTAAGGTTGTAGCAACCAAAAGACATACTAACATCGCAATATGCTTAAGTTGAGATTTTCTTCGCGTAATTAAAGTTGAATTTATTAGCATGATATTAAAAATTTAAGTTTAATCCGATTAAAATATTTCTTGAGTTTGGTGGGCCGTTCCAGTCAACCCCGCTTATAAGACCTGTCCACATAAAACTGGTTATTTCAGGGTCATAGCCACTGTAATTTGTTAGAGTCAAAAGATTTTGTCCAGTAACATAAATATTAGCCCCTTTTATGGTATTATTTTCTTTGATAGGAAGATCATAACCTAGTGTTACGTTGTTTAAACGTAAATAACTTCCATCTTCAACATATCGATCAGAAATAGCTAGAAATTCTGGGCCGTCATTGCCTACATAACCAATGCGTGGATAACTGTTGGAAGGCTTTTCAGGGCGCCAAGCTCCGTGATAAGCGTCGCTCAAGATATTTCTAAACAATCCCTCAGCATTTCCCATTTGTATTAAGTTCCCATTAATAATATCATTCCCATAAACACCATTAACAAGTGCACTCAATGAGAATGCCTTATAACGAACAGAAAGGTTTATACCAAATGTATAATCTGGGTTTGGATTACCAATAATGGTTCTATCTGATATATCAATTACGTTATCTCCGTTTTGATCTATAATACGGACATCACCAGCTTGCGCATTTCCAACTGTTGTATCGCCCGTTTGGTAAATACCGTCCGTCTCAAATCCGTAAAACAGTGCTGTCTCTTCGCCTTCAATAAAAATATTGGCAGGATACTTAAAGTAGTTACCTCTACTAATCGTATTTCCTAAATAAAAACGCCTGTCAGCATAGCTACCATCTATTAATATAGGAGAAAGAGGCTGTGAAGACAGTCCTTCAATTCTCGTTTCGTTAAACGCAATATTACCTCCAAAGCTAATGTCTAAGTCGTCTGTGCTAATCGGATTAACTTGAAGTGCAATTTCCAATCCTTTATTTGACAACTCACCTCTATTAACTAGTAAGTTGCTAAAACCAGTTGAAGGAGCAATATTGGAGCTTACCAATAAGTCTTTGGTTGTTTTGTCATATGCATCAACAGTTCCTGTTACAATTCCATCCGCCAAAGAGAAATCTACACCAATATTAGATTGCTCTGTAGTCTCCCAAGTCAATGTTGCGTTGGCAATGTTATTCAAAATCAACGGTACACTAGTTCCATTAGTCGGAGTTCCATATAATACGCTTGAGTTGATACCGTAGTTAGATAAAGTCCCGTAAGCACCAATTCCGTGGTTACCAATTTGACCCCAACCCACACGTAACTTTAACTGGTCAATGGCATCAATATTTTTAATAAATCCTTCACGGTGAACATTCCAAGCAAGTGCAACAGATGGGAAAAACCCGTATCTATCTTCTTCCAAAAATTTAGAAACACCATCTCTACGGAAACTGGCTGTTATTATATATTTGTTATCAAAGGCATAATTAACACGCCCCAGCATGGAAAATAGCTTGGTCTCGCGGTCGAGGTTTGCTAGTGGACTAGAAATAACCTGGCCTAAGAAAGGTTGTTCAGTTGTTTTTTCTAACGTTACAAAGTCTTGCACCACGTAAGTCATGTTTTTCGTTGTACGTTGATCGTACGTAAGCCCGAATACAGAGTTGATACGGTGTTTTCTATTAAATGTTCTGTTAAAACGCAATGTATTAACAACTTGAAAGGAAGATGCGTTCAAATTAGATAATTGAAGTTGTCCATTTGCGTTAAGCCCAACATATGTTGTCAGTCCGTAAAATCTTCTTCTTTCTTTAGTTCTTATGTTACCACCAGCCCTAACTTGATAGCTTAACCCTTTAAGACCTAAATCAAAGGTGGCTGTTAAAGACCCAAAAAATCTGTTTTCATTAGACTTATCTTCAAAGTCATCAATAAAAGAATATGGGCTTGAAATACCTAAATCGTCAATGTTTTCCGCATCCTCTAATCCGTCAGGAAGTATTGGACGGAAAGAAAGCAAGTTTCTGATAAAACTCTGGTTTGCACTACCAATTAAATCACCCCCTTCTGCAAAATCAGTTGCACTAAAAAATCCACTAAGGCGTGCATTAATTTTAATTTTGGGACTCAATGTTTGGTTTAAGTTTAAGCGAATATCTCCACTTTTAAAACTCGAGTTTTTCGCTAGACCTTTCTGATCGTTAAAACCAGCAGATAAATAGTAGTTTCCATTATCACTACCGCCAGACACGGAACCACCAACACTTAAACTAGTAGACAAATTAAGTAGCTCATCTTGCCAGTCGACCGTAGTTACTGGTGTATCCGAAATGGATACATTTCCATCATTATTTACAATTTGATATAACTGGTTGCCCTCAATATGAAAGGCAGGAAAAGCAGTAGCTGTTGTTCTTAAGTTAGATTCGTTTCTGTAGCGCGCATAATCAAATGCATCGAGTACGTCATATGTTTTGGTAACACTTCTCATAGAAGTGTTCATAAAGAAATTTGTTTTGACCTCATTGGGCGTACCTTTCTTGGTGGTGATAAGAATTACCCCATTTGCACCCCTAGAGCCGTAAATGGCTGTCGCAGAGGCATCTTTTAATACTTGAATATCTTCTATATCTCTTGGATTTATACCATTTAGACCGTTTTGTTGTTCTTGTCCTGTGTTGTTACCGCCTGTTGCAACAACGTCTTCACTTGCAGAGGAAATAATAATTCCATCTACAACATAAAGTGGCTCGTTGTTTCCCCTCAAGCTACTTGTACCTCGAATTCGAACACTAATACCAGAACCTGGGTTAGCTGCATTTTGTATTACTTGAATACCGGCAGCTCTACCCTGAAGTAATTGATCCACAGTAGTGGATTGACGTGAAATTGTTTCACTAACCTTAACAGACGAAACAGAACCTGTTAAATCCTTCTTTAATACTGTACCATATCCAATAACAACAACTTCCTCTAACTCGGAAACGTCTTGCTGTAATGATACTGATATATTATTTTGGCCTGATACGTCAACTTCTTGACTCTCAAAACCAACATAGGAAATGATGATCTTGGTTTCTCCATTCTTTAAAGCTATAGTAAACTTTCCATCAAAATCAGTTATGGAACCTATGGATTCTGAGCCTTTAACCTGTACAGTCGCACCAGGTAGTGGACCACCCATGTCATCATTGACTACACCACTTACAATTTTGCCTTGTGAAAAGGCAAATAACGGTAATAATAATAGTGTAAAAATTAGTTTTTTCATTAGTTGTAATTTTGAGATTGAAATTTATTTATTTTTTGCATACCTATTTTACAACTTTTGAATTATTCATTAAAACATTTGTGTCATTATCAAAATTTTTAATACATATTTAGAAAATTGGCAATTTTACAGCGTGGGTTAGTCAATTTATCTTAGCTTTAAACTCAAAACTTATAATTAGTAATATTCGCTTATGATAATTTCGATTTGGATAAGTTTATACACCAAAATTATAAACCATAATTGTATCATATGTTGTCTATAAATAGCCGTTACGTTCTCAATTTAATACTCGTATTATTTGTTGCATTAAATCTTAAAGCACAAGACTATTATGTTTCCGCATTAATAGGCAACGACTCAAATGGGGGGACAGAAAATGCGCCTTTTGCAACCATCAATAAGGGGATTGCTGAAGTAAGTGCTGGTGGTACCGTTTTTGTAATGAATGGAACATATAAAAATCAAAATTATGGGACTGCCTTAGCACATCCCTCAGATGGTTCATTAAGTGTGAACATGAGCAACCATCCCGTTGTAATTATCAACAAATCTGGAACAGAAGGAAATTATATTACCGTCCGTAACTATCCTAATCATAGCCCTAAAATTGTATTTGATGGAAGGGGTGGTGTTTTAATTAATGGCCCTCAAAGCTATATTATTATCGATGGTTTTGAAATAGAAGGTCCTGCGGCATCCATAACTTATGGAATGGCAATTACTGAGAGGCAATGGAAAGTTAAGTGCGACCAGGAAGATTTCCCATATACACATAGTTATTTTTCCGGTTTTGGTATCTGGGGTGGTTTTAGTCAAAACTTTCTCCATCATCACATAATCGTTCGAAATAATACTGTACATCATACAACAGGCTCTGGCATACGTTTTAACGATAGTGACCACATAACAATTGAAAATAATACAGTTTTTAATACAACTTGGTGGACATCTAATGCGTCTAGTGCTATAGTATTTGCTGAAGCTAAAGCAATTTCTGAGTCAGATAACGGAGATAATATCAAAATGATATTACGTGGAAATACAGTTTATAATAACTGGAATCGAATTCCTTTTTACATGAAATCAGGGGTTATTCCCCCGAACGGAATTCCTCCAAGTGGGAATTATGGAAATGCAGATTATTCAACAATTTTAGATGGACAAGGTTTATATGTAACCCGAAGTGATGATGATTATTATGGAACTTTTTTATTCGAAAATAATCTATGTGTAAACAATGGTAAAAATGGAATTAACTTCGACAGATCTAAGGGCGCATCAGCTTTAATTAGAAATAATACTATTTACTTTAATGGGGTGCATGAAATTATTCAGGATATCTCTCAAAATGTTGAGAGCAATCCTAGACATGGAGGGCAAAAAGTAGCTGGAATTATTGCTAATTATGTCTATAATGTGACAGTGGTAAACAACATAGTAGTAACGCGTTTTAACGATTATTCTGCGCTGAAATTAAATAACGTTGATAACCCTTTTACTACGGATGATCCTAACACTGATGATATTGTCGAAAATGCCAATGATGGAACCAAAATTGCAACAAATAATATTTTTGTTAATGGTACTGTTGCTTACCCAGGAAATCAGGTTCCAGAGAATCAAATTAATGTTGACCCATTATTTGTGAGTGTTCCTACTTTGGCAGATGATGCAAATAATCTAGCTGGATGGTCTGATTATCTTGATGGTACCGATTTTTCTTTACAACAAAGTTCACCAGCTATAAATAGCGGCTTAGCGACAAACACCCCTTCTTACGATATTCTTGGTATTGCGAGACCAATGGCTCCGGAAAATGCGATTGCTTATTCAAGCTTTGAAGATTCGATCTCGGGTTGGTCTGCTTGGTCAACAGAAAACGACAATAATTCTGTTGCATTAAGTAACGAGGCTGCTAAAACTGGTGATTACAGCATCAAGGTTTATGGACGAACTAAAAATTTTCACAGTGCACGTTTTACTATTGATCAGCTTATTGCTGGAAACAACTACACAATTTATATATATGCGAAACTGCCAGAAGGTGCTAGTGGAACTGCGGAGATTTTACTTAGGAAAATAGAAAATGGCAGCGGTACATCAATTCCTCTTGATTCTCCAGTTCAGATTTCCAGTAGTCAATGGACTTTGCTTAAGGTTGATTATACGCATAGCAGTATGGATAGTAATAGCTATATATTCGTAAAAGGTCCTGCTGTTAATAACAATATAGGAGTAGATTACTATTTAGATGATTTTTCACTGGTTACAGAAGGCAATAATGAGGTTGAATTCGGTACTTTAGGGGACATTGTTGATATTGGTGCCTATGAATATCAAAGTCAACAACTTTCAATGTCAGACAACCCTTTGCAATCAACTGCTGTTTATGCCTACCCCAATCCAACAAAAGACATGCTTACACTTATTAATATTACAGATGAAGAAGGTGTTGAGGTTTACGACGTATTGGGCAGAAAACTAGCGATTCAACAACAAAGAAATGAGAATAGCCTTAAGCTAAACGTGTCTAAACTTGATACTGGGATCTATTTTATAAATGTCTCCAATAATAATGATGAGACAAAATCTATACGCTTTATCAAAAAATAAACAATAAAAAAACCACCATTTAAAACTATTGAAATGGTGGTTTTTACATTAAAGACTTGTAACTATACGCTGAATTAAAGGCTTATTTCTTTTTCCAAAGATTGTTCATTTCCTCAAGTGTTTTGCCCTTTGTTTCTGGCACGTATTTTAGAACGAATACAGCAGCCAGTACAGACATAATTCCATAGATCCAATATGCAAAGCCATTGTTGAATGTGTCAACCAAATATGAATTTTCGTTCATCACTGGAAAGGTTGCTGATACCAACCAGTTGGAAAGCCACTGTGCTGCTACTGCAATTGGCATTGCCTTGTTACGAACATCATTCGGGAAAATTTCAGCGAGTAGTACCCATGTAACCGGACCCCAACTCAATGCAAACGCGGCTACATAAACCATCATACAAATGAGCGCAGCGTATCCACCAATTTCAGCGTAGAAAGCAAATCCTAAGGCAATCATGGAAACAGCCATTCCAACTGCACCAATAAACATCAACGGCTTTCGTCCATAATTATCTACCGTTTTAACGGCAATAATTGTAAATAGGAAGTTTACAATTCCTACAATAATGGTTTGTAAAAGTGCTGCGTCTGTGCCCAAGTTCAAGGTTTTGAAAATTTCTGGCGCGTAGTATAATACAACGTTAATCCCTACAAATTGCTGAAATACGGAAAGCAAAATACCGATGATGATAAGACCCCAGCCATATGTTAGTGCACTATTCGTTTTAACAACAAGCGTATTCTTAATATCACTCAAAATACTCTGTGCCTCATTCTCGCTATTTACTTTCTTTAGAATTTCTAATGCCTCCGCTTCTTTATCGTGTGAAACCAAAGATCTCGGTGTATCAGGAACAAAATACAGTAGCAATAAGAAAATACTAACCGGTACCAATTCAGAAGCAAACATATAACGCCAACCAATATCGTTGAGCCATAAATCGTCGCCACTCAAGGCAATGAAATAGTTTACAAAATAGACAACCATAAAACCACCTACAATTGCCAGTTGGTTATAGGAAACTAATTTCCCTCTATCCTTGGCTGGTGCAATTTCAGCGATATAGACAGGAGACAACATAGATGCTATTCCAACGCCAATTCCTCCTATAAGTCTATAAATCATAAAAACAGTAGATAGCGTATGATCGCCTTGGCCAAGTGGTTGAGTAAACATTTCAGGAAGTGCTGAACCAAGTGCAGAAATAAAGAATAAAACACCGGCCACCACCAATCCTTTTTTTCTACCCAATTTCTTACCAACAACCCCTGCAACAGCACCTCCGATAATACATCCAATAAGTGCAATGGAAACAAGCCATCCTTTTAAGGAACTAGCAGCTAGTTCGTCTAATCCCTTAGGTTCAATAAAAAAAGCATCTAGAGAGCCTACTGTTCCCGCAATTACTCCAGTATCATAACCAAATAGCAGGCCACCTAATGTAGCTACCAAAGTTAACCTTAATAAATATGATTTGTTCCCCATGATTGTTTGTTTATATATGATTGTTTAAAATATTCTCCAAATACTCTTGCTTACCGCTTCTCGGTTTTATGACATCCGTATTGCTAGTCGCCACATCAAATAAGTCGCTAAGTGACAATTTTCCTTGCTCAAACGCACTCCCTTTTCCACTATCAAAAGAAGCATATCGCCCATCAACTATAGACAAAAACGCGGGGTCATTGAGTACTTTATCTGCTACTAGAAGTCCACGTGCAAAGGTATCTGCTCCTCCAATGTGCGCATGGAATAGGTCTTCCAAGTCAGTTGAGTTTCGCCTGATTTTGGCATCAAAATTAATACCACCGCCTTGCAAACCTCCTGCTTTAAGAAAAACCATCATGGCTCTAGCCGTTTCCTCAATATTGTTTGGAAATTGATCGGTATCCCAGCCGTTTTGATAGTCTCCCCTATTGGCATCAATACTACCTAACATATTATCATTGGCAGCTACCGTAAGCTCATGTTCAAAAGTATGCTGTGCCAATGTCGCGTGGTTTACTTCAATATTCAATTTAAAATCGTCTTGAAGACCATATTTTAGTAAAAAACCAATTGAGGTTGCCGCATCAAAATCATATTGATGTTTACTTGGCTCCATAGGCTTGGGCTCAATAAAGAATGTTCCTCTAAATCCTTGAGAGCGAGCATAGTCTTTAGCCATGGTTAAAAAACGTGCCATATGATCTTGCTCACGTCCCATGTCCGTGTTTAGCAATGAAATATATCCTTCACGTCCACCCCAGAACACGTAGTTTTCACCATTGAGTTTCATGGTAGCATCCAATGCCATTTTTACTTGTGCACCCGCATAGGCAACTACATCAAAATCCGGGTTGGTAGCCGCACCGTTCGTATATCTTGGGTTAGAAAAGCAATTTGCCGTTCCCCACAAAAGCTTGATCCCAGAAGCTTCCTGTTTGTTTTTGATATAATCTGTAATCGTTGTCAATCGCTTCTCTGATTCGGCCAATGAGCTGCCTTCTTGAATAAGGTCATAATCGTGAAAGCAGAAGTAATCGAATCCCATTTTAGAAATAAATTCAAAAGCAGCATCTGCTTTATCTTTAGCTGCTTGAACTGGGTCGTAACTTTGATCCCAAGGAAAGTTTTGTGTACCAGCACCAAACGGATCGGCTCCTTGACCACAGAAGCTATGCCAATAAGCAATGGCAAATTTAAAATGTTCGCGCATGGTCTTGCCAGCTACAACTTGGTCAGGGTTATAATATTTAAATGCTAAAGAGTTATCTGATTCTTTACCCTCATATGCAATTTTTTGTATTCCCTTGAAATATTCTTTATTTCCCACAATTAAATTATTTATTGGTTATTTATGATTGTATTAAGTTCTTTTTCCCATTTCTCATAGGCTTCAATATAGGCGTCTGCATTTTTTTGAGGGGTATAACTACTGACATAATCATTATTAGAAACACGCTCGCCAAAAGCAGCCAAATCAGTATTGCTCATTGAAGCAGCTCTTGCTGCACCAATAGCGCCAGTAGTGTTGTAAATTTCTATCTCTTGGCCAATCAAGGATGCTATGGTGTTAGAGAAAACCTCAGATCTGAACAAATTATCATTTCCAGCCCTAATAACATGCAAAGGGGTATTGTCACTTTTAATAAACTTCATCCCATAAATAAAAGAGAATGCAATGCCCTCCAGCGTTGCACGGTAAATGGAACCTTGGTCATGTTTATTAAGTTTGATATTTAACATCCTGGCTTCAATATTCTTATTGCCCAACATACGCTCAGCACCATTACCAAAAGGCATCACGCATAAGCCGTTGGCACCTATTGGTGCTGCATCGGCAAGTTGATTCATGTGATTATAACTCTCAGCACCTGTATTATTTTTCATCCACCTGTAGTGTATACCAGCGCCATTGATACATAGTAACTTACCAATAACGGGAGCAGACGCAGTATAATTTACATGCGCAAAATGATTGATACGTTCTAGCTCTTTTGTTTGCATATTATCTGTTAAGGCGTATACAACTCCTGAAGTTCCTCCTGTAGCAGCAACCTCTCCTGGTTTCAAGACATTAAGAGACAACGCATTGTTGGGTTGGTCACCAGCACGATATGTTATAGCTGTTCCTAACTTCAATCCAGATGCTTCAGCACCCTTTTGATTTAGTTTTACCTGAACGGAAAAATTATCTACCAAATCAGGTGTCATGTCCGGGTTAAGATTGTAGAAAGATAGCAGCCAGTTTGCAGGCTCATGGTTTTTATAATCCCAAAGTGTACCTTCTGATAAACCGTTGATGGTAGTGGTTATGTCGCCCGAAAACTTATAGGCGATATAATCACCAGGGAGCATGTATTTGTGGATTTTTTTATAAATATCTGGCTCGTTGTCATGCACCCACTTTAGCTTAGATGCCGTAAAATTTGCAGGACTGTTGAGCAATTGCTCCATACATTTTTTGGTGCCTAATGCCTTAAAGGCCTCATTCCCAATATCCACAGCCCTACTGTCACACCATATTATAGCATTTCGAAGTGGGGATCCATTGCGGTCTACCACAACCAACCCATGCATTTGATAAGCAATGCCAATCCCAATAATCTTAGCTGGATCTATACCTGTTTGTTTTAGGAGTTTTTTTGTAGCCAAGCAAACCAGTTCCCACCAAACCTCTGGATCTTGCTCTGCCCAAGATGATTGGGAACTAATCATACCCATTTCTCCTTTAGGCTCGTGGGTTACAGCAATTTGTTTTCCCGTATCCAGTTCTATCAGTGCAGCTTTAATAGAGGAGCTACCAATATCATATCCTATGTTATACATTTATGGAAGTGTGCTGTTTGTTAAAATCGCCAATCGTTACCAAAATAGGTCTTAATTGGATCAATCGTTCCATCTTCGTTGTGTTTAAATGTAGTGAATTTAACATTTCTTAGATGTGTTTTGCCCGATATTTCGGTGTCGTGATAAAACAAAAACCACTGATTCCCAACTTTCAAAGTAGAGTGGTGGTTTGTCCAGCCCTGTACCGGTTCATTGAGTACACCTTGATAAGTAAATGGTCCATAAGGGTTGTCGCCAGTGGCATAGGCCAGAAGATGGGTGTCACCAGTTGAGTAGCTCATATAATACGTATCGTTATGCTTATGAATCCAAGGTGCTTCAAAAAATCTTCTTTCTAAATCTTTGGTCAAAATGGGATTGCCCTCTTTATCTAAAATTTCAATTTGTCTAACTTCCTCGGCAAACTCAAGCATGTTATCTGAGAGTTTTGCAATTCGTGGTAATATGGCGGGGTTTTCTGGAATACCCATATCTTTTAAAGATCCGTTTTCGTCATAAGATCCATTTTCCCAACGCTGCAATTGTCCACCCCAAATTCCACCATAGTATATATAAGCACTACCATCATCGTCGACAAAAACAGCAGGGTCAATGCTATAGCTATTTTTCATTGGTTCAGGCTGCGGCGTAAAGGGCCCTTCAGGTTTATCTGAAGTAGCAATGCCCAGTCTGAATATGTTATCGGCATCTTTTGCTGGGTAATATAAATAATAAGTGCCGTTTTTATGTGCTGCATCCGGAGCCCAAAATTTGCTTTTTGCCCAGGGCACATCATCAACACTTAAGCCTACTGGGTGTACTGTAACATCGCTGCCGTCTAGGTTCATAGATAATACTTGGTAGTCAATCATGTTAAAATGATTGCCACTGTCATCTTCAATACCTCCAGACTCAATATCGTGAGAGGCATATATATATATGCGGTTGTTGAAAATATGCGCCGACGGATCGGCTGTAAATATTTCACTGACCAAAGGTGTGTTTAAAAAATCAGGATTTGAATTTAATTGCTCAGACAATTGGCCACACGAACTAATTGATACGGAAACAACAATAACAGGGAGAAAAATAGAAAAAAATTTATTGAACATTTTTTTTGTTTAGTGTATTGTCAAATATATCATGGTGATATGCTGAGATATATAATAAATTGAGCAAAAACTAATACGTGGGTTTCAAACCAATGAAATAAGCAGCAAGCTCTAACACATTTAATGCAATCAAGTTATTGAAAGTAAACTAATAATGTACCTGCATATAATCTTCATCCTTTAATGATCCTAGTAGGGTTTTATTGGGTTTGTTCCATTTAGAAGTGCGGTCTAGAGGATGAAGTGTCGGTTTGATTAATGGCATGGTGTGAGAAATCAAAAAGTCGCCTTGCTGGGTCATCCATCGCACTAGTTCTTGTGCTAGCTCCTCCTTAATCTCATTAAATTTGGTATTCGATGCCAAATTATGATGTTCATATGGATCGTTTTGGAGATCATACAGCTCTTCGTAAGGAACATGTTTAAACGCTTGGGCGCCAAGTTTAATAAACGCATTAACTGCGGGGTTATCACCAAGGTTTTGGTCCACCACCTCCATGGCATTAAAGTTTCGGATATATTTATACCGTTTTCCTCGAACCGACCTAGATGGAAATATTTCACACTTTTGGATATTTTGTCTGGTCGAAATTGCATAAACATAGTCCCTAATGGGCTTGTCATCCCCAGAAAGTAAAGGCAAAAAGCTTCGCCCATCTGTAGCTTCAATATCGCCACCACCAGCGATATGAACCAAAGTAGGCAACACATCGGCTATGGTAACCAATCGATCTGACTGGGTTTTGGGTACTACCCTTCCGGGCCAACGCACTACCATGGGAATTTTTATGCCCGTTTCGCGAACACTCCATTTCCCCTTTAAGCCGTGGTCTGACATATACATAAATAAGGCATCGTCTAAGACCATTTCAGATGTTAGCATGCTGAGCACACGTCCCAGTTGGGCATTGTCAGCCTCAATGTTTTGATAATAACCAGACTTACTCCTAGCTATATTCTTTTTTGAATTCCTAGCTGAAGGATCGTAATCCAATGGCTTGTTTATATAATCATTATGCTTAGGATATGGGCCATGAGGAAGGTCGGAAGCAAAAATGATACAGAACGGTTTTGTTGCGTTTTGAATATATTTTTTTACTTTATTTATGGGCAATAATCTATTTTCAACAGTGTGATAGAAATGTGTCCAGTTAAACACAGTGGACGGCTTAATATGCCCCTTACCAGCTAAGATAACTTCATAACCTAGATCATTAAAATAATCGTTAATGTCTTTCACTTTTTTTACAGGCAAATGATTTGCCATACAACCATTTCTTACTGGAAAAAGCCCTGTAAATAATTGGGAACGACTTGGTGCACAAATGGCCTGTGCGGTATAAGCATTTGTAAAAGACATACCCTCACGGACCAAGCGGTCATAGTACGACGTATCCACTTGATCATTTCCGTGGATTTCATAATCCCATGCATTTTGATCGTCAGCTAAATAAATGATAATATTTGGAGGTGAGGTCTCGTTTAACCCTTGTGCTTGAATCAAAAAAGAAAATAATAAAACAGGAAATAAAAAAGCATTTGAAAATTTCATAAAATGTTTTAAGATAAGTTGTATTTATTAATACAATAAAACTAATAATTTTAATTCATCTGCTTTATTACACAATTCAAAGTAGGCAATTAAATTGTTATTAATGAATAGATAATTACAAAGATGCCAGTTGTTTGGTCAATTATTTATAGTAGTTTTACATCTATGAATAAAATTTACTATTCTTTTCTTTATTCTTTGATTTTCGTTTTTGTTGCATTGTCACAAGAAAACCCCTTTTTGTTTGTAAAGACAAACGAAAATATTGGCACGCGTGCCATCACATGTATGATCAATGATTCGTATGGTCAACTGTGGATAGGAACCTATGGTGGTGGACTGAAAAGATATAATGGTATAAGTGTTAAGACATTCAAACATGATGTGAATGCAGCTTCTGCCTTATCGAGTTCTGAGATTCACGATTTGTATATAGACCAAAAAGATGCCTTGTGGATTGCTACCAGTAACGGCTTAAACCTTTACAACCAAAAAACAGCAGCTTTTTCACAATTTAACCCGGAGGGATTAAAACTGTCTGTATACAGCATAGCGCAATTTGATGAAACTCGAATTATCATTGGTACTCACCAAAAAGGCATGTATATATTCAATGTATATAATAAAGAATTTCATAAAGCTACACTACAAGATGGTATTGAGGAAAATGGTTTGCAAGTAAATGATATCGCAGTAGACAAATTAAGGCGCGTTTGGGTTGGTAGTAATATGGGTTTAATGCAACTTGATTTCACCTCACTAAAACTAAAATATGTTGAAAATAGCAAACTGGAAAACGAGCAACAATTATCTAGTGAAATCATCAGTTTAGAAGCTGATAAGTTTGGAAGCATATGGGCAGGAACAGAACAAAATGGTGTTTTAAAAATAATTCCTACTACATCTACAAATTTTGCATTGGAACACTACGCCATAACGGAAAAACGTATTTTTTCAATTGAAGAATACAAAGACGGCTTAATTTTATGTGGCTCTGAAAATGATGGGTTGTTTGTATTATCCAGCGATGGGGACGTTTTGAATCATTATTTAAAAGAAGTTGGAGATGATTTCAGCATTCAATCCAATTCTATTTGGTCCATTCATTGTGATATTAATGACCGTGTTTGGATGGGTTATTACGACCAAGGCGTGGACAAATTTGACCCCAAACATTTTAAGTTTAGTTTCCTTCAAAACAACAATCAAAGCAAAGTAACGCCTTTTCCGTCTTCCATTTCTTCAATTGCAAAAGACAAACGAGAGCGTATTTGGTTTAGTTGTATTGACAAAGGGGTTTTTGTATATGAGCCTACTAAAAATAGTTACACACATCTTAACGATCCTGCAAACAGTATTGCCAAGGGACTCAATAGCATGGACATACCCTCTTTGTTTATAGACAGTAGGCAAAATGTATGGGTGGCATCCTGGTATAATGGAATTTACTTGTTAAAAAAAGGATCACGTCGATTTATAAATTTTAGTACAAAATCAGATAGAAACACATTAAAATCAAACCGAATCGTGAGCTTTTCAGAAGATTCAAATGGTGTGATTTGGATAGGTACTTTTTTAAGTGGATTGGTGTCCTATAACCTTAATTCTGGCAAACTTACAAGCCACGATAGTGAAGCGTTTAAAAAGTTTGAACTGCAAAATGGCAACATAAGAAAGGTTATTGTAGACAAGGACGATAACGTTTGGATGGGCACTAGAAAAGGAATTTATAGATATGATCAAAAAAAGGACGAAGTAGTTTCTTTTAACGCTAAAATTCGTGATTTATCAAAAGGGGTTGTCGCTGACTTTATCGTTTTTGCGTTATATGAGGACAGCAATAAAAACATCTGGGTTGGTACTGATGGTTATGGGCTGTTTAGTTACTCAGCGGTGCAAGACTCCTTTACTTGGCATGGAAAAAACAGTGAGATCAGGAATATGTCCATTAATTCTATTACGCAAACCTATGACGGATATTACTGGTTGGGTACAGACAATGGTCTCATTAGATATGATCAAGGCAACGATGACTTTCGGATTTTTGAATCTGCAGACGGGCTTTTAAGCAAAAAGATAAATCGCAGTGCCTTCTATACCGAACGTAATACGCTTTATCTTGGAACAAGTGAAGGCATAAACTTTTTTGATTTTAATAATATTCCTTTGAACAATAGCATACCTAAAATCATTTTTCAAGACTTAAAAATTGGTAATGAAAAAATTGCTGTAGCAAAGGATGGACCGCTTAAAAAATCAATTCAACACAGTGACACTATTCTTTTAAGCCACGACCAATCCTCTTTTTCAATTGACTTTATTGGAGTAAATATGACCCGTGGCGAAAAAAATAACTATGCCTATATGCTTGAGGGGTTAGACAACGATTGGAACTATGTAGAACAACTGCGTACAGCTACCTTTACAAACATAAAACCCGGTAAGTATGTATTTAAACTCAAAGCAGCTAATAATGACGGGGTATGGACAGAAGGGTCTAAGAATATATTTATAAAAGTACAGCCACCATATTGGGCAACCATAGGAGCTAAAATCTCCTATTTTGTAGTCCTGTACGGGCTTGGGTTTTATATTTTTAGATTAATTAAACTTCGTGTAAGAGAGCGTAGAAAAGCAGAAATTGAAAGAAACCAACGCAAGCAAACTGAGGAGCTACACGCAAAAAAAATTCAATTTTTCACAAATATTTCACATGAATTTAGAACGCCACTAACACTTATGCTTAATCCATTAGAATCTTTGTTGTCTGCACCAGATGTCATGAGTCTGCCTGAAGATGTCAGGTCCAAACACAGAATTATCCATCGCAATACAAAAAGAATGAAGCGGCTGATTGATGAATTGATGGACTTTAGAAAAATGCAATTTGGAAAAATTCAATTACGTGTTAGAGAGACAGACCTGCAAACCGTTGTTAAAAACGTTACATCTTATTATGAAGAAGAAGCGCTTTACCGTAATATCAATTTGAATTTTACTCATAATGAAATCTATCAAACCCCGGTTTGGGCTGACCAATCAATGCTAGAAAAGATAATTTTCAACCTTCTGTCAAATGCATTTAAAGCGACAAAAGAAGGCGGAAGCATCAACGTTGTCGTGAACTATCATACAGGTGGGGTGGTGTTCCCGCTAATTGATAAAATGCAGTCACAGTCAGCTTTTGAAGTTGTAATTAAAGACAGCGGCATAGGTATCAAAAAAGAAAATATCAGTAATATATTTGAACGATTCTATCAAGACAAAGACAACAATGAGCAATACTATGGCGGTACAGGAATTGGCCTAGAAGTGGTTCGGAAATTTGTCGATTATCACAAGGGTAAAATAAAAGTTGAGAGTGAGCAAGAGTTGGGCACCTCATTCAAAATCTTTTTTGCTACTGGAAAAGCACATTTTTCAGAAAACCAATTTGCCACTTATACGACCGATCAGCCACAACAAAAAATACAGTTAAGCCAAGAAGAAAGCCTTGAAACGACTGATTATCAAGTCGAAAAAGAGCACAGCCTGCTTATCGTTGAAGATAACATAGAGTTACGTGAATACCTTAAACTAGAGCTTAAAGGAGACTATCGCATAATTGAGGCTGTTAATGGAAAAATAGGTTTAAAAATGGCAAAACAATACAAGCCTGATATTATTATTGCTGATATTATGATGCCTGAAATGGACGGTATTGAGATGTGTAAACTCCTCAAATCTAATAAGTCTACAAGCACAATACCAGTGCTTATGCTAACGGCCAAAGTAGCCGAAAAAGAACGCATTGAAGGTATTGACGCCGGTGCTGATGTGTATTTAAAAAAGCCATTTAGCGTTAACCTTTTAAAATCGCATTTGCGTCAACTGGTAAAAGCTAAAAATACATTTTATGAAACTTATTTTAAAAGTCTTGAGCTTGCTGTGGATGAAGTTGGACATGACAAAAAAATTCTTGCAGACGTGTTAAATGTTATCGGCAATAATTTGTCCAAAGAAGATCTTTGTGTACAAGATATTGCCGATGAATTGGGATTGAGCAGAAGTAAATTGTATAGAAAAATTAAGGCATTAACTGGAAATTCTGCTAATGAAATTATTCGAAAAACCCGACTCGAAAAGGGAAAAGAATTATTGGCTAAAACAGACATGACTATCGGTGAGATTTGTTTTAAAGTGGGCTTTGCCTCACCCTCTTATTTCACCAAAAGATTCAAAGATTATACGGGAATTATTCCAAAAGACTACAGGCTTAACAACAAAAACCAAAAAGAAATATTGACCAATTAATTTTCTAAATCAAAATGTATATTATAAATAAATTTTCCTGTTTTATTTGTTTAATTTTATTATTTAAGTGCATAATGGCTTTTGCGCAGGAAAGCACTGCTATTATGGGGAAAGTTATTGATCAAAATGGTTATGAAGTGCCATACGCAGCAGTAGGAATTTTGCAAAAGAATATAGGCACTACTTCAACTGAAGATGGCACTTTTTATTTCCGCGTGACAAATAATGAACTTGAAGATAATTTGACCATTTCTTCTCTGGGGTTTTCAAACTTCTCTATCAAGATTAAAGATTTTTTGAAACTAGAGAAAAAAGAAGTTGTACTGAAAGAGCGGGCAACTAACCTATCTGAAGTAATCGTAAACAGTGTTGATTTTTACGTAAAGAATGCACTAAAAAATTTACGCAATAATACGGTTAGTAAAAATCATCAGTTAAATATATTATACCGCAGGTGGTCAGTTGAAGAAAATTTGTGTAGATTCTTTATTGAGCATAGCATAAATACAATTGATCGTGGGCCAAGTTCTTATTTAGTCAAATTTAGTATAAATCATGCCAGGGCTTCAGCAGATTATAGATTTGTTAAAACTGAGCAAGACATACATGCCCTAAAATATATGGAGTATAATAATCCATTGCGACAAGGAATTGATTTAAAATCTTATAAATGGCAAAAAACGGAAAATTCAACTTATGATAATGAAGATGTTGTTATTGCAAAAGGAGTCATAGAAAATAAGGAAACATTATCACTCTATATTGGGATGGACACCTATAAAATTTACAAATTAGAAGTAAGTAAAATTCCCAAACAAGGAAAATCAATAATTTCTACATACATATACAAGAAAAATAATAAAGGGAAACTATACCTAAGTTATCATCAAAGAGAATGGAAAGGGTCTGGGACCCTATCTAAAAACGTTAAAAGAGTAATGATGAGCAATGGTAAAACCCCTCCAAAATATATCCCAATTGCGTTTAGGCATGAAGTTTATGTTTTAAACATTGAAGAAAATAAATCTTATTTTGATACTGGTGATATTTCATACAATATGGATATGACAAAATATACGACTAGCTATGATCCATCATACTGGGAAAAACTAAGCATTCCTCCAAATACCCGCTTTTACAATAAAAATATTAGTGAATTGGTTAATATATATGGCGTGCCACTTGAAAATCAATTTAAGTATTCAAATACACTCTAGTAATATTAATCACTTAAATGCAATATTATAGGCTCCGTATTTTCTTTTGTGTGATCAAAGCTAAGCTTATAGATTTTATCACCAACACTAATAGTGCCCTTGTATTTACCGTAAAAACCAGAAAAAACAAAACCTTTATCTGTACTAAATTCAGCATTTAGTTTTGTTGACCAAGTGTCATTTATTAATTTTTTGAGCGTGAAGAAGGCCTTTTTAGGCTTTAAATCATTGTCTAAAATTCCCGCCGCATGGCCGCGCCAAGCATTTCTGTCGGTCAGATTCCACATTGTAATGGAACTCACGTTAGGATGGCTAAAAAGCAGTGTATAAAAATCTTTGATATATGCCGACTGAAATATCTCCTTATAATCAAGACTTGGAAGATTCATCTTTTTACCTTTTTTCTGTGCTGCTTTGCGTTCATCCAAAAATGCGCCGTGATCTTTCCAGTTGTTAAATAGTTTTGAGCTTGTTATAGTAACTTCTGTGAACTGAATGTCTTTTCCAAGAGGGGTGAACGTACTAACCAAATCCCAAAGTTCTTGCTCCTGAAATACATTGTCATGGGTTTGCATATGCGCTTGCATTCCAATGGCTTGGTAACCCACATTTTGTTCAATAAAATATTCGTTTAGTTTTAGAAATTCTGGGTCTGTTGGGTGGTAGTGATTATTGGTGTAAATTTTATTGGGTGCTGTTTTATTGGCAAACGCATAGAGCTCTAACATGGCTGAATATATGCCGCCTTTGTACGTAATCCAACGGGTTACACCACTAGGCGTCACGTGGTTTTTGAATGGTGCAACTGCTTCATTGTAAACATCCCAATATTGGATTTCGGGATAATCAAGCAATAGGTCTTGCATCCGCTTAAAGATTATTTTTTCAAGAGCAACAGGGTCTTGAAAGTCAACGACCCATTTTGGCAAAGACTCGTGCCACAACAATGGGTGTCCCTTAATTTTAATATCGTTTGATACGGCCCATTTGACTTTTTGACGCATTTTACGTTTATAACGAGTCAAATCTTTTTTTTCATCCCGTGCTGACCAGTAGAAACCTAATGTTACAAAATTAAACAGCTCTTTAACACGATTCCGGTATGTGTTTTGGTCATCATTATCAAAAGCACCTTCTTGTGTCATGGAAACTCCAAAGCTGAATTCATGATTAACTAACTCAATGTCTATGCTAGCGCTATCTTGAGTAGGCATACCGTCCATAAGAAATACCAATTGCGCGGTCCCTTGCCTTATTTTTTTAATTCTTTCTTCAGCACCATCTAATTCCCAAGGTGTATGAACAATATGTTCTTGAGCGTTTACGCTTACGCCAAAAAAAACAAATGCGAAAAAAGTAGCTAGAAATCGAATTTTCATTTGAGATGGTCTATTTTAAATGCAAATTATAGTACAATTTAAGTTTGTTTTAAAAGGTTTTTGTCAAAAACTATAATTTTTTATAATGACGAAAAAAATGTCCAAATATGTTGCCAAAGCTGTGGGTAAGTACGGGAAATTCTGTGGCCTGCGTTTTCGACACGAAGGTATTGTACCACAGCCTGATCCGTACAATCAGAAAAAACATAGGATGTGTTGCCGGCAATTGTTGTTTCCGTTGGACTTAAATCACATCCAAACTGGCCCGCCCATTTACGTGCACTTTCGTAAGCGCTAAAAAATGAGTGGCCTAGACGTTCTCCTCCGTCAATTGGGATAACATCGTCTTGTGCGCCATTGACTTGAAAAATTGAAACAGGATTGTTCTGAGAGCTAATATCAATTGAGGCAATCAACTGCGAAGCCACTGGAGCAATAGCTTTGAAATGTTGTGTTTTAGCTGCCAACTTATTTACCATCCCAGCCCCGTTGGAAGATCCGATTGCAAAGATTTTTTTAGCATCAACATTAGTATAGGCTAACAAGGTTTCTACAATAATGTTTACAAAAGCAACATCGTCAGCGGTTGAGGGTTCTGGCCCTAGGTTCCAAGAGTTTAAATGTCCTTGAGGATATACGCCAATAAATGCTCCTGAGTCTGTAAATTGACTAAGGTTATTCACCCAATGATTATTGTTGCCGCCACGCCCGTGAAAAGCAAAAACAAGTGGATACTTTTTCTCTGCGTTGATAACAATAGGTGCTCGAATAATCACAGACCTACCCACAATTTGACTGCCAATTTGTTGATCAATTGTAATGGTCTTGGTAGTCAAAATATTTGGCGTTTCCACCTCCTCAGTGATGTCTCTGCCTTTGTTACATGAAAGTAAGCTAATAGCTATTAAAATAAAAGTTTTCATTTTTTTCATTTTCTAGGTTTAGGTATATGTTTTATCCAATCATAATCTGAAAAATCGCCATTTTCGTGTCCATTGCTTGTAGCATATGGCCCAATATGTACACCTGTAAATCCATTAAATAAAACCAAGTTTGCTGTGGTTTTAGTCAATACTTTATAGCGCTTACCCTTAGTTGCATATGAAAATATATAAGTGTCGTTTTCAGATTCTAATTTAAAGCGTATTTCTCCATTAAAGTTTTTGAGTTTTTGCGATTTTATAGTTTTTATTTTCTTGTCCTTATATGAAAGTTCTACAACCATACCTTCAGCTTCTTTTCGAGCCGCAAAAAACAAATAGTTATCGTCTTTTTGTACTACAGCAACACCTGCTGCTGACTCGTTTCCTGATGGATTAAAGGTCATCTTGGTGCTGAAAATAAAATCACTTTCTGTCTGTTTTACCCCCATAAAATGAGCGCGTTTACGCCTAGAAATAATATTAGGGTTGGTAAATAACCGAAGATGACCTGGGTTATCGTCAAGACTATATGTTTTTGGCATTGGAATTCTAATAAAGTTCCACGCCAAGCCCAATGTGTTTCGATTGAAATCGTCATAAAAAGTCAGATCATTTTTGCGTTTCCCAGTATCGAAAATAATAGGGTTTTCTCTTTCTATTCGTCCTGTTTTTGGGGCTACTACCGGCCATAAGATTTTTCCTTTTCTCGGATGCATATCACGCTCCCAACTAACAGGTACCAAAAAAGTTTCCCTTCCCATATTTGACTTGCGATTTAAATCGCCCCGTACACCCAAAAGGAACATATACCAACGGCCATCGTCAAGTTTTACAAGATCACCGTGCCCTGTACTGTGCACCCAATTTTCATACGAAAGCTGTCTTGATGTAAAAATAGGATTTCGTGCATTGGAAACATAAGGGCCTGTGATATTATCACTCGCTGCTATCATAACAGCGTGGTTAAAAGAGGTGCCTCCCTCTGCAATCATCAAATAATATTTATCGTCATTTTTATAAATATGAGGGCCTTCTGTCCATACACCGCCGCAGGCACCCCGCCACAAATCGTAGCGTTCCCCCATCAATTGAAAGGTCTCAAGATTCAACTCTTGCATCCAAATTTCTTTCTGATCAATAAATTCGGGGTCTTTTGGTTTGTTTTGCCCAGTGTACCACAAACGACCATCATCATCAAAGAAAAGGTCAGGGTCAATGCCAGGTGCGCCTGAAACAACAACAGGGTCAGACCATGGTCCTGCAGGATTGGTCGCGGTGATAATGAAATTATTCCCACCGTGCTTTTTTGTCTTTGCATCAAAATATATGGCAGTGGTAATAATATAAAATATGCCTTTATGATAACGCAAGGTTGGAGCATATATGCCGCCGTTTGGCTGAACGTCTACCAAATTAACAGCGCCATTGCATTGTGATTCGCGTTCTATTCCGTGACCAATTAAAGTCCAGTTTACCAAATCTTTACTTTTATGAATAGGTATTCCTGGGAAGTATTCAAATGAAGAGTTTGCCATATAAAAATCATCTCCAACTTTACAAATGGATGGGTCTGGATATCCGCCTGGCAAAACAGGGTTGGTGAAAGATTGTGCATGCATCATACCAAAAGACAGCGGAAGCATATATTTAATCAGAAAGAATAAGGAATTAGACATTGATTTATAAAAGTTAAAATATTGAAAGTAGTTCAACGCTATTTATGCCCTAATATAAAAAAATGATAAGACTGTTGTTTGTATAAACAATCTATCAACGGCGGTTTTTATTCTTTCCTTTTTTAAAGTCGCCAAAAGGACGGCTGCCTTTTTTACGTTTGCTAAAACGATCGCCTTTTTGCTTTCGCTTTTTAGAGAACCCTTTTCCGCTTTGCAAGTGCTGACCTCTTTTCTCCGTAGTTCGAATTTGAATAACGCGGCCATCAAGCTTAAAACCTTCAAATGCGGCTAGGACATGGTCTTTCTTGTGGATGCTTGTATTAAAATAGGCATTATTATCCATTACATCAACGTGATAAATATCGTCCTTTTCAAGGGAAAGGAAATCAACTAAAAATGACTTCAATAGTTTCCAATTGTAATCGTCTCTGCTCCCTATGTTGATGTTGTATCGGACGTCAGTACCCTTTTTTGAAGGCTTAGCATCTGGTGCTGCCTTAGATAGGGCATTTGATTGGTTTTGATAGTAGCTGTGTAATCTATTAAACTCTATAGACATCAGTTTTTTAATCAAATCTAATTTGGAGAAATCACTTAAAGTTGCGTTAACTTCGGCCAAGTAACTATCAATTTCATCGCTGACAACAGTGGATTTAATTTTTTCAGCAAAATGCTGTAATTGCCTTGTGAGTATGGAATTTACATCTGGAACTTCTTGAGCTGTGATTTTAGCATTTATTATACCCTCAAGTTTTTTTATTTTGCCCAACTCACCTTTGGTGAGTATAATCATAGAAGTACCCAAACTACTGGCACGTCCAGTTCTACCACTTCTGTGCGTATAAGTTTCTATCTCGTCTGGCAATTGATAGTGAATCACGTGCGATATATTATCAACATCAATCCCACGTGCAGCCACATCCGTGGCTACAAGAGTCTTTATTTGCTTAGCACGAAAGGCTTTCATAACCAAATCGCGTTGATTTTGACTAAGATCTCCATGTAAGGCGCCCGCACTATAACCATCTTCAATGAGCTTTTCAGCAACACGTTGTGTATCTCTCTTCGTACGACAAAATACTATGGAATAAATGTCAGGATGGGTATCAGAAAGTCGCTTTAATAAGTTATACCGCTCTCTCCCACTTACCAAATAATACTCGTGATTGATATTCGTTGAAGCTGCATTCTTGGTACCAACCGTAATTTCGATTGGGTTATACATGAATTCTTTCGCAATACGTGCCACTTCTTTAGGCATGGTGGCAGAAAAAAGCCATGTTAATTTATCATCTGGTGTGTAGGAAAGTATATTTGTAATATCTTCTTTAAAACCCATATTTAACATCTCATCCGCTTCATCTAAAATACAGAAGACAATGGAAGATATGTCAATGTATTTTCTGCGCATCATGTCCTGCATACGGCCTGGAGTTGCTACTAGAACTTGTGCGCCTTTTTTAACAGCCTTCGCTTGATCATTAATACTTGCCCCACCATATATTGGAACTATATTCAATCCTTTAATGGCCGATGCGTATTTTACAAGTTCCTTGCTTATCTGTATACACAACTCTCTGGTGGGTGCAATAACAAGTCCTTGAGTAGTTCTGCTGCTTGTGTCTATTTTTTGCAACATTGGCAAGCCAAAAGCAGCTGTTTTTCCTGTTCCTGTTTGTGCGAGTACCACGATATCCGTTTCCTTCTCCAATAGAATGGGTATCGCTTTTTGCTGAACTTCGGTAGGCGATTGAAAACCTAAAGCATTTATAGCCTCAAGTAGTTCGGGACCAATTCCCAAAGATGAAAAATCTGTCATAAGAAGTGGCAAATGTAACCTAAATAGTTCGAAGACAGTCATAAGTCAAAAAAACAGATTTAATACATCAAAATTTGATTAATGCTTTGCTGTAAAAAAAGGTTTTTCACTTATGTATAAATTTTTGTCTAAATTTGAATAAATTAACATAAAACTATTAAACATGAAAAATTACAATTTATCATCTTTTATAACCCTTTCAGCACTTGTTGCTTTCCTAGTATTTGGAGGATTGAATAGTGCGCAAGCACAAGAAGATCCAACATTCAGTGTAACTGGATCTGTTGATTCTTATTACAGAAGCGCTGAATACGCTCCTGGTACCTCTTTTGCTAACTTAAACGGCTTTTCGCTAGGTATGGCGAACATTGTTCTTTCTTACGAAGGAGAAAAGCACGGTTTTGTTGCTGACTTGGTATATGGACCAAGAGGTGCAGATGCTGTATTCAACTCTACAGGATCATCAAACATTGTAAACCAATTATATGTTTACTATAATGTAAGTGACAGCTTTACATTGACATTGGGTAACTTCAATACCTTTTTAGGGTACGAAGTAATTTCGCCTGTTGGCAACTTTAACTACTCTACTTCATACATGTTCTCAAACGGACCATTCTCACACACAGGTTTAAAAGCTGATTTCGCGCTTTCTGATGATGTGTCTTTAATGCTTGGTGTACTTAATAGTACAGATTACACAGAATCTCAACCAGTGGGTGATGACTACATGTTTGGTGCTCAATTAGGTCTATACGGACAGTACATTAACTTCCTGTCAGGTGGACTATCCAACGTTTCTCAAATTGATTTCACGGGTGGAATTGACATCTCAGATAGCTTTTTCTTAGGGGTAAACGCTACTTCTTATGAAGATGACGGCGGTGAGTGGTCTGGTGTTGCACTTTATCCGCAATTATCAATGTCTGACTCCTTTGCACTTGGTATTAGATATGAAAATTTTGATATAAAAGACACTAATACATTCAGCTCTTTCACACTTACAGGTAGTTATACTTCTGGTAACTTAACAATCAAGCCGGAAATTAGAATTGACAGTGCTGACGAAAAAGTAAGCACTTGGAGTGCTGATGGAGATGATAGCTTATCATCATTCGTGTTGGCAGCTATTTATTCTTTCTAGTAATAAGTACCTCACAAATTTTAAAAACCCGCATTAATAGTGCGGGTTTTTTTTATACCTAAAATATAGGGGGTAAATAGTGTTTGCTATAATGTCAATTGCAAAAAACAAATGTGAAAATAAAAAAGCCCTCCCGTTTGGAGGGTTTTTTATGGTTAAAATTTACGAATAAATAGCGCTTTCTATAATTGTCAAGTGCAAAAAATAAACAGTTTAGTTTATAAGACTTAATTTACTGGGTCATTGTTGCAGCTTGTGCGGCTTCTATAGCTGCAACCATTTGAGTAGTATCATACATGTGATATTCCGCTGCGATTTTTCCATCATCACCCCACATGAAACTAATATGTGCCGGCAGATTTATGGTCTCACCAGTACTTTTGCTCGTAGCTATCCAATTAAACCATGTTTGCGTAACGGTTACTGCATCATATGCATCGCCTCCAGGATAATTGGTGGTTTCTACCAAAGCGCCAATGTCTTGTTTACTCCCCCATTGCATCTCAATAGAAAACGTTTCGTGTTGTGCTCCTAAAAGCCCAACAAGATCATCTAGAGAAATGGCCTCATTACTGTTTAAGAAAACCTGTAGTTCAGTAGACCAAAGAGACTTTAATCCATCCATATCGTTATTTAGATAATGTTGAAAATGCTGTCTTATGGCGTTTGACTTTTCGTCCTCAAAATTTACGACTACTCCGCTGTTTGTACATCCCAGTACCAATAGCGATAAAATTATTAGTGTTATTTGCTTCATTGTTAAAATTTATGTGAATTTAAAATTACAAATTATTTAATTAACTGAAACTGGATTTTACGTGGTAAAAAGCGACAAAGTGCAAAGAAAACTTTAATTATTTATCAATGCATTATATCGCGTAAAACAATAAAAGGAATAAATCTAAAAAAGAAGATTTATCCCTTGTGGTACATCTTATTGACCTATTTTCGAACCATACATTGCTATATATGCAAAACATAGTAGGGGGAGTAAAAATGAGAAGTTCACTTCTGACACGCCAATAATAACCATATCGTTTACACCTCTACCACCAATATCAATCATAGCTCCTTGAAGCTTGGGCAATAAAGCACTACCAACAATAGCCATTACCAAACCTGCAGAACCTATCTTAGATTGTTCTTCATTTAAATTGCTAAGAGCAATTCCATAAATAGTTGGAAACATTAATGAAAGACAAAATGAAACAAGTACTAGGCTGTAAAGACCTATAATGCCTGTTATAAAAACGGTTCCCAAGATAAATACCATTGCCAATAACGCAAAATACATTAACAACTTACCGGCATTGATAAATCTTAATAAATACGTTCCAAAACCTCTACCAATGGTAAATAGGATAAATGCAGCCATTTGGAAATATCCAGCGGTCACACTAGATATACCAATCGCTTCAGCATATTGATAAATATACGTCCAACACATTATCATAGCGCCAACATTTAAAAACTGTGCGATTACCCCAAACACATACTTCTTGTCTTTAGCTAAACTGGAAAACGTATTCCCAATACTAGGCATCTCATTTTTGTCTTTATAGTGTGGCATTTTAATTGTCGCAAACAAGATAAAAACAGCAGTAATTACCAGACCTAAAACAACATAGGGGTTACGAATTACTAATAAATCAGATGTTTTTATTAGGATTTTTGAAGCCTCATCCAAAATGCTGAAATCTGCAATATCATCTGACTGTAATTTTTTTAACACAAATTGTTGAGCAATAAGTAAACCCACGATTAGTCCGACAGGGTTGAAGGCCTGTGCTAAATTTAATCGTTGCGTAGCAGTTTCTTTATCTCCCAACGCTAATATATATGGGTTTGCCGCTGTTTCTAAAAATGCGAGTCCAAATGTTAAAATATAAAGTGCCAAACAGAAAAACCAGAACTTCTCGGTCAATGCAGCTGGGTAAAATAATAAAGCCCCAACAGCGTATAATGCCAAACCAATTAGAATACAAGTCTTGTAAGAATATCTTCTCATTAACATTGCGGCAGGTAAGGCCATACAAAAATAGCCACCATAAAATGCCATTTGTACCCATGCAGCCTGAGAGTTTGAAAGCTCCAACACCTTTTTGAAAGCTTGCACCATGGGGTCAGTAACCGCATTAGCAAAGCCCCATAATACAAATAATGAAGTAACTAGAATAAATGGGACGAGCACTTTCTTAGAAACAACTGGTGGTTTTACGAATTTATTCATTCAAGCAAGTTTTATTAATCTGTAATTTATTTATGATTTAGTTAGGTTCGATTGTACTTATATAAACTATTGATTATCTAATTATCATTAGTTAAAGAAAAGGGTTTGGATGAAATAGAATTTCCAAAATCTTTATTTGGTATGCTATCCATTTTGAAATGTAAACTACCTCCCTTTTGAATTTCATTATAGTCAATCCATGTATTGTTGTATGTGGTATTATTTAATCTCATTGATTGAATGAAATGATTCTTATCCTTATTATTATCTGCTTCAATTGTAAATGCATTTCCATTTTGTAAATACATTGTTACTTTATCAAATAGTGGGCTGCCTATCACATATTCTGGAACACCAGGCGTTACAGGATAAAAGCCTAAAGCACTAAATACATACCAGGCTGAGGTTTGTCCGTTATCTTCATCACCACAATAACCGTCAGGAGTAGCGGCGTATAGTTTGTCCATAACCATTCTTACCTTTTCTTGTGCTTTCCAGGGTTGATTTGCATAACTATACAGATAAATCATGTGTTGTATTGGCTGATTTCCGTGAGCATAATTTCCCATATTTACAATCTGCATTTCTCTAATTTCATGAATTGTAAATCCATAATAGGAATCATCAAACTTTGGAGGCATTGTAAATACGTTATCTAACATTTTGGTAAAGT